>JABURR010000032.1 GCA_014762635.1 Paracoccaceae bacterium
CCCGCGCCCCCTCCGACAGCATCCGCTCTTCTTCGCTCAGCTGGCTCTCCAGCAAGAAAGGGTCGGACCAGGTGAAGCTGGCAAGCTCGGGCGACGACTGGTCATATGGCATGGAAGTTCCCTCTGGGGCTCAGGCGTTGGTGTCGATTTCGACGTCGAGGAATGGCGCGTATTGCTGGGCGCCGAAGATGTCCCCGTCACCCGGGCTACCGCTGGGGCGTTCACGCAGAATGGTGAACTTGATGGCGTAGGCCGGATCGTATTCCACGAAATCGGTGATGCGTGCCGGGTCGATCTTCAGGATCTGCGCCACCGACCCACGGCTGAGGGCGCCCGAACGCTTGACCAGCTCATAGGCCTCGGATTCGCGGAAGATCACGTCAAAGGTGATCTTGTCGGTTCCGGCGTTCTTGCTCCGGATCGTCTTTGCGAGTTCGGTGAGTTTCTTGACGGACATGGGTCGTCTCCGGGATCAGGCGCCGACTTCGGCGGTGTGGAGCGGAAAGATTTCAAGCGGATCGGCCACCGACATCGTGTGGTTCACCGTCCAGGTATGGGCGGGGCTTGCCTGCATCACCTCGTCGAAGGCGAAGGAGACGCCGCCCGCGGTTCCCTTCACGTCGGGAAGCCGCGCATAGAAAAGCTGCCGGGTGCCAGTGATCGCGACCTCTTCGGCCATCTCCATGGTCGGGGCGACCCCTTGGACGACGACGAGGAGCTCGTGCGAGGGTTTATCGCGCATGGGCTCCATCTCGCCCATGATGCCGTCACGGCCGAAGACGTTGTAATGCAGTTCCCAGCCATCGGGGCCGAAGCGTTCTATGACCTGGGCACGCGCCCAGTCGATCACCGCATCGACATTCGCGATGGTATAGGGGTCGCGGATACCGGCCATGCCGACAAAGCGCTCGCCCAGCTTGCCCGAGCCTTCGAGCTTCACCCGGAAATCCTCGGCCGGGATGAACTTCATGCCGGTGACGCGGGTCGTCTTTTCTGAAACCTGCTCGTAGTGGCAATCGGTCATGTCCAGCAGGCCACCAGCCACGTATTCGTGGAACGGGTTCGACCGCTCGTACATGGCGTGCCCGGCAACCGAGGCGATGGTGCAGCGCTGGCCGGGATGCATGGCGGTGACTTCCACCCAATCCTGGGTCACCTCACCAAGCACGGTTTCCTTTGCGCCGTAGGGTTCAGCACAGAACGAAGCGCATTCAAGCACCTTGCCAAGATAGTAGGACTGCGCTTCGGGGAAGCCGTGGTGCAGCGCGCAGGCCGCGAAGATGGCACTGTCCGAGGACCGACCGCCGATGATCACGTCGCAGCCCCTTGCGAGCAGCGCCTGGTAGGGGTGGGCACCGGCCATGGCAACAATGCGCGTGGTGGTGTCCAGTTCCGCTTCGGTCAGCGGGTCGCGATTATCCAGGCCCTGGATCGTAGAGCCGGTCTGGATCTTCGTGCGCACCATGTCCTTGTCGAGTTCCGAGTAGAACCAGCCGATGCGGAATGACGGCAGATCGTGTTCGCGGGCGATGTCGCGGATCATTTCGACATACATGTCGACCCGGGAGTTCGACCCGGTGTCTCCGGCCGAGCCGATCAACATCGGGACACCAAGGTCACGCGCGGCCAGAAGCATGACCTCCAGGTCGTGACGCTGCCAGGCCTTGGGGCTGGCGCAGGTATCGCTGCCCAGGGGAACCGGGCCGATGTCATCGCTACCGGAATCCGCGGCGATGTAGTCGGGCTTCTCGGCCACGCCGAGGTAGAAGCTTTCCTTCTTGAGCGGCGCAAACCCAAGGTGGCCGTTCGGGCAGATGATCTTGAGCGACTTCATGGCGGTCTCCACGTTTCATTTGGCCCTTACATGCATGAAGCATGCCAAGTTCTGAAGACCTGATAGAAGTCTGTTATCGCATGATTTTATTGCTGTATGGAGACGTAAGATCGCGCATGTGCGCGATTTCCGCGCGGAGCATTGCGAGTTTCACGCGTCGCGCATTCCGAGCTTGATCATCTGGTGCCGAAGGGCGTGGCGACTGATCTGCAGGGCGGCGGCGGCCTCCTGCTGGTTGTTGTCGGCGGCGGAGAGCGCGGCCTCGATCAATTGCTTCTGAAATTGTGCCGTCGCTTCGTAGAAGCCGGAGTTCAAACCAACCTCGGAGGTCACTTCGGCGGTGGGCGCCGGAACCGTGCGCGCACCCGCACGCACGGTGCGCAGGATCCGATCCGGAAGGTGGCGCGGAAGAACCTCGTTATCGTCTTCCAGGATGAAGATCCGCTCGATGAGGTTTTCGAGTTCACGTACATTTCCGGGCCAGGGGTATTTCAAAAGTATTTCGCTGGCTTCGTCGCTGATCCCACGGATATTGCGCCCGTATTGTACGTTGTACTTGTCGATGAAGTGCCTCGTGAGAAGCAGGATATCCTCGCCGCGTTCCCGCAGCGGGGGGATGTTCAGGGCCACGACCTGCAAGCGGTAGTAGAGGTCCTCGCGGAAATGACCTGATCGAACCTCGGACAAGAGCACCTTGTTGGTGGCCGCGATGAAGCGCACGTCGACCTTGGTGGAGCGGACGGCCCCGACCCGGCGGAACTGATGCGAGTCAAGCAGGCTGAGCAGCTTCGCCTGAAGGGTCAGTTCCATTTCCCGGATCTCGTCCAGAAAGATCGTTCCGCCATTGGCGGCCTCGACCAAGCCGATCTTGCGCTCGACTGCCCCGGTGAAGGACCCCTTCTCATGGCCGAAAAGCTCGGATTCCATGAGGCTCGAAGGGATCGCAGCACAGTTGATATCCGCGAATTCCTGGGAGGTGCGCGACGAGAGCCGATGGATCGTACGGGCAACGAGCCCCTTCCCGGTCCCGGTTTCGCCGTAGATCAGAACCGTGCGGGCCGGGCTGCGCGCCACCCGCGCGATCAAATCGCGCAGGGTCTGGATGCTTCCGTGTTCACCGATCAGTTCCCGAGAATAGTCTGCCACCCTCTGCCCCACCTGAACCTCCGGGTCAGGTCGCAAGGGAAATGCGTTGCCAGGACCCCGAGCATGGATTGTCGAGGCAAGCATACATCACGGCATCGCGACAACAATAAACTACCGACGCGATTGTCTGGGTTTCACCCTGACCCCGGTGTTGGCAGAGCGCCGCCTTGGGGCCATGCCCCGACATCAGATCCACCGCCGAGGCGGCATCCCAGGCCTTGCCCGGCAAGGTTGCCTCAAGCCCCGAAAACCGGACCGCCGAGGTGTCATCAATTCGACTTTTCGCACTCAGAAGCGTTTCATCCACGAGCTCCGCGGAAACGAAATGATTGGTCCGGAAAACGGGTGCCACATGATCGACCGCGACCGAGAAGGCGGCAAGCTCAATGGCCGCGACGGCGCCGCCCCTGTCACCAAGCACCAGAGTTCCGCCGCCGGCGTGTGGCACGGATCTGATGAATCCGATGGCGTCTTCGACCGTCGTGCATCTCGCGAGGATTTCCGTCATCAGGAAATAACGAACCCAACCCGTACCGTGGTGGCGCACACCAACCTGGGTATCCACGACCGCAAGACCGGCGGCATTCATCCCACTCGAATAGGCGCCGGGGCTGCCAAGGCTGCCAAGGCAAAGTATCGGCCCATGCACAAGGTCGGGGCCCTCGTGCCGGAAGATCCGCTGGATCCCGAGATGTTTGCCGGAAAAGTCCCTGTTTTTGACCACCATTGGGCCGTCGGGTCCATCCGTCACCGCCCAGGCACTGCAGCCATCCTCATCGACGGGTTGCGTTCTTGCCAGATCGGCCAGAATGCCCAGATGCTGATGCGTGAAGAGGTCTTCTTGGGAAATACCAAACCCTTGCGCGATTCCGGATAGTTCCGCCATCGCAGTGCGGCAATGGCGAAAGCTGAAGCGCCATTGCTTCTTCAGATAGTCGCACGACACGCTACCAAGGCCACTTCCCTTTCGCGCGGCCTCGAGCCGCGTTCGGATCGCGGCGCGCACTTCTTCCTGCGGTGCGCTCTCGGCCTGCTGCCGCCCTCTTTCTTCGGGCGACCCCGTCAAGGTGGGAACGGATGCAGGTACCGGGCGCCAAGAGGTCATGCGGGTTCCGTCTCCAGAAGAGAAAGGTTCTCCGCAAGCCTGTGGCAGGCAGCCGTGTGATTTGCACCGACCGACTCCGGCTTGGGCACGGAGGTTCTGCAAACATCCGTGGCGAGCGGACACCGCGGGTGGAACTTGCACCCGGACGGCGGAGATAGCGGCGACGGAAGATCCCCGGTCAGACGCACGCGCTGCCTTTGGCCCGGATTGTCCACTTCCGGCACGGCGGACATCAGGCTCTGCGTGTAGGGATGGCGCGGGTTCGAAAGGACCGCGTCGACGGTGCCCAACTCGACGATCTCGCCGAGGTACATCACCGCGACCCGATCGCTGAGGTAGCCGATAACCGAGATATCATGCGAAATGAACAGATAGGTCAGCCCCATCTCGCGCCTGAGGTCCATGAGCAATTGAATGATCTGGGCCTGGATCGACACGTCGAGCGCCGAGACCGGTTCGTCGCACACAATAAATTCCGGGTGGCTGACCAAGGCCCGGGCTATCCCGATCCGCTGGCGTTGCCCACCCGAGAACTGATGCGGATAGCGGTCCATATGCGCGGTCTTGAGACCCACCTTGGCCACGATCTCGGCGACGAGATCCCGGGCTTCGGAGGCCGTCTTGGCAAGACCATGAAGCTGCAAGGGCAGGCCCACGATCTCGGCCACGGTGCGCCGCGGATTGAGCGAGGCATAGGGATCCTGGAAGATGATCTGCATCCGGCGGCGCATGGCCTTCATCTCGGACGGCGACAGCGCGGTCACGTCCTGGCCGTCGAAGGTCACACGACCGGCTGTGGGTTCCTGCAGGCGCAGGATCGAACGTCCCAGCGTGGATTTCCCGCATCCGCTTTCGCCGATCAGGCCGAGAATTTCCCCACGCTTGATGTCAAAGGAGACCCCGTTGACCGCCTGAACCACGGTGTGGGTCCTCCCGGTCAGCCTGTCGGCGATGCTCAACCGACCAAGGTATGCCTTCTCGAGATTCTCGACGGAAATGAGCGGTGCGGCTTCTGCGGTTCCACTCATTTGATGTCCTCCCCCTTCACGCGGATGCAACGCGCGAATTGACCGTTTCCAGCGTCCTGCATCCCGATCACCTGCAAACACTCCGGCGCGCGCTCGCGGCAACGGGAGTAGAAGCGACACTGTTTCGGCAGATTGATGAGTTCCGGCACCTGGCCCTCGATCGGGTTGATGGCCTGACCCCGAAGGGAAAGCCGAGGCAGCGACCCCAGCAAACCCTTCGTGTAGGGGTGCTTCGGCCGGCACACCACGTCAGCGGTGGCGCCCTGTTCGACGATCTGACCGGCGTACATGACCATGACCCGGTCGCAGTATTCCGAGACCACGCCAAGGTCGTGGGTGATCAGCACAACGCTCATCCCCAGCTTGGCGCGAATATCGCTGATCAGCTCCAGGACCTGGGCCTGGATCGTCACGTCAAGCGCGGTCGTCGGTTCATCGGCAATCAGCAACCTCGGGCGCGAGGCCAGTGCGATCGCGATCATGATCCGCTGCCGCATCCCGCCCGAGAATTCGTGTGGATATTGCCGCAGACGCGTATCGGGCGACGGGATCCCCACGAGGCCCAGCATCTCGGCCGAGCGTTCGCGGATTGCCCGCTTGCGGGCCGAGCGGCCGGTCGGCAGGTCGCCGTCATGCGCTTCCATGACCTCGGCAAGCTGTTCGCCAACCGTCAGGGCCGGATTGAGCGCGGTCAGCGCATCCTGCATGGTCATCGCGATGTCGCGGCCGCGGATCGCCCGCATCTGCCGCGCGTCCAGTTCGCGCAGGTCCTTTCCGTCGAACAGGATCCTGCCCGCGTCGATGCGACCGGGCGATCGGATCAACCCCATAACAGAGCCGAAAGTCACGCTCTTGCCGGAGCCGGACTCGCCCACGACACCGAGGCATTCGCCGCGTCGCACTGTGACATTCACACCATCGACGGCGCAGACGGTTCCGGCGCGGGTCTCGAATACGGTCCGCAGACCCTCGACCTGCAACAGGTTCTGTTGGTTCTCGATGTTCATTCGTGAAACCTCGGGTCGAACGCGTCGCGGAGGCCCTGGCTGGCCACGTTGATCGCGAGAACAAGCAGGAGGATCGCAACGCCCGGGAATGTGCTGACCCACCAGGCCTGAAGGATGAAGGCACGCCCATCCGCTACCATGGCGCCCCAGGAAGCCGTTGGCGGCTGGACCCCGAGCCCAAGGAAGCTGAGGCTCGCTTCGAGGATGATGACATGAGCCATGCGAATGGTGGAGACGACGATCACAGGCGACAGAATGTTCGGAAGGATCTCGCGCAGCATGATGTGCTTGCCAGAAGCGCCCAGCGCCCGCGCGGCCTCCACGTATTCCAACTCGCGGGTTACGAGGGTTTCACCCCGGACCACCCGGCAGGGAATGACCCATTCCTTGTAGACGAGCGCCAGGATTATGTTGATCAGGCCCGGTCCCATCATGGCCATCAGGCCAATGGCAAAGATCAGGTAGGGAAAGCCAAGAAGGATATCCACGACGCGGGAGATCAGGACATCGACCCAACCGCGGAAGTAGCCTGCGGCAAGCCCCGCCATGATCCCGATGGTCGTGGCAACCATGACCACGGCAGCCCCGATGAAGATCGAGATCCGCGCACCGTAGATGATGCGCGACAGGATATCCCGGCCCAGAGCATCGCAGCCCAGCAGGTAGCTCCATTCCCCGCCCGGCATCCAGGCAGGCGGCTGAAGGCGACGGAAAAGATCCGTCTCGGCCGGATCATGCGGCGCGATCAGCGGCGCGAAGATGGCCATGAGCACGAAGAGAAGAACCACGATCGCGCTTCCTAGGGCGAGGCGGTTCTCGGCGAAGGAGTGCAGGTTGCGGCGGAAGATGCTTTCTTCGGCGGCAGCTGTGTTTGCCACGGCTTCCCCTTCTCTCATGACGGCCGTCATAGCTTCACCCGCGGGTTCAGGACGGTGTAGAGGATGTCCGCGATGAAATTCAGCAGCACGTAGGTCACGGCGTAGAACAGCACGGCCGCCTGAACGAGTGGATAGTTTCTCACGAAGATGCTTTCGACCACCAGGCGCCCGAGACCGGGCCAGCCGAAGACGGTCTCGACGATCATGTTGCCCCCGAGCAAGGAGCCGGTTTCGATCGCGGCCACCGAAACCGTTGGGATCAGCGCGTTCTTGAGCGCGTGGCGCCACAGGATCCGGTGGCGCGAGAGGCCCTTGGCCTCGGCGAATGTGATGTAGTCCTGCCGCAGCACCTCGAGCATCGAGGTTCGCGTCACACGCATCAGGATCGCCGTCATCGGCAGGCCGAGGGTGATCGCGGGCAGGATGATATGGGACAGCGCGTCGAGGAAGGCATCAGGCCGCCCGCGCAGCAGGGTATCGATCAGAAGGAAATGGGTGATCGGTTCGATCTCACTCGAAAACCCGATCCGCCCCGAGACCGGCAGGATCTGCAGATGCACTGCGAAGAGCATCAGCAGCAGGATCCCGAACCAGAATCCGGGAAGCGACACGCCCAGCAGCGAGCCTACAGTGGCCATGCGGTCGAAGATCGAGTTCTTCTTGATCGCAGCCAGCACCCCCAACGGGATCGCCGTGAAAAGTGCGACCAGCAGCGCCACGAGACTGAGTTCGATCGTGGCCGGAAGGCGTTCGGCGATCACTTCGGCGACCGGGCGGCGATGATAGAAACTCTCGCCGAAGTCACCTTGAACGGCATTTCCGAGAAACAGCCCGAACCGCTCAAGCATGGGGCGGTCGAGGCCCAGATCCCGTCTCAGGGCCTCTTCCTGTTCGGGGGTCACGATCTGATCCCCGATCATGATTTCCACCGGGTCGCCCGGGGTGAGCGTGATCATCACGAAGACGATCGCACTCACGCCCAATAGCACCGGAATTAGTTGCAGCAGACGCTCTATGAACCGTGCCAGTGACATATGGGCTCCTCCCCGGTGGAGTGGTCTTAGTTCAGACAGGCATCGTGCAGATTGATGCGGCTGTCGGGGCTGGGTTGCCACCCGCTGAGACGCTTGGAAACGCCGTAGATGTCCTGCGGCACCCAGAGGTAGACGTAGGGCAGATCCGCGTTGGCGATGGCCTCGGCCTCCTGGTACATGGCCGCGCGCTTCTCACGGTCGACTTCCGTCGCGGCGGCGTCAAGCAGGGCGTCCACCTTGTCGCTCGAGTAGCCTGCCGAGTTGCCACGCGCGTTGGTCACGTGGGTCGGGACGAAGATGCCCTGCGGGTCGAGCGAGCCATTGCCCCAGGAGGTGAAGTACATGTCACCTTCCTTGGGTCCGCCCTGGGTACGCCACTTCTCGTTGAGGATTGCGGCTTCGCCAACGGCGACCTTGGTGTTGATCCCGGCACGGGTCAGAAGCGACGCGACGGCCTCGGCGGTGTCCTTGAAGGCACCGGTCGTGTCCATCGTGACTTCGATACCATCGGGGAACCCGGCCTCGGCCAGAAGCGCACGGGCCTTTTCAGGATCGTAGCTGTACTCCGGCAGATCGGTGTTCTTGCCGAAGGCGTCGGGGCTGAGAATGCCCGAGATCGACGCAGCGTTGCCGCCAAGGATGCGATCGATGATCAGGTCCTTGTCGAGGGCGTGTGCCACAGCCTGGCGAACCTGGATGTCGTCGAAGGTCTCGCCTTCGAGGTTCATCGCGATGAAGAAGCTGCGGGTTCCGTTAACGGTCATGACGTCAGCGGTTTGGCTGTTCTTCACCTGCTCCACCGCGAAGGGCGGCAGTTCGTTGATGATATGAACGTCCCCGGCAAGAAGCGCCGCGACACGCGAGGCGGATTCCGGAATGATCTTGAAGATAGCGCGATCCACGCATGCCTTCCCGGCCGGCTGAATGCCGTCCGCGCCACCGTAGTAGTCATCGAAACGCTCCATGATGATGGAGTCGCCCTTGCGCCAGTCCACCAGTTTGAACGGACCGGTTCCGTTGGCCTGGGTCGCCATGCCTTCGGTGCCGACCGTCTCGACGAAGTTCTTGGAGACGATTTCCTGGAAGGGCAGCATCGCGGGCAGCAACGGCCAAGGCTCGGACAGGGTAACGCGGACCGTGGTCGCATCGGTGACCTCGACGCTCTCGATCGGGCCAAGAAGGCTTTTGCGCGGGCTGGTCTGGTCATTACCCATCGCGCCTTCCCGGGTCAGGCGATCGAGCGTGAACTTGACGTCTTCCGCCGTCATGTTCGATCCGTCGTGGAATTTCACGCCTTCACGGATCTTGAAGTCGTAGACCGTTGGCGAAACCTGCGTGTAGGAGGCCGCCAGTTCGGGCTGGATGCTCATCGCGGAATCCCGGGTGAGGATCCCGTCGAACATGTTGCGGATGATGGTTTCGGTTTCCCGGTTGCGGTGGTTGCCCGGGTCAAGTGTGGCCGCATCTTGCGTGAAGCCTACAATGAGGTCCTGAGCGTTGGCAATTGGGGCAGCGGTGGCCATGGCCAAGACCGACACCGCCAAGAGACGAGACATGGTTTTCATCTATCGGAACTCCCTTTATTGAACATCAGTTCGATATTTCCGTTTCCTGCAGGCGTGGTTCGCCCGATAGCTGGCTACATGCACGAACCGTGCCAAGTTTTCCCGCCCTCGCGGGATACGAAAAACGCTCTTGTTTCAAAGCATAAACCAATTCCCTGCGTGAAGAGCCGTATCAGCGATTACGGGGTTGCGTGATATTCACGCATCGATGGAGGCTTTTCACGCGTCAGGGTTCTTACTGGCCGCACGCCTGCGAACGGATGAACTCGGAATGCCCAGAAGCCCGCGATACTTGGCGACCGTCCGCCTCTGAATTTCTATCTTTTCCTTCCGCAGAAGCGTTGTGATGAGCTCATCGCTCAGAGGTCGACCCGCGGGCTCGGCCCGGATCATAGCGGCAATCCGGTCTTGCACGGCATCCACCGAAACGGCCTCGGCGTCACCGGGTGCCGCAAGTCCGCGGCAGAACAGCTTCGCGAGTTCGAGAACCCCACGCGGCGTGTCGATGGTCATCCCGCTGGTGACACGGCTGACCGTGCTTTCATGGAGCGAGACGGCCTCCGCGACATCCTTGCGGGTCAACGGGACAAGCGCCTCCGACGCCCGGGAGAGATACATGGTTTGGCGCCTGACGATCTCGGCCGCGACCGAAAGCGTGTTGGCATTCCGCAGTTCCACGGCACGCATCAAGCCACTGGCAATCGTCTGCGCCTCGGCAAGATACAACTGGCGGACGTCCTGATCCCAGGCAGCGTCTTGGCTTACGACCACCATCGGCAAGGTAGAGCTGTTCATCTTTACCTGCCAGGCTCCCGACACCCGTTCCAGCGTCAGATCTGGTCCACGCGGAGGCAATCCGTCTTCCTGGAACCGCGCGCCCGGTTTCGGGTCAAAACCGCGGAGTCGGCGCAACCGGAGCTCGATGGCCTCGACATCACAGCCACAAACCTCGGCCAACGGCGCAAGGTCACCCGCCGCAACCAGGTCCAAACGGCCCAGCACGGTTTCCATGATCGGATCAAGCGGACCCTCATCCCGCGCCTGGAGCGACAGGCATTCCTTGAGCGAGCGCGCAAAAATCCCAGAAGGTTCGAACCCCTGAAGGACTGCCAGAACCGCTTCGGCATCTTCGAAACTGCAATCGCACTCGTCAGCAATCGCCTCGAGCTCCCGCCCGAGCCAACCATAGGGCTCCAGCGCATCGAGGAATGCGATGGCAATGGTTTGGCGCCTCGGATCCCGGATCGCGAGTTGAATCTGCTGCAAAATGGAAGACTGCAGGCTGTCCGCCGC
Source organism: Paracoccaceae bacterium (assembly GCA_014762635.1). Taxonomy (GTDB): domain Bacteria; phylum Pseudomonadota; class Alphaproteobacteria; order Rhodobacterales; family Rhodobacteraceae; genus JABURR01. Next base: position 10,891 of record JABURR010000032.1, read on the forward strand.
GGCGGGTGCATTGGTCAGCGCCATTCCGGCATCCCCCGCCCCAAGAGAACCGCTGCCTCCCCGGGCCGGTGCGCGATTTTCGCCCCCCCCGTCAGCCTGGCGTATCTCTATAAGCGGATTGGTCCCGATCTGCGCCTTCAGATGGGCCCGAAGCTCGCTGTTGTTTAGGCGCAGCATTCCGATCGCCTGACGCAACTGAGGCGTCATGGCAAGCCTATAAGTCTGCCTGATTTCCAGAGTCGAGCCAATGGTCATGCGTGTCACCCGAGTGCAGGCAGTTCGGGAAGATGCTATCGTCCATGCATGATCGATGTCAAAAGTTGGTCCTTGATCGAAGTGCGCTTTGGCCGTCGCGCAAAGAATGCAAGGTGAGGGCAAGTAGAGAACCCAATTCCCTACGGAAATCCATTTGCCAAGTTGTAGCCCAACAAAAGAGCGGCGACACCAGGGAGGTTGGTGCCGCCGCCAATGTCAGGGCCTCAAGGGAGGAGAAGGGCCCCGATGGGTGTTCGGTCAGGCGCCGTAGGCGGCCTCATTCGCGATGCGTGCGATTTCGCTGCGGTGGAAGCCGAGATCGGCCAGGTCGCGATCCCTCAGCGATTGCAGTTCGGACACCGTCTTTCGGTAGACGGCGCGGCGGGCGGCACGCTCGGCGAGCGTGTCGAGGATCTGATGATAGCGCGCTTTCAGCCCGAAGCCGTCGAGGCGCGCGAGGTCGATGTTTGCGTAGGCCATGTGAGCCTCCTGATTGCAGCCGGCGCCGGATTGCGTCGACACGATTGAAGGTAAGCTAATGCTGCATTTGCACAATCGACAAGCCTGCATTGCTGCCATGCAGCACCAACAACGCAAGTTTCCTGAACCGTTGGATTTTTGTGCGACTGGCTCAGCGCCTGTGCGGCGCAGCGCCTCGATCCGTCGGATCAGGTTGCGAACGTTGGAGACATGCCACAGTGCGCCGCGACGTGTGCGGATCCCGCGATTATTCATTTGGTCGGCGATGACGCGCAGGGTGTGCAGGAATAGGCCGCAAAGGCCGCACGATCGGCCGTGGTCAGGAGCCCAATGTCGTAGAGCGGGC
>JABURR010000088.1 GCA_014762635.1 Paracoccaceae bacterium
TCGGGCAGGCCTGAACGCATTCGCCACAGGCCACGCAGGTCGAGGCGCCCATCGGATCGTCCATGTCGAAAACCGGATAGGCATCGTGGCCGCGACCGGCCATGCCGATCACGTCGTTCACCTGAATCTCGCGACAGGCCCGGACACAAAGCCCGCACTGGATGCAGGCATCCAGGTTGACGCGCATCGCCACGTGGCTGTCATCCAGAAGCGGGATCCGGTCGGCCTCGAGCGTCGGGAGGCGGCTTTCGGAAACGCCCTGCCCCTCGGCCATGCCCCAGAGGTGCGAAGACTTGTCATGGGCCGCGTCGCGCTCGGGCTGGTCGGCCAGAAGCATCTCGATGACCATCTTGCGCGCGGTGTCAGCGCGGTTTGAGGCGGCGGAGACCACCATGCCTTCGGTCGGCGTCCGGATGCAGGAGGCGGCGAGCGTGCGCTCGCCCTCGATCTCGACCATGCAGGCCCGGCAGTTTCCGTCCGACCGGTAGCCCGGCGCATCCTTGTGACACAGATGCGGGATCAGCGTGCCTTCGCGCTTGGCGACTTCCCAGATGGTTTCGCCCGCGCGGGCCTCGACCTCGCGGCCGTCCAAAGTGAATCGGATCGTCTCGGACATCGGTTTCCTCCCTGTCGCGCGGCACTTTAGATCACTCCGGGGCGCGACGTAATCACCCAACCGCGACCGACCTGCCGCCATTTGCGCCACCGCGTTTCCGATCGGCGCATGGGATCCCCTGTTCGGAACCTCTTTCCATTGCCCACGGGGCGCGATTGGCCTAGCAACACGGCAAAACGGAAAGACAGCCATGACACATCTCTGGGTCCGGGCCGAGCAGCGCCCGCATGAAGAACGCGTAGGCCTGATGCCCGACGGCGCGGCGGAGCTGATCCGCCAGGGCATCCGCGTCACTGTGGAAGACGGCAGCCAGCGCGCGATCCCAATCGACGGGTTTCGCGAGGCGGGCTGCGAAATCGCGCCCGAGGGCGCGTGGACCGATGCCCCCGAGGATGCCATCGTCTTCGGCCTCAAGGAACTGCCCGAAGACGGAACGCCCCTGCGGCACCGGCACATCATGTTCGGCCATGCCTTCAAGGGGCAGCCCGCCGGGCGCGACCTTCTGAAGCGCTTCAAGACCGGCGGCGGCGCACTCTACGACCTGGAGTACCTGGTGGACGAGAGCGGCCGTCGCGTCGCGGCCTTCGGCTATTGGGCCGGGTTCGCCGGGGCAGCGGTGGCGCTGAAATGCTGGGCGGCGCAGCGGCAGGGCGGAATCGCCGGGCCGGTCGGCGTCTACCCCAGTTCGGATGCCTTGGTGGCGGAACTGTCCGCCGAAATGGCCACGGCCACGGAGCGCGCGCCGAGAGCGATCATCATCGGCGCGCTGGGGCGCGTGGGCACCGGGGCGGCCGATCTCTGCACCCGGATGGGCGTGGAGACCACCCGCTGGGACATGGCCGAAACCGCCAGCGGCGGTCCCTTCCCCGAGGTTCTGCAGCACGAGATCTTCCTGAACTGCATCCTCGCCAACCCGGGTTGCCCGGTCTTCGTGCCCGCCGAGGCAGTCACCGCGAACCGGGCACTTTCGGTGATCGGGGATATCGCCTGCGACCCGACCTCGGATTTCTCGCCGATCAAGGTCTACGACCGGGTGACCGACTGGGAACGACCCGCGCTGCGCGTTCACGATGCGCCGCCGCTCGACGTGACCGCGATCGACAACCTGCCCTCACTTCTGCCGGTGGAATCCTCTCAGGACTACGCGGCCCAACTCTTGCCGTCGCTCAAGTCGCTCACGGCGCTCGACGCCGGGGTCTGGGGTCGCGCGAAGGCCGAGTTCGACCGGCATATCAACACAATCTGACACGGGAGAGATAACATGACGATCCACTGGTGCGGCACGGGTCTTTCCGCGATTCCCGGCCTTCGGAGACTGATCGAGGGCGGCCACGATGTGCAGATCTGGAACCGGAGCGTGGACAAGGCCAAGGGCGCCGTTGGCGACCTCACGGACAAGATTTCCGCCTTCGACATGGAAGCCTTGGGCGAAGCCCTGAAGGCCGAGGATGTGGTGGTTTCCATGCTGCCCGGCGACTGGCACGTGCCGCTGGCCGAGCTTTGCATCGCGAAGCACGCGCATTTCGTCTCCTCCAGCTATGTCTCACCCGAGATGAAGGCGTTGGACAACAGGGCGCGGCTGGCAGGCGTCCGGCTGGTGAACGAAGTCGGGCTCGACCCGGGCATCGACCACCTGATGGCCCATTGGCTGGTGGCCGATTACCGTGCCTCCAAGGCATTTTCGCGCGACAACACCCTGTCTTTCACCTCCTATTGCGGCGGGGTGCCGAAGCACTCCAACGCGTTCCGGTACAAGTTCAGCTGGTCACCCCTGGGCGTGCTGAAGGCGCTGCGCTCGCCCTCGCGCTCGATCCGGACCTTCACCGAGCTCGAGGTGCAACGCCCCTGGCACGCGCTGACCAGCTACACCGCGCCGTTGCCCAGCCCCGAGACCTTCGAGGTCTATCCCAACCGCGACTCGCTGCCCTTCATGGAGCAGTACGAGTTCGACCCGAAGTGGAAGGTGAAGGATTTCGTGCGCGGCACCCTGCGCCTCAATGGCTGGAGCGAGGCCTGGGCCGACCTGTTCGACGAGATCGAAACCCTCACCGGCCCCGAAGGCGAGGCGCGGCTGCAGGAGATCTCGGAAGGGCTCTGGGACAAATACGCCTACGATCCGGACGAACCGGACCGGGTGGTTCTGTGCGTTTCACTCAAGGCCGAGCGGGACGGAAAGCCGGTCTATGACAAGACTTACGTGCTGGACGCCTTCGGCGACATGCGCGGTTCGGCCATGGCGCGGCTGGTGTCGCATACCGTGGCGCTGGCGGTGGAGGCCGTTCTGAACCACGAGGTGCATGTCGGCGTCACCACCGCGCCTGCGGATCCCAAGCTGGTGACGCGCTGGATGGACCATATCCAGAGCCAGGCGCAGCACCTTCGGATCGTGGATCACCTGCGCTGACAGGCAGCGGCGGCTCAGGCCGCCGCGCCGAACAGCCGGTAATAGGCCCAGTCGGGCAGGAACTGGCTGAGGCGGAACACCAGTGAAAACGCGCGGGGGAAATTCCGGGCGAAGCGGCGCGTGTTCATGTGATCGAAAAAGATCTTCGCGGCGGGTTCCGGGTCCATGATGAAGGGCATGGAGAATTCGTTCTTGTCGGTGAGGCGCGTCCGGATGAAGCCCGGATTGACCAATTGTACGTCCACCCCAGTCTTGCGCAGGTCCGCGTAAAGCGTTTCGGCCAGCGACATCACCCCGGCCTTCGAGGCCCCGTAGCCGACCGCCCCGGGCAGCCCACGGAATCCCGAGAGCGAGCCGGTCAGAACGATATGCCCCCGTTCTCGCGCCACCATCTTCGGCAGCACCGCGCCAAGGCAGCGGGCCGCGCCGGTGAAATTGATGTCGCACATCTGCTCAAGCTGTGCCGCATCCACCTGCTGCGAGGGCATCGGCCAGTAGACCCCAGCCAGAAAAACCATCCCGTCGATCTCACCGGCAGCCTTGGCCGCGGCCTCGACCGAGGCGCGATCGCCGACGTCGATCGTCACAACCTCGGCCTTGCCCGGCAGGCTGTCTGCGAGCGCCTGAAGGCGCTCGCCACTGCGTGCGCTCAGGATCAGTTCGGCCCCGGCGCGGCTCATCTCTTCCGCCAGCGCCCGGCCAAGTCCTTCGCTGGCGCCGATCAGCCAGTAGCGTTTGCCTGTCCAGTCCCTCATGCCATCTCCCGCGGGCGCATAGTGGCGACGAGTTCGGCGACCTTGATCCCGAACTTGCGGAACTGGCTGCGGTTGATGATGGCGCCGTTCTCGATGAGATACATCCAGTCGGTGGTATCCAGCACATGGCCGCCCGCATCCTCGGGCAGGCGGATGCGGTACTTGAGCTGCACCCCTGCACCCGACTGCCGACCGGTGCCGATGCCCACCACGTCCGGCGCTTCGGCGCGGATCTGGCCATCGTCGTCCAGGGTCAGCGTCCACAGGCGTGACTGGGTGGCGCCGCTGTCGTAGCGGAACTCCTCGGTCATGGTGCCGGTATTACCGTCCCACTTGGCGTCCATCTCGGCCACGAAGCGCGAGGTGACGCGGCCGGTCGGGCCATAGATCACGCCTTCACACAAAATCGGCCCTTTCAGATGCTCGCGAATATCGAATGCCGGTCCGGTTTGCGAATATTCCTCGGGCCGCTGGGCAAGAAACCCCAGCCAGCGCGACCAGGCCCAGACCGCACCCAGCGCGATCACGATGCCCGAAATGATCCAGATTACAGAGGTCATACCATTACTCTTTCAATTGAAATCGGCCTGCGCCCACAGAGCGTCAGCGCGACACATGTTCGGCAGGCGGTTCGGGACGCACGCGATAGGCCGCGCCCTTCCACCAAAGTTTCAGTGCCTGCCAGTGAATCAGCCCCAACACCCGGCGGCTTCCCAGCGGGCGACGCAGGCTGGCGGCAAGAATGCCGCGGTTGGTCAGCGGCGCCCGGTGCCCGGTCAGCGTGGCGTAGAGGCCACCGCTCTCGGACCGGTAATCGATCCAGATGCCAATCCGGTCGTCCCGGATGTCGAAGCGGAACTCGTATCCCCCTTCGACGGGTTGGAAGGGCGACACATGGAAGATCTTTCGCGCCGTCAGCGTGTCGCCACGCCCGATCGGGCGCAGATCCTCGTGATGGCAGAGGTAGGAATGCCGATCCCCGAAGGTATTCGTCACCTCGGCGATCACCACGCGCAGATCATCGCCCTGCATGACCAGCCAGAAGCTCACCGGGTTGAACACATGGCCCAAAACGCGCGGCTGGGCGAGAAGCATCACTTTCGCCTCGTCCAGCCCGTGCAACCCATGCTCGGCCAGAATGTCGCGCACCCAAGCCGCGCCACGCCCCTCTTTCGGGGCGCCACCGTGATCGCGGTCGTGCAGAGAGGTCAGGTTCCCCCGATTGCGCGAAAAGAGCCAAGGCGCCTTCGCCGGGCGCTCCGCGTCCAGAAGCACGTAGTCCACGCCATAGCGGAAGGCATTCTGGATGCCCCCGCGACGACCGTGGAACGTCTCCCCGGCGATATGATCGACGCGCCCGGTCATTCCGCCGCCAACAAGACCCGCGCGTTGCGCTCCCGCATCCCCTCCACGACGTCGACCGCGCTGGCCAGCCCGTCCTCGTGGAAGCCGTTCTTCATCCAGGCCCCGCAGAACCATGTGTTGTTCGCCCCGTTCATGGCCCGGATCAGCCCCTGCGCCTGCAGCGCGGCGTGATCATAGACCGGATGCCGGAAGGTGACCTGGTCATAGATCAGTTCCTCGCGGATCGGGCGCGCGGTGTTGAGCGTGACGAACAGCGGATCGTTCTCGTCGATGCCCTGCAAGAGGTTCATCCAATAGGTCAGGTCAATCCGGTCCGACTGGTTCTTGCGATCCTCGGTGTAGACCCAGCTTGCCCAGCAGTTCTTGCGCTTGGGCATGATCGACGTATCCCCGTGCAGAATGGCATGGTTCGGCTGGTACCGGACCGCCGCCAAGGCCTTGCGCTCCACCTCGGAGGCGTCCGACAACATGGCAAGCGTGTCATCGGCATGAGTTGCAAAGACCACCTCGTCGAAGGGCTCCCAAACGCCCGCAGGGGTTTTCACCTCCACGCCGGTCTCGGTCCGACGCACGGCCTCGACCTTGGCCGAAAGCCGGATATCCACACCCGCATCTTCGAGTGCGGCGGTCAGGCGCCGCACGTATTCGATGGAGCCGCCGCGGACCGTGTACCACTGGTGCTGTCCGGTATGGCTCAGCAACGCATGGTTTTCGAAAAACTGGACCAGGGCGCGGGCCGGGAAATCCAGGATCTCGCGCGTCGGAGTGGACCAGATCGCGCCACCTAGCGGAAGGATGTAGTAGTCGCGGAACCACGGTCCGGTGCCCAGAAGTTCCAGCAGGCCACCCACCGTCAATTCAGGGTCCCTGGAGGCCTCCAGTGCCTTGTCGTTGAAGGTCAGAACGTCCTTGATCATGCGCAGGAACTGCGGCCGCAGCACGTTGCGCTTCTGCGCAAACAGCGCATCAAGGTCACGCAACCCATATTCCAGCCGCCCGCCATCCAGCGAGGCCGAAAAGCTCATGTTGCTTTCGATCAGCGGCACGCCAAGCCGATCGAAAAGCTTCGTCAGGTTTGGATAGTTCTCGAAGTTGAAGACGATGAAGCCCGTGTCGACCGGGGTCTGCCCCGACGTTCCGGCAAGCACGGTGCGGGCATGGCCGCCGGGGCGCCATTCCGCCTCGAACAGGACGACCTGGTTGTCGGGTGCGAGCATGTTGGCGGCCCCCAGCCCCGAGATCCCACCGCCAATGACGGCAACGCGCTTCGGAAGGGAGCGACTATTCTCAAACGGCATTCTTTTTCTTCTCCAGCAAACCCTTGTTTCGAACTGATACGCGCGCCCTTCGAAACCGGATCACATGAAAAAATGTTGATCCGGTTGATCCAGCCCGACAATCCCGCCGTACCACGAACATGATGACGGAAATGGCGTCAGTTCAGGAATCAGGTGCATCCCGCCGACAGGCTTCCTATGGTCTGCGCGCGGCCTTGGATGCCGAAGTAGATTCCGGAGTGCGTGTGTCCGTCGAGAAACCACAGGAAAGCCCTTGGGCAGAGAAGTTGCGGCGGGTGCACGAGCACCAGGACAAGGCGGCTTTCGCCGAACTGTTCCGCCATTTCGCGCCCCGCGTGAAGGCTTTCCTGATCAAGTCAGGCGCAAGCGAAACGCTTGCCGAGGAGTGTATGCAAGAGGTCATGACGACCATCTGGAGAAAGGCGCACCTGTTCGATCCCACGCGGGCAAGCGCGGCGACATGGATCTTTACCATCGCCCGGAACCGCAAGATCGACGCGCTGCGCAAGCAACGGCGCCCCGAGCCCGAGGATCTTCCCTGGGGCCCCGAGGCCGAGCCGGACCAGGAAGACGTCATCGCCCTGCAGCAAGAAAGCAAACGGTTGGGCCAGGCCTTGGCGCAGCTGCCCGGAAATCAACGGGATTTGGTCGAACGGGCCTATTTCGGCGATCTCAGCCATAGCGAGATCGCGGCGGAAACGGGGCTTCCCCTGGGGACGATCAAATCCCGGATACGACTGGCGCTGGAACGGCTGCGCCACGAGATGAGGTGAAAGACATGAGCATCAAGCACCACCTGACCGATGCACTGATCATGGCCTATTCGGCCGGATCGCTGCCCGAGGCCTTCAGCCTCGTGGTGGCCACCCATATTTCGCTCTGCGACGAGTGTCGCGCGCGGCTGGAAAGCTATGACGCGGTGGGCGGCGCCCTGCTGGAAGAGACCGGCGTGGCGGATGTCTCGGACGCTTCGCTCGACGCGGTTCTGGCCCGGATCGCCGGAACCCCGGACGAACCCCGCCAACCCGTCGCGCGGATGAAGGACGCGGTCTTCCCGGCCCCGCTGCGCGACTACGTCGGCGGCGACCTGGACGATGTGAAATGGAAGCGCGTCGGCGGCGGCGTCCGCCAGGCGGTGCTCAAGACCGCGAGCGGCGCACGGGTGCGGCTTTTGTCGATCCCCGGCGGCACCGCGATGCCCGATCACGGCCACCGCGGAACCGAGATGACCATGGTCCTCAAAGGCGCCTTCCGCGACGAGGAAGGCCGCTTCGGCCGTGGCGACGTGGAAGTGGCCAACGAAGACATGGAGCACACCCCCGTGGCCGAGGAAGGCGAGGACTGCATCTGCCTCGCCGCCACCGACGCCCCGCTGCGCTTCAACGCCCTCATCCCCCGGATCGCACAACCGTTCCTGGGAATCTGAATTCCATCGGAATTTCATCGGACTTCTTGCAGGCATGGGTTGTGCCGGGCCAAAGCCCCGGCGCGCCCTCGATCACCGCGACGGGCATCAGGCCGAGCCAGACGTATTCGCGGATGAGCGCGCCCGTCGCCTCGTCAAACTCCGCGATGCGGTTGCCGCCGGGGCCTGACCGCAGCTTTCAACTTTGAAACTAGTCACGATATTTCTCAGTAAACCAAGTCAATACATGAATTAGTAAGATTACTGGGAACGACCAAGCATAGGACCAACCAACATCCGGTCGGGATGCCAAACTTATCGCTAAGGTTGCCAAAGCTATTATATAGGGCAAAACATGCCACCCGGTCCAATTGGAACGCTGCCTAGTACATGCGAAAACAACAGCACATATTGACGCGACAAAAAGTAGGACAAACACGCTAGGGTTCCCCCATCACAATCAGAGAAAAGGCAATTTGATCATTAAATCCAGCCACCAAGGCAATTCGGGGATCTCACAGCCACAACTACCATCGATATAGGCGGGTGGCATAACGTCAAAGAAAGTATTCACTTGATAGCCAATCGCGCCACCACCAAGGGCCTCCGCGAATTTCTTCCTAAAAATATTCGACACCATGCCCATACCGCTACCAGCTACCGCCCCCGCGACGAATACGGGCTTGATATCAATGCACTTATACGCGTCGCTCGGTGACATTTTTCCGTAGTAAAGGTTTGTAAAAAACTGAATGCTTCCGTTCGCGGCCGCTCCACCGACAAAGCCTGCCAAGGGAACCCACCAAACGAACTCCCCCCTCGGATCCACATACCGCAGCGGGTTCTGCAAAGCATACCCATACACACTCGCCCCATCCACAAGACCCAGCGGGTCGGCCTGGATGTAGCGGCCGGTGGTTGGGTCATAGTCGCGCATCCAGTTCTGGTGCAGGCCGCTTTCGGCCTGGAACCATTCGTGAGGCGGAGAAAGAAACGGTCCAGTGGACCGTTTCGCCGCCGAACGGGAAGCGCAGGTCCATGGGGGGTCCCGCTGCTCACATGCACCCCGCCGAAGGGCAGGTAGCTCGCCTGCCTCCTACCTCTCCCCCGGCCGCGCCAGCGGAACCACGCCGCCCGTGTCCTCAGGCGAGAGTTCCTCGAAGTCGAAATTGTCGAGCTTCGCGGCGCGTTTGCCCGCGCGTTCGGCGGCAGTGGTGATGCCTTCCACGTCGCGGCGGGCCTGGTCGAAATGGGTCTCGAGCTTGCCCGCGCGCTCCAGCACGATCTCCACGTCGCGGTGAAGCTGGTGCAGGGTCTTGCGGATCGCGCCCGCCTGTTCGCGCATCCTCGCGTCTTTCAGGATCGCGCGCATGGTGTTGAGCGTTGCCATGCAGGTGGTGGGCGAGACGATCCAGACGCGGGCGTTGAACCCGTCGCGGACGACCTCGGGGAAATTGGCGTGCAGTTCGGCATAGACCGCCTCGGAGGGCAGGAACAGGATCGCCCCGTCGGCGGTTTCGCCCTCGATGATGTAGCGCTCGGAGATGGCGCGGATATGGGTGCGCACGGCGGTGCGCAGGGCGCGGGCGGCCTCGGTCAATTCGCGCCCGGACTTGGCATTGCGCAGGGCCTCGTAGGCCTCAAGCGGGAATTTCGAGTCGATGACGATCGGCCCCGGCGGGTTCGGCAGGTGGATCAGGCAATCCGCCCGACGCCCGTTCGACAGCGTCGCCTGCAGCGCGTAGCTGTCCGAGGGCAGCGCTTTCGAAACGATATCGGTCAGCTGGATTTCCCCGAAAGCGCCGCGGGTCTGCTTGTTGGACAGGATGTCCTGCAGGCTGAGAACATCGCCCGAGAGCTTCTCGATATTGGCCTGGGCCTTGTCGATGGTCTGGAGCCGCTGCTGCAGATCGCCCAGCGACTGCGCCGTGCGCCGTGCGCTGCCCTGCAGGTTCTCGTTCATCGATCGGCCCACCTCGGCCAGCCGCGCCTCCATCAGTTTCAGCATGTTGGACTGGCTTGCCGCCTGGGCCTCGGAGACATGGGTCAGCCCGCCCGCAAGCTGCTGCTGCCCGTCCGAAAGCATCTGCACCCGCTGCCCGAGGATGCCGATCTGCTGCGACAGCGGTTCGGCCAGCCGGGCCGAACGCCCCGCCGCGCGGACCGACAGCACCAGCAGGATCAGGATCAGCGCCAGCACGCCGACACCGGCCAAAGCGGCCAGAACCAGCGGGTCGTCCAACGCGAATACCTGGTCACCGATCTGGATCATGTGCGCCCGAAGAGCCGTTCGATGTCGGCCAGCTTGAGTTCGACATAGGTGGGCCGGCCGTGGTTGCACTGGCCGGAATGTGGTGTTGCCTCCATCTCGCGCAGGAGGGCGTTCATCTCCTCGCCGCGCAGCACCCGGCCCGAACGGACCGAGCCGTGGCAGGCGACGCGGCTCAGCACCGCTTCGATGCGGGCCTGAAGGCTGCGGCTGTCGTCCTCTTCGGCCAGTTCGTCGAGGATGTCGAGGATCATGGCGCGGGCATCCACCCGGCCAAGGATCGCCGGGGTCTCGCGCACCGCGATGGCGCCGCCGAAGGGCTCAATGACAAGGCCAAGGCGCGCGAGGTCATCGGCAAGGTCCAGCAGACGCCGTGCGTCATGGTCGGACATCTCCACCACCTCGGGGATCAGCAGCGCCTGCGAGGCGACGCCGTTTTCGGCCATCTGGCGTTTGAGCTTTTCATAGACGAGGCGTTCATGGGCCGCGTGCTGGTCGACGATGACGATCCCATCGGGGGTCTGAGCGATGATGTAATTCTCATGCACCTGCGCCCGCGCCGCGCCGAGCGGGTGATCGGCGGGGGTATCCTCGGGGGCCTCCACCACCTCCTCGACCCGGGCCGAATAGACGGGCATCTCGGCGAAACCCGGCGCCTGCGCCGCATAAGCGCGGCTGAGGGTTGCCTGAGAAGGGCGGTCCATCTGATAGACGCGCGGACCCGGCGCGGGTTCGGGACGCATGGCGCCCAGGGTCGCGCCCGCAACGGTGGTCGAGGCGCGATGCCCGGCCTCGGCCAGCGCGTGACGCAGGGCCGAAACGATCAGCCCGCGCGCCACACCGGGTTCGCGGAACCGGACCTCGGCCTTGGCAGGATGCACGTTCACATCCACCCGCTGCGGGTCGCAATCGAGGAACAGCGCCGCCGCCGGGTGTCGGTCTCGGCTGAGGAAATCGGCATAGGCCCCGCGCAGGGCGCCGATCAGAAGTTTGTCCCGCACTGGGCGGCCATTGACGAACAGGTACTGCGCCACGGCAGTCCCGCGCGAATAGGTGGGCAGCGCAGCATAGCCGGTGAGCCTCAGCCCCTCGCGCTCGGCCTCGATCCTGAGCGCGTTCTCGGCGAACTCCGCCCCGAGGACGCGCGACAGCCGCCCGTGCAGCGCGTCGAACAGATCGCCGTTTTCGGGGTCGGCGCGGAAGACGGTGCGCCGATCACCGCCGCTGGTGTCGTTCAGGGTGAAGCCCACGAAGGGTTCGGCCATGGCGAGGCGCTTGATCACGTCGCCGATCGCCTGGGCCTCGGCCCGGTCGGTGCGCAGGAACTTCAGCCGCGCGGGCGTGGCGAAGAAAAGGTCGCGCAATTCGACCACGGTGCCGCGGGTCAGGGCCGCGGGGCGAACCTCGCCCATCTTGCCGCCCAAAACCGCAAGCGACGCTGCCTCTTGCCCGCTGGCGCGCGAGGTGATGGTCAGCCGCCCCACGGCGCCGAGGGAAGGTAGAGCCTCACCCCGGAAGCCGAAGCTGCGGATATCCAGAAGGTCGGAACCGTCGATCTTGGAGGTGGCGTGACGCGACAGTGCCAACGGTAAATCGCCAGGTGCAATGCCGCAGCCGTCGTCGGTGACGCGGATCAGGGTCTTGCCGCCATCGCCATAGTCCACCTCGATCCGGGTCGCGCCCGCGTCGAGTGCGTTTTCCACAAGTTCCTTGACCGCCGAGGCCGGGCGTTCCACGACCTCACCGGCCGCGATCCGGTTGATCGCGGCATCGTCGAGCTGCCGGATGACAGGCTCAGACTGGCTTATGTTGCGGCCCGGGGCGTTCATACCACAAGGGTTAGCATAAACGCCCGCGATTCGGCCATGCGCGATTGCAGCGGGATCAGTTCGAGGTTTCGAGGCCTTCGGGCTGTCCGACCACCACGAAATGCAGCGCCTCGGGGTCGTAGATCCGAGCCGCAACCCGGTTTGCCTGCTCCAGCGTGACGGCGCGAATCTTGTCATTGCGCGTCTGCACATAGGTGATCGGATCGCCGTTGAGCTGCATGCCCACCAGGATTTCCGCGATCCGGCCATTCCCGTCGAACCTGAGCGGATAGGCCCCGGTCAGATAGGTTTTCGCCTCGTCCAGTTCCTCGGCGGTGACACCGTCCTCGGCGATCCGCGCCCATTCCGCGCGCACCACCTCCACCGCTTCGGCCACCGAGCCGTTGACCGTGGAAAAGCTGCCCGCCAACTGGTTGGCATAGTCGCTGTCCACGAGATAGGCGCCGATGCCATAGGTGAGGCCGCGCTTGGAACGAACCTCCTCCATCAGGCGGGAATTGAAGCCGTAGCCGCCGAATATCTCGTTCACCACGTAGGCGGCGAAGAAATCCGGGTCGTCCCGCCCGATCCCCTCGTGCCCGAAGCGCACCGCAGATTGCGGCGTGTCGAAGGGCACGACGGTCACGCCACCACCAAGCCTGAACTCGGCCTGCGGTAAATTAGGTGCGCCGGTCGCGGGAAGGTCGGAGAGCAACTCATCAAGCAGGGCGCCAAGTTCCTCGGCGCTGATATCGCCCACCGCCGACACGAATAGCCGGTCACGGGCCATCACCCGGGCCTTGGCCTTGACCAGATCGTCGCGAGTCAGCGCGGCGACGCTTTCCAGCGTGCCATCTCCGGAAGACCCGTAGGGATGATCTCCGAAGGCCATTTCCGAGAAGGTCCGCGCGGCAATCGCGCCCGGGTCCGTGGCGTCCGAGCCTATGATCGACAGGACCTGCGCCCGGATCCGCTCGATGGCGTCCTGATCGAAGCGCGGTTCGGTCAGCGCGATTTTCAGAAGCTGCACCGCCTGGTCGCGGTTCTCGGTCAGCATCCGGGCCGACACGGAGAGCGCATCGCCATAGACGTCGAAGCTGAACTGCGCCGCCAAATCGTCACGGGCAGCCGCGAAGGCGCGCGAGTCCAACTCGCCAGCACCCTCTTCCAGCAGCGCGGTCATCATGTTTATCGCGCCACGTTTGCCCGGGGCGTCGAGCGCGGTACCGCCCCGGAACCGGATTTCCAGCGCCACGAAGGGGATCGAGGGTTCCTCGACCAGCCAGGCGGTGATCCCGCCGGGCGAGGTGACTTCCTGGATGTCGACGGCAGCGCGGGCCGGGATCGCGGAGAAAAGCGACAGGGCGGCTATGGCAAGAAAACGGATCATTGCTGCACCTCCGCGGTTTCTTCTTCGACGCCGGTCAGCCAACCGGTGACGGCGTTGCGTTTCACCAGAACCTCCTGCGCGGCGGCGATGACCTCGTCCTCGGTCACGGCTTGCAGGATGTCGGGCCAGGCCTCGATATCTGCCAGGGTCAGCCCCGAGGTGAGCGCCCCACCATAGCGGCGGGCGCGACTCTGGGCGCTGTCCTCGGCATAGATGCGGGCCGCGCGCAGCTGCATCTTGATACGCTCGAACTGCTCGGGGTCGACGCCTTCCTCGATGAACTCGGCCAAGGCCCGGTCCATCGCAGCCTCGGCGTCCTCAAGCGGAACGCCCTGCGCGGGCACCACGAAGACTGTGAAGCTGGAATCGTCATAAGAGGTAGCGTCATAAGCAGCCCCAGCGTGGATCGCGACCTGGCTTTCGAACTGAAGCTTGCGACCAAGAACCGAGGTTGCACCGGAGCCACCCAAAAGCTCTGCCAGCATCTTCAGGGCGGCGGCCTTTTCCTGCGCGCCCGGGTCACGCTCGGGCGCGAGGTAGCTGCGCACGACATAGGGCTGCGCGACGCGCGGGTCCGAATAGGTCAGGCGACGTTCGGCCAGTTGCGGCGGCTCCTGCGGACGCGCGCGTTCGGGCAGGTCGGGGGTAGGGTCCAGCGGCCCGTAGTGGGTTTCGGCCAGTTTGCGGACCTCTTCCGGGGTCACGTCGCCTGCCACGATCACGATGGCGTTGTTGGGGGCGTAGAAGGTTCGGTAGTGATCGAGCGCGTCTTCCAGCGTCAGCGCCTCGGCTTCATGCTTCCAGCCGATGATCGGGCGGCCATAGGGGTGGTTGAGGAACAACGCCGCGCGGAGCTGCTCGGAAAACAGCGCGCCGGGGTCGTTTTCAACCCGGGTGTTGCGCTCTTCCAGGATCACCTGGCGTTCGATCAGAACATCCTCTTCGGAAAGCTGAAGGTCGCGCATCCGGTCGGCTTCCATCTCCATCATCAGGCCCAGCCGGTCGGCGGCGACGCGCTGGAAATAGCCGGTGAAATCGAACGAGGTGAACGCGTTGTCCGTGCCGCCATTGGCGGCAACCACGCGTGAGAACTCCCCGTCCTCAAGGTCGTCCGTGCCTCGAAACAGCAAATGTTCGAGGTAATGCGCCACGCCCGAAACGCCGGGTTTCTCATCCGCCGAGCCGGTGCGATACCAGACCATGTGCACCACCACCGGCGCGCGATGATCCTCGAGCACGACAACCTCGAGCCCGTTTTCCAAGGTGAAGGCGGTGACGCCCTTCTCGGCCCGGGCGGGCAGCGCGGCAACCAGGGCAAGACAGAAAATCGCGATCAGACGCATGAGACGTTCCCTTTCAATCCTGCGGTCAAGCTACGCCGCCTTGGCGCAGGTTCAAGCGGGACATACGCAGTTGTGAGGTCACTGGGTATCTGGCGGTGGCGCGGTCGGCGTTCGAACGCCCAGACGGCGAAACCGTTCAAGCTCGGCGTAGGGATCCAGAAGATAATCGCGATAGGCCTTCAAATAGACGTTCACGTTGAACATCCGCTCCAGAAGTCGTCCCCGCTTGCCGCGGCGAAACTCCAGATCCTCGGCAGCCAGAGTTTCGCGGATGTCCTCTGCCTTTCCGTAGCGTGTGACCTGCGCCAAAAGCGCCCCATCTGCCGCCGGGATGCCGCGCCGGTCCAGCGCGTCGGGGTTACCACCCAAAGCGGCGACCGCATCCTCGTGCGGGGTCGGATCGGCAAGATTGTCACCCCCCGGCGTGGGCGACGGAAGCGCCGCGTAGTCACCGGGCATTTCCAGCGGTTTCGTCGGCAGAACAAGGAATTCGTCCGGGCTGGTCTGGTTGGCGGCCAGGTTGTTCAGCCGTGGCGCTTCGTCCTTCTTGGCACAGCCGGCCAGAAGCCCTGCCACCAGAAGAATCGTAATGTGGCTGAAGCGCCGCGTGAGCATCCGGAAAATTCCCCCGTCGAATATCCGAGCCTGAATAACCGATTGCCGCGCGGAGGTCACGCGCTCTTGCCGCGCCCGGCAAAGATCATCAGCCCGAACGCGCCGATAAAAATCGCGATGTCCGCCACGTTGAAGGAAAACGGGTTTTCGACCCCGCAGCAGGACATGTTCAGGAAATCCGCCACCGCGCCATAAAGCACCCGGTCGATCACGTTGCCCAGCGCACCGCCGACCAGAAACCCGGCCGAGATCTCGACGATCTTGCCGCCGCCATCCTGCCTGACCCACCAGACCACCCAGGCCGAGATCGCCAGCGCAAGGGCGATCAGGAACCAGCGGGTGATATCCGATCCGCTCCCGAAAAGGCCGAAATTGACCCCCCGGTTCCAGGCCATGTGGAAGGTCAGATACGGCGGCAGAACCTCGATCACGGCAAGGGTCTTGAGGTCCATCAGGTGAACCACGATCCACTTACTGAGCTGATCAAGCGCGAAAATGATCGCCGCTGTCCAGGAAAGCCGCCGCATCATCCCTCCTCAGTGCCGGAAATGGCGCATGCCGGTGAAGACCATGGCAAGCCCCGCCTCGTTCGCGGCCTTGATCACCTCGTCATCCCGCACCGAACCGCCGGGCTGGATCACCGCCGTCGCGCCCGCCTCGGCGGCGGTCAGCAGGCCGTCGGGGAAGGGGAAGAAGGCATCCGAAGCCACGACCGAGCCTTTCACGGTCGGCTCACCCAGGCCCAGAACCTCGGCCATGTCGCCCGATTTTCGTGCCGCGATCCGGGTGCTGTCCACGCGGCTCATCTGGCCCGCGCCGATGCCCACGGTGGCGCCGCCCTTGGCATAGACGATGGCATTCGACTTCACGTGCTTGGCCACGGTCCAGGCGAACAGGAGGTCAGCCAGTTCTGCCTCGCTCGGCGCGCGGTCGGTGACGACCTTCAGATCGGCGGCGGTGATCCGGCCGTTGTCCTTGTCCTGCACCAGGAACCCGCCCGAGACCTGCTTGACCATGAGGCCAACGGCACCGGCATCGGCAAGGCCCTCGGTGGTCAGAAGCCGCAGGTTCTTCTTGGCGGCGAAGATCTCCTTCGCGGCCTCGTCCGCGCCCGGGGCGATGACCACCTCGGTGAAGATCTCGGTGATCGCTTTCGCGGTCTCGGCGTCCAGCACCTGGTTCAGCGCCACGATCCCGCCGAAGGCCGAAGTGCGGTCGCAGTCATAGGCCTTGCCATAGGCCTCGGCGAGGGTCGCGCCACGGGCCACGCCGCAGGGGTTGGCATGCTTGATGATCGCACAGGCCGGGCCGTCGGTGGGCAGGAATTCCGAGACCAGCTCGAAGGCCGCGTCGGTGTCGTTGATGTTGTTGTAGCTGAGCTCCTTGCCCTGGTGCTGCTGGGCGGTGGCAACGCCGGGCCGGTCCGAACCATCGGTATAGAAGGCCGCCTGCTGGTGCGGGTTCTCGCCATAGCGCAGGGTCTGCGCGAGCGTGCCCGCGAAGGCCCGGCGGCGCGGCGCGGGTTCGCCGATGGCACCCGCCATCCAGCTCGAGACCGCGGCGTCATAGGCACCGGTGCGGGCATAGGCGCGCTGCGCCAGCGTCTGGCGGAATTTCAGGCCGGTCTGGCCGCCGTTCGCCTTCAGTTCCTCCAGCAGCGCGTCGTAATCCTCAACGTCCACAACCACATTCACGAAGGCATGGTTCTTCGCCGCCGCGCGGATCATGGCCGGGCCGCCGATGTCGATATTCTCGATGCACTCGTCATAACCCGCGCCCTTCGCCACCGTGGCCTCGAACGGGTAGAGGTTCACCACAAGAAGGTCGATCGCGCCGATCCCGTGTTCGTCCATCGCGGCCTTGTGCTCGGCATTGTCGCGCAGGGCCAGCAGGCCGCCATGGACCATCGGATGCAGCGTCTTCACGCGCCCGTCCATCATTTCCGGGAAGCCGGTCACCTCGGCCACGTCCTTTACCTCAAGCCCGGCCTCGCGCAGGGCCTTGGCGGTGCCCCCGGTCGAGAGCAGTTCGACGCCCATGCCGGACAGCGCCTGGCCAAGCTCTATAAGGCCGGTCTTGTCGGAAACGGAAAGCAAAGCGCGGCGGACGGGGTGCAGATCAGTCATTGTGCGGCCCTGGATAATTTCAGTTGAACGCCGCCAGTTCCTCTGCGGGCTCAAGATCGCGAACGAAGTTCGGCGTCTCCTGCGCCTTGGTCAGAGACCAGCGGACGCGGGTCGCATAATCCATCGCGGCGCCGGATAGAACCACCTGTTTCGTCGCACGGGGCTTCAGGCGCCCTTTTTCAAGATAAACGCTGGGTTCCAGCGTCATTCGGGCGGCGCTGTCATGGCGGAAGACCCAGACCTCGCCGCTGCGAAGCGTCATGGAAACCGCGCTGCCACCCAGATCAAGCGAGGCTTTCACGTCGGGGTGCATGTGAAACCGGATCGTGAAGACGACGCCCTTGAGCTTGGCCATGCTCAGGGCCTCGTCCAACTGGCGCCGGTGCAGGTCCTTGATCGCGGCCAGAGTATCCTCGCCACTGATCCCGCGCCCATCCAGCGACATCTCAAGCCGCCGCACATGGGTCAGGCCGTGGGTGACCACGTAGCCATCATGGCCCGCGATCACGAAGGGGCCTTCCTCGCCCGTCCCCCGCTCGACCCGCACATCCCGCGGCACATCTTCCAGCGATTCCCGGGCCAACCCCTGCACATGCCCCTTCGCCGAGAAACGGGACGAGGAATACCCCTCGAGCCCCAGCGTCGAGTGCGAGGGCGTCGCCCGCCCGGCGCGCCGCCAGTCCTCTCCGAAACTGGCGCCCGAGCCGCAGTTGACGATCACCGGGCGCCGCCCGGAGGTCAGTTCGAAGGCAAGGGTCGAGGCATGGGCCTCGTAGGAGGCCGCGCCGCTGGGGGGCGGGGCCGCGTCCATGATGAGCGACGTCCGGCCCGAGGCGATCCGGGCAAACCCCATCGCCAGCCGCTCCGGCGTTCCGGACCGGACCCCGGCCGAGGCCAGCGCCATCTCCAGCCACCCTTCCTGCCCGCGCCCGCCGCCGTGGAACCGGGCAAGCCCGCCGTCCGTGTGGCGCAGTGCACGCAGGGTCGGCGCAATCCGCTCGATCGCGTCGAGAATATCGCTCGGGGCCTTGCGGCCCGCTTCGGACAGGGCGGATGTGGCCCAGGTCAGAAGGGTGAGAACCTCGAGCAGTTCCTCCGGGTTGCGAGTGCGGATGCCACCTTCCGCGTCGATCCGGTCGGAACATTCCTTGCCCAACGCCTCGATCGCCTTGTCCACGTGCCGGGCCATGCCTTCCAGCGCCAGACCTGCGTAAATCAGACCGGTGAGGGCCTCGAACCTCGGCAACCCATGGGCCGAGGCCGGCCAGCGCCGCGCGAGGAACCGCGTCTGCCGACCCAGAACGCGGAAATAGGCTCGTGATTCTTTCGGGGTCCGTCCATTGAGCAAGAGCACCGCATGGTTGATCCATCGGATCAGGCGGCGCCCGGTCATGTCGGGGCTCCAGCCGTCGCCCTTGCCGGACCCGAACCGCTCGATCCACTCGAACGTCCAGTCCTGCGCCAGCTTGCAGGCGGCGGTATCGCCGAATGCAGCAAGGTCATCCAGCCAGGCGAACCCGTGCAGGTCTGCCGTGAAGGAAGGGCTGGGCGACTCGATATCCCAGATCGAGGTATCTGGCGCTTCGACAAGCTCTCCGGCGAACTGGAAATTCCCGGCCTTCAACTGCCGTCCCCGCGCCATCATCCCGATGGTGCGCGGCTCGGGCTGTGATTCGAAGGCCTTGGCCGGGCGCGACAAGGCCGAGAGCCGCGCCTGCACGCGGTTCATGAAACGCGCCTTCCGCGCCGACCAGTTTTCTTCCAGGGCCACGACCTGCTATGCCTCGCCTTCTATTTTCGGGTCTTGTTTTGCAGCATCATAGGCAGGCAACCCCGGTCTGTCATCGGCGAATCCAAGCCTCAGGCGGGCTTGCGGAAAACCGCGATGAAAAAGCCATCCATCCCGCCAAGATCGGGCCAGTAATCGGGGCGCAGCCGCAGTCCCGTCGCCGGGTCGATCCACTCGGGGTCCACGCCGGGCAGTTTCAGATCGTCGGGCGAGAGGGTCAGCTCCGGATGCCGTTCCAGCGCATCGCGCACCTGTTCCTCGCCCTCATCAATGAGAAGCGAACAGGTGCAATAGACCAGCCGCCCGCCGGGCTTGAGCAGGGCCAGCGCCCGGTCGATAAGGTATTCCTGCAATTCGAAAAGCGACGGGAAGTCGGATCCGTCCTTGGCATATGGCAGATCCGGGTGCCGCCGGATCGTGCCGGTCGCCGAACAAGGCGCGTCGAGCAGAACCGCGTCATAAGGCCCGCCCTCCCATTCCAGCGCATCGGCCACCTCGGTGCGGGCCTCGAGCCCCGTGCGCCCAAGGTTTTCGCGCACCCGCTCCATCCTGCTTTCCGAGATATCGAGCGCCGTGACCTCGGCCCCGGCGGCGGCCAGTTGCAGGGTCTTGCCGCCCGGCGCGGCGCAGAGGTCCAGCACCGACTCCCCCGGTTGCGGGTTCAACACCCGTGCCGGAAGCGCGGCGGCGGCGTCCTGCACCCACCAGTCCCCGGCCTCGTAGCCCGGCAAGGTCGAAACCTGTCCCGCATCCTTGAGTCGGACACTTCCGGTCGGCAGAACCACGCCGCCCACCCTTGCGGCCAGCGTGTCTGCATCCCCGTCCTTGGGCGTCAGATCCAGCTGGGCGCCCGCCGCATGGGCGGCCTCCATCGCCTCAACGACGGCTTTGCCGAAATCCGCGATCAGCGGTTTGCGCAGCCATTTCGGCAGGCGCGGCAGGGGAAGCTTGTCCCACCCTTCGGGTCCGGTTTCGGCGACCTGGCGCAGGACCGCGTTCACCAGGCCCGACATGTGTTTGCCCTTGTGATCCTGCTGCGCCAGTTCCACCGCTGCGTTGACCACGCCGTGCCCCGCCTGACCGCCCAGGCAGATCTCGACCACGGCAAGCCGCAACACCGCCATGGTCCAGGGGTCGGGGCGTTTCTTCAGATAGGGGCCAAGAACCCGGTCGGCGCGGTCCATCCAGCGCAGGGTGGTTACTGCCAACCGCTGCGCCCGGGCACGGTCGGCAGGGTCGAGCCGAGACGTGCGCGACGGCAGGATTTCGGACAGCAGGCGCCCGTCTTCAAGCACAAGGCGGATCATCTCGACCGCCGCGCGGCGTGGGGCCAGCCCCGGCGTTGTCATGGTTCTGGTCCTCGTGACGGTTGCTCCGGATCGGCGGAGGCGTATATCAAAGGCACGCCCCGAACAAGGAGCCCCGAGAATGGCCGACACACCCGAGACCGATCGCCCCGACCTGCCCCCCGCCGCGCAGCGCGCCCTGGCCGAGGCTGAGGAGCGTCGCCGGAAGGCAAAAGAGCTTGACCTGCCGGTGGAACTCGGCGGCCGAAAGGGGCCGGAGCCGGTCCGCTACGGCGATTGGGAAAAGAAGGGAATCGCGGTCGACTTCTGACCCGCTATTCCAGGCGCAGGTCGGCGAACTGCCCGGTACCTTGGTCCGAGATGAAGCGCAGCGTGTCGCCGTTCAGGCGCACTTCCTGGCAATTCGGGCCCAGGTCCTGCTTCCCCCAGAATAGGTCACGGCAGAAATATCCGCCATCCCAGCGCCACGCCCCGGAGACATCCGTGCCAAAAGCACGCCCCACGATCCGGCCATCCGGCCTCACGTCCAGCGTGATCCCGAAACGCGCCAGGGACTTGCCATCGACAAGTTCCACGAATTCCGATCGGTCATCGATCTTCTCGAATTCCTCGGCCCAAACCGGGCTGGCCAGGGAAAGGCCCGCGAGCAGGGCCACCGTGATAATTGGCTGCATGATCCAAATCTCCGTTCGAAGTCTGAACAGAGGGAATACGCGGCACCCGCCGCATCGGATCAATTCAGGCCGAGAACATCCAGCATGTCGTATTCGCCGGGCTTCTTGTCCTGCCCCCAGAGCGCCGCTTTCAGCGCGCCCTTGGCGAAAAGCGCCCGGTCGCTGGCCACGTGACGCAGGATGATGCGCTCTCCGGGACCGGCGAACATCACGTCATGCTCTCCGACGATGTCGCCGCCCCGGATCGCGGTGAAGCCGATGTCGCCCCGCTTACGCGCCCCGGTGATGCCATCGCGGCCCCGGTCGGACACGTCATCAAGGCTGACCCCACGCCCCTCGGCGGCGGCTTCGCCCAGCATCAAAGCGGTGCCCGAAGGCGCGTCGACCTTCTTGTTGTGATGGGCCTCGATCACTTCAATGTCGAAATCCTCGTCCAGCGCCGCGGCCACCATGCGGGTGAGCTTGACCAGAAGGTTGACCCCCAGGCTCATGTTTCCCGCGCGAACCACGACCGCGTGGCGCGCCGCCGCGTTGATCTTCTTCAGGTCCTCGGCGGTCAGGCCCGTCGTGCCGATCACGTGGACCGCGCGCGCCTGTGCGGCCAGCGCGGCGAATTCCACGGTCGCCACCGGCGCGGTGAAATCCAGGATGGCTTGCGCCTTGGCAAAGGCTTCCAGTGGTTCGTCGGTCACGGTGACGCCCAGCGCCGCCCCGCCCATTGCCTCGCCCAGGTCACGGCCGACCCAATCGTGGCCGGGCCGCTCCACGGCACCCACGATCCGCGCCTTGTCCGAGTCGAGCACCGTGCGGATCAGCATCTGCCCCATGCGCCCCGAGGCGCCGGTGACCACGATTCCCGGAAGCTCGCTCATTGCCTGTCCCTCTGATTGCATTCGTCCCCGTTTAGCCCCTGTGTCGCGGACTGCAAAGCCCCGGTTGCAGCAGCGCGCCGCAAGGCGTATCTGAGCCGCCATGGCAAAGACCCATCATAACCGGGCCGCGGGCCCCTCGCAGCGCCAGCTTCGCGTCGGCGAACTCATTCGCCGTACCCTGGCGGATGTGCTGAACCGGGGCGAGATCCACGACCCCGAACTGAACCGCATGTCGATCACCGTGGGCGAGGTGCGCACCTCCCCCGACCTCAAGATCGCAACCGCCTATGTTCTGCCGCTCGGCGGCAAGGATCCCGAGGCCGCGCTTTCCGCTCTGCGCCGCAACCGCAGCGAGCTGCGCCGCGCCGTGGGCAAGGCCGTAACGTTGAAATTCGCTCCAGAGATCCGCTTTGCCATCGACGAGACCTTCGACCAGATGGACGAGACGCGCCGCCTGTTCTCGCAGGACACGGTGCGCCGCGACCTGGAGAGCGACGAGGAAGAATAATGGGACGCAAGCGCAAGGGGCGCGACATCTCGGGTTGGCTGGTCGTCGACAAGCCCGCCGGGATCACCTCGACATCCGTGGTCAACAAGGTGCGCTGGGCCTTCGACGCGAAGAAGGCCGGCCATGCGGGCACCCTCGACCCGGCCGCGACCGGCGTGTTGGCGGTGGCGCTGGGCGAGGCGACCAAAACCGTGCCGTTCATCACCGACGCGCTGAAGGCTTATCGCTTCACCGTGCGGCTGGGGCAGGCCACCAACACCGATGACGCCGAAGGCGAGGTGATCGGCGAAAGCGACATGCGCCCCAGCGATGACGAGATCCGCGCCGCCCTGCCCCGGTTCGTTGGCGATATCATGCAAGTGCCGCCCAAGTTCTCGGCCGTGAAGATCGACGGCGAGCGCGCCTATGCGCTGGCCCGCGACGACGAGGAGTTCGAGATCGCCGCGCGCCCGCTTTACGTCGAAAGCCTCGAGATGGTGAGCCGCCCCGATGCCGACCATGTTGAACTTGAGATGGTCTGTGGCAAAGGCGGCTACGTGCGTTCCATCGCCCGCGACCTGGGCGAGGCGCTGGGCTGCCTGGGCCATGTTCTTACCCTGCGCCGTGTCTGGTCCGGCCCGTTCGAAGCCGAGGATGGCATCGGCCTGGAGCGGATAGACGAACTGGCCCGAACCGAGGAGCTGGATAGCTACCTGCGCCCCCTCGAAGAAGGGTTGGCGGACCTGCCCGAGGTCAAGGCCACGCCCGAAGGCGCGGCGCGCCTGCGCAATGGCAATCCCGGCATGGTGATCTCATCCGAGGCCGAATACGGCGACGAGGCTTGGGCCTCCTACCAGGGTCACGCGGTCGCGGTGGGGATCTACCGATCGGGAGAATTGCATCCGAACCGTGTATTCAACACCTCGGCCTGATCACCGGTCGGCCTTGCGCCCGGGGGCGAGAGCGGTGAAAATCATCCCATGATCACGCGCCATCATCAGAAGGGCGATGCGGCCTCGGTCGCGGTATATTCCCCCTGCGAACGGTATCGCTACTCCCTGACCCGCACCTGGGACGCGGACGGGAAGCGCGCGCTTTTCGTGATGCTGAACCCCTCCACCGCGACCGAGGTGCAGAACGACCCCACCGTGGAACGCTGCGAAAGGCGGGCGCGGACGCTGGGATTCGGCGCCTTCTGCGTGACCAATATCTTCGCCTGGCGTGACACCGACCCGCGCAAGATGCGCGCGGTCGCCGACCCGGTCGGGCCGGGCAATGACGCCGCGATCACCGAGTTCGCAGGCTGGGCCGACCAGGTCATCTGCGCCTGGGGCACCCATGGGGCGCATCTGAACCGCGGCCCCGAGGTGGAACGCCTGCTCCGCGCGACCAGACGGCCGCTTTTTCATCTGGGTTTAAGCAAGGCGGGGCACCCCAAGCATCCGCTCTACATTGGCTACGCGCAACAGCCGGAACCCTGGCTCGCCTGACCCCAAGGGTCAGCTGAACTTCACGAAGATATCCTCCATGCTGGCCTCGGGCGCGCCGCGCAAAAGGGCCACGAGTTTCCCATCGAATCGCACCTCACCATCTGCACCATTCGCAGACGGGCCGACCCAGATATCCGGGGGCGGGTCTGAATCGATGCCGATATGGACGCCATCCACCCCTGGCCGGAAATTCGGAAACTCCGCAATGCCGCTGGAGCCGTCGGACATGACGTCAAAGGCCTCTCCGGCCTCGGGATCGGCGTCATCCATCAGGATCGGCGTGAAATCTTCTTCTTCGGTCGGGCTGGGTCCCTCATCCGCAAGCACCGGGCGCAGACCCGGGACAGCCTCTCGCGCTGGAGCCGGTGGCTCATCCGCAAGGTCGGGAGCAAGCCCCGGACCATCGCCCCCAAGAACCGCGGGCCCATCATCTGATAGCACCGGCGACAGCGACGGTCCGGGCGAGACAGGCTCTGGCGCGTCACCGTTCAACTCGGCCAGGAAATCATCATCGAACAGATTTTCCTCTGCCTCGTCCCCGGTCGCCTCCGGCAGCAGGTCCGACAATAGGAATGTCCCGCTCTTGCCGGTGACCGGGTGGCTCATCTTCATGGCGATATCGTCGACAGGCACCTCCTCCAACTCGGGGAAGTAGAAGGTCGAGATGCCGCGATATGTCTCGATATGCAGGCAGGCACCGCCGCCGTCGATATCGCTCTCGCATTCGATATCGAACTCATCCGCCACGCCGCGCATGTTGATTTTCACCAGGTCGACACCCGGCTTGAACCCGTCGAACACGCTGACGCCCGGGGCGCCGGAGACCTGGTAGTCTTCACCCCCGGCGAGCATTTCCGCAAGCCCGCCTTCACCGGACCAATCCGTATCGCCCAGATCGCCGTCATCAATTTCGACTGTCGGCTCATCATCATCCCCATCGATAATAGACGCGGCGACTGGCAACAGCCCCAACAGTAGGAGAGCGTTCAACATTGCGGGCCTCCCTCGAAACGCCCCTGACGCGATATCTAGCATTGATTCCCTCGGCACTAACCGCATAAACTATTGAGAATTATTGATTAATGGCGCGTTAAGCGCCCAATATCGGAGATTCGATATGGCCAGTCTCCCCGGGTTCGAGACGCGAATGATCAAGGCAAACGGCGTGAATCTCGCCGTTCAGGAAGGCGGCGAGGGGCCACCGTTGATCCTGCTGCATGGCTTTCCGCAGACCCATATGTGCTGGGCCCGGACAGCGCCGGAATTCGCGCGGCACTTCCACGTGATCGCCCCGGACCTGCGTGGTTACGGGGACAGCGATGCGCCTACCGACGACCCCGAGCACCTGACCTATTCCAAGCGCGAAATGGCCCGCGACATCGTCGGGCTGATGGATCATTTCGGTTGGGACAGGGCCTCGGTCCTTGGACACGACCGGGGTGCACGGGTAAGTTACCGGCTGGCACTGGACCACCCGGAGCGCATCCACCGGCTTGGGCTACTGGAGATTCTGCCCACTGCCGACTACTGGCAGAACTGGGGTCACAGCTTGGGCTTCTCGGCCTATCACTGGACCTTCCTCGCCCAACCCGCACCGATGCCCGAGCGGATGATCGGCAGCGATCCGGAATTCTATGCCGACTGGATCCTGACGAAATGGAGCAAGGACAAGACGCTGGACGCCTTTGCCCCCGACGCGCTGGCGGACTATCGGCGGCAGATGGCGGACCCGGCCCATTGCACGGCGATGTGCGCGGATTACCGGGCAGGCTATGGGCCGGATCGCGACCATGACGAGGCCGACCTGGCCGCCGGTCGCAAGATCACCGCGCCTGTCCACGTGCTCTGCGGCGACGGCGGCTTTCCCGCGCGGGCGGGCGACCCCGAGACCGCCTGGAGACGCTGGGCCGACGATGTCACCGTCGCGATGTGCCCCAGTGGCCATTTCCTGGCGGAGGAAAACCCGCAAGCTGTGCTGGACACTTTCCTGCCCTTCTTCGGCAACTGACCCGCGGCCCGGCCCGCGATTCAATGCTTTTCTTCCGCGCGCATTTCCCCTATACGCGCGCATCTGCCCGGCCTCGGTCGGTCAGACACCCTCCATGGGCCCTGCTGGACGACATCCCGGCTTGCGCCTCAACCCTTTGAAACAGGAGACCCCGATGTCGATTACCGCTGAAGAAAAGCAGAAAGTCATCAAGGATTTCGGCACCAAGGACGGCGACACCGGTTCGCCGGAAGTCCAGGTTGCGATCCTCTCCAGCCGCATCGCGACGCTGACCGAGCACTTCAAGACCCACAAGAAGGACAACCACTCCCGTCGTGGCCTTCTGAAGCTCGTCGCCCAGCGCCGGAAACTGCTGGACTACGTGAAGGCCAAGGACGTCGCGCGCTACCAGTCGCTGATCGAGCGTCTCGGCCTGCGCCGCTGATCCGGCCGCATCTCTGAGTTTTCCGGACGCCCGCTCTTCCTGAGCGGGCGTTCTTGTTTCATGGCACGGGTTTCATGACCGACAGCTTCGACATCTTTCTTGTGGCCACGCCCGGGCTGGATGCCCCCCTCGCCGACGAGGCGCGGGAGGCCGAATTCGAAGGCGTGGCCCTTCAACCGGGCGGCGTGACGCTGCGCGGTGGCTGGCCCGAGGTCTGGCGCGCCAACCTGACCCTGCGCGGGGCGACGCGGGTGCTGGCGCGGGTGGCCGAGTTTCGGGCCATGCACCTGGCGCAGCTCGACAAGCGGGCACGCAAGGTTGACTGGACCTCGGTGCTGCGCCCGGATGTGCCGGTCAAGGTCGAGGCCACCTGCCGAAAATCCCGCATCTACCACGCGGGCGCCGCCACTCAGCGGATCGAACGCGCCCTGCGCGAGACTGTCGGCGTCGAAATCTCCGAAACCGCGCCGATCACGATCAAGGCGCGGATCGACGACGACCTCTGCACGCTCAGCGTCGATACTACCGGGGCCTCGCTCCACAAGCGCGGCCACAAGCAGGCGGTGAACAAGGCCCCCATGCGCGAGACCATGGCCGCGATGTTCCTGCGCACCTGCGGCTATGACGGGACCGAACCGGTCCATGACCCGATGTGCGGCTCGGGTACTTTCGTGATCGAGGCGGCCGAGATCGCGATGGGTTTGCTGCCCGGGCGCAGCCGCAGCTTCGCCTTCGAGGAACTGGCAAGTTTCGACCCCGAGACCTGGGGCAAGATGCGGCAGTCACAACCAGCCCGGCAAACCGAACTTCGCTTCCATGGCTCGGACCGCGATGCCGGGGCGATCCGCATGAGCGAGGAGAATGCCGAACGCGCAGGCGTCGCCGCGATCACAGGGTTCTCCTGCAAGCCGGTGACCGAGGCCGCGCCCCCCGGCGGCCCGCCCGGCCTTGTCATCGTGAACCCGCCCTATGGCGGACGGATCGGCAAGAAGGGGCCGCTCTACGCCGTCTACGGACAGTTTGGGGAGGCGATGCGCAGCCGGTTTCAGGGTTGGCGCGTGGGGCTCATCACCACCGATGCGGGGTTGGCCAAGGTCACGGGACTGCCCTTTCAGGCGCCCGGCCCCTTTGTCGCTCATGGTGGGATGAAGGTCCGGCTCTGGCAGACCGGGCCGCTGGAATAGTCGGGCTGCCTCATTCGTCGGATCGAGGCCAGCCCAACCGTCAGCTTTCCAGGCTGAGATCCGTCAGCGTGCCGTCCAATTCAAAATAGGCCGCCATGATGTAGTCCATTTCGTCCGCTCCCCATTCGCCAAACTGCATGTCGATTGTTAGGCTTGGCCCCTCGGACGCCCACATTCGGCACACGTTGAGGCGCGCCCAGAGTTGCTCTGCTGTTATCTGCTTTGGGTCGGGAGTGTCGGGGAAAAGATCGACATAGATTTCATTGGCTTCGTCGTGCAGCCACTCGGGAATGTAACCAGCAATCTCTTCGTAGTCTTCAATGAATCGTTTGCGCGCGGTTTCCATATGACTTGGAAGCTGATCCAAAAACGCGGCAAGAGCATCACTGTCAGCCGCTTCATCGGAAAAGTCTGCAAGATCGATTTCGGTCGGGCGGACCAATCCGGGCCCTTTCGGAACAAGTCCCGAGCCGTTGTCTAGGGTGATTTCGCCAAACACCTTGGTTTCTATTCTGTTCAAGAACTCTGTCTCCTCGGAATGCGCCAAACTCCCTGGACCGGAAAACCCATACAAAACGGATGGATGATGACGCACGAGAGGCGAAACGTCTACCGCCCTGATATTCGTTTTCGGGCAGGAAACTTTCAGCTTTCCAGACTGAGCTCGATCAGCTTGCCATCGAGGTGGAAATAGGCGGCCAAGAAATAATCGATCAGGTAATTCATGTGATCGCTGCCCGACTCTCCGATCCCGAGGTCGAGCGTGACCAGCGGGCCGGCGGACACCCAAATGCGATGGATGTTCAGGGTCGACCAGAGTTGTTCAGGTGTCACCTGCCGCGGGTCAGGCGTTTCGGGGAAAAGCTCCGCATAGATTTTCGGGGCCTCATCCTCGAGCCACTCGGGAATAACCCCGCCGATCTCCTTGTAGTCCTCGATGAACCGATTGCGCGCCGTCTCGAGATGCGAAGGGAGCCTGTCCAGAAACGCACCAAGCTGTCCAAGATGGGCCGCATAATCGGGAAGATCGTCCAGATCGATTTCGGTCGGACCAACGAGGCCAGGCCCCTTCGGCAATATCGCGACGCCCTTTTGCACCGGTATGTTACCGAAAACCTTGGTTCTTATGCCGGCCATTATTCTTGTCCTTGTCTGCCTCGTCGGAAATGTCGCTCGGGCGACTCCGACTGTAAAGGGCTTTCGCGGGCGCACCGGTTCGCCGTGGCAAGATGGCATCGCCCATGTTGGCCAACGTTGCGCTCAGGAGGAGCATCCAGCTCCTCAAAGGCTGCATTCTCCTTTTCAAATCGCCCAAACTGCGCTATGGGCGCCCCATCTGAGACGTGACGCTCTGACCCCGGCGCATGAAATGATGAAGGGGTCGGCGGCAATGGGGCCGCCATGCAAACGGGAGACCCGGGAACGCCCGGGAGTGCTCCCAGACAGGATACGCTAGATGTTTAACGTTACGAAGAAATCGATGCAGTGGGGGGATGAAACCCTGACACTGGAAACGGGCAAGGTTGCCCGACAGGCCGACGGCTCGGTCATCGCCACGCTGGGCGAGACCAGCGTCATGGCCAACGTGACCTTCGCCAAGGAGGCGAAGCCGGGGCAGGACTTCTTCCCGCTCACCGTCCACTACCAGGAAAAATACTATGCCGCGGGCAAGGTGCCCGGCGGCTTCTTCAAGCGCGAGGCGCGCCCGACCGAGAAGGAAACGCTGACCGCGCGCCTGATCGACCGTCCGATCCGCCCGCTCTTCGTTCCGGGCTTCAAGCACGAAGTGCTCGTGATGTGCACCGTGCTGAGCCATGACCTCGTGAACGACCCCGACATGGTCGCGATGATCGCCGCTTCGGCCGCGCTGACCGTTTCGGGTGTGCCGTTCATGGGCCCGATCGGCGCCGCCCGCGTGGGCTTCGTCGATGGCGAATACGTGCTGAACCCGTCGGTCGACGACATGACCGGTCTGCGCAACAACCCCGAGCAGCGCCTCGACCTGGTTGTCGCGGGCACCAAGAACGCCGTCATGATGGTGGAATCGGAAGCCTACGAACTGTCCGAAGCCGAGATGCTTGGCGCCGTGAAATTCGGCCATGAGCAAATTCAGCCGGTGATCGACCTGATCATCTCGCTGGCCGAAAACGCGGCGAAAGAGCCGTTCGACTTCACCCCGCCGGATTACTCGGCCCTCTATGAAAAGGTGAAGGCCGCAGGTGAAGAGCAGATGCGCGCCGCCTTCGCGATCCAGGACAAGCAGGAACGCACCAACGCGATCTCTGCCGCCCGCGACGCGATCAAGGCGGCCCTCTCGGAAGAGGAACTGGCCGACGCGAACCTCGGCTCTGCCTTCAAGAAGCTGGAAAGCTCGATCCTGCGCGGCGACATCATCAACGGTGGCGCCCGGATCGACGGCCGGGACACCAAGACGGTGCGTGCCATCGACTGCGAAACCGGCATGCTGCCCCGGACCCACGGCTCGGCAC
This sequence comes from Paracoccaceae bacterium, assembly GCA_014762635.1. Classification (GTDB taxonomy): domain Bacteria; phylum Pseudomonadota; class Alphaproteobacteria; order Rhodobacterales; family Rhodobacteraceae; genus JABURR01. The sequence goes on from JABURR010000088.1 coordinate 30,119, forward strand.
TGTTCACCCGCGGTGAGACCCAGGGCCTGGTAATCACCACGCTCGGCACCGGCGAAGACGAGCAGATCATCGACGCGCTGCACGGGAACTTCCGTTCGAACTTCCTGCTGCATTACAACTTCCCGCCCTACTCGGTTGGCGAAGTGGGCCGCGTCGGCCCTCCGGGACGTCGTGAGATCGGCCACGGCAAGCTGGCCTGGCGCGCGCTTCAGGCTGTGCTTCCGCCCGCGACCGACTTCCCCTACACCATCCGTCTCGTCTCCGAGATCACCGAGTCGAACGGCTCGTCCTCGATGGCCACGGTCTGCGGCTCGTCGCTTGCCATGATGGACGCGGGCGTGCCGCTGAAATCGGCGGTGGCCGGTGTCGCCATGGGCCTGATCCTGGAAGACGACGGCCGCTGGGCGGTTCTGACCGATATCCTCGGCGACGAGGATCACCTCGGCGACATGGACTTCAAGGTTGCAGGCACCGAAGAGGGCATCACCTCGCTGCAAATGGACATCAAGGTCGCGGGCATCACGCCCGAGATCATGGAGGAGGCCCTGGCCCAGGCCAAGGACGGTCGGATGCACATCCTGGGCGAGATGTCCAAGGCGCTGACCGGCGCGGGTGAGTTCTCGGTCCATGCCCCGCGCATCGAGACCATGCAGATCCCGACAGACAAGATCCGTGAAGTGATCGGCTCGGGCGGCAAGGTGATCCGCGAGATCGTCGAGGTTTCCGGCGCCAAGGTCGACATCAACGACGAAGGCATCATCAAGATCGCATCGCCCAACGGCGAAGCCATCCAGAAAGCCTATGACATGATCTACTCGATCGTGGCCGAGCCCGAAGAAGGCAAGGTCTACAAGGGCAAGGTCGTGAAGATCGTCGATTTCGGCGCCTTCGTGAACTTCTTCGGAAAGCGCGATGGCCTTGTACACGTCAGCCAGATCGAGAACCGCCGCCTGAACCATCCTTCGGACGTTCTGAAGGAAGGCCAGGAGGTCTGGGTCAAGCTTCTGGGCTTCGATGATCGCGGCAAGGTCCGCCTGTCGATGAAGGTCGTCGACCAGGAAACCGGCGAAGAAGCCAAGAAGGAAGAAGACGAGGAATAACTCGCTCTTTCACGAAACAGGAAAGGCCCCGGTCGGAGACCGGGGCCTTTTTCGTTAGAAGCTGTTGGTGCTCGAACGGGGCCTCAGCGCGCTAGAAAGCAGGATCGAATCCGGTCAATCCGTAGGCATATATCCCGGACTTGGGTCCCAAGCTGCTCGGCAAAGCGGCGAGCAACTGCCGGGGCAATTGGAAGCACCGCCAACACGCTGACAAGGCAAATGATTCGCGCTATGGTCGCATCATCGTGGGGCCAATCCATTTCCGGCTCCATGACCGGGGCATTTCAATTTCGGAATTCTCGACCCGGGCAAGATGAAAGATGGAGGGGCATCGCCATGACCATCAAGGAGTTTACGCGCCGGTATTGCGAGCGTGACAACCGCATCGCGCTGATCAGTTATCTGGGTACCTTCGCGGCATATTTCCTAAGCCTGTGGCTGGCGATCCGCTTCGCTGAGACCTGGTACCTCGTGGCACCGCTGGTGGTGGTGAACGCCTTTTGCGGCGTGAGACTCTATATCATGCAGCACGATTGCGGGCATGGATCCCTATTCGAAACCGCGCGACTGAACGACCTGGCCGGATATGGGCTGTCGACCTTCACGCTGACCCCCTACCGGGTGATGCAGTACAATCACAACATGCACCACACCCATATCGGCAATCTCGAGGAACGGGACTCGGGCGAGATTCACACCATGACCGTGAAGGAATGGGAGGAAGCGCCGTTCCTGACCCGCCTGGGGTATCGGCTCTATCGCAACCCGTTCCTGCTGCTGCCGGTCGGGGGGCTCTTCACCTATATCCTGCGGTATCGCTGGCCGAAGAACACATTGAAGATCGGCGCATGGGAGGTGATGGCGCAAAACGCGGTTCTGGCGCTTTGGGTCTGGTTGATTTACTTGCTCGGCGGCTGGGTCGGGCTGGCGGTCTACGGTGCCACCGTCATGGTGGCCGGGATCATCGGCGTTTTCCTCGTCTACCTGCAGCACAATTTCGAGGACACTTACTGGGACCGCCGCCCGGACCTGAGCTTCGAACGTGCGGCGCTGCAAGGATCTTCCGCCTTGGACCTGGGCTGGCTCTGGGACCTAGGGACGGGGAACATTGCCTATCACGATATTCACCATTTCAATGCCCGCATCCCGATGTACCGGCTGCGCAAATGCCACCAAGAACTGCGCAAGGAATTCGACGTGCAGATCATCCGCTGGCCCGAAGCGCTGCGGAGCTTCCGGCTGAAGCTTTGGGACGAAGATCAGGAACGGTTGGTGCCTTTCCCCAAGGCGAAGGCGACAAGCCCGGCGATTGCCCCGGCGGAATAGGGTTCAGAACGGTACCCGGGCCGAAAAACTCATGCCTCGACCACCATCCGGATGGCGCAGCCGCAGGTTCTGGGCGTGCAGCATGAGACGCGAAAAGTCCCGCGCCGGGCCTGTCGCATAGAAGGGATCGCCCAGGATAGGGTGGCCGATCTCTCTCATGTGGACACGCAACTGGTGGCTGCGCCCGGTCTGCGGGAAGAGCCGCACGCGGGTCGTACCATCCTCGTACCGCTGGACGCGCCAATCGGTAACAGCGGGTTTACCTGTCTCGTGATCCACCATCTGCAAGGGACGGTTCGGCCAGTCGACGATGAGCGGCAGGTCCACGGTGCCGCTTTTTTCCGCGATCTCGCCCCAGACCCGGGCAACATAGGTCTTCTTCACTTGCCGCTTCTCGAACTGCAACCCCAAGTGGCGCTGGGCATGGGGCGTCATGGCAAAGGCCATCACGCCCGAGGTGTCCCGGTCGAGCCGGTGCACCAGCAGCGCATCGGGAAACGCCGCCTGCACTCGTGACAATAGGCAATCAGAGAGATGCTCCCCCTTCCCCGGGACCGAGAGCAGGCCGCTGGGCTTGTTGAGGATCAACAGCTCATGATCGTGGTGCAGCACGTCGAGCGGATCGTCTGGTGGGGTGTAGGTGTCGGACATACAGGCCGGTCAGCGGGCAAAGACGGAGGTCAGGATGGCCTCCAACTCGCGTGCATCGGTCTCGTCGAAAGCGTCGGGACGATCGCTGTCGATATCGAGCACGCCGATGATCTGGCCGTCGCGATTGCGGACCGGCAGCACGATCTCGGACCGGGTGGAGGAGGAACAGGCGATATGGCCCGGGAAGGCCTCCACGTCCGGCACGAGTTGCACTTCCCCGGTTCGGGCCGCCGCGCCGCAGACCCCGCGCGCGAAGGGGATCACGAGGCAGCCGTGACCGCCCTGGTAGGGGCCGATCTTCAGGAGCTCCGGTTCGGTCACGCGGTAGAAACCGGTCCAGTCGAAACGGTCATCCGCGTGATGCAACTCACAAACCACCGTGGCCATGAGCGCGACTTCGTCGGTCTCGCCCTCGGTGAGGCTGGCAATGGTCTTGGCAAGGGTTTCGTAGTCGGCAGGCATGTGCATTTCCTGGTGTCGGGAAGGGGGCTGTCCGCCCCCTCTTGGCCTGCGGCCAATTCACCCCCGAGGATATTTCAAAACAGAAGAAGGGTCAGTCGCGTTCTAGTGCGATCGCTGTGCCTTCGCCGCCGCCGATGCAGATTGCCGCTACGCCACGCTTGGCATCACGCGCCTCCATGGCGTTGAGCAGGGTCACCATGATCCGGGTACCAGAGGCGCCGATCGGGTGGCCCAGGGCGCAGGCGCCGCCGTTCACGTTGACGATATCGCGGGGCAAGCCCATCTCGTGCATGAAGGCCATGGGCACCACGGCGAAGGCCTCGTTCACCTCCCAGAGATCCACATCAGAGACGCTCCAGCCGAGCCGGTCGAGCAGCTTTCGTGCGGCCGGGACCGGGGCCGTGGTGAACAATCCGGGCGCCTGGGCATGGGAGGCATGGCCGAGGATGCGGGCGCGGACGCCCAGGCCCGCGGCCTCGGCGGCGGCGCGGGTGGCCATGACGAGGGCCGCGGCCCCGTCGGAGATCGACGAGGAATTGGCCGGGGTCACGGTGCCGTCCTTGCGGAAGGCGGGCTTGAGATGCGGGATCTTTTCGGGCCGCGCGTTGCCGGGCTGTTCATCCTCGGCCACAGTGACCTCGCCCTTGCGGGTGGTGAGCGTGACCGGGCTGATCTCGCGGGTGAAGGCGCCTGATGCTTGGGCGGCCTTCGCCCGTTCCAGCGAGCCGAGGGCGTAGTCGTCCTGTGCCTCGCGGGTGAACTGGAACGCCTCGGCGCAATCCTCGGCGAAAGTGCCCATGAGGCGGCCCTTGTCATAGGCGTCCTCGAGCCCGTCGAGGAACATGTGGTCAATCACCTGGCCATGGCCGAGCCGAGCCCCGCCCCGCATCTTGGGCAACAGGTAGGGCGCGTTGGTCATGCTCTCCATCCCGCCCGCGACCATGATCCCGGCCTGACCGAGCGCGAGCCGGTCCCAGGCCAGCATGGCGGCTTTCATTCCCGAGCCGCACATCTTGTTGAGGGTGGTGGCGGGCACCTCTTCGCCCAGCCCGGCGCGGAACCCGGCCTGGCGGGCCGGGGCCTGGCCCTGACCTGCGGGCAGCACGCAACCCATGAGAAGTTCTTCGACCTGGTCAGGACGCGCCTTGGCATCCTCGAGCGCGGCCTTGATGGCGACGCCGCCCAGGGTCGGCGCATCGGCATCGGACAGATTTCCCTGGAACCCGCCCATCGGCGTGCGCGCGGCTCCTGCTATCACCACATCCTGCATTGCTCATCCTCCAGATTTTCGCGACCACGCATACCGGATGGTAAGGATTGGCGTCTAGGCTTGCCGGAAGATTCTCTGTCCGGGGACAGCACGGAATGCAGATCGACGCTTCGCCATTCGAGGAGGGGATTGTGCTCACGGTGCGGGAAAGCCGCATCGATGCAGCCTGTGCGCTGCAGTTCAAGGATCGGTTTCGGGATCTTGCGGCGGATGGCGCCGGGAAGGTCATCCTGGATCTTGCCATGGTGGACTTCCTCGACAGCAGCGGTCTTGGGGCGGTGATCGCCTCGATGAAGTCCCTGGGCCCGGATCGGTCCCTGGAACTCGCCGCCCTCACGCCCTTGGTGCGCAAGGTCTTTCGCCTTACCCATCTCGACACGGTGATGACGATCCACCCCGATGCCGCCAGCGCCGTCTCTGGCGCCGATGCTGCACCGTGACCCTGCAAGGTGGCTCTCTCGCGATCGGCACCCCGGCCCCGCTGTGCCTGCGGTTCAGATCCGCCCCGCTTGAGATTCGGGGTGCGCTGGAACGGGTGGCGGATTGGCTGCGCGCGCAACGGCCGGAGTCTCCGCCCGCCCGGGACCTGGAACTCGTGCTGGCAGAACTGCTGAACAACATCTCGGATCACAGTTACGAGGGGACCCCGGGTCCGATTCGCTTGCTGCTCTCGCGAAGAGGAGACTGGGTCCATTGTTCGATCGAAGATGAGGGCAAGCCGCTCGAGGCGAAATTCCTGCCGACGAAATGCAGCGCGGTGCCTCTTCCGGACAGGGATCGGCTGCCCGAGCGTGGTTACGGCTGGGTCATGGTGCGGAAACTGGCGCGGGACTTCGATTTTGAACGGTGTGAGGGCAGAAATCGCCTCGGATTCCGGGTTCTTCTCAGCTTTCCCGAGACAGAGGCCAAAACCGGCGGATAGTTGCTTATCGCCGCCGAGAGGCCGGCTGCCGTGAAAATGCCGGATTCCTTTCTTCATCCCGCCCGAAAGACTCGCGACGTTGAACCTGTAGCTGCAAATAGCTTCCCTCGGCGTCGCGCTTTTTTACAGCCCCCACCCAGTGCGCGATGCCGAGGCACTACCCCCCCCCAGACATCAGGAACTCTGCCGCTTGGCTTTCAGATGATTGCCGCCTAGTAATGCGCGCACCATTCACGGCAGGAGTCCTAACATGCGAGATTTCCATCGTCCCGGCCGCTCGGCGGCCTTTGCGTCCAACGGTATGTGCGCGACCTCGCACCCGCTGGCGGCCAAGACCGCCGTCGAGATTCTCGAGGCAGGCGGCAACGCGGTCGACGCAGCCATTGGCGCCGGGGTGCTACTGGGGATCTGCGAACCGCAGATGACAGGGATCGGAGGTGACTGCTTCATCCTGGTGAAACCTGCCGGCACCGAAGACATCATCACGCTGAACGGCTCGGGCCGGGCGCCGGCCGGGCTGCGCGGCGCCGATGTACGGGCCGCTGGTCACAAGACCATCCCGCTGCACGGCGCCGAGGCTGTGACCGTTCCGGGCTCTGTCGACGCATTCTGCCGCCTGTCCAAGGACTGGGGCTCGATGGATATGGCCCAGACGCTGTCTCCGGCGATCCGCTATGCCGAGGAAGGCATCCCGGTCGCCCCGCGCGTGGCCTTCGACTGGAACCAGTCCGCGGACCTCGTGAAAGGCCGCGCCAGGGATTTCTACCTGTTCAACGGCGGCGCCCCGAAGCCGGGCCAGATCTTCCGCCACCCCAAGCAAGCCGAAGTGCTGCGCAAGATCGCGGCCGAAGGGCGTGACGGATTCTATACCGGCGAAGTGGCCGAAGACATGGTCAACTCGCTGCAGGCGTTGGGCGGAACCCATACGCTCGAGGATTTCGCCGCAACCTCGTGTGACTACGGCAAGCCGATCTCGGGGAACTACAAAGGGATCGAACTGGTCGAACATCCGCCAAACGGCCAAGGTGCGGCGGCGATCCTGCTTTGCAATATCCTCTCGCATTTCGACCTGGCCAAGATGGACCCGTTCGGCACCGAGCGCGCCCATATCGAGGCCGAGGCGACCAAGCTGGCCTATGATGCGCGCAACCGCTTCGTGGCCGACCCGGCCCACATGACGCGGCTTGATCACATGCTGTCGGACGAGACCGCAGCCAAGTTGGCTGGCCTGATCGACCCGAAGCGCGCGATGGAAGACCCGGGCGCGGTGTCGGAGGCCGTCCACAAGGAGACCATCTACATCACGGTCGTGGACAAGAACCGGATGGCTGTGTCGATGATCTACTCGATCTTCCACAACTTCGGCTCGGGCCAGGCTTCGGACAAGTACGGCATCCTGTTCCACAACCGCGGCGCGGGCTTCACCCTGGAAGAGGGCCACGTGAACGAGGCCAATGGCGGCAAGCGCCCGATGCACACCATCATCCCGGCGATGCTGAAGAAGGATGGCAAGGTCATCATGCCCTTCGGCGTGATGGGCGGCGCCTACCAGGCGGCGGGCCACGGGCGGTTCGTCACCAATATCGTCGACTACGGGATGGAGCCGCAGGACGCGCTGGACGGGCCGCGCTGCTTCTCGGATTCCGGCGACATGAAGGTGGAGCGCGGCTATTCCGACAAGGTGCGCGCCGAACTGGCCGAGATGGGCCACAAGGTCAGCATTCCTGAGGTGCCGATTGGCGGTGCGCAGACGATCCTGATGCACGAAGATGGCGTTCTGGAAGGGGCTTCTGACCCCCGCAAGGACGGCATCGCGCTGGGGTACTGAGCCGATGGCGATCACCCCGGTCAAGGATCTGGTCGCCGCCGCCAAGGCGGTGATCAGGACCATGCCCATCGCCGAGGCCCGCGCGGCGGCCGAGGCCGGGGAGATTCAGCTCGTGGATATCCGCGATGTCCGCGAGTTGGACCGCGAAGGCCGCATCCCCGGGGCGATGCATGTGCCGCGGGGCATGCTGGAATTCTGGATCGACCCTCAGAGCCCCTATCACAAACCCGCGCTGGCCACCGACAAGACGCTCGTCCTCTTCTGCGCCAGCGCGTGGCGGTCGGCCCTCGCGGTCAAGGCACTTCAGGAGATGGGTGTCGAGAATATCGCGGAGCTTGAGGGGGGCTTCACCAGCTGGCGCGACAGTGGCGCCCCGGTCGAACGCAAGGACTGAGCCGGATCGCGGCTCAGTTCAACTGCACCTGCAACGGGTAGTGCCCGTCTTCGAAATCCCCGAAAAGATCCGGCACGTCCGGGTGATCGACCGGCTCGCCCGAGTAGTCCGGAAGCAAATTCTGCTCGGACACATAGGCGATGTAGTAGCTGTGATCGTTTTCGGCCAGCAGGTGATAGAACGGCTGATCTCGGCGCGGCCGAGATTCTTCGGGAATGGCGGCATACCATTCCTCGGTATTCGAGAATGTCGGATCAACATCGAACACCACGCCTCTGAACGGATGCTTTCGATGCCGCACGACCTGGCCGAGGCCATATTTTGCGCGTGTTGTCATCATAGCGTTGCGTCCCCCACCGCTTCAAATTAGTGCGTTACTCTCTGAATTGCCATGCGATTCCCGTAAAAACAGGGGAAACAAACTGTGAACCTCGTTCTGACAGTGCTTGAGATCGTCGCGCCGGTATTCCTGCTGGCCGCGGTGGGCTTCATCTGGGTGAAGCTTGGCGTGGAGTATCGCATCCGCTTCGTGACCCAACTGGCGATGACGCTCTCGGTTCCCTGCCTGATCTTCACCGCCCTGATGCAGACCGAGATCCCGCCGGGGGCCCTGACCGCGGTATCGCTGGCCACGATCGCCGGGTACCTGGGCATAACGGTGGTCGCGGCCCTGATCGTGTGGCTTGCGCGGCTCGAGATACGCACCTTCCTCGCCCCGATGATCTTCGGCAATACCGGGAACCTCGGGCTTCCGCTGGCGCTGTTCGCCTTTGGGGACGAGGGGCTGGGCTATGCGGTCGTCATCTTCGCGATCATGGCCATCTATTCCTTTACCGTCGGGATCTGGCTGGTCTCTGGCGGTGGCTCGGTTTCCAAGGTGTTCAAAGAGCCGCTGTTGGGCGCCACCCTGCTGGGTGGCCTGTTTCTCTGGCAGGGCTGGGAAACGCCGCGATTCCTGACCAACACCCTTTCTCTCATCGGGCAAATGGCGATTCCACTCATGCTGGTGACCTTGGGGGTGGCGCTTGCACGCCTGTCGCCGGGGCGGCTCGGGCGGGCGTTCTGGCTGTCACTTCTCAAGGTGATCCTTTGCGTCGCTATCGCCTGGGGCGTCGGGCTCTGGTTCGAACTGCCGAAGGTTCCCTTTGCCGTTCTGGTGGTGCAGCTTTCGACCCCGGTCGCCGTCACCTCCTACCTGCTGGCCGAGAAATACGGGGCCGATGCAGACTCGGTTGCGGGTCTCGTGGTGGTTTCGACCGTGATTTCGGTACTGACGCTGCCGCTCACCCTCGCATTTGTTATCTGATCGGCCCGGATTCGCGATTCACGACCCTGCTTCTTTGCGCTATCCTCGGGCCAAACAAGATATGCGAGAGGCAGATGAGCAGAAGTCTTCGCGCGCTGATCATTCTATTGCTGGTCGCCAGTTGCGGCCGGCCCGACCATGTTGCCCCGCGCAACCTTGATGACGCCTGTGCGATCATTCAGGAGCGGCCGCAATACCTGCGCGCCATGGAACGCACCGAACGCCGCTGGGGCGTGCCGGTCCACGTGCAGATGGCGACGATCTACCAGGAATCGAAATTCATCGGAAATGCGCAGACGCCCTATCGCTGGGCGGTGGGCGTGATCCCGATGGGGCGGCAAAGCTCGGCCTATGGCTATGCGCAGGCGCTGGACGGAACCTGGGACGAGTACCGCACCGACACCGGGCGGCGCAGTGCCCGGCGGGACGATATCGACGATGCAACCGATTTCATGGGCTGGTACATGGCCGGGTCGCAGGACCGCCTTGGCATTCCGCTGACCAACGCACGCGCCCAATACCTGGCCTATCACGAAGGGCGCACCGGATACGCCCGTGGCACCTATCGTCGCAAGGGCTGGCTGATCCGCGTCGCAGACCAGGTACAGCACCGGTCCGAGCGCTACGAGGTTCAGCTCAGATCTTGCCGCCGCTAAGGCTCAACGCGCGCGGCGGTCGACCTCGTGCTTGATGCTGAAGAGGAACGAGGACAGGCGCATCCCGGTCTGGAACTCACCCAGTTCCACCGTGGTGCGGAAGCCCCCGCCATCGGTGGTGATCCATTTCACCATGCGCACCGGGTCATCGGCGAAGAAGATCTCGATGCTGCCGTATTCCGGGTTTTCCGGGTCCTGCGCCACGATCGAGGTCAACTCGCCATCGGTGTAGTGCCCAACGACCATGTCATCGCCCACAAGGTTGATCCGGCGGTCCAGGATCAGGCTCAGCGGCGTGCGCCGGATGGGGTATTGCTCGGGCGGTTGGTTCGACTTCGAGTCGAAGATCGCCACCTGCCCGCCCCCGGCCATGACCAGGGTTTCCTCGGGCGCGTCATATTCGAACCGCGCCCGGCCCGGCCGGTGCAGGAAAAGCGTGCCGGTGGCCACGTAGCCATCCTCGCTCACCTGCCGGAACCGCGCCTGGGCGGTGGTCAGGCTTTCGAGGTAACGCGAAATCTGCGGCAGAGTCAGGGGCTCGGCCGAGGCGGGACGCGCAAGCGCGGCCGAAGCCGCCAGCGCAAGGAAGGAACGTCGCATCATCATGACGTCAATCTATGCACTGGCGAGGAAAGTTGCATCAGAACAAATCTCACAAAGCGGAGAGCCGCGCGTGTGCCGGATCACGCCTGCTCCGGCACCAGGATCTCGCGCTTGCCGACGTGGTTGGCGGCGCTGACGACACCCTGTTCCTCCATCTGCTCCACCAGCCGCGCGGCCTTGTTGTAGCCGATGGCCAGCTTGCGTTGGATGTAGGAGGTAGAGCACTTGCGGTCCTTCAGCACGATGGCCACCGCCTGGTCGTAGAGCGCGTCCTCGCTGTCGGTGTTACCGCCGAGGCCCAGAACCAGGTCGATGTCGCTTTCGCGGTCCTCGTCCGGCCCCTCGACCACCTGGCCCACGTATTCCGGCGGACCGAAGGACTTGAGGTAGTTGACGATCTCTTCCACTTCCTCGTCGCTGACGAAGGGACCGTGGACACGGGTGATCCGGCTGCCACCCGCCATGTAGAGCATGTCGCCCATGCCCAGAAGCTGCTCGGCGCCCTGCTCGCCCAAAATGGTGCGGCTGTCGATCTTTGAGGTGACCTGGAACGAAATCCGGGTCGGGAAGTTGGCCTTGATCGTACCGGTGATCACGTCGACCGAGGGGCGCTGCGTGGCCATGATCAGGTGGATTCCGCTGGCGCGCGCCATCTGCGCGAGGCGCTGGATACAGGCTTCGATCTCCTTGCCAGCCACCATCATCAGGTCGGCCATCTCGTCGACGATGACCACGATGAAGGGCATCGCCTGCGGTTCAAATTCCTCGGTCTCGAATACCGGTTCGCCGGTCTCGTCGTCAAAGCCGGTCTGGACCGTGCGCTTGAACATCTCGCCCTTCTCAAGCGCGTCGCGCACCCGGCCGTTGAAGCCGTCGATGTTGCGCACGCCCATCTTGGACATCTTGCGATAACGTTCTTCCATCTCGCCCACGACCCATTTCAGGGCGACGACCGCCTTCTTCGGGTCGGTCACCACGGGCGAGAGCAGATGCGGGATGCCGTCATAGACGCTGAGTTCCAGCATCTTCGGGTCGATCATGATGAGACGACATTCCTCGGGCGACAACTTGTAGAGCAGGCTCAGGATCATGGTGTTGATCGCCACCGACTTGCCCGAGCCGGTGGTCCCGGCGATCAGCAGGTGCGGCATCTTCGCAAGGTTCGCCACGACGCTATCACCGCCGATATCCTTGCCCAGCGCCAGTGGCAGGCGCATGTTGCTGTCGCCGAAATCGCGGGCCGAGAGGATCTCGCGCAGCACGACCTTCTCGCGGCTGGCGTTGGGCAGTTCGATCCCGATGACCGAGCGGCCCGGCACGGTCGAAACCCGCGCAGACAGGGCCGACATGGAGCGCGCGATATCGTCTGCCAGGCCGATCACCCGGCTGGCCTTGAGGCCCGGCGCGGGTTCGAGTTCGTACATGGTGACCACTGGGCCCGGGCGGACGCTGACGATCTCGCCCTTCACGCCGTAGTCATCCAGCACGGTTTCCAGCATCCGCGCGTTTTCCTCCAGCGCTTCGTCGCTGAGGTGATGGCGCTGGATCGTCGTCGGATTGGTCAGCAGGCTCAGCGGCGGCGTCTCGTAGGCGGCTTCCGAGTTGTCCTGGAACAGGGCGGGCTGCGCCTCGGCCTTCGCCTGGCGCGAGGGTTGCGGCACCTTGCGCGGGGTATGCTGCACGATCTGGCGCGCTTCCGGCTCGGGGATGCGGGGCGCGGCGCTTAGCGGCGGCTCCTCGGGCAGGTCAAAGGCCAGGGGCGCGTCATCCTCGATCAGGTCATCATGGCCCGCATCGTAGTCCGGTGCAGGCGGCACCGCCCCGAACGACGGCATCGCGGGTGTGTCCTGCTGGGCGGGCGGCTCGTATCCGCGGGCAACCGGGGGTTCCCGACGGCCAAGCTGGACGGGCTTCGTGGGCACGCCGCGCGCCTTGATCACGTCGGCAATCTTGGAACGGATGCGGTCATCGCCCTCCAGCGGCGGCACCTCGCCTTCGAAGGCGGGCTGCTCAACAAGCTCCTGCTCGGGCACAGAGACCCGGCGCTTCAGCGCAGACAGGAGCCCGGATTTGAGCGCCTCGCTCGGCTCCTCCTCGGGCAGGTCATACCTCGGATCAGCGCGCAGAACCGGCGCGCTGCGCGGGGCTGTAACCCGGGAAGCCGCAGTCAGCGGCGGCATTTCCACGGCCATCATGGCACTGGCGGCCGCAGCCTGGTTGCGCTCCTCCAGCCGCGCGGCCCGGCGTGCCTTGGCAGACAAGCCTGCTTCCACCGCAAGGCCCAGCCCATGGCTGACAATGCGCAACAGGTGCGCATAGGCCATCAACAGGCTCAGGATCAGAAAACGCACCCCGGCGCGAATCTCGGGCACCGTGAAACCCAGCACGAAAAGCCCGATCCCGATCATGCCGACGGCCATCACAAGCGACAGGACCTTCAGCCCGAATGTCGCCTTGATCGGCACCACGCCCAGGATCGCGCCCAGGACCGTATCGCCGAACAGCCCTCCCAGCCCGAAGGAATGGCCCCAGTCGGCAAATGGCACATGGGTCGAGGCATAGACCGCGCCCAGCGCGATCGCGATCGGCGCAAAGATCACCCGGGATCCGGCGCGTTCTTCCCCGTAGTGGGTGACAAAACGAATACCCCAGCCGGCGAAGACCAGCGCGAAGCCCCAGGCCCCGAGGCCCACGATCACATGAAGGGGCGAGGCGATCGACGCGCCAATCCGGCCCAGCGCATTCTGGGCGGGCGCATCGGTCGAGGCCAGCCAGCTTGGATCATCCGGCGAATAGCTTCCCAGCATCAAAGCCACGGCCACGCCAAGACCGATCAGCAGGAAGCCGAGCAATTCCTTGCCGCGTCGTTCCAGCACTGCCTGAGTTTCGCTGTCGAAAAGAGGATCACGCTGTTTTGCCTGATAGGATGCCATCGTCCCTCGCTCTATGGGTAGAGGCAGTCGCGGAGCCGGATCAGCCCGCGCTGCATTTCTTCTTTTGGGGCCACCATCGCGACCCGGATAAATCCTGCGCCGGGGTTCGTGCCCCCAGCGGTGCGGCTCAGATAGGCGCCGGGCAGAACCCGAACACCGGTTTCGGTCCAAAGCTTCAGAGCCGCGGCCTCGCCATCCTCGACCGGCAGCCAGAGGAAGAACCCAGCCTGTGGTGCGGCGCAGCCGTCGATCTCTGCAAAGACCTGATCCGCGATGTCGAATTTCTCGACATAGAGCCTGCGGTTCTCGATCACGTGGTCTTCGTCGGCCCAGACCCGTTCGGCCACCCGTTGCAACGGCAGCGGCAGCGGCGCCCCGGCATAGGCCCTGAGCTGGCGGATACGGCGCAGGCTTTCCAGCCCTCCGGCCACGAAGCCCGAGCGCAGACCCGGCAGGTTCGACCGCTTCGAGAGCGAATGGAAGATCACCACGCGCTCAGGATCGGCGCCCAGTTCCTGCGCGACCTGCAGCGCCCCCGGGGGCGGCGTGTCGCGGTAGATCTCGGAATAGCACTCGTCCGCGAAGATCTTGAAATCATGCTTCTCGGCCAGCCGGATCAGGTCGGCCCAATAGTCGCGCGTCGCGATCGCCCCCTGCGGGTTCGACGGCGAGCAGATATAGAGGATCGCCGTGCGATCCAGCACCTCGGCGGGAACCGAGGCGTAGTCCGGCAGGAACCCGGTTTCGCGCGTAGCCGGAACATAGACAGGTTCCGCCCCCACGGTCAGCGCCGCCACGGCATAAACCTGGTAGAACGGGTTCGGGGTCAGCACCACGGGCTGCTTGCCGTTCTTCGTTTCGGGGCAAAGGGCGATGCAGGCGTTGAACAGCCCCTCGCGCGTGCCATTCAGCGCCATGATCCGGTCTTCGGAAACGCTCACGCCATAACGCCGTGCGATCCAGCCCGAGATCGAGGCCAGCAATTCCGGCCCCCCCTCGTTCGGGGGGTATTTTGCGAAGCCTGCGACCGAATCCACCAGTACCTCGCCCACCCATGCGGGGAACGGGTGCTGCGGCTCGCCGATGGTCATGGCGATGGGCTCACCGCCCGGCGCATGGGCGTCGAGCAGGCTCCGCAAACGCGGAAACGCGTATTCAGGCAGGTTCGAAAACCGCTCAGGATAGGTCATGGGACCGCTATATCTGCCTCAGGATCCGGGATCATTTCGCCCCGGTTTCGAAACACGATACCGCGTCCTTTGCCTTCGGTCCAGAAAAAGGCTGCGAAAATACGCCCTTGGAAGCCGAAGTTGTTGCGTTTAGGTCAAAGCCGCCTCGGCGGCCATGCCCAGACGCAGCAACCGGTCCTCTTCGCCCGGCAGACCCATGAGCATCACGCCCGTCGACGGAATGCCCGTCGGCAGGGTCAGCGCGCACAGGCCCATGAGGTTGCCGATGCGCGTATTGCGCAGGGTCAGCAGGTTCTCGGTGACGTAAAAGTCGTGGTCGGCTTCCAACTGCGCAATCTTAGGCGGCAGGATCGGCGCGGTCGGAATAATCACTGCGTCATAGCCCGCGACCGCCTCGGCCCAGGTCGCCCGATGGCGGTGCAACTCCTGCCAGGCGCGGATATGGTCCACGGCCGAGAACTTCGCGCCTCCGCGGAATCGCTCGAGGATCTCGGCATACATCTTCTCGGGCGCGGCCTCGATCACGTCTTTCCAATAGGCATAGCCTTCGGGCGCGAACAGCGCGGGCGCCAGCTTGGCGGCCTCGGCCACGAAGGGCAGTTCGCGCCGCTCGATCACCGCGCCCGCGGCCTCGAACCGCTCCAGCGCGTGGTCGAACCCGGCCTGTGGCTCGGCCCGGACACCCTCCATCGCGACGGTTTCCAGGACCATCAGGCGCTTGCCCCGCATGCTGCTGCCGTGCAGGTCCGGCGCCTTGCGGCCTTCGAAAGCGGCCAGCATCAGCGCGCAATCCTCAACCGTGCGGCAAAGCGGGCCGACGGTGTCGAAGCTTTCGGCCAGCGGCACGACGCCCTCAAGGCTGATCCGGCCATGAGTGGTCTTCAGACCCACGAGATCGTTCCAGACCGACGGGATGCGCACCGATCCGCCCGTATCAGAGCCGACCGCACCCGCCGCCAGCCCGAAGGCGACCGAGGTCGCGGCCCCTGAGGATGACCCGCCCGGCACCGCCTCGGCGTCATTCACGCAGGGCGGCGTCGCGGTGACCGGGTTGTAGCCCAGCCCCGAGAAGGCGAGTTCGGACATATGTGTCTTACCCAGGCAGACGAGACCCGCCGCCGTGGCATTCCGCAGCACGGGCGCATCACGGTCGGGCACCCGACCTTCCAGCAGGGCAGACCCGGCCTCGGTCGCAACACCGGCGGTGTCGAACAGGTCCTTCCAGCTGATCGGAACGCCGTCGAGCGGCGAACGGCGAAGCCCCAGCTTCGCGCGTTCCGACGCGGCCCGGGATTCTTCCAACGCCCGGTCGATGGTCAGCCGGGCATAGATCTTGTCGCGCAGGGGGTGGGCCTGGATCGCGTCCAGATACATGCTCGCAAGGTCCATCGGGTCGATCTCGCCCGCCTCGATTCCCCGCCCCAGATCGGCGGCCGACATCTGCAACCAGTTCTCGCGCATCCTGCCCTCCTGTCTTTCGCCGCGACGGTAGCGGCAGTGCGGCGCATGGACAATCCCGTGCGCGCATTCATATAGAGGATCATGACACGCGATGCCGATATCCTGATCGTTGGCGGTGGGCTCAACGGGGCGACGCTGGCCTTGGCGCTTGCCCAGGCAGGGATGACCGTCACCCTGATCGACGCGCAGCCCGCGGGGGTCCAGTCCCGCGACGATTTCGACGGGCGCGGCTATGCGCTGGCCCTGTCGTCGCAGCGGCTTTTGAAAGCAATCGGTCTTTGGGGCGGGCTGGCGGAGCATTCGCAGCCGATCCTCGAGATCAAGGTCACGGACGGGCGCGCCGGGGAAGGCCCCTCGCCCTTCGTGCTGGAGTTCGACCACGCCGAGATCGAAGAAGGCCCGATGGGCTACATGCTCGAGGATCGCTTCCTGCGGCAAGCGTTGCAGGCACGGTTGCCCGAGACGCCCGGGCTGACCGTATTGCCGGGCGAGACCGTCACCGATCACGAGGTCACGGATGCCGGGGTTTCGGTAACCTTGGCCTCGGGCAAGCGGCTTTCGGCCAAGCTTCTGGTGGGCTGCGACGGCGCGTCCTCGCCCACAGGCGCGCGGGCCGGGATCAAGCGCACGGGCTGGGGCTATGGCCAGACCGCGCTGGTTTGCGCGGTGGCCCATGAACATCCGCATCACGGCATCGCGCACCAATTCTTCATGCCGCCCGGGCCGCTGGCGATCCTGCCGCTGACGGGCAACCGATCGTCGATCGTCTGGACCGAAACCGAGGCCGAGGCGCAGCGGATCCAGGCAATGGACGACGCGGGATACCTTGAAGAACTGCGCCCGCGTTTCGGTGATTTCCTGGGCGAGATCAGCCTTGCAGGGGCCCGATTCACCTATCCGCTGTTCCTGTCGGTCGCCGACCGCTTCGCCGCGCCGCGTCTTGCGCTGGTTGGGGACGCGGCGCACCGGGTGCACCCGATCGCGGGCCAGGGCTTGAACGCGGGGCTCAAGGACGTGGCAGCACTTGCCCAGGTTGTGGTGGAAGCCCGCCGCCGGGGCGAGGATTTCGGCCGCATCGACGTGCTGGAGCGTTACCAGCGTTGGCGTCGCTTCGACACCGCGACGCTGGCCGTCGCCACGGACGGGTTCAACCGGCTCTTCTCGAACGACAACCCGCTTCTGCGACTGGCGCGCGACCTCGGCCTTGGGGCGGTCAACGCCATGCCCGGCCTGCGCCGCAGCTTCATCCGCGAGGCCGCAGGCCTGACCGGAGACCTGCCGCGGCTCTTGCAGGGCCGCGCGATCTGAGATCAGTCGAGGCGGCGCGCCTCGTCAATCAGCATGACCGGGATCCCGTTGCGGATCGGGAAGGCAAGCCGCGCCGGTTTGGACACCAGTTCCTGCTTCTCGGCGTCATAGGTCAGTGTCGCCTGGGTTTGCGGGCAGACCAGCGCCTCCAGCATGCGGCGGTCGAAGTCCACACTTTCGCTCATTGCACGATTTCTCCGTCCGATCCGCCACGCAGGGCGAATTCCATCAACGTTACCAGGGTTTCGCGCCGGGTTGTCAGCGAGGGCGCCTCAAGCAGCGCCTGCTTGTCCTCGGGGCTGAACGGGCAGAGCATCGAGAGCGAATTGATCAGCAACTCGTCGTCGGCCTCGTTCAGGGACTCCCAGTCGGTCTTGAGGTCCCTGGACTCGAAATACCGCCGCAACAGCCTCATCAGGATCTCGCGGTCGAATTCCATGTCATGTTCCGGGCCGCCGAGATCGCGCTCAAACCCGTCCCACGAGACATCGCAGCGGATATAGGGCGTGAAGCCTTCCACCTGCCCGCGGATCCGGAAGCGCGACACCCCGGCAAGGGTGATCATGTAGCGGCCGTCCTCGGTCTCGGAAAACCCGGTCAACCTGCCCGCGCAGCCGATGCTGTGCAGCTTCTCCTTTTCGCCGCCGGGCGTCTCGAGCGGCTGGACCATCCCGATCAGGCGATGGGAGGTCTTCATGGTATCATCGAGCATCGCAAGGTAGCGCGGCTCGAAGATGTGCAAAGGCAAACGCGCCCGAGGCAGCAAAAGCGCCCCGGGCAGCGGAAACACTGGAATCGTGCCAGGCAAATCGGCTGCTGAAATCATACGCATCAGCTAGGCCGCCCGGCGCATCAGGCAAATATCATCGACGAGAGTTTGCGCCGACCGCTCAAGGCAATCGGATCCTGTGGCTTCAGCGCATCGAAAATCTTGAAGAGCTGGGTCTTCGCGGCGGCATCGTCCCATTCACGATCCCGGCGGAAGATTTCAAGAAGTTCGGTCACCGCCTCTTCCACTTGGCCCGCCGCGTGCAGCGCCATGGCCAGGTCGAACCGGGCCTGAAGGTCATCCGGAGCGGCCTCGACCTTCGTGCGAAGCTCGTCCACGGGGCCGGCCTTCTCGGCCTGGCGGGCAAGTTCGATCTGGGCACGCGCGGCTTCGAGTTCCGGAGCATTAGCGATCTCGGCAGGCGCACCGTTCAGGATCGCCTCGGCCTCGTCGGGATTGTCCGCCGCAAGGTGGGCGCGGACCAGGCCACCCCAGGCGGCAGCATTGGTCGAGTCTTCCTCGATGATCGCGGCGAAGGTCTGGGCGGCGTCCGCAACGGCGCCTTCCTCCAGCATCTGCTCGGCGGCCTCGATCGCCTCGGCCAGACCATCGTCGCCGCCTTCGCCACCCATGGCGGTCAGGCGCTGCACGAACTCCTTGATCTGGGACTGCGGCACCGCGCCCTGGAACCCATCCACCGGCTTGCCCTGGAAGAAGGCATAGACGGTCGGGATCGACTGGATGCGAAGCTGCGCCGAGATCTGTTGGTTCTCGTCCACGTTGACCTTGACCATGCGGACCTTGCCGCCGGCCTCGGTCACGGCGGCCTCGAGCATCGGGCCGAGGGTCTTGCACGGGCCACACCAGGGCGCCCAGAAATCGACGATGACCGGAACCTCCTGCGAGGCGTCGATCACGTCCTCCATGAAGGTGGCTTCCGTGCTGTCCTTGATCAGGTCTCCCGCGGGTGCGGCGGGTTGCGATTGTCCGAGTTCGAGCATTCCTGCCCCCATATGCGTAAGTTTCGGCCCCTATATGGGCGTCCTGATCTCAAAGGCCAAGGGTGAATGCAGGGCTATGCCGTTTACTTGGTGCCTCCGGATCCGTAGCGTTCACATGGAAACCGGGTGAAAGGACGCGCCATGCCAACCCTTCTGACCTTTGGCGACAGCAATACCTACGGGACGCCGCCGATGAAGGCACGGCCCACGATGACGGTCCGTGACCGGTTCGGAGAGGATGTCCGCTGGCCCTGCGTGACGCGCGCGGAACTCGGGCCGGACTGGACCTTGGTCGAAGAGGGCCTGCCGGGACGGACCACGCAGCATGACGATCCGATCATGGGCGCGCATATGAACGGCCGCGCCGGGCTGCGCATCGCGCTGGAAAGCCATGGGCCGATCGACGTGCTGACGCTGATGCTTGGAACCAACGACGCCAAGTCGCGTTTCGCGCCCGAGGCCTGGCGGATCACCGCGGGCATGGCCGGTCTGCTGGACATCGCGCTCTCGCCCGAGATGCAGGCCCGGCATGGGGGATACCAGGTGCTTCTCATCTGTCCGCCCGCCGTGCGCGAGATCGGCCCGCTCGCAGCGGAATTCCTGGGGGCGGAGGCGGCTTTCGACGAGGTCCCGCGCCTTTATGCCGCGCTGGCAGCGGCGCGCAGTATCGGATTCCTGGACGCAGGCCAGGTGATCGCGACCAGCACCACGGACGGGATCCACTTCGAACCCGGCGATCATCCCCCGCTGGGCCGCGCCGTCGCCGAGGCGATCCGGGCGCTTCTATAGATCGAAACTGGCAAAGACCGGCGCGTGGTCCGAGGGCTGCTCCCAGCCGCGAACATCGCGCAGGATCCGGCTGGAATGTGCCGCATTCGAAATATCCGGCGTGGCCCAGACATGGTCGAGCCGCCGCCCCTTGTCGGCCGCATCCCAATCCCTGGCGCGATAGGACCACCAGCTGTAAAGCTGCCCCTCGGGGATGTCCTTGCGGGTGATATCGACCCAGCCGCCGGACTCCTGCGTCTGGCCCAGGTGATCAACCTCGATCGGCGTGTGGCTGACGATCTTCAGAAGCTGCTTGTGGTTCCAGACGTCATCCTCGCGCGGGGCGATGTTGAGATCCCCCACAAGGATCGCCTTCTCGGGACGGTCGCAATGGAACCAGTCGCGCATCTCGGTGAGGTAATCCAGTTTCTGGCCGAACTTCTCGTTCACCGCGCGGTCGGGCACATCGCCTCCAGCCGGAACATAGAAATTGTGGATCACCACCCCGTTTTCCAGCCGTGCCGCCACGTGGCGGGCATGGCCGAGGCTGGCGAAATCCTTGTCGCCCATGTCCTCGAGCGGCAGTTTCGACAGGATCGCCACGCCGTTGTAGCCCTTCTGTCCGCGCGCGACCATGTGGCCATAGCCAAGCTCGCGGAACTGCTCGGTCGGGATCTTCTCGACCGGGCTCTTGCATTCCTGCAGGCACAGGACATCTGGCCCTTCTTCCTTCAGCAGACGGGCAACGAGCCCTTCACGCAGGCGGACAGAGTTGATGTTCCAGGTGGCAAGGGTGAAGGGCATGGGCGTCTCCGGTCAAGGTTACGCGGAACCTAGTGTCCCGGTCCCGAAGCCTCAACCTGTCTTGATCTCGATCGCGCTCTGATGCGGAAAATCCCCTTCCGCGATATAAGCCTCTTCCTCGGGCGAGGAGACGCGGCCATAGATCGGGTTGCGATGCGGATGGCGCCCGAAACGCTGGATGATCCCGCGTACCCGCTCGGCCTGCTGCACCGGGCGATCCATCATCGGCAGAAGCGACTCCGGCGCGATATCCGGCTGTTTCTTGGACAGCTCGAGGCAAAGGTCCATCCGCGCCATATGGTCCGGCCCCTCGCAATGGGAGATGGCGACGATGAAGAACTGCCGCTCCCACGTGTTTTTCAGCGCCTCGTAGTGGCCGTTCTCGAGCGCCTCCAACGCCAGCCGGCAGGACTTGATATCCTGCCCGAACGCCGCCGGCGTGTCGCGCCAGAGCGAGCGGGGAAACTGGTCAAGCGCAATCAGAAGCGCGAGCCGCCCACGCGGGGTTTCGGCCCAATGATCCAATTCGCCCCGAGCCGCGGCCACCGTCAGGCCTTCGTAGTCGCGGATGATCGCCTCATCCATGCCGCCCCGCATCCGCTCTTCCCAGAAGGCGCGATGGGTCTCCACATCCTCCCAATGGCCGTTCTCGGGGAACCAGAAGTCGAGCACGTCCTCGGGCTTGTATGATTGATCCGTCATGCGCAGCGCCTCCCTTGGGGAATGCAGCACGAAAAAAAGGCCGGGCGCAAGGCCCGGCCAGTCCAACAGGGAGGTTCACGCCATGACCCGGACGTGAAACGGGAACTCTATGCTACTAATCTATATCCCCCGGCCTCCGTGACAAGGAGTCGGGCGTTAGAAGGATCCGGTTCGATCTTCTGACGCAGCCGGTAGATGTGGGTTTCCAGCGTGTGGGTGGTGACCCCGGCGTTGTAGCCCCAGACCTCGTGCAGCAGGATATCGCGCGGCACCACTCCTTCGGCGGAACGGTACAAGAACTTGAGAATATTGGTTTCTTTCTCGGTGAGGCGGATCTTCTTGTCCTCCTCGGTGATGAGCATCTTCATCGATGGCTTGAACGTGTAGGGCCCAAGCTGGAACACCGCGTCCTCGGATTGCTCATGCTGGCGCAATTGTGCGCGGATGCGGGCCAAAAGTACCGGGTATTTGAACGGTTTGGTGATGTAGTCGTTCGCCCCGGCATCGAGACCCAGGATCGTATCGGCGTCGGAATCATGCCCCGTGAGCATCAGGACCGGGCATTTCACCCCGTTCTTGCGCAGCACGCGGCAGAGCTCGCGGCCATCGGTATCGGGCAGGCCCACGTCGAGGATCACGAGGTCGTAGATCGCCTCGCGCGCCTTGACCATGGCTTCCTGCCCGTTGCCGGCCTCGAAGACATCGAAATCCTCGGTCATGACCAGTTGTTCGGACAGCGCCTCGCGCAGGTCGTCGTCGTCATCGACAAGAAGGATCTTTTTCAGCGTCGCCATGGGGTACTCCTCCGGTGTTGATCCAAGAGTTGCCGATGCCGGGGCTTGAGGACAAGATATGTGTCTGCCGTCTCACGCGCTCGTGTCGAAAGGTCAGCAATTGTTTCATCTTCTTTCAAACACCGCTAGATCAGCAGGGTAACTGTCTGGAGCCGGTATGGCGCTTTCTCCGACTCTCGTCGAACAACTCGCCCGCGCCCGCGCCGATCTGCGGATCGGCGTGCCCGTCGTGCTGCGCGACTCCGGCGGCGGCCTTCTGGTTGTCGCGGCCGAGGCGCTGGGCGCGGAACGGCTGGCGGGTCTGCGCGGCTTGGGCAAACCGGTTCTGGCCATCACCGCGCGCCGGGCCGAAACGCTGAAGGCGCGGCCCTATGACGGGGATCTTGCGCGGATTGCGGTGCCAGAAGACGCGGATCTTGCCTGGATCGAAGGCGTGGCCGATCCTGCCGATGACCTGTCGCAGCCGATGAAAGGCCCGCTCCGGTCCGAGCGGGAGGGTTCGGCGGAACTGCATCGCGCGGCGCTGAAACTGGCAAAATCAGCGCGGCTTTTGCCAGCGGTCGTTGCGGTTTCGGTGGCCGATCCCCATGCGCTGGCGGCAAGCCAAGGGCTGACCCTGCTCGACGCCGCACAGATCGCGCCGCTGCTCGAAGGTACCAGCCACCTGCACGAGGTGATCGCCGCCCGCGTCCCGCTGGAACTGGCCGAAACGGCGCGCCTCCATGTCTTTCGCCCCGAGGATGGCGGCGAGGAGCATTACGCCATCGAGGTTGGCCGCCCGGACCGGGCGCATCCCGTTCTGGCGCGGCTCCATTCGGCCTGTTTCACCGGGGACCTGCTGGGCAGCCTGAAATGCGACTGCGGCCCGCAACTGGCCGCCGCGCTGAAGCGCATGGGCGAGGAAGGCGCGGGCGTGCTCCTCTACCTCAACCAGGAGGGCCGGGGCATTGGCCTCGCCAACAAGATGCGCGCCTATTCGTTACAGGACCAGGGCTTTGACACGGTGGAGGCCAACCACCGGCTGGGCTTCGAGGATGACGAGCGCGACTTCCGCATCGGCGCCGAAATCCTTAATCGCATGGGCTTTTCCGCCGTTCGGCTGCTGACCAACAACCCCGCCAAGGTGGCGATGATGGAGAACTGCGGGATCACGGTGACCGAGCGCGTTCCGCTGAAGGTCGGCCTCAACCCGCTGAACGAGAAATACCTCGACACCAAGGCGAAGAAATCGGGGCATATCCTGTGACGCCAGCCGATCTGGTCCTGACGCCCACGCATCTGCGTTTCATGGGTCGGAAATTCCCCTGTTCCATCGGGCGCGGCGGCATTTCCGCCAAGAAACGCGAAGGCGACGGGGCGACGCCCGCAGGCATTCACCGGATCACAGGCTGCCTCTATCGCCCCGACCGAATCGCGCCGCCCTGCGGCTGGGCGGTACCGATCCGGCCCGGAGACCTGTGGTCCGACGATCCCGGGCACGCGGATTACAACCTTATGGTCCGCGCGCCCTATCCCCACAGCCATGAGAAACTGCGCCGGGCGGACCGGCTGTATGACCTGGTGCTGCTGAGCGACTGGAACTGGCCCTTCGCGCAGTCCGGCGCGGGGTCGGCGATCTTTCTGCACCGCTGGCGCAAGCCCGGCCACCCGACCGAGGGCTGCGTGGCCTTTCGGCCCGATCACCTGGCGTGGATTACCGCGCGGATCACCCCCGGATCACGACTGATCGTGCCTCAGCCGTAGTCGCGATCCCCGAAAATGGCGGAACCCACGCGGACATGGGTCGCGCCCTGGGCGATGGCGCTCTCGAAATCGCTGCTCATCCCCATGGAAAGCTGCTCCAACCCGTTGCGCGCGGCGATCTTTTTCAGCAGCGCGAAATGCAGCGCGGGTTCTTCCTCCACCGGCGGGATGCACATGAGGCCCACGATCGGCAGGCCCATCTCGCGGCACTCGGCGATGAAGGCGTCGGCCTCGGCGGGCATGATCCCGGCCTTTTGCGGTTCTTCCCCGGTGTTGACCTGGATGAACAGCGGGGGGCAATGGCCGGTTTCCTCGGCCAGCCGCGCCAGCGTTTTCGCCAGCTTGGGCCGGTCAAGCGTGTGGATCACGTCGAACAGATCCAGCGCCTGGCGGGCCTTGTTCGTCTGCAAGGGGCCGATCAGGTGCAGCTCGATCCCGTCGTATTTCTCGCGCAGCTCGGGCCATTTTCCGGCCGCCTCCTGCACGCGGTTTTCGCCATAGATGCGCTGGCCTGCGTCAAGCGTGGCGATCACCCGCTCAAGCGGCTGCACCTTGGATACGGCGATGAGGGTAACGTCTTCGGGCGCGCGGCCCGCGTCTTTCGCGGCCTTGGCGACCTCTTGTCTGATCTCAGCCAGTCCCATGTCCTGCCTCCGGTCGTGTTGGCCGACAGATGCCACGGAACCGCCCCAAAAGAAAAGAGCGGGCCGAAGCCCGCTCTTCCCATTCAAACCAATCCTTGCGGATTAGAACGACATGTTGATGCCGAGGTCCATCTTGGTCTGGCCGTCGACCGAGGCAAAGCCACCGCCGAGCGAGGCGCCGCCGCCGAGGTCGTAGGCAACGCCCAGACCATAAGCCGCATCAGTTTGAGCGTCGGCATCGGCGTAGATCGCGGTGACCACAGCCAGGCCGGCGTCGAACGAACCGCTGATACCGTAAGCAGCGCCGGAAGCGTCGTTGTCGGTGTAGGTCACGCCAACGCCGAAGTCGCCGAGGTCAGCGCCAGCGGAAATGGTCATCGCCTGGTCGCCAAGGGATTCGTCGTTGCTGAGGCCGAGGCCAACGTTGAAGGTGCCAGCGTCGTAGGTTGCAGCAATACCGGTGTCGCCGATGTCAAGACCAGCGCTCTGGTAGCTGATGACGACGCCGAAGCCAGCCGACGAGTAAGCGTAGGTCATGTCGGCCGAGCCAACGTTCTTGCCGGTTTCGGCAATGTCGTCAACGCCCAGGCCGTCAAAGCCCACGTCGCCGATGCCCAGGCCGTCGGTCGCAACGTCAACGTTGCCAACGGTCACGGTGCCGAAGGCGCCGCCAACGAAGACTTCGCCATCGGCGCCGCCCAGACCAGCGCTGCCAACGGTGGCGTCGAGGTCGATCGAAGCGCCGAAGGTCAGGCCGGTGTCGGTTTCACCCGAGCCCGAGATGCCGAAGTCGACTTCCCAGTGCAGGGCCACGTCTTCCGAAGCGGTGCCGGTGCCAACGATCTGGTCGCCGTCGGTGTACTTGAAGCCCATGTTGGCGGAGCCGCCGACGGAAACTTCTGCTGCTGCGAAACCGGCCGAAGCGATCAGCGCGGTGGTCGCAAAGAGAACCTTTTTCATTTGGTTTTCCTCTTAGGTTTAGAATAAAAGGTGCACCCCAATCCGTGTTCGAACTGAGTATGCTGCTATCTCGCCCCAACGGGCCGCGAAAGCAAGGCGGGGAAGTAAAAGGACCGCAAAGCCACGCAAAATGATGCAGCGATGCCACAGTCGGGATTTCCGCATTCCTATGCCGGAAACGGGGCAATTCCGCGGCGGGGCAAAAAAACTTGTGGGCAAATTGGGCCTCGGATAGACAGCGCAGGGTCAAATGAGGGCCGGAATGAGACATCTATATACGTATATGCGCGCGGTGTTGCTTTTGGGTGCCTTGGCACTGGCCGGTTGCGGTGGCTCGGTCGAGGAGCAGCGGCAGAATTTCCCCGGCGCGGAGCGTGAGGGCGAAGAAGAAATCTGGGACATCGTGAACAACCAGTCGAATCCCGACGTCACCGTCGCCGTGAACAAGTATATCTGGAACGCCGCGCTGGATGTTCTGAACTTCCTGCCCGTCGAATCGGCCGATCCCTTCACCGGGGTGATCGTCTTCGGCTACGGCACCCCGCCCGGTGGCGGGCGCGCCTATCGTGCCACGGTGCTGGTGCAGGATGCCTCGCTGGAGGCCCGTGCGCTCAAGGTTTCGCTGCTGACCCGCTCGGGCCCGGCGGCGCCCGATACGGTGCGCGCGGTTGAGGATGCGATCCTCACCCGGGCGCGCGAGCTTCGCATCGCCGACGACCGCCTCTAGACCCCGGGGCACAGCTTTATTATGACCACGCCGGGCCCTTGCCCGGCGTTTTCATCCGAAGGACCGCTATACATGTCGCGCTATTCCGCCTCCGAGATCGAATCGAAATGGCAGGCCGCCTGGGAAAAGGCCTCCATCTTCAAGGCGGGCCGCGATACGTCGAAGCCCAAGTATTACGTGCTCGAGATGTTCCCCTACCCCTCGGGCCGGATCCACATGGGGCACGTGCGGAACTACACGATGGGCGACGTGATCGCCCGCTACAAGCTGGCCACCGGCCATAACGTGTTGCACCCGATGGGCTGGGACGCCTTCGGCATGCCCGCCGAGAATGCCGCGATGGAACGCGGCGGCCACCCCAAGGACTGGACCTACGGCAACATCGCCGACATGCGCGGCCAGATGAAACCGCTGGGCCTGTCCATCGACTGGAGCCGCGAGTTCGCCACCTGCGACCCGGAATATTACGGCCAGCAGCAATCCATGTTCATCGATTTCATGGAAAAGGGGCTGGTCTACCGCAAGAACGCCACCGTGAACTGGGACCCGGTCGACATGACCGTGCTGGCCAACGAACAGGTGATCGACGGCAAGGGCTGGCGCTCGGGCGCGCCGGTGGAGCGGCGCGAGCTGACGCAATGGTTTTTCAAGATCTCCGATTTCGCCGAGGAACTGCTTGATTCGCTGGATGGGCTGGACGACTGGCCCGACAAGGTGAAGACCATGCAGCGCAACTGGATCGGCAAATCGCGCGGTCTGCAGTTCAGCTTTGATGCCGTGCAGGATGGCATCGACCCGATCGAGGTCTACACCACCCGCCCCGACACGCTGATGGGCGCCAGCTTCGTCGGCATCTCGGCCGATCACCCGCTGGCCAAGAAACTGGCCGAGACCAATCCCGACATCGCCGCCTTCCGCGCAGACTGTCAGAAAGGCGGCACCACCGAAGAAGCGCTGGAAAAGGCCGAGAAGCTGGGCTTCGACACCGGCCTGACCGTGCGCCACCCGCTGAACCCGGAGTGGACTCTGCCGGTCTGGATCGCCAACTTCATCCTGATGGATTACGGCACCGGCGCGATCTTCGCCTGCCCGGCCCATGACCAGCGTGACCTGGATTTCTGCCGCAAATACGACCTGCCGGTGATCGACACCTTCTTCGCGCTGGACGATGCGACACCCGTCGGCGCCGAGGCCTTCGTGCCGCCGAAAGAGCAATCCGTGAAATGGGTGAACCATTTCGCAGGGCTCGACGTGGCCACGGGGCAGGAGGCGATCGACGCCACCATCGACTTTGCCGAAAAGGCTGGCTGGGGCCGGGGCGTCACCAATTTCCGGCTGCGCGACTGGGGCCTTTCGCGCCAACGCTACTGGGGCTGCCCGATCCCGGTTGTGCATTGCGAGGCCTGCGGCGTGATGCCCGAAAGGAAGGAAAACCTGCCGGTCCGCCTGCCCGATGACGTGAGCTTCGACAAACCGGGCAACCCGCTGGACCGCCACCCGACCTGGCGCGACGTGCCCTGCCCCGCCTGCGGCAAGCCCGCCAAGCGCGAAACCGACACGATGGATACCTTCGTCGATTCGTCCTGGTATTACGCCCGCTTCACCGCGCCGGACGCCGAGACGCCCACCTCGCTGCCCGATGCGGACTACTGGATGAACGTGGACCAGTATATCGGCGGGATCGAGCACGCGATCCTGCACCTGCTCTATTCCCGCTTCTTCGCCCGGGCGATGCAGATCTGCGGGCACCTGCCCGAGAAATCGAAAGAGCCGTTCAACGCGCTGTTCACCCAGGGCATGGTCACGCACGAGATCTACATGACCCGCGATGGCAATGGCCGCCCTGTCTATCACCTCCCCGAAGAGGTGACCGATGGCAAGCTCGCCGATGGCACCGAGGTCGAGATCATCCCCTCGGCCAAGATGTCGAAGTCGAAGAAGAACGTGGTCGACCCGGTCAATATCATCGAGGCCTATGGCGCTGACACTGCGCGCTGGTTCGTGCTGTCCGATTCGCCGCCCGAGCGTGACGTGGAATGGACCGCCTCCGGCGCGGAAGCCGCGCACAAGCACCTGTCGCGGGTCTGGCGCCTGGCGGCGGAACTCGACGCGGCCGAGGCCACCGGCCCGGGCGATGACGACCTGCGCCGTGCGATGCACAAGACCATCCATGACGTGACCATGGGCATCGAAAGCTTCGGCTTCAACGCAGCCATCGCCAAGCTCTATGCCTTCACCAACACCATCGCCAAGGCCAAGGCGGGCGCCGGGGCCAGGCGCGAAGCCCTGAGTGCGCTGGCTCAGCTCATGGCGCCGATGACCCCCCATCTGGCCGAGGAACTTTGGCAGATGCTGGGCGGCGAAGGCCTTGTCACCGCAGCGCCCTGGCCCAAGGCCGACCCGGCGATGCTGGTGGAAGATACCGTGACCCTGCCGATCCAGATCAACGGCAAGCGGCGCTCGGAAATCGCCGTCGCCAAGGATCTGGCGAAGGAAGAGGTTGAAAAGCTGGTGCTGGCCGATGATGCTGTGGTCAAGGCGCTGAACGGTGGTGCGCCGAAGAAGCTGATCGTCGTGCCGGGCCGGATCGTCAATGTGGTTGTCTAAGACACGCGCTTTACTCGTTGTCGCCGCCCTCGCGGGCTGCGGCTTCACCCCTGTCTACGGGCCAAATGGCGCGGCCTCAGGCCTGCGCGGCACGGTCGAGGTGGAAGAGCCGGACAATCGGGCCGAATACCACCTCGTCGTGCGGCTGGAAGAACGCCTCGGCCAACCCAGCGCGCCGGTTTATGATCTTGCCTACAAGATCACGACCCGGACCGAGCAGATCGGCATCACCCCCGATCAGGAAACCCTGCGCTACAACGTGACCGGTTTCGCCGATTACGCGCTGACCGACCGCGCGACCGGCGAAGAAGTCACCGCGGGCCGTGTCACCAGCTTCACCGCCTACAGCGCCACGGGCTCGACCGTTGCCACGCTGGCAGCCGACCGCGACGCGGAACGGCGGCTGATGGTGATTCTCGCTGACCAGATCGTGACCCGGCTTCTCTCCAGCGCCGGTGACTGGCGTCCATGAAGCTGACCGGGCGCCAGGCTGCATCCTATTTCGCCAAGCCCGATCCATCCCATGCGGCCGTCCTGATCTTCGGGGCCGACGCCATGCGCGTGGCGCTGAAACGGCAGGACCTGATCGCCGCCCTCATCGGCCCCGAGGGCGAGGCCGAGATGCGCCTGACCCGCATTTCCGGCGCCGATCTGCGCAAGGACGCCGCGCTTCTTCTGGACGCGGTCAAGGCGCAGGGCTTCTTCCCCGGCCCCCGCGTGGCCTTTCTCGAGGACGCGAGTGACGGGCTGGCCCCGGTGATCCAGACAGCGCTGGGCGACTGGCAGCCGGGCGACGCCACCATCGTGGTGACCGCAGGAAGCCTCGCCGCGCGCTCGGCGCTGCGCAAGGCGGTCGAGGGCCATCCGAACGCAGTGGCCATGGGCATCTACGACGACCCGCCCTCACGAGAGGAAATCGAGGCCACGCTGGCCCAGGCCGGGCTCACAAATCTCGACCGCGAGGCGATGAACGCCCTGCTGGCGCTGTCGCGCGACCTCGATCCCGGCGATTTCCGGCAGACGGTCGAAAAACTCGCGCTCTACAAGCTGGGAGACAAAACCCCAGCGACGCCCGCCGACATCATCGCCGTTTCCCCCGCCACGATCGAAGCCGGGATCGACGATATCCTCAACGTAGTAGCCGAGGCCCGCACCGCCGAGATCGGCCCGCTGATGCAGCGCCTCTCGGGGCAGGGGATCGCGCCGGTCACGCTCTGCATCATGGCGATGCGCCATTTCCGCACGCTACATGCCGCCGCCGCCGATCCGGGCGGCCCGGGCGCGGGGATCGGGCGGGTGCGCCCGCCGGTCTTCGGCCCGCGCCGCGACAAGATGGTCCGCCAGGCGCAGGCTTGGGGGATGCGTCGGCTGGAACAGGCCTTGCAGCTCATCATCGAGACCGACCTGCAGCTTCGCTCTGCCGGGCAACGCGCGCCGCAGATGGCGCTGGTTGAGCGCACGCTGGTGCGCCTTTCGCGCCTCACCGCGCGCTAGGGGCTGTTTCCGGCTGGAAAATCCCGGCGAAACCGCCTTTGATGACCCCGGAACCAGCAAGGGAGGAGCTCCGCATGTACACAGTGATCGGAACGATCAAGAGCCGCGCCCTGCGGGTCATCTGGATGCTCGAGGAACTGGGCCTTCCCTACGAACACCATCCGCACATGCCGAAGTCCGAGGACGTTCTGCGCCTGAACCCGTCGGGGAAAGTTCCGGTCCTGATCGAGGGCGACACGGTTCTGACCGATTCCGCGGCGATCCTGAATTACCTCGCCGACCGGCACGGGCAATTCTCGTTTCCCTGCGGCACGCTGGATCGCGCCCGGCAGGACGGGCACACCTTCTTCGTTCTGGACGAGCTTGACGCCACGCTCTGGACCGCCGCGCGGCACAGCTTCATCCTGCCCAAGGAAAAGCGGGTCGAGGCGGTCAAGGACAGCCTGAAATGGGAATTCGAGACCAGCCTCGCCCGGCTGGCCGAGCGGCTTGGCGATGGGCCCTACCTGATGGGCGAGACGATGACCGTGCCGGATATCCTTGCCGCCAACTGCCTGACCTGGGCCAAGATGGCCAAGTTCCCGCCCGCCGAGGGCGCGGTTCTGGATTACGTCAAGCGGATGACATCGCGCCCGGCCTTCCAGCGGGCAATCACCAACGGCTAGCCTTGATACTCCGCCGCATGGCGCCCGGCCCAGGCGCCGGTCGCAAGGCAGGCGGTCAGCAGGTAGCCCCCGGTCGGCGCGTCCCAATCGAGCATCTCGCCCGCCGCGAAGACACCGGGCCGGGCCTTCAGCATCAGCCCGGGATCCAGACCCTCTTCCATGATCCCGCCCGCGGTTGAGATCGCCTCGTCCATGGGCCGCAGCCCGGCATGGACCACCGGAAGCGCCTTGACGATCCGCGCCAGGGCCTCGCCTTCGGGCAGGGGGCGGGCGAATTCCATCAGCAGCGCCAGCTTCACCGGATCCAGTTTCAGCGCCTTGCGCAGGAAGTTGCTGCGCGTTTCCTTGCCCCGTTTACGGGAAAGGCGTTCGACGATCTTCTCAAGGCTCCAATCAGGCAGCAGGTCGATGAACAGCCCCTGCCCCTCGCGGATCGCCGGGGTCATGGAATAGATCCCGCCGCCCTCCAGCCCCCGGGCCGAGACGATGAACTCGCCACGGCCAGAGAGCTTTCCGCACGTCAGCGCCACGCCCTTCACCGGCGCCCCGAAATGCCGGGCCATGTGCTCGGACCAATCGACATTCAGCCCGGCGTTCGAGGGCTGGAACGGGGCAAGTGGCACGCCTTCGGCCGCCAGGATCCCGGCCCATGCTCCGTCAGACCCAAGCCGCGCCCAGCTTGCGCCGCCCAGCGCCAGCACGGTGACTTGCGGTACCAGCGCGCGCGACCCGTCGGGCGTGTCGAAGATGGCCGCCTCCCCCTCCCAGCCGCGCCAGCGCCAGCGGGTCCGAACTTCGACCCCCATCTCGCCCAGCCGCCGCAGCCAGGCCCGAAGCAGGGGCGAGGCTTTCATCGCCTCGGGAAAGACCCGGCCCGAGGAGCCGGTGAAGACCCGCTGTCCAAGGTCGCGGGCCCAGTCCATCACCTGTTCCGGGCCGAAAAGTCCGATAATAGTCCGATAGAATTCCGATGGAATTCCGAAAGCCGAAAGGAAGGGATCGAGAGGCTCGTCCTTGGTCAGGTTCAGCCCCGATTTCCCGGCCATCAGGAACTTGCGCGCGACCGAGGGTTTCGCCTCGATCACCACCACCCGGCGACCCGCGCGGGCCAGTTCCTCGGCCGCCATCAACCCAGCGGGACCGGCCCCGATCACCAGTGCGTCAAGCGGCTCGGGCGGGGCTTGCCTCATCGCGTGCGGGCTCCATTATTGGGGATGAAATGACGGAAAACATTGACGAAGCGCCGATCTGCCCCCTCTGCGAGCGGCCCATCCCCGCCCACGCGCGGCAAAGCCTGCATCACCTGGTGCCACGGCTCAGGGGCGGCAAGGGCGGGCCGACGGCCCTGTTGCACCAGATCTGCCACAACGAGATTCACGCCACCCTGACCGAGACCGAACTGGCCCGGGATTTCGCCACGGTCGAGGCGCTGAAGCGTCACCCACGCATCGCGCGATTCGTGTCCTGGGTTGCGAAAAGACCGCCCGATTTCCATTCCAAAACCCCCGGAAGACGTCGGAAACGATGAGTTTTCAGTCAGTTGCCCGGATTGACCATCGCCTTGATCGCGCTAGCGTGTTCGGGCGTGGCGGCCAGCGCGTCGGCGGCAAGCGCCTTGGCGGTGTCCTGCAATTCCGCGGCCGGGACGATCCGGTCGATGAGCCCGATTGACAGCGCCTCATCGGCCTCGATCTTCTGCCCCGCCATCAGGATCAGCTTGGCCCGCGCGGGCCCCACCAGTGCCGCCAGTCGCCCCGGGTCCGAGGGCTGCGGCAGGAAACCGAGCTTCATCACCGGATAGAAGAACTTCGCCGTGGGCACCGCGATCCGCAGATCACAGGCCAGCGCCATCCCGAAGGCCCCGCCCGCCAGCGTGCCGTTCAGCGCCGCGACGGTCAGGCAGGGCAGCCCGGCAATGGCGCCCGAAAGCTCTTCCCAAAGCGGGGTCTTCTCAAGGCCTGAATGCACCTCTTCGAGGTCTGCGCCTGCGCTGAACACCTTGCCCTCGCCGGTGATCACCAGCGCCTGCGCCGTGTCGCGCGCCGATTTCACCGCTGCCACAAGATCCTCGAGCATCCCCCGGGTCAGCGCGTTCGCCTTCTCGGCCCGGTCGATCCGCAGGGTCCAGAGCGGCCCGTCGCGATCAAGCACGATCACGCGATCAGCCCCACCCGACGGCGGATCGCCTCTTCGCGGAGCGAGATTTCCTCGCCCCGGAACTCGTCCGCGTCGGCGCTGCACATCCACAGAAGCGTCTTCGCTGGCCAGTCCGCCGGGATATGGTCCGACCAGTCAAGCTGGCTGACCGGGTTCACGCCGCTGGCCTTGATCTCGCGCTGCATGTCGGTGGCCACCGTGCCGGGCGAAAGGCCCATGGCGCGGATGCCTGCGGCGCCTGCCTCAAGGTGCAGCGAACGGGTGAGCATCGCCACTGCGGCCTTCGAGGCGCAATAGGCGCTCCAGCCTTCCAGCGGGTTGTGTGCCGCCCCGGACGAGATCGTCAGGATCGACCCGCCGCCTGCCGCCTGCATCACCGGAAGCGCCGCGCGCATCCCGTGGAAGACGCCCTTGAGATTGACGTCGATCGTGTGGCCCCAGGCATCGGGATCGGCGACACCCATCCCCGCGATGGGCTCGATCAGCCCGGCATTGTTGATCAGCACGTCGAGGCTGCCAAAGGCCTTTTGCGTGGCCTCGAGTGCTGCGGCAACCTCCCAATAGCGGCTCACATCGCAGGGGATTGCCAGCGCCGCTTCGCCGATTTCACCCGCCAGTTCGGCGATCCGTTCCTCGCTCCGGGCCAGCAGCGCGACCTTCGCGCCAGCTTCTGCGAAGACCCGGGCCGCCGCCTCTCCGATTCCCTTGCTGGCGCCGGTGATCACAACCGTCTTGCCACTCACATCGCTCATCGTCGCCTCCTTGTTGGATTGACCAATCGCTACCGCACAATCCGGGCCGCTTCCAGTGCAGAGCACGGTTGACCTGCGCCGCTTGTGGGTCGAAGCTGCCTGTCGGGGCAGTAGAATTGGCAGGAGGCAGAATATGCCACGCATTGTGGGCCGCATCGGCGCGGCGGCGTTGTTTTCTTCGGTTGCGAGTTTCTCTTGGGCGGATGTGACGCCCGAAGAGGTCTGGCAGGATTGGAAGGACTATTCCGCCCGGTTTGGCCAGACGGTGGAAACCGGAAGCGAGACACGCACGGGCGAGACGCTCACCGTCGGCGACATCCGGATGACAATGGAAATGTCCGATGGCAGCAAATTTTCGAGCCAGTTGGGCGATCTGGACCTGCGGCAGCTGGGCGATGGCTCGGTAGCGATCGACATGGGCGTATCGCAGGTCATGTCCATCGCCATCGAGATGTCCGGCGAACCCCCCATCGAAATGGACCTGGTGTTTGACCAGGAGGGGCTCGAGGTCATTGCGTCAGGCAATCCCGGCGAGATCAGCTACGACCTGCGCGGCAAGCGCCTGACCGTTTCGTCGGACAGCGTGACGGAGGGCGGCGAAACCTTTCCCCTCTCGCTGATGCTGTCGATGAGCAAGATCGCGGGAAGCTACAATCTCAGCGGCAAGGGCGAGGCGATTCAATCCGAGCTTTCCGCCGCCGAGTTGGCAGTCGACCTGTCCATGAGCGACCCCGACGGTGGCGAGGGCGAGCTGCTTCTGAACGCGACCCTGCAGGATGTCGTCTCCTCTTCCATCGGGATCGTTCCGGCGCAGATCGCCACGGGTGATCTGGCGGCGATGCTTGCGGCCGGGTTTTCGTCCGAAGGCACCTTCACGCACAACGGGTCGCAGTTCAGCTTCTCGTTCGAGGACGGATCCGAGAATGCCTTCATCGAAGGCTCCTCTGGCGCGGGCGCGCTTGATTTCGCCATGACCGAAAAGATGATGCGCTACGGCGGGTCCAATCGCGATGTCTCGTTCCAGATGTCGGGCTCGGACATCCCGGTCCCGGTGGTGGCGATGTCGATGCAGGAATCGGCCTTCGCCACGCAGATGCCCATCGGCGCCTCGGAAGAGCCCGAGGATTTCTCGATGCTGCTGCGCCTCGTGGGGCTGGAGATCAACGAGGGGGTCTGGGGCCTCTTCGATCCCGGCCAGCAACTGCCGCGCGACCCGGCGACGCTGGTGCTGGACATCACCGGGAAAGGAAACCTCTTCTTCGACATGTTCGACCCGGAACAGGCCGCGATGATGGGTGATGAGGTCCCGGGCGAGTTGCACGAGATGACCCTGAACGACCTGACCCTTTCGCTGGCCGGGTTACGGCTGAACGGAATGGGCGGCTTTACCTTCGATAACGAGGATCTCGTGACCTTCGACGGGATGCCGGCGCCTTCCGGCAGCGCGAACTTCCGGCTCGAGGGCCTCAACGCTTTCCTCGATACGCTGGTCGGTATGGGGCTGATGCCCGAGGATCAGGCCATGGGCACGCGGATGATGCTGGGCATGTTCGCCGCACCCGGCGAGACCGAGGATACGCTCGTTTCGGTCATCGAGGTGACCGAAGAAGGCGCGGTGATGGCAAACGGTCAGCGTCTGCGCTGAGCCTCTCCGAATCTATGAACCCGCGGCAATCGTGCCGCGGGTTTTTCATGCCGTCTTGCGGCCCGTGGCCATGACCTTTACCTCGGGGATCAAACCGCGAGGCACGAGACATGGCGCAAGACTTGGAAAACCTGACACAGCAACTTCTGGACGCCGCGCGCAAGGCCGGGGCCGAGGCCGCCGATGCGCTGGCGATCGAGAGCGATTCAATCGCGATCGATGTGCTGAAGGGCAAGCTTGAAAATGCCGAACGCACCGAAGGCGTGGACCTCGGCTTGCGAGTGCTGATCGGCGCGCGTCAGGCCAACGTGTCGGTCTCGGACGTCCGACCCGAAACCATTGCCGCCATGGCCGAACGTGCCGTGGCCATGGCCCGCGAGGCGCCCGAGGACCCCACGGTCGGGCTGGCCGATCCGACGCAGATCGCGCGGCACTTGGATATCGCGGCGCTGGACCTAGTCGATACCGCGGGCGAACCAGCTCCGGCCGACCTGCAACGTGCCGCGATGGAGGCCGAGGCCGCCGCGCTGGCGGTCAAGGGAGTCTCGCAGGTTTCATCTGCTTCGGCGTCCTACTCCAGCAGGCGTATGCACCTGGCGGCAAGTAATGGGTTCTCAGGCGGCTACGGGCGGACCGGACACTCGATCTCCTGCGTGGCGATCACCGGCAGCGGCACCGAGATGGAACGAGACTACCACGGCGAGGGCCGGGGCCACCTGTCCGACATGCCCAGCGCCCAGGAAATCGGCCGTATCGCGGGCGAACGCACAGTCGCCCTCGCGGGGGCGCGAAAGCCCAAGACGGGCGCCTATCCCATGCTCTACGACGAACGTATAGCCGGCTCGCTGATGGGCCACCTGCTGAGTGCGATCAATGGCACCGCCATCGCGCGCGGGGCAAGCTGGCTGCGCGACGCCTTGGGTGAACAGGTTCTTCCCGCGGGCATGTCGCTGATCGGCGACCCGCATCGCCCGCGGATTTCGGCGTCTCGCCCCTTCGATGCCGAAGGGCTCGCCACGCGGCGCGTGTCCCTGGTCGAGGATGGGGTTTTGCGCAGCTGGGTCCTCGATCTTGCCACCGGGCGGAAGTTGGGGCTGGACAGCACAGCCCACGGCACCCGGGGCACGTCTTCGATTCCGTCGCCCTCGGTCGGCAATGTAGCGCTGAGCCAAGGCACAAAGAGCCGTGACGAGCTTCTGCGCGAGATGGGCACCGGGCTTCTGATCACCTCGATGATCGGCGCCTCGATCAACCCCACCACGGGGGATTATTCACGCGGGGCCTCGGGTTTCTGGGTCGAGAATGGGGAGATCGCCTACCCGGTCAATGAATGCACCGTGGCTGGCAATCTGCGCGACATGCTGAAGACGATCATTCCGGCCAATGACGCGCGCCATTTCGTATCTCATCAGGCGCCGTCGCTTCTGGTCGAGGGGCTGACGCTTGCCGGGGAGTGATCTGGACCTGCTGATCAACGCCGCCCACGAGGCGGGCGAGATCGCCCGGAAGTACTGGCGCGAGG
Organism: Paracoccaceae bacterium; assembly: GCA_014762635.1. Taxonomy (GTDB): domain Bacteria; phylum Pseudomonadota; class Alphaproteobacteria; order Rhodobacterales; family Rhodobacteraceae; genus JABURR01. The sequence continues at coordinate 67,283 of JABURR010000088.1, forward strand.
ATCCCACCGTCTGGCATAAGGACGATGGCGCGGGCCCGGTGTCCGAGGCGGATTTCGCGGTGGATCGGCACTTGCGTGAATCCCTTCTTGCCGCGCGGCCAGACTACGGCTGGCTGTCGGAGGAAACCGAGGACGACAAGACGCGTCTCGGCGCCGAGAAGGTCTTCATCGTCGACCCCATTGACGGCACACGCTCCTTCGTGGCGGGTGAGCGCACCTGGGCGCATTCTCTGGCGATCGCTGAAAACGGGGTGGTGACCGCGGGCGTGGTCTTCCTGCCCGTGCATGACAAGCTCTTCTCCGCAAGCCTCGGGGCCGGGGCGCATCTGAACCAAGAGCCGATTTCCGCCTCGCTTCAGGCCCGGGCCGATGGCGCCACGGTTCTGGCGCCGAAGCCCAGCCTCGATCCGGCAGCCTGGCCGGGGGGGCTTCCCCAGTTCAAGCGGCATTTCCGTCCGTCTCTCGCCTATCGCCTGGCACTCGTAGGGCAGGGGCGGTTCGACACGATGATCACCCTGCGCGAGGCCTGGGAATGGGATATCGCGGCGGGCTGCCTGATCGCCACGGAAGCCGGGGCGAAAGTGTCGGACAGCAAGGGGCTGACGCCCGAATTCAACCGGGCGCATGCCCTGGTGCCCGGGTTGGTCGTGGCGGGCCCCAACCTGCATGATGACCTGGTGGCGCGACTGACGGCCTGACCAGGCCTAGGTGAGCGCCTTTTCGCGTTTCCTGACTTCCACGGCATAGTCGCCAAGCCGCTCACGCGTCTTCATGCGCCGGACCACGGTGCCGGAATAATCCGTCCAATCCTTCTCGGACAGGTGATCCAGCCCTTGCACGACCTCGGTCTTCGAGGCCTCGAACCGCTTGGCAAACTCGGTCGAGAAGGGCTGAAGCTGTAGAAAAGGCTGATCGTTGCGGAGGATGATCGGCCTGCCCTGCCGCCGGAGCCGGATATTCGCAAACAGTGGCCCGAACCACCATTCGGTCTGGATCACCCCTTCCAGCACGTCATAGCCACCCGGCCCCGAGACATTCACGGGCGCACGGACATAGGCGCCGACCCCTTCTTCGGTGCGGGCAATCTGACCGGTCCAGATCTGCAGGATGCCGTCGTCATTGGTGCGCGTCAGGAAGGGCGGCGCGTAACCCTGAATCGACTCGGGACCCGCCGCGTCGAAGGCCGAGGCGAAGCCGGGATACTGGATCGCCGAGCCCAGCACGTACCAGGTTTCTCCCTGGTCGATGCTCCACTGCACTTCGCCCCCGTCCCAGAGCAACCAAAGCTCCATCGGGAGGTAGACATACCAGCCGAAGGCCGAGGCGGTACGCACCGGTTCGCAATAGCGGAACCCGTTCACTGGCAGGGTGCCCGAGGCGCATTTCGTCGCGCGGCGGGGCAGGCCGCCCTCACCCACCAGATGGTAGAACGTAATCACTGGCTACTCCCTCGCTCGCCTGTGTTCCGGATGGGAGATCCGGCCCCACCCCCAGGGGCCGGATCAATCCTGCTTCAGCCAGCCATCACCGACGGCGCGCTGTAGTTGCCGAGCTTCACCTGCCCCGCATCCTTCATGGTCTCGGGAGCGCTGTAGTTGCCCAGCTTGACGGTGCCCGCGTCCTTCATCGTGACCGGCGCGCTGTAGTTGCCGAGCTTCACCTTTCCGGCGTCCTTCATCACGACCGGGGCGCTGTAATTGCCCAGTTTGACCTGGCCTGCGTCTTTCATTTCAACGGGACCGGTTTCGAATTTCTGGCAGCTCATGTCTTTCTCCTGTGTCTTGGGGTTTCCAGAGGTTTGGCCTCCGAGAGAATGATTTGGCGCGCCATGGTTAATTTCTTCTTAAAGATGTTTTATATTTATTAATTTCGCCTGTCGGTTTATCACCGACTGGCAAAGGGAGCATGCCGAAATGACCACACACCGCGCCGCAGCCATGATGCTGGTTGCCATGACAGCCGCCGCGACCTCGGCGGCGCTCATCAAGTCCGTTGCGCTTGATGTGCCGGTGTTCCAGCTCTTGTTCCTGAGGTTCTTCCTGGTGGCCCTGGTCCTGATACCGTTCACGAACTGGACCGAGATCCGCGCCCAGAAGCCCTTTGTTCCGCACCACGCGGTGCGCACGGTTTTAGTGATTCTGGGTCTCTTCAGCTATTTCTGGGCACTTCGGACCACGCCGCTTTCCTCGGCGGTGTCGGTCTTCTACGCCTACCCGGCGATCACGCTGGTTCTGGCCTGGGCGATCCTCGGCGCCCGGATCCAGGGACGCACGATCGCGGCGGTTCTGGTCAGTTTCGCAGGGGTGCTGATGGTGCTGCAGCCAGACCTGAGAAACGGCAACCTCGAGATCCTTCTGGTTTTGGTCACGGCGATCTGCGTGGCCTCGCGCGCGATCTTCGACAGGGTGTTGGCGGTCAGGAACGCCTCGCCGGTGACAGTCCTGATGATCTCGAGCCTTATGGCCTCGCTCCTTCTCGTGGTGCCCGGCGTGGTCGATTTCGCCCGACTTTCCGTCTCAATGGCGGCCATCCTGGTGGCCATCGCGGCACTCGGGGCGCTCACGCAATTGTTGGTGATCGCCGTTCTTGGCCAAGGGCATTGGGGCACATTCGCGGTCTTCGGATACTGGGAAGTGCTGATCTCGGTGCCCTTGGCCTTCGGCTTCTTCGGAGAGGTTCCCGGCCTGCTCGCGGCCATCGGAATGGCCCTGATCGTCGTCGGTGGACTCCTGCGCGAGAAACCGGCGCCTGCCAGCGTTCTCAGGGACGTCCCGGCAAGGCGGCCTGCCTACGCGTCTTGACCCCGGGCGTGCTTCGCTTAGGGTCGGGCGCAAAACCGGGAGGACGCCATGACCCAACGCATTCATCTCGTTTTCGACGGCGGCGCTGCGGCCGCGCCCACCGGGACTTGTGGCGCCTGACTCCGCAGTATGGACTCGCGCCTGCCTTTCACGCTCTACCGCACCTTTTCGGGTCGCAACCTCGTCTCGGACGAGGAGGCGAAATCCATCATATCGGGCTGGACCACTCGGCCCGAGGGGCCACTCGTCTGGATTCACAGTGCGAACCGCGGCCAGGGCAGTACCCTGGATGACCTCGCGGCGCGGCTGGTGGTCGAGAACGAGGATGTGCGCGTCCTGCGAACGCAGGAGGAATTCACCCAGAGGGACACACCGGACGGCGTAATCCGTCTTCCTCTGCCTCCTGGGTCTTCGGCGGTTACATCCGCGTTTCTCGGGCATTGGAGGCCGGACTTCGCCATCTGGGCGGAGGGCCATCTTTCGCCCAGATGGGTCGAGCGTCTGTCGCAGGCCGAGGTTCCGCTGGCCCTTGTTGATGGCCGCGAGGGCGCCCGGATCTTGGGGTCAGGACGATGGATCCCAGGCCTGAGAAAGGCGGTTCTGCGCAGGCTCTGCCGCGTCCTCGTGGCGGATGACCGCTCTCGGCGCTATTTCACGCAATTGGGGGCGCCCCCGTGGAAGACCGAGGTCATCGGCGCCATGCAGGAGGGCGCCTCTGCCCCACCCTGCGACATGGAAGAATGGGATCGCCTGGTCGGTGTGCTGGCCTCGCGACCCATCTGGCTCGCCCTGCATGTCCCCGAGGAGGAGGAAAGCCTGATCATCGAGGCCCATCAGTTGGCACAGAGGCGATCGCACCGGCTGATGCTGATTCTCGTTCCGCGGCATCCGTCGCGCGGCGCACAGCTTGCCGAGGGGTTGGCCAACGAGGGATGGAATGTTCAGCTCAGGTCATTGGGGGAAGACCCGGGCCGGGACACCCAGATCTTCGTCGCCGACATCCCCGGAGAGCGCGGTCTCTGGTATCGTCTGGCACCGGTCTGTTTCCTCGGGCAATCGCTTGTGCCCGGAGGCGGGCTCAATCCGTTCGAGGCTACCGCCCTTGGATCGGCCCTGTTGCACGGGCCGAATGTGCGGAATTTCCAAGGGGCCTATCGTAATCTCGACGTGGCGGGCGCGGCGCAACTTGTCAAAAGCGCCGCAGAGTTGGGCGAGATGGTCGATACATTGCAGGCCCCGCACCGGGCGGCGGCCATGGCCCATGCAGCCTGGCAACTGACGTCTGCAGGGGCCGAGGCGACGGATCGGGTGCTTGAAATCATCCTTGAATCGCTGGCTGAGCGGGGGCTGATCTGATGCGCCCACCGCTGTTCTGGCTGAACGATCCGGCATCGCCCGGCTGGCAAGCGCGACTGCTGGCACCGTTGGGCGCAGTCTATGCGACCGCCACGGCCCGGCGCGTGGCCCGGGCGCCGTCCTACAAGGCAAGCGTTCCGGTGATCTGCATCGGCAATCTCAATGCCGGGGGCACCGGCAAGACCCCAACGGCGATCGCCCTCGCCGAACGGCTGATATCGCGCGGTCTGACGCCCCATGTGGTGTCCCGGGGTTATGGCGGCTCCCTGCCCGGGCCGGTGCGGGTGGACGAGCGGAAACACAAGGTCGAAGAGGTCGGGGACGAGCCGCTTCTGCTGTCGGCTTTCACGCCGACCTGGGTCGCGAAGGATCGTGCAGCCGGGGTGCGCGCGGCCGAGGCGGCGGGCGCGGGGGTGATTTTGCTCGACGACGGGTTCCAGAACCCAGCGGTTTTCAAGCATCTGTCGATCGTCGTTGTCGACGCGCTGCGCGGCTTCGGCAATGGGCGGGTGCTGCCCGCAGGGCCCTTGCGAGAGCCGGTTTCGGCCGGGCTTTCGCGCGCGGACATGGTGCTGACGATCGGCCCGGAAAAGGCGCAAGAGAACTTCTCCCAGACTTGGGGGGCGGCGCTTCCCTGCCCGCGCCTGTCCGGCGCATTGGAACCGCTTCAGACCGGGATGGACTGGGCAGGAATGGACGTTCTGGCATTTGCCGGGATCGGCTACCCCGAGAAATTCTTCACCACCGTGCGAGGCCTTGGCGCCAACCTTCTGCGCGCCGAGGCGCTGGACGATCACCAGCCCCTGACGGATGCGCTGATGGCACGCCTCGAGACCGAGGCGAAGCTTCTGGGCGCGCAACTCGTGACCACCGAGAAGGATGCGGCAAGATTACCTGCCGCTTTCAGACGGAAGGTCCTGACGGTTCCGGTGCGGCTGCAGCTTGCAGACTGGGCGCCGCTCGACACCGCGCTGGACCGGCTCGGGCTCAGCCCTTCTTGAGCGACGCCCTGATTTCGGCCTCGTGCTCGTTGAGCTTGGGCGCGGGGCGCTCCATCGCGATCTCGGCCTCGGAAAAGCGGAACGGCGGGCGCACGGTGGGAATGCCGCCAAGCTCGGCCCGGGCGCCGCGATGGATGACATGCGGATCCTCGAACACCTCTTTGAAGTCGTTGATCGGCCCGGCGGGCACGCCGCTTTTCTCGCAGGCGGCCAACAGATCGACCTTGCCAAGGCGCATGGTGGCCTCGGTCAGCTTCCGGGTCATCTCGTCGCGATTCTTGATGCGGTCGGCATTGGTCAGGTAATCCGGGTCCGTGCCCATCTCGGGCAGGCCCAGCAGATCGCACAGGCGACGGTATTGCGAGTCGTTGCCGGTGGCGATGATGATCCAGCCGTCCTTGCAGTCGAACACCTGGTAGGGCGTCAGGTTCTGGTGCGCGTTGCCGATGCGCTGCGGCGCGACCCCGGTGGTCAGGTAGTTCATCGCCTGGTTCGCTGTGATCGAGGTCGCCACATCCAGCAGGCTCATGTCGATATGCTGGCCGCGCCCGGTCTGGCCGCGCTGGTGCACTGCGGCAAGGATCGCTGCCACGGAATACATACCGGTGAAGATGTCGGTGACCGCCACGCCCACCTTCTGCGGCTGGCCGCTGGGATCGCCGGTCACGGACATCAACCCGGACATGCCCTGGATGATGTAGTCATAGCCCGCGCGGTGCGAATAGGGTCCGTCCTGGCCGAAGCCGGTGATCGAGCAATAGATCAGCCCCGGGTTCACCTTGGCGAGGCTCTCGTAGTCGAGCCCGTATTTGACGAGGCCGCCGACCTTGAAATTCTCGATCAGGATATCGGCCTCGGCCACCAGATCGCGCACCAGTGCCTGGCCTTCCTCGGACCGGAAATCCGCCGCGATCGAGCGTTTTCCCCGGTTGCAGCTGTGGAAATACGAGGCGGAAACGTCCTCCTCCCGCTCCACGAAGGGCGGTCCCCACTGCCGGGTGTCATCGCCCGCCGGGCTTTCGACCTTGATCACGTCGGCGCCGAGGTCGGCCAGGGTCTGGCCCGCCCAGGGGCCAGCAAGAATCCGTGCGAGTTCGACGACCCGCAGTCCCGCCAGTGGTGCTGTCATCAGTCGCCCAGTTTCTCGTCCAGGATCGCCGAGAAATCGGCGTAGGACATGTTGCTGTACTTCTTGCCGTCGATCACGAAGGAAGGCGTGGAGTTGATCCCGTCCTTCTCGGCGTTCTGCTGGTAGACCGTGACCATGGCCTGGGCCATTTCACTGTCACCGAAACAGGCGTCGATCTCGTCCTGCGAGAGCCCTGCGGTCTTGCCCAGACGGGCAAGGTTGCCCGCGATGGCACCGGCGTCGCCCTGGGTCCACTGGGATTGGGTCTCATAAAGCAGATCGGTGATGCCGAAGTACCGCTCTTCCCCGCCGCAACGGGCGACCATGGCGGCCCAGAGACCGAAGCGGTCGAAGTAGACCTCTCGGTAGATGAAGTGGATCTTGCCGGTGTCGATGTAGTTCGCCTTGAGTTCGTCGAACACGTTCTCATGGAAGTTCCGGCAATGCGGGCAGGTGAACGAGGCATATTCGATGACCTCGACCTTGGCCTCGGGGTTGCCCAGCGTCATTTCCGTAACCCTGGAGGTGTCGATATCCCCGGCCGATTGCGCTTCGGCCATCGGAATGATCGACATGCGCTCACTCGGTTGGTTCACGTACCAGAGGCCAGCAGCGCCGACCAAAACCACAGAAAAAATTCCAGCAAAAATCTGTCTCATGCCTACCGCCTCACTTCTTCGGAGTTTCTTGGCCACCCGCACGGGATATGATGTTTCGGCCTAGAGCTTCAAGCGCCGAGCGGAGTTTTTCGTCCCCGACATCCCCCACGTCGCGCTTCACCGCGGCCTCGGCTTCCGGGGTAATCCGGGTCGTCTGCCCGGGTGCCGGGGCGAAAGAGGCCTGCGGTTCGGCAAACCCCGTCGGCGCTGTCTGGGTGATCCGGATCCGCTCGATGGCGGCATAGCCGTAGCAGGCATTCACCCGGTCGCGGATCTTTGGCAACTCTGCCTGCAACATCGGGGCCACCGATCCCGGAGCCAGCAGCGTCAACGTCGCGCCAAGGCTGTCCCTGGTAAAACTGATCTTCACCGGGCGGGCCATCTTCGCCACCGACTCGCCCGCGATCTCGGCCCAATGGGTCAGAAGCCGGGTCTGGGCGAAGCCTCGGGTCTCGCTCACCTTGCGCACACGGGTCTGGACAAGGCCCGAGGCGCGCTCGAACCCTTTCTTCCGCCGTGACGGCTTTGATGTGACCTGCTCTGGCACCCCTTGGCCTCGTTCGCGTATAGGTTCCGGGCACAGTAACAAGTTGTGTGTGCCTTGACACCTGTAAAGCCGATGCCCCGCGATCAACTCTCCTCGAATGACCTCAGTGGAACGCTGCTGGCCTGGTATGACCGCCACGCCCGCGACCTGCCGTGGCGCGTCGGGCCGCAGGATCTGAAGGCGGGTTTGCGACCCGATCCCTATCGCGTGTGGCTGTCCGAGGTCATGCTGCAACAAACCACCGTCGCGGCGGTGCGGGACTATTTCCACCGGTTCACCGCGCTCTGGCCAACGGTCGAGGCGCTTGCGGCGGCGCAAGATGCCGATGTGATGGGGGAGTGGGCCGGGCTTGGCTACTACGCGCGGGCGCGCAACCTGCTGAAATGCGCGCGGATCGTGGCCGGTGAGTTGGGCGGAACCTTCCCCGATACGGCAGAGGACCTGCGCAAACTGCCCGGCGTCGGCCCCTATACCTCGGCCGCGATCGCGGCGATCGCCTTTGACCGGCCCGAAACCGTGGTGGATGGCAATGTGGAACGGGTCACGGCCCGGCTTTTCGCCATCGAGGAACCCCTGCCCGGCTCGAAACGCGACTTGGCAGAGCGCGCCGCGACACTGACACCTCAAGACCGCCCCGGCGATTTCGCCCAAGCGATGATGGACCTGGGCGCGACGGTCTGCACGCCGAAATCCCCGGCCTGTGGCATCTGCCCATTGAGCAAGACCTGCGAGGCCCGCGCCGACGGGATACAGGGTGATCTGCCCCGAAAATCTCCGAAGGCGGCGAAACCGGTCCGGCACGGGATTGCCTATATCGCGCGTCGGGCCGATGGGGCCTGGCTGCTGGAACGGCGGCCTGACAAGGGGCTTCTTGGCGGCATGCTGGGCTGGCCCGGAAGCGACTGGAGCGCAGCGCCCGAGGCCGATCCACCACTGGCAGCCGACTGGCGAGAAGCCAGAGGAGAAGTCCGCCACACCTTCACCCATTTCCACCTGAAGCTCTCGCTCCGTATCGCCGAAGCGCCTGACGATGCACTCCCGTCGCGCGGCTTCTTCCTGGCCCCGTCAGACTTCCGCCCTTCCGACCTGCCCACCGTGATGCGAAAGGCATTTGACCTTGCGTCATCCGAGCTGCGCGCGGATTGAGCTTCGCATTTTCGCCAGTTTTGTTACTCTGATGCGAAAAGGGACCGAGGCCCGTGATCGAAGCGGAACATATGGACAGGTTCTGGCGCGCGCTGCCGTTCTGGCTTTCGCTGGGGTTGGCGCCCATTGCCGTCTTCGAAGCCACCCATGGCGGGTGGACGATCGTGCTTTTGCCCGTGGCAACCTGGGGGCTTTTCACCCTTCTCGACCTGCTGACCGGGCTCAACACCGAAAACTCCGACCCGAACCAGCCGGAGCATCACCTTTTCTGGTACCGCCTGATCACGGTCGTCTGGTTCCCGGTGCAGTTCCTGCTGATTTTCGGGCTGATCGCCTATGTCTCAGGGGCCGAGCACTTGGACATAATCGAGCGCATCGGGATCTTCTTCGGCATCGGCGTCCTCAGCGGAACTATCGGCATCACCTATGCGCACGAGTTGATGCACCAGAAAAATGCCTTCGAACGCTGGATGGGCGATCTGATCCTTGCGACGGTGCTCTATTCGCACTTCCGCTCCGAACACCTGCTGGTGCATCACCGCCACGTGGGCACCCCCAAGGACGCGGTGACCGCACGTTACAACGAGGGGTTCCACCGCTTCTTTTTCCGGGTGCTCTGGCAATGCCTCGTCTCGGCCTGGCACACCGAGGCGCGGATGCTGGCACGCAAGGACCTACCCTGGTGGGACGCGGCAAACCCGTTCTGGCGCTATGCCGGGCTTCAGACCTGGTGCCTCTTGCTGGCAATGGTGCTTGGCGGCTGGGTCGGGCTGGGCCTGTTCCTGTTCCAGTCGCTTGTCGCGGTCTGGCAGTTGGAACTTGTCAACTACGTCGAACATTACGGCCTGACGCGGAAGAAGCTTGAGACCGGCAAATACGAACACGTCAAACCGCATCACAGCTGGAACGCGTCGCACCGGGCGTCGAACTGGCTACTGATCAACCTGCAGCGCCATTCCGACCACCACTACAAGCCGGACCGGCGGTTTCCGCTGCTGCAGACCTATGACAGCGACGAGGCCCCGCAATTGCCCTATGGCTACCCGGTGATGACCGCGCTTGCCATGGTGCCCCCGGCCTGGCGGCGGGTGATGAACCCGCGTGTCCGGAAATGGCGGGCGAAATTCTATCCCGAGATCACCGATTGGGGCGCCCAAGCCGCGTGACCCATGAAAAAGGCCGCCGGAAATACCGGCGGCCCTGATCTTTCTGTTTCCCCGCGTTATTCGGCCGGGGAAAGCGACGCGATATAGGCGTAGAGGTTGAGCGCGTCTTCCTCGGACCGGACGCGGAACGCCATCTTCGCCCGGGCACCGCTGTCACCAAGGTATTCCCGCAGGAACCCGGTCGGGTCCATCACGTAGGCGACGAAGTTTTCCTCGGTCCACTCAAGCCCTTTTTCACCGGCCTCGGCCAGCGACTTGGAATAGCGGAAGTCCGGGTCCACCGCGGCGGCACCGCCGCCGGTGCCGTACAGGTTCGGGGCCGAGCGCCCGCGTCCGGCAAGGACGTTGCCGTCCGCATCACGGACCACGTGGCAGGCCTGGCACTGGCCAAAGGCGGACTCACCGGCGGCGGCGTCACCGCTGGTGTGCCCCCCGGCGAAGGACGGGCTGGCCGTCACGGCAGCAATTGCAAAGGAACTGAGCAGAGTTTTCATGTTTTTCTCCCAAATTTGCTGGATATCGTTCTAGCACGGCGCCCACCCGGGTAAAGCGCTCGCAGGATGAAATCTGCGCGAGGGTGGAGACGAACCAACCGTCGAATCCCGGGATGGAATGCGATGTAAATCGTGAGTGACAGGATTCCGGTCGGTACGAGCGGTCGATGGTTCGGGACGACATGCCCTGAGAGGAAGATTTATGCGCCGATTTTTCCGCAAGATTCCCGCTCTCTACCCGCAACAGATACAAATTCAACATCCACGCAATGTCAGCCAAGTTTGACATTTTAACCTGTATTTGAAATCATACAGAGATGGGCGATGCCGACGTACGGTCAGCTCTGTTGGTATGCCCCAGCCCGTTCCAGAAAGGAGCCGGGTCGTGAACAAGAAGCCCGCATCGTCGCCACAGGAGGCGACCGTCCGCCCGAGCGAGCACTATGCATCGCTGGCGACGCAGGCTTTGGCAAAGCTCCTCGACCGCCCCGCATCCCTGCCCTCGCAGCCCAACGGAGCTTTCGACGATCTGGCGCTGGCCCGTCTTTGCGATGCTGCGATGACGATCGATCCCACCGCGCAACCGCGGATCATCGACGAATTGCTTGCCGCCGGGATCACGCGCGAGGTGATCTGCGATCGCTACATTCCAGCCGCGGCCCGCCGCATGGGTGACGCCTGGTGCGCGGACCGGATGAGCTTTGCCGAGGTTTCGATCGGCGCCGCGCGGCTGCAGGGGATGCTGAGGGACGTGATGTCGCCGCTGGCGGATAACCACAAGAACCCGAAAAGCGGCTCGCGGATCCTGATGATCGTACCGGATCGCGACGATCACACCCTTGGCGCCATGGTCGTGACAAGCCAGCTCAGGCGCGTGGGGATCTCGGTACGCCTGTGCCTCGGGTTGCGCCCCGAGACCGCGGGGAGCCTCGTCGCCGAACATGATTTCGATCTGGTGATGATCTCGTCTTCCAAGGTTGAAGGCCTTGAAACGGTGAAATTTATGGTCAAAACTCTCAGAGAGGAGGCACGTCGATCTCTCCCGATCGCTATCGGAGGGATCGTGCTGGAAGACAACGAAAGCGTGAAAACGCTATGCGGAGCGGACCTGGCGACGAATGATCCGGTCAAGGCAGTCGAGTTGTGCAATCTGAAGGGTTCGATCCGCAGCGCGAGTTAGCGCATGATGACAGTTCGCCCCATGATGGGGCGGGCGACAATTCCAGGTTCGGAACAGTGACCTCGAAGGGCGCGAAAAATTGGCATAGCGGAACTATTCCGCTGATTTCGCCAGATCTTCTGGGCGAAATCATTTCGACTGCCGCCGATCTCGCCATTGTGATTTCCGACCTGGGCGAGGTGCTCTCGGTCCTCGTCAATCCCAACCATCCGTCTTTCGGGCGTCTCGACCACTGGGCAGGGCGCGATATCCGCGAATGCCTGACCCGGGAAAGCCGCCCCAAGCTCGATCAGTACCTGTCGCGGGTTACCAGCGGTGAAACCGCCGGCCAAAGCGTGGAACTGAACCACGCCGACAGCAACGCCCTGGAATTCCCGATCCGCTATTCCTTTCACCAGATCGGGCCCGACGGCGCGATCCTGATGCTGGGGCGTGACCTGCGCCCGGTGGCAGAGGTTCAGCAGCAACTGGTCAAGGCGCAACTTGCGCTTGAACGGGACTACGAGACCCAGCGCGAATACGACACCCGTTACCGGGTGCTGATGGATGCCAGCCGCGATGCGATGATCTTCGTCTCCATGGGGTCGGGCCGGATCGTCGATCTCAACACTGCCGGGGCGCTGATGCTCGGCGCGCAGAAATCCGACCTTCTGGGGTCGGCCCTGGCCCAGGAATTCGATGGTCGGCGACGCGGCGAGTTCCTGGAAAGCCTGACGAACTCCGCCATCGCCGAGTCCACGGCCCCTGTGCAACTGATCGCGCGCCGCTCACGCCGGGCCATGGTGCTGCATCCGACCGTGTTCCGCGCCGCGGGCGAGCGGTTCATCCTCTGCCGCCTCGACCCGACCGAAGGCGAAACGGGCCCCGAGGACGAGTTGGCCCAGAACCTCTCGGCCCTGTTCCACGAAGGCTCGGACGCGATCGTCTTCACCGACATCTCGGGCAAGATTACCGCGGCCAACGATGCCTTTCTCAACCTGTCGGACAGCGCGCATCTGCCCCGTGTGAAAGAGCGTCACCTCGCCGATTTCCTGGCCCGTGGTTCGGTCGATTTCAAGGTTCTGGCTGAAAACGCGGAGCGCAATGGTGTGATGCGGATGTACGGCACCAAGATCCTGACCGAGTTCGGCGCGCAACTGCCCGTCGAGATCGCGGCCAGCTACCTGTCCAGCCGCTCCACCCCGACCCTCGTCTTCGTGATCCGCGACGCCTCGCGCGCGGAAACCCTGCGTCGCTCCGGGGTCACCATGGATGATGACGGGGTCAAGAGCGTTATGGAACTCGTGGGCAGCGCCTCGCTGAAGGATATCGTCTCGGAAACCACCGATGTGGTCGAGAAGATGTGCATCGAAACCGCGATCGAGCTGACCAACAACAACCGCGTCGCCGCCGCCGAGATGCTGGGCCTGTCGCGGCAGTCGCTCTACGTGAAGCTGCGGAAATTCGGGCTGATTGGGCGCGACGACTGAGTTCTTGGCCTAGACCACCCGTCCATGCGCCTCGGCCCGGGCTCGGCGGACCACTTCCTCGGCAATCACATCATAGGCGCCGAATTGCGCCAGCATCGCCTCGGTCCCCAGGTCGTCGCGCAGGGAGCGGGTGACCGGCGCCGAAAGCGGGGCGGTATTCCCGACATTGGCTTCGATGCAATAGAGTTCACCAGTGTCCACGTGGCGCAGGATATCCATGCCCATGACCGGCGTCTCGGGGAAGGCCGCGGCTGCCGCATGGGCCCCGAAGGTGGTAATCTCGGGGTCATTCTCCAGCCGCCGGTCGCGCCGGTCCGAGGCGTTCGATGTCGCGGCCCCCTCGGCCGTATCGGCCAGTTTCTCGGGATCGAAGGGCGCGGGCGCCGTGGTGCGATAGACCATCAGCGGATGCCCGAAGAAAGTCAGAACCCGGACATGGGTCGGATGCAGCCCGGTCGGGACATGGGCCTGCACCAGAGGAATATACCCGGCCGCGATATCCTCGGCGAATTGCGCCGCGATCTCGGCGGCGCGTGCCGGGAACTCTTCGGTCCGCAGGAAGACGATACCCCGCGCCCGGCTGCTTCCCGGCGCGGTCGTCTTGACGAAAAGATAGGGCGAGAATTGGTCAGGGTCGGGCGCCAGCGCCTCGGAAAACGGCGCGGTCGCGGGAACCCTGACGCCCGCCTTTTCCAGCCTTTTCAATTGTTTGGGCTTCGAGATACCCCGCGCGGTGTATTTCGGGCCGGGCACATCGGCCATCAGCTTTGCGGCGCGGGTCACGTTCAGGGTAAAGGTAAAGCTCTTGCGCAGGGGTGGCGCCAGAAGCCAGGGCGGAGGGTTCTCCACATCGATCCCGCGCAGGGTGATCTCGGGCGCAAGGATCGCGATCTTGCCGGCCAGAATGCGCAAGTCCTGCTCGGTCACGCGCTTGCGCAGGTAGGGAAGGTAGACGTTGATCGGATCCGTGCTCATGCCCCGAAAATCCCCGGAACGCACCGGTTTGGCCACTGGTTTTTTGTCGCGGGCGCTGATCGGGGCGCAACTCTGGTCAAATCCCGCCCGATGGTGCATCTGAGGGCCCATGTCAGACAGGACCGAAACCATGGCCACACTGATCCCCGCCTGGGTCGACGGGACCCTGACCCCGGTCGAGAAACTGGAGGTCCACCAGCGCGGCCTCCGGCACGAGGCCGTGTCGGTCTTCGTCCTGGATGGAGGCAGAATTCTCCTGCAAAGACGGGCACTTGAGAAGTATCACACGCCCGGGCTCTGGGCCAATACCTGCTGCACGCATCCCGATTGGGGGGAGGCGCCGCTGGACTGCGCGATCCGGCGCCTGGACGAGGAACTGGGGATCACCGGCCTTGCGCCCCTCCACCGGGGCCAGGTCGAGTACCGCGCCGACGTGGGCGGCGGGTTGACCGAGCACGAGGTGGTGGAAATCTACACGGCTCAGACCGGCAACTCCCTGAAAATCAACCCGAATCCCGCCGAGGTCATGGACACGCGCTGGATCACCCTGGCCGATCTTCGGGCCGAAATCGCCGAGGCCCCCGAGCGTTTCACCCCCTGGCTCCGGATCTACCTCGACCAGCACAGCGCCGCGATCTTCGGCCAGCCCGCC
>JABURR010000004.1 GCA_014762635.1 Paracoccaceae bacterium
CGATCACCCCAGACCGCGCGAGGTCCTCGGCGCTGTAGGCCTCCTGCAGATCGCGAGCCTCCTCTTCCAAAGCGTCCACACGTTCGTAGAGGGCATTGTAGGCGTCATCCTCGAGCCCTTCATCCTCCATCTCGAGCTGAAGCTGCTCAAGCTCGGCGGTGATCTCGTTGATGCGCTTCTGGGCAGCCTCATCCGGCTCGATCGGGCCGGGATAGACGCGGCCATAGTCGGCCATGGTCGCGTAGTCATAGCGGACCATCGCATCGGCCCAGGCAAAGCCCAGCCTCATACGGGCCTCTTCGGCAGCGGCATTGAGCTTCTCGAGCAGGATGGTCTCGACCAGCGCGGCGTCTTCCAGCACCGAATGCTCTTCGAGCAGATCGGCCGCGATCGCTCCGCCGCGGGCCTCGTAGTCTTCACGCACGAAGGCCCCGATATCGTCGCTGACCTGCACGCCTCGAGACTTCAGCGCCTGACGGACAGTGTAGGCCTGCAGATAGCTGTCTTCCTTGGTGAGCGCGTCATAGACCTCGCGCTGCACCTCCTGGCTCGGATGCTCCGCAAAGGCCTTCATCGTGTCGAGCGTGATCGTCTTGGCCCGGGCCGCGGCGCGGATATCGGGGTGGATCAGGCCGTAGCGCAACCGGCCTTTCACGGCCGCCACCGAGGTGCCGAAGGTCTTGGCGATCGTCTCGGGCGTTTGGCCGTCGACTTCCATCATCCGGGCGAAGGCCTCGAACTCGTCGATGGCATTCATCGGCGCCTGGGTGATGTTCTCGGCGAGCGACAGGGCCGTGGTCACGTCACAGTCCTCCGGCACAAGACGGCAGTCGACCTTGGTCTTCGCGGTGAACCCCTTGGCGGCATTGTCTGCGACCAGCTCGCTCAGCGCGGCATGGCGACGGCCACCGGCGAGCACGGCATATTTCCCGTCAAGCTTCTGGACAAGGAGCGGCTGGAGCAGGCCGAGAACAGCGATGCTGGCCTTCAGATGCGCGATGTTCTCGGGATCATAGGTTTCCGGGGAATTGCTGCGCACATTTGCGGGGTGAGCTGTCAGATCGCCGATGGCGACGGAGACGGGCTTTAAACTTGCAGTCATGGGATATCCTTCTCGATGGATTTGGAGCGGCCCGCACATTCAGATGCGCGGTCAATCCCCAAGGGAGGGGATCACAACGACAAAAGGCCCACTCTCCCTTTGAAGGGTCAGCGGGCCTTCGCTTCTTGGGGTGTCAGAATGGGGTGTCCCCTCCCCTACCAGTCGCGCGCCAGCATGATGGTCAGCACGCGCATGGTGGTCGCGGGATTGTCCGGGGCCTCGGCACCGTAGCGGAAGTCGGAATCCGCTTCATAGAGATCGATTTTCCAGAACACGGTCTCGCCGCGGATCTCGACCGCCCCGAAATCGTGCCATCCCTCGGGATCATTCTCAGGCTCGAATGTTGCAAACTCACCGGTGGCCTTCACCGCCTCGGCCATGAAGCCGTCACCGGCCTCCATAAGCGAGCGGGTGACATGCATTCGGCCCTGGGTGGGCTGCGCGGGCGCCACTCCAAGGCACGCGAGCTTGCGAAACGCGTCGTTCTGCGCCGCGATCACACTCGGATTAGGGCGGTCTGTCTGGGGTTGTGCGGTGATGGTCATCGGACATTCCTTTGAGAAGTTGAAACACCCATCTCAAAGCCCGCTTTTTCTTTTCCACCTGCCCTTGGTTTCAGGAAATTCGGCTGTGGCTATTCAAAAAACAGACAACCAGTCCGATCAATGCTTGACCTGTCTACGGCTTCACACCTTAGGACAGCGTTTAAGCTGGAAATCAACGCAATCGGACAAGGCAGCAGATGTATCAGATATCGGAATTGGCGGAGAGCGTAGGGCTCTCGCGCGCGACGCTGCTCTACTACGAGAAGCTCGGGCTGCTGAAGGGCAAGCGCCTAGCGAACGGCTATCGCGTCTATTCCGACGCTGACCGGCAGCGCCTACGCCTGATGCAGCAACTCCAGGCGGGCGGGTTGAGCTTGCAAGAATGTCAGGCCTGCCTCGATGGCAAGCTCGACCGCGAGATGCTGGGCCAGCGCCTGGCCGTGCTGGACGCGGAGATCGCAGAGAAGGGCAAGTCGCGGGACCTTCTGGCGGCTTTGCTCGGACAGTCGAGCCTCAAGGACTGGCACGAAGAGGTCGAGCGCGTCGCGCCCGATCTGCACCGCGCTTGGCTCATGTCACAAGGATTTTCCAGCGCAGAGGCGGGGCTGGTCGCGCTGGTCTCCAAGGATATGAACGCGCACGACGCCTACATGGCCGGGTTCATGCAAGTGTTTGCCGACCTCGACTGGTGGGGCCCGGGAACGGCCGAGGCGACACGCCGGGCGCTTTCGCTGGTGCCCTTTGCGCCCGAGACGATCCTCGAGATCGGCTGTGGTCCCGGCATGGCGACGATGACGCTGACTGAGGCGACTGCAGCGCGGATCACGGCCACCGACACCGCGAAAGTCGCGCTCGACAAGCTCAAGGCGCGAATCGCGGCGCGCGGCCTCAATGACCGGATAGAGGTGCAGAACGTCGATATGGCCGCGATTCTAGCCCCCGAGCGTCCCTGGGATGTGATCTGGTCCGAGGGCAGCGCCTATATCCTTGGCGTTGAAAAGGCGCTCACGGACTGGCGGGCGCTCCTGCGCCCCGGCGGCGTCCTCGTGTTCTCCGACATGGTCTGGCGAATCGACAAACCAGACGACGAGGTCCGCGCCTTCTGGGCTGCGGAATACCCCACGATGGCAACGCCCACGACCCGCGTCGCGCAGGCCAGGCGCGCGGGCTACCGCGTCCTCGGACATTTCGACATGGGGCGCGAGGCGATGGACACCTACTACCGCCCGCTCGCCACGCGGCTTGAGGCCCTGGAGCCGGCTCTCGCGGGGAGCCGTGTCCTTGACGACCTGCACCGGGAGATCGCCGTGAATCAGGCCGGACGTGGGCAGTTCGGCTACGAGATGTTCGTGCTGGAACGGGCCTGACCCCGCCAAGCACCAGAGAGGATAAAGACATGGATTATTCAACGGACTACAGCACTCACGCCGAGGCGATTGTGGAACTCTTCGCGTCGACCTTCACTGCCTCGGAGGGCGCGGAGGAAGGCGCGCTGATCGGCGCCCTCGTACGCCGGCTGATCGCGGAGACGCCCGCCGGGGATCTGCGCGTGTTCACCGCCTGGGAGAACAGCACGCTTGTCGGCGGCATCTTCTTTACGCGCCTGACTTACGGGGGCGATCCGCGCACGGTCTTCATGATGGCTCCTGTTGCGGTCGCCACAAAACACCAAGGCAAGGGCGTCGGGCAGCGGCTGATCGCGCACGGCCTCGATGCGCTCCGGCAGGAGGGCGTGGACATCGCCGTGACCTATGGCGATCCCGCCTTCTACGGCCGCGTCGGGTTCAAGCCCGTCTCGGAAGCCGACCTGCCTGCGCCGCAACCGCTGGGCCAGCCGGAGGGCTGGATCTCCCAGTCCCTGACCAAAGAGCCACTGACGCCCCTCAGCGGCCCCGCGGCTTGCGTCGCCGCCTTCGACGATCCCGCGCTTTGGTGAGCCCACGGGACGCGATTGCTCTGCTTTCCTGCCAGACTCCGCGCGCGCCCGGTCGAGCCGCGTCCGGGGACCAAAAGAGCCTACTCGTGTCCCCGGCTTCCGATAGCAGTTGCGAACCTCCATGTCCGCAGTAGCATTGGAGTCAAGCGGCCTGAGCGCTCTCCCCCGCCCTGCCCGCTTCAGATCGGGCGATCAGGTAGTCGCAAGCTCGCTGTGCGTCCGCCGCGTGCCTGAAGATCGCGCCCTTGTCCGAGCGCAGGACGCGCAACCAGTTGTGCAGGTAGGCGGCATTCATCTCGAGCGTATGGGCCGTGAAGCCGAGCGTTTGTCCCAGGAACACCGAGGTCAATTCCGCGACGATCTCCTCGCGCGCATAGGACGTGTTGCCAAACTTCGAGAACCCGAAATCACGGTTCAGTCGATGCGGGGCTTTCGTGGCATGGGCCAGCTCATGGGCCCAGACCCCGTAGAAATTGCGCGGGTCATGGAACCGCGTGATGGACGGCATGTAGACCTTGTCCACGGGCGGCAGATAATAGGCTTCCGTTCCCGTGAAGACGGTCGTGATGTCGATGGCATCGAAAAACGCCTGCATGTGCGGGATGGGCTCGGAGGGTGGATGCTCGGGCATGGGCTCCGGGTCGGGGAAGAAGCTCTCGGGCAATCCCTCTATCTGGCAGGCGTTAAAGACGCGGTAGGATTTCTGGAAGCGGAAGACGCGGGCCTCCTCGGAGTGATCATCCCTCTCCCCATGGTCATCCTCGCCGCCGGCGTCTTTCCGGCTTTGACCGTAGTAGACTACGACAGAGGACTTCTCGCCCTTGCGCACCTTCGCGTCCAACGCATTGGCCTGCGGCAGCGTCATCCAGAAGGGCGAGCTATGGCCCGCCATGACGGTGCGCATGGTCAGCAGGAAGTTGTTGACCCCTTGGTAGGGCTCACCGCCCACGCGCAGGGGGCGTGAGCTGCCGCCTGCCGTCCAGGGCTTGCGCCAGGGCAGAACGCCGCGCTCGATGATACGGATGATTTCGTTTGTGATGACCTCGGAGGCATCGAATTTGGGCGTGCGGGATCGGGCCATGGCTGGCGTCCTTTCGTGTGTTGGTGAGAGGGAATGGTGTTCAGGTTGACTGACGGGTCCGCGGATCGTTGGCGATCTTCGCGCCAAGCTCTTCGACCATATCGAGGTACGCGGTCAGCGAGACAGACTGGCCGGCACCTGAAAAGTCAGGGTCGACCGATCCGTCCCGCGCCACGCGCGGCAGGTTCGCGAAGGCGGTGACATCTTTAACGGGTCGGATATCGATGAAGGGCGTCCCTCGTGCGACCGCAAGGGCGGCCAAGGGAAAGCGCTCGATCGGCGCGAAGGTCGACACGGTGGTCCAACCGAGATGGAGGAATGTCCCACCCTCCCCGCAGATCACACGCGCGTTTGGCAAAGACGCCGCCTGCTTCAGATAGCCGAGATCACGCAGGACGGTCTGGCGTTCGAGCCGCTGTGCCAACGCCGTCTGGCCAGTTCGGCGCAGCTCTCTATGTCGCCACCAGGAGGCGGCGGTTGCGCGGAGCACGCGCAAGACACCTGTTTGCATGGGAATGCCCTTCATCCGGAACGGCAGACCGGAACCCGGCCCGGACCCATCTGAGGGACCCCAAAGGCCCTCATCCGTCAGTCACAAAACCCGAGGAACACTTTCACTTTTCGTGGACCAAACCCATGAAACACCCAACCGCCACCGAACTGTACTGGTACGACGGGATCAGAACTTCCACAGGGCCCATCGGCTAGACCTGTGGCGGCCCCTTCTTCACGAGATAGCCCAAACCGCTCAATCGGCCCGCAACTGCCAACTTCTTCATAAAGCGTGCTGATGCTTTGGCTTCCCGCCGATGTAGCGGATCGGCACCCTGGAAAGGGAAACCATGTCGATGATGGCTGTTATGGGCATAATTTCTCATCGCGAACACCAAAACACAATAACCCATTGTTATTAAATCGCTTTCATCCACCGGATGGATCAGATCATTCCGCAGCCAACATCAAAGCACTCCTTTGAAGAGTTCGAGTGTCATGAAATCAAGAGATTAAGTTGCACCCGCTGTTCTGCGATGTCCTCGCCGTCCACTACGACCAAATCAGTGGAACGCGGAACCGCTGGCAACCAGCTGCTGCGCTTGAGGAACCGATTGCCTCGCTGGCCATGTCGCCATTATCGAAGTGACTGAGAAGTTACCGGCTCCCCGTGCGCGGGAATTCGAGGATCGAGCCCTTGGTCAAACGGTTTTGGCAACCATCGATCGTCTTCTCCTTGTGCGCTACGGCCCGTAGCCACGATATCATGCAACAGACATCCACAACCTACCTCTCAGGCATTAGCACCGATGAAGGCCAAGGGAATATCCGAGGCCAGGACCCAAATCGCCGTCAGCAGGCGCCGGATAGCGTAGAGCCAATTGTTGAGGGTATTCATCATCAGATCTCAGACATCGAAAAGGGCAGGGGCCGCGGAGGCGCGCGACTGCTAGGTTGGCTACAGCGCAACGCTCTGTATGTTCTTCACTAGCCGCCTTTGCGCTACTAGCAGCGATGGTCACCAGCTGAGGTTTTACAATGATGATCGGGATGCCCTCGTCATCAGATCTTCGCCGCGACGAAGGCGAAAGCCACTTTCACGATCTCAAATACCGCCACACCTCATCCCCCTAACTTTTCTCTTTCGAACACCGTTTGTGTACCGAGAGCCTACTTAACAGCTGTTAAGTTATGCCATGCCAGCCGCACGAGATCGGAGTTTAACAGCTGTTAAGCCGCGTTCCGCCGGCCAATTAATGCCATAACCATTGGGCCACAGGAAAACTCGCCTGCCGCAGCTTTAGCAGTCAGAGCTCGCAAGTATCCACCAGGCGATCTAATGTCGGCGAAGCGTTCCAGCATGGCAGCAACGACGATCGACGCTTGCTCCGGACCCATGAACCGCTGTGCTTCTTCCCATGCAGACGCACTGATGCCCATGGCTGGCCGCACATGGCATGCCGCATCGAAGAGCTGATGCCAATGCCGGATCTCACCTTGGTAGAAGGTCTTGAGCGAGGGACATGCCGCGATCACTAGGTGCAGCGGGATCTTTGGCAGGATTCTTGTGTCCCGTTCATCGACGTCAGCAACAGGCTCATTCGTATCCACATCTGGCACACCCGCCGCCGCCCCGCTTTTTTCTAAAGCAGGTTCAAGATCTATAGATTCTTTATTTGAATTATGATGGTGACGCTCAGATTGGGCATCATTGGTGTTCATTTCTTCTGTTTCAGGGCCATCAATGATGTTGCGTGCCTGGTCAAGGAGAGCTTCAAGGTCGGCTCGATAGGCCTCGAGGTCCTCAACTGAAAGCTTGCGACGAAGCGCGCGTGCTGTGAGGGCAGCCCTGTCGCGAAGCTGATCCCAGAAGCCTAGGCCTGGCTGTATCTCGTCTCCGAACTCGGCGAGGGCCGCGAGATCGCGGCGCATGAGGCTTACGACCTCTCTCAGGCGCCTGACGCGCTCCTCAGCCTCACGTACGGCCTCTGCGGCCCGTGCTATCTCCTCGGACTGACAGTAGAGCGGGGAAAGATCGAAGCCAAAGGCAACGCGCTCTTCGCCGTGCTTACGGGCGTAGCGCTTCCCATTGGGGCTATCGCGCCGCTGGAGCAAGCCAGCCTCGACAAGACGCGCGAGGTGACGACGCATCGTGGAGCAGGGCATACCATTCAGGCGCTCACAGATCGCCTTGTTCGAGGGGAAGACGACCATCTCGGCGTTCCCGCCAAGCGCATCGTCCGGAAAGAAGCTGAGGAGCCCCTGCAAAACCGTCAGATCACGTTCCGAGACCCCAAAGGCTGCTTGCGCCTTGGAGAGCTCGCGCAGGAGTTCCCACTTGTTAACGGGTCTGGCTGGAACAGATGCCTCGTGTCGCTCGATGACGCGCAAATGAGCGTGCGAAATCGGCCGCATAAACGGCGAAATTGGTGTGTACTCCATGAAAATGTTCACGAAGACAAAAATTCTAGGGCCCGCGAATCGCTTTGCGCTTGCGGGGTAGGGGCCAGAACGCTACATTCAGAAGTGCGAAAACTGAGATTTTGTAGCGGGCTGATCCCGGTGCGAAACCTTACAAAGGTCTCGTGAAGCTAGCTTCTCGGGGCCTTTTTCTTTTTGCCTGTATCGTGCCTCCTTCTTGTTGGTTGCTCTTCCTCAGTCTTCTGAACGCTTCCAGCGCTCATGAAGCTCGGTAATCAGCTTTGGGGCGTTGCCCTCCAACCAGCTGATAAAGTCAGGTTCATCCGTAGTTAGATCAAGTTTGAGCTGCTTGCCGTGGCGGCCGGTCTTGACCGTCGCAGCTCCAACACCGGGGATGGCCAAAGCAGGCGCACCCTTTCTAGACGGACTTGCTTTCTTCTCTGTGCTCTTCGCAGCTGCCAGAACTGCGAGAAACGCACGCTCAGAAACCTCATCGACCGAGCCGGAACTTTCGGACTTGGCTGCATGAGCTATGGCTAGCAGCTGGTCCCGATCACCGTCGTAGGCACCCAAAGCCTTTTTGAGCTCTTCCCATCTCGGGCGACCAATCCCAGGAGCTGCACCAATTGCCTGGATGAGATCCTCGCCGACCGTCCGAACGACACTCAAGAGCTGTGAAACCCCAGCTTCGTGGAGGTTAAGGACTTCGGCGACACCACGATTGGTGCGCTCAGCCCCTTCCAAATGGTCGCCGTCTAGAAGCGCCGTCGCTACAAGCGCACGTTCAATAAAGCTCAGATCACGACGCTCTTGGTTCTCGAGAAGCTGATCTCGAAGCGCTTGATCGCCTTCAACCTCTGTGACGATGGCTCGAACTTTGATACCGAGTTCGCGACATGCTTCCAAGCGTCTGCGGCCATAGATCAGGTTGTAGCGATCGCCTTCCAGTGGGCGGACCAAGACAGGCACACGCTGACCGTTCTTGGAAATAGAGTTCTTCAGGCCCTCAACTTCAATCTGAAGCCTGTCATCCAACCGTCCTTCGGTAACAATCTGCGCCGGATCGATCTCAAAAACACCGCCACGCAGTCGGCGCCCTTCAAGAGCGTCAGGAGCGTTGCGAAGGGTCTGCAGCGGCAGGCCAAGTTTAGGCTTTCTTGCCATTCCGCCCCCATGTGTTCTGGATGATTTCAGCGATCTCATCGTTCACTGCGTTCATAGACTCGATCGCACGATCAAACGTCTGACGCGTGAAGTCCTTCTTGTCAGCTTCGTAGAGCGTTTGCTTGGTCAAGCCGGCATCAGAAATTGCGGTCGACTCAACCATGTGATTGGTCAGGACCGACCTCCCAAAGAGCCCGCGAATGAAGGCGATGACTTCAGTCTGTGGTGCGTCGCCGACTTTGTATCGCGTTGGCAAGAAGCGAAGCCAATCGAAGCGCAGATTTGCGCCTGCATCCCTGATTACTCCAAGGAGATCCGCAGTCATTCGCAGGAATTGGGACATCGACATAAGGTCAAGCATCTGTGGGTGAACCGTCACGAGCACACCCGAGGACGCGGAAAGTGCTGACATCGTCAAGAAACCAAGTTGCGGCGGACAGTCGATCACAACAACGTCGTAGTTCGCTTCAACACTATCGAGTGCGTCATGGACTCTCGCGAAGAATGCCTTCGCTCCGCCTCGCTGAATCGCAGCAGGCGTCTCGTGCTCGAACTCCATGAGTTCAAGGTTGCCCGGGATAAGATCAAGGCCGCGGATGTAGGTCTTGCGGATCACTTCGGCGATCGGAACCGGATCGTCATAGCGAACGGCATCATAGAGGGTTCCGCCCTCCATAAGGTCGAGTTCCGGCTGGATTCCGTGAAGAGCCGAAAGAGACGCTTGGGGGTCGAGATCGATCGCAAGAACCCTGTACCCCTTGAGCGCCAAGCGCTGAGCGAGGTGAGCAGACGTCGTCGTTTTGCCGGACCCGCCCTTAAAGTTCACCACTGAAACGACTTGAAGCTCGTCACCGTCGCGACGCCCAGGCACGTAAGTTCCAGACTTTTTTGCGTTTCCTTCAAGCGTCTGCCGGATTTCCCAGATATCGTCGAGCGTATAGCGACGATGACTTCCAGCCGTCGTCTCAACGTCAACGATCTTTCCTTCTCGATGAAGCTTCCGAAGATAGGTATGGTCGACGCCAAGGAGCTCAGCAGCTTCGCCGCTGGTCAAAGTGCGCATCACTTTCTTTGCATCCGGAGGGAAGTGTGCGGCGCGCTGAGCATGCAGGTTCGACGCGAGAAGTTCCGCGTAGTGCCCGATGGCGATGTCTAGATCCTGCTCTACTTCGCTCATGTCTGCCCCGATCCGTGGGCGCGTTTTTTATGTGACCGCGCGTTATTTTTCGAGACTATTGCCCGACCAACCAGATTCGTGCAAGCACTTTCTAGATTTAGTGGGAATCCGTTAGGCCAACACAAGTGCCGCCTTCAGAGGAGCCCCAGTTTTTCTGCCCGCTCCAGCAGCATTCTGACTGATGAAGGCTGCCAGCTGGTGCGACCGCGAGGGGTGCGCTCACGCATCGATTCCAGCCGGTCGCAGATCTCCTGCAGCGTGATCTCGGGGTCCGCGCCTTTGATCGCTGCGACGATGGCCGGCAGGCGGTCATCGGTTTCGCGGCGTCCGGCGCGCCCAAGCACCTCGGCAGGAAGGAACCCGTCGCGCACATATGCCTTCACAGCGCGGAGCAGTCGGCTTTGTGTCCAATGGCGATCTGGGGGCAGGGGGCCATTGATGATCCGCAGCAGGTCTTCCCAGGCCATATCCGGCCGCAAGCGGCGCACATGGGGCACCCAATCCTGCGCGGTCTCGTTGAGGCGCTCCATGTAGCCGTCCTGTCGCGCAAGCCGCACCTTGCGCAGCGCAGCGGGATCCTTGGCGCGTAGCCCAGGATTGCCACCAACGCGCCCTTTGGCGCGCGCAGAGGCAAGCCCAGCCTTCGTGCGCTCACGTATCAGCGCGCGTTCGAACTCCGCCGCGGCGCCCAGAACCTGCAATGTGAATTTTCCTTGAGGGGAGGCGGTGTCGATGGGGTCCTGCAGCGAGCGGAAGAAAGCTCCCTTGGCCTCCAGACGCTCGATCACCTCCAGTAAGTGCGACAGAGACCGCGCAAGCCGGTCGATCCGCACGACGACCAGCGTGTCGCCCTTGCTGATACGCTCCAGCACGCGCGCAAGCACCGGCCGCGCACGATTGCCACCTGAGGCGTGCTCTTCGAAGATTTCGGCACAGCCCGCAGTTTCCAGGGCCTCTGACTGGGGCAGGGGGGTCTGATCCTCTGTGGAAACACGCGCATAGCCTATCAGGGGCATGAAATCGGGCCTTTTACAATTTAAGGTATCTTTAATAAACGACCGATTGTAAACGAGTGCAAGTAGGTGCTCGCTCGTCGTGCTCGTCCAAAAACCCTTGGTTTCCTTGTGCTGAGAGCGATCTGAGAGGTTTCACCGGCAATCGCGCGCGCATACTATATAAAGAGCAAAAGCAACCGCCACAAAATCACTTGGGTAATGTGCAAAAGAATAGTATTTTGCACATATGAAACCTCAAGCATCCGCTTTGACTGATGATTTCGATGACCCCCTCATCACCATCGAGGAGGATGAAGAGACTCACGAAGAGGATCTCTGGTTTCTGCCGGGACCACTCGAGGAAGAACCGGATGATTTGCCTCCCGGGCCACGTGCGGAACCGCCCGACACTGCTGTCATCGAAGACTGGGCAAAGGCAGAAAGCGTTCACGCTGCGCGACTGGCACGGGTCTCTGGACGTCTGGGTGCTCTGGATGACCGGCTACTGCGCGGCCCGGAAGGCTGGCGGCATCGCCTCGCTTTGATCGAGGCAGCGAACCTCAGCTGGTTCGCAGGGGATCGGGTGAGTTCTGATCGTCTGGCGCTCTGGATATCGATGCGGCTCTCGGGCGCACAGGATGACCCAAATGCCCTTGCAAGAGTTGGATGGGCTGTTCGGCGCCTGACAGGCGGTCCCGGACCGAAGGCTGACTTGGCCGCCTTCCTGGATCGCCGCGATCCCGAGAACATTGAAGACAGCGCTGAGCGTTTCGA
>JABURR010000005.1 GCA_014762635.1 Paracoccaceae bacterium
GAGGTGGTGGATTGCTTGGCCGCGGCGGAGGCTAAGGGCGACAAGGGGCTGGCAGACCGGAGCCGGGTGGGCATGCGGACGGGCGCGAGAATTAAGGCACTATGCCTGCTCCGGGTGGAAGATGTGGACCAGGAGAAGTGGTCGATGAGAGTCCGCAAGGACAAGTCCCCCGCCGGGAGACGAACCATCCCAATTCACAGCAAGTTGCAAGACACGGTCTCCCGGCTGGTGGAGGAAACCAGAGACGGCTACCTCCTACCCGGCCTCACCCTCAACAAATACGACGACCGCTCCAACGCCATCGGGAAGCGGTTTGGTCGTCTCAAGACCGACTTGGGATTCGGCCCCGACCACGTCTACCACTCTATTCGCAAGACCGTGACTACGCTGCTTGAGAATGCCGGGGTGCCCGAAAACGTGGCAGCGGACATCGTCGGGCACGACAAGCCGACCATGACCTATGGGACGTACTCCGGTGGCGCATCGCTAGAAGTGATGCGAGAGGCATTAGAGAAGGTGGCATATCCCCATGTGATGAAGAGGAAAGAAACGGTATAACTATCTCAAGCGGAAGTTGTTGAGCTTGCGGGAGGTGAACTGTGGCAGGTCAATCTTGGCAATGCCCCTACTGTGGAAACTACGCGTCAATTAGACTCGATGACCAACAGAGTGGAGTGAACGACCTCCATTCTGGCACGATCTATGGCGATGTAGGAATCAGCTTCTACTCCGTCAAATGTCCCAACAAAGAATGCAAACAAGTGACGCTGGAGGTGCGCTTTTTTCAAGTGACCAACGATGGCCCTCGGAAGATTCGAAGGGCATTGCATGTTTGGCAGTTAATGCCCGAATCTGGTGCAAAACCGCAACCCGACTACATTCCGGCTCCCATCCGGGAGGATTACCTAGAGGCATGCTTGATTCAGAGCAAGAGCCCCAAGGCCTCCGCAACCCTGGCTCGACGTTGCCTCCAGGGTATGATCCGCGATTTCTGGGAGATCAAGAAGGGACGACTCGTCGACGAGATAGATACTCTGCAGGACCGTGTGGATGCGGACGTATGGGAAGCGATTAACGCGGTTCGCAAAGTTGGGAACGTCGGCGCCCACATGGAGAAGGATATCGACCTCATAGTTCCGGTCGACCCTGGCGAAGCTGGCCTGCTCATCAGCCTGATCGAACAACTGTTCGAGGAGTGGTATGTCCGACGCGAAGAGCGAAGAAACCGGATGGCTTTGATTACCTCGTTGGCGAAGGAAAAGGACGAACTAAAAAAACGCCCTAACGACAAAGGTCTTCTTGAATAATTCAGGAATTCTGGAAAGCGAAACAGGACGATCTGTTGGTGTTAAAGAAAGTTTGGACCGATCCGGTTTGGAGCAAGGTGATCGCAACAGGGATCATCGCCGGAGTAGGAGTCTTAATTACTAGCCTTGGCGGCTGGTGGCCAGAAGTAATAATTGCGATCAATGATATTTGGTTATTTTTAGTCGCAACCACTACAGTACCGAACTGGTTCCTATCCCTACTTGTGATATGTAGCTTGTTGATGCTTGGAGTACTGCTGATTGGCGTTTGGTCTTTATTTCGGTCAGAATCACAACCCTCTGATCTATGGAGAACATATCGTGAGGACTACTTCTTCGGCCTTCGTTGGCGTTGGGACTATGGGAGTGACGCAAGCCACATATACTTATTGACGGCGTTTTGCCCTCATTGCGACCTGCAAGTTCATCCTGTAGATATCGCCCGTTACTCAGGCGTAAATCGTTACGAGTACAAATGTGAAGACTGTAACGTAAATTTAAAAACTTTTGATATGCCGATACCTCAAATTGAGGACAAGGTTATCAGACAAATTCAAAAAAAAATACGCAATGAATACTTAAAAAATACCCCACAACAACAGATGTAGAACAACTTTTACATTTATGGCGAAGATTTTTTCTGGCGGAAATATCTGAGGCCGTATCAAAGAAATAGCTTCCAGTAGCCCCCCCCCCTTGGTAGGGAAGGTTCAAGTTTTTGCTTCAAGCCATAGATCATCCAAAGTAGACCTCTCCG
>JABURR010000053.1 GCA_014762635.1 Paracoccaceae bacterium
GGCTGCTTGAGACCCATCAGCGGGCCGGCGTCGCGCACGGGGCGCACATCGACCTGCGAGCCGGGCAGGAAGGCCACGGCGCCGCCGAGATCGACGGTGAAGCCACCCTTGACGCGGCTGAAGATCGCGCCCTCGACGCGCTCTTCCTTCTCGTATGCCTTTTCCAGACGATCCCAGGCTTCCTCGCGGCGGGCCTTTTCACGGCTGATGACAGCCTCGCCCCGGGCGTTCTCGACGCGGTCGAGGAAGACTTCCACCTCGTCGCCGACCGCGATTTCCGCGGGCTCGCCGGGATTTGCGAATTCCTTGAGATCGACGCGGCCTTCCATCTTGTAGCCGACGTCGATGATGGCTTGTCCCGCCTCGATGGCGATGACCTTGCCTTTGACAACAGACCCTTCGTCAGGGGTGTCGATTTCGAGGCTTTCGTTCAGGAGGGCCTCGAATTCCTCCATGGTTGCCTTAGCGCACATATGCGGTTCGTTTCCTTTTCTTCAGTCTGTTTTCGGGCCTTGCGGTTGTCTCCGCAGGTCTTGAAATTGGTCGCTGCTCACGTCCCCCGCAAAACAATCAGGGCCGGCGGATATCCCCGACCCTGCTCAAATTCTCGTTTCGCGGGCTCTGACGGCCTCGTTGTGCGGGGGTCTATAGGCCCTTTACCCCTTGCTGGCAAGGGTGATCCGCCTTTTTGCCGTCCTGCCTCAGCAATAGCCTTCCGGCCCCACCGACTGTGCCGCGTTGTAACGCGGGCCATGCGCCCAGCCCACCGGAAGCACCTCGTCGATGCGCGCAAGGTCGGTTTTCGTGAGTTCGATCTCGGCACCGCGGATCAACTCGCGGAAATGCGAGACCGAGCGGGTGCCGGGGATCGGGATCACGTGCTCGCCCCGGGTCAGCGTCCAGGCGACCGCCAACGATGCCGTGGGAATGCCCATCTCGGCAGCCAGCGCGCGCAGGCGGTCCGTCGCCGCGATGTTGGCCGAGTAGTTCGGCTCGATGAAACGCGGGTTGGTGGTCAGGAATTCCAGCGGCCCGCAGGCCTCGAGGCTCAGGGGCGTGTCGGTCAGAAGCGACCGGCCAACGGGCGAGAAGGCCACCAGCGCGGTGCCAAGCTCGGCGCAGGCCTGCACCAGCCCCAGGTCCGGCAGCCGGGTCGAGAGCGAATATTCCGACTGCACCGCCGCCACCGGGTGAATGGCCGAGGCGCGGCGCAGGCTCGACGGGGCGATCTCGGAATAACCGATGCTGCGGATCTTACCCTTGCGCACGAAGCCCGCCAGCGTCTCGGTCACTTCCTCGATCTCGATCCGCGGGTCGCGGCGGTGGATATAAAACAGGTCCACGCAGTCGATCCCCATCCGGGCGAGGCTCTTGTCCAGTTCGGATTCCAGATGCGCGGCCGAATTGTCGAAGCAGCGCTTGCCCTCGGCATCGCGGGTGATCGCCGCCTTGGTGGCGATGACGAAATGATCGCGCGCCGACGGGTTGGCCTTCAGGTAGCTGCCGATGGCGTTTTCCGACTTGCCCATGCCATAGACGTTGGAGGTGTCGATATGGGTGACACCCGCCTCGATCGCCGCATCGAGGATCGCGTGGCTGTTGGCCTCGTTGGTTTCCCCGTAGAAATCGGCGAACGACATCGCCCCGTAGCCCACCGGGAATACCTCCGGTCCGTCCTTGCCAAGTTTGCGCAGTTTCATTCACGTCCTCCCAAACGTTCCTCGATGACGGCAACCGCGCGGGTCACCGCCTGATCGATGCTCATCTCCGTGGTATCCAGTTTCACCGCGTCCTCGGCCGGTTTCAGCGGCGCGGTGGCGCGGGCGCTGTCGCGGGCGTCGCGCTCGCGCAGGTCGGCCAGAACCTCGGCCCGGGTGGTCTGGAAACCCTTGGCCTCCAGTTCAAGGAACCGGCGCTCGGCCCGGACCTCGTCGCTGGCGGTGACGAACAGCTTCACCTCGGCCTCGGGGCAGATCACCGTGCCGATGTCGCGCCCGTCCAGCACCGCGCCGCCAGATCGGCGGGCAAAGGCGCGCTGGAAATCCACCAGCGCCTCGCGCACCTGCGCGATGGCGGCAACCTTCGAGGCGGCCTCGGCCACCTCGGCGGTGCGCAGGTCATCGCGCTCCAGCGTCTCCTTGCGCAATTCGCGCGCAGCCTCGACAGGCTCGGCCCCGTCCAGAACCTCGCGCCCGACCGCGCGGTAGAGCAGCCCGGTGTCGAGATGCGCAAAGCCGAAATGCGCCGCCACCGCCTTGGAGAGCGTGCCCTTGCCGCTGGCGGCGGGGCCGTCGATGGCGACGGTGAAGCTCATCAGTTCCGCTCCACCGCGGCGCCGAGGCCGGTCATCAGCCCCTCGAAGATCGGGAAGCTGGTGGCGATGGGCGAGCCGTCGTCGACGCTGACCGGCTGCTGCGATGCCATCCCCAAGCAAAGGAAACTCATGGCGATCCGGTGATCCAGCCGCGCAGCGGCAGTAGCCCCACCGGGCACGCCGCCCTGCCCCAGCCCGTGGACGATGAGCGTATCCTCATCCTCTTCGACTTTCACGCCGCAGGCCTCCAGCCCGCGCGCCATGGCGTCGATCCGGTCGCTTTCCTTGACGCGCAATTCCTTGACGCCCCGCATCACGGTCGTCCCCTCGGCACAGGCCGCGACCACCGAGAGGATCGGGTATTCGTCGATCATCGAGGGCGCGCGTTCCGGCGGCACTTCGATGCCCTTCAGGCCGGGCGAGAACCGCGCGCGCAGGTCGGCCACGGGTTCGCCGCCCTCCAGCCGCTCGTTCTCGAAACTCAGGTCGGCGCCCATTTCGCGCAGGGTCGTAAACAGCCCCGCGCGGGTCTCATTCAGGCCGATGTTGGGCACGAGCACCTCGGAGCCCTCGACAATCAGGGCCGCACAAACCGGGAAGGCGGCGGAACTGGGGTCGCGCGGCACGGCGATGGTCTGCGACTGCAGTTCCGGCTGTCCGGTCAGCGTGATGATCCGACCCTCGGCGCTGTCGTCGACGGTGATCTCGGCGCCGAAGCCTGCCAGCATCCGTTCGGTATGGTCGCGGGTGGCTTCCTTCTCGATCACCACGGTCTGGCCCGGGGCATTGAGCCCCGCCAGCAGCACCGCCGATTTTACCTGGGCCGACGGCACCGGCACCACGTAGCGCACCGGCACCGGCTCGGCAGCACCAACAACCGTCATTGGCAGACGGCCACCGCTGCGGCCATAGGCCTTCGCCCCGAACAGCGCCAGCGGATCGGTCACCCGTCCCATCGGGCGCGACCGCAGCGACGCGTCGCCGGTGAAGGTCGCGGTGATGGGCGAGGTCGCCATGACCCCCATGATCA
The DNA here is from genome assembly GCA_014762635.1 of Paracoccaceae bacterium. Lineage (GTDB taxonomy): Bacteria > Pseudomonadota > Alphaproteobacteria > Rhodobacterales > Rhodobacteraceae > JABURR01. Next base: position 3,345 of record JABURR010000053.1, read on the forward strand.
GCCGCACGCCCGTCCCCGAGTTACCACAGTCGATCACGTCCTCTGGCTCGGCAAAGCCGCCGACGCCGACGCCGTGAACGCTCCAGTTGCCCTCGCCATGATCGGTGACCTCGGCGCCAAAGGCGCGCATGGCCTTGGCGGTGTCGATCACGTCCTGGCCTTCCAGAAGGCCGGAGATCCGCGTCTCGCCCACGGCAAGCGCGCCAAGGATCAAGGATCGATGGCTGATCGACTTGTCACCGGGAACCTTCGCGGTGCCCTTCAGCGGACCCGAACGGCGGGCGGTCATCGGAATGGCAGGGCCGTGGCCGGACATGGCGCCTCTCGTCTTTGTTTGCGCTAGCGTTCGCGTGATAGACCAGCCCCGGGGCAGGGTCCATCTTTCCCGTGCAGGGAGCGCGGAAAAATCCTGTCTGTTCCGGGCTCAGCGGCGTCGGAACGTCAGGTAGTGCGGGGTCCGCCCCTCGCGCAGGGCCTTCTGCTCGTAGCGGGTGGAGAGCCAGTCGTCCCAAGGCTCGCGCCAGTCGGCGGGGCGCTCAGCCAGCCAGTCGAAGCCGTGGCGCGGAACCTCTTCAAGGGTCTGGCGCACGTAGTCGGGGATATCCGTCGCCACACGGAAGATCGCGCCGGGCGCCATCACACGGGCCAGCGGCTCAAGGTGTTCGGGCGTCACGAAGCGGCGGCGGTGGTGCTTCTTCTTCGGCCAGGGATCGGGATAGAGCAGGAAGGCGCGCTGGATCGAGCCCTCGGGCAGCACGTCGAACAGATCGCGCACGTCCCCGGGGTGCACGGCGACATTCTGAACGCCTGCATTGCGGATCTTGCCCAGCAGCATGGCCACGCCGTTAATGAAGGGCTCGCAGCCGATGATCCCGACCTCGGGGTGCAGCGCGGCCTGGTGGACCATGTGCTCACCGCCGCCGAAGCCGACCTCGAGCCAGACCGGTCGATCCCCGAACAGCGCCTTGAGATCGAGCGGTGTGCGATCCGGGTTCACGTCCCAGTCCACGGGGCCGGGCGACAATTCGGCCAGATCCTCGTCCAGCATCTCGCGCTGGGTGTCTCGCAGGGTCTTGCCGTGGCGGCGACCGTAGAAATTGCGCCAAGGGGCGCCGGAGGGATGTTCGGGCGTGCTCATGGGGCGGCGATTTAGTCCGGGCGCCCCCGCAATGCAATGCGCTATCGGGTGAAGTCTTCGTCGTCCTCGTGGCGGGTGATCTCGCGGATGCAGTCATAGGGCGTGTCCGCGACTGCCCAGCGCACGATCGCCTCGGCCCGGTCGAAATCCTGCACCTGGAAGCCGAAATTCACCTCAGCTTCGCCGGTCTCGAAATTGCCGCCGATCTCGGCACCGGTCCATTTTCCTTCGCCGGCTTCTTCCAGCGCCCTCTCGACGCGCTCCATCGCCGCGTTGCGGAAATTCAGCGCCGCGCCGAGATCGTCCTTGTCGATGCCTGGGATGGCCGAGACGTCGTAGTAAATTTCTATGGATTTATAACGCACAATACAATCACAAGAAGAAACTGTATCAGATTATAAAACCATCGAATGTGTCATTTCTAGGTCAAGAAGTCCTGACTTGCCCACAAAATTCGTAGAATCGAAAAGGCCCGGAGGTACATGTCTCCGGGCCTTCGAATTTACGTCGGGAGAAGCGAGAATTCAGGCGGCTCAGACCGCCTTTTTCAGCGCCTCGGCCAGGTCGGTCTGTTCCCAGCTGAAACCACCATCCGCATCGGGCTTGCGGCCGAAATGGCCATAAGCGGCGGTGCGCTGGTAGATCGGCTTGTTGAGCTGCAGGTGCTGGCGGATGCCACGCGGCGTGAGGTCCATGACCTGGCCCACGGCGCGCTCGATCGCCGCCTCGTCCACCTGACCGGTGCCGTAGGTGTCGACATAGATCGACAGCGGCTTCGCAACGCCGATGGCATAGGACAGCTGCAGGCAGCAACGCTCGGCCAGACCCGCGGCGACCACGTTCTTGGCAAGGTAGCGCGCGGCATAGGCAGCCGAGCGGTCGACCTTGGTCGGGTCCTTGCCCGAGAAGGCACCGCCACCGTGGGGCGCAGCGCCGCCATAGGTGTCGACAATGATCTTGCGCCCGGTCAGGCCCGCGTCGCCATCGGGGCCGCCGATCACGAACTTGCCGGTCGGGTTCACGTGCCATTCGGTATTCGCGGAGAACCACTCGGCGGGCAGTTCCTCGCGGATGTAGGGCTCCACGATGGCGCGGATGTCTTCCGAGGTCTGTGTCTCGTCGGTGTGCTGGGTCGAGAGCACGATCTGCATCAGCTCCACCGGCTTGCCACCTTCGTAGCGGAGCGAGACCTGCGACTTGGCATCGGGGCCAAGGGTCGGCTCGGCACCGGATTTGCGCACCTCGGCCAGGCGACGGAGGATCTTATGCGCGTACTGGATCGGGGCCGGCATCAGGTCCGGGGTCTCGGTGCAGGCATAGCCGAACATGATGCCCTGGTCGCCGGCACCCTCGTCCTTGTTCTCGGCCGCGTTCACGCCCTGGGCGATATGGGCCGACTGTTCATGCAGGTAGTTCTGAACCTCGCAGGTGTTCCAGTGGAACTTGTCCTGCTCGTAGCCGATGTCGCGGATGCAATCGCGGGCGATCTGCGGGATCCGGTCCATGTACTCGGCCAGTTTCTGCGGGTCGGACAGGCCGATCTCACCGCCAATGACGACACGGTTGGTGGTCGCGAAGGTCTCGCAGGCGACGCGGGCCTCGGGCTCTTCCGAGAGCAGCGCATCGAGGACGGCGTCCGAGATCCGGTCACAAACCTTGTCGGGGTGACCTTCGGACACGGATTCCGAAGTGAAGATGTAATCTTGGCGGGACATGGGGAAGTGCTCCATTGGGTTTTTCTCCGCCACGCCAGGAAGCCGTTGTGACGGAATTTCCGAAGTCGGATAGCCGTTGCAGCCGGGATTATCAAACGGATTTTCCGCGACCCCGCAGCCAAGTGGCGAAAAGCCCCGCCAGAAGCAGCACCAGAATCGGCAGATCTCCGGTCCGCGCATAGGGCGTGGGTGGCAGCGCCGGGGGCAAGGCGGCGTCGATCCGACCCGCCACCCCCAGCGGCAGCATGTCCACGATACGGCCACGTGCGTCGATCACTGCCGACACCCCGGTATTGGCCGAGCGCACCAGCGGAAGACCCAGTTCAACCGCCCGCACCCGCGCCTGCGCCAAATGCTGATACGGGCCGGTGAGGGTCCCGAACCACGCATCGTTGGTGATCTGCAAGAGCCAGCCGGGCCGCGCCCCTGCCCCCCGCGCATCCTGCGGAAAGATCGCCTCGTAACAGATGAGCGGCAGCGCCGTGCCGAAAGGGCCAAGGTCGATCAGCCGCGGCCCCGGCCCGGAACTGAACCCGTAGCCGTAATCTGATCTGAACCCGTCGAGGCCAACAAGACTGCCAAGCTCGCCCAGCGGCACGTATTCACCGAAGGGCACCAGATGATGCTTGTCATAGACATCCAGGACGACCCCACCCGGGCCGTTCAGGATCAGAGAGTTGTAATAGCGTTTACCATCGCGCCGCTGGATCCCCAGCACCACCGGCACACCGCCCGAGGCTTTCGCGACCTCGCTCAGCATCGGTCCGGCCCGGTCCAGCACGTCGGGGATCGCGGTTTCGGGCCAGATCACCAGGCGGGGCGCGGGATCGGCGGGTTCGGCGGTGAGTTGCAACTGCCGCTCGAAAAAGACCGGCGCCATGCGCGGGTCCCATTTCAGGTGCTGCGCCGCGTTGGGCTGGATGACGCGCAACACGGGGCCAGGCTCTCCCGGAACCGGCTGCGCCTCGCGCCAGGCCCCGGCACCGAAGGCCAGGGCGAACAGTACCACCACGCCGGGCGCCATCACCCAGCGGCGGGGCGCGGCGATCGCCGCGTGCAACGCCCCGACGATCAGCAGCGTCACCAGCGTCAGACCATAGGGCCCGAACAGAGCCGCCCACTGGATCACCGGGCTTCCGGTCCAGATGTAACCGATCATCGCCCAGGGAAACCCGGTCAGCACGTAGCCCCGCGCCAGTTCCGCAAGCGCCAGTGCAAAGGCCCAGGCGATGCGACTGCCACCCAGCGCCTTGGCCGCGCCGAAGGCCACCATGAAGAAAAGCGCCAACCCCGCCGCCAGAAAGAACAGCGCGAATGGCGCCATCCAGCCATGGCGCGCGGCATCCACGAAGAAGGGTTCCAGAATCCAGAAGAGCGTCGCCATGAAATAGCCGGTGCCGAAGCCCCAGCCGATCAGCGCGGCGCGGCGCGTGGTTCTTGCACTCAGGAACAGCGCAAGCCCCGCGTAAAGCCCCGCCAGCCCACCCAGCCAGAGCGATACCGGCGCCTGGCCGGTGCCAGCCAGCGCGCCCACGAGAACGGCAAAGGACAGGCGTGCCGAGAGGCTCTCGGACCTGAGCCAGGCTGCCGCGCCCGTTCGATCAGCCATCGCTGCTTTCGGGAACCAGTACGCGCAGACGCTTCACCCGGCGGGGATCTGCGTCGATCACTTCGAACTCCGGCCCGGCGGGGTGGCGGATCACCTCGCCGCGCGTGGGTACCCGCCCCATGAGCATGAAGACGAGGCCGCCCAGGGTGTCGATTTCCTCTTCATCCTCGGGATCGGCGAGCTTGATGCCGATATGGGCCTCGAACTCGTCCAGCGGCGTGCGCGCCTGGGCGAGGTAACAGCCGGGCTTTTCCTCGGTCCAGAAGGTACCCTCGTCGATGTCGTGCTCATCCTCGATCTCACCGATGACCTGTTCGATCAGGTCCTCGATGGTCAGCAAGCCGTCGACACCGCCGTATTCGTCGATGACAAGCGCCATGTGCATCCGGTCGGTCTGCATCTTCTGCAGCAGCACCCCGATCGGCATCGACGGCGGTGCATAGAGCAGCGGCCGCACCATCTTGCGCAGGTTGAACTCGGTGTTCTTGCCGTTGAACCCATGCGTCAGGGCAAAGTCTTTCAGGTGGATAAGGCCGATGGGATGGTCGATGGTGCCGTCATAGACGGGCAGCCGGGTCATGCCGCTGTCGCGGAAGACCTCGTAGAGCTGTTCCTTGTCGATATCCACGGGAACGGAGACGATTTCCGCCGCGGGGATCGCCACGTCCTCGACGCGCATCCTGCGAAGGTTGCCCATGCCAAGTTTGCCGCCGTTCGCCACCGGCGTGCCGTTGCTCTGCTCCTGATCCGAGCCTTCGTCGTCATCGTCGGAAGTTGCCGGGGTAAACGCATCCCGAAGTCGTCCGAGAACGCCCCAACTTCCTGATTTGTCCTGCTCCTGCGCGCTCTGCGCTGCGCTAGAAGACGAGCCGTCCGAATCGCCCATCAGTCCTTTCCAAGTAACGCCGGGCTCGTGGCCCATGGTTCAATATGGGTCCGCGATGCCCAATGTGGCAAGTATTTCGGTCTCCAACCCCTCCATCAGGGCCGCATCTTGCTCGTCGATGTGGTCATATCCCAACAGGTGGAGCGTTCCGTGGACGACCAGATGGGTGACATGGTCCCCGAACGCAAGACCCATTTCGTCGGCTTCTCGTGCGCAGGTCTCGTAGGCGATGGCGATATCGCCCAATTCGCCGGGCATTCCGGGAAGCCCCGGCTCGGGCAACGCGGGTTTCGCACCGGGCGTTTCGGACGACAAGTCCTCGGCAGGCCAGGAGAGCACGTTGGTGGGGGTGGGCTTATCGCGGAACTCGGCGTTCAGAACCGCGATCCGCGCATCGTCGCAGCCAAGCAGGGAGATTTCGAATTCGCCCGGAGCAAGCCCCAGATGCGTCAGAGCCGCTGCGCATGCGGTATCGGCCACGGCTTCAAGGCCAGCCTGTTCCCAGCGAGGGTCTTCGATGATGGTTTCGACGGTCATGGCGCATCGTTTAGCGCCAGTTCCCGCAGAACAACAGAGCCTGAAACCTGCGCCATCATGACGGAAGGATTGCATTTACCGACACGTGTCGGTAAATGCATCTCATGAGAACACGACTCTCCCCGACCGAACGCCGCACGCGTATCCTCGAAAAGGCCCGCGAGCTTGTCCTCGAACGCGGCCTTTCCGGAACAGAGATGGAAGATATCAGGCTGGCCTGCGACATATCCCGCGGCGGGCTCTACCACCATTTCGGGAACAAGCGCGCGGTGCTGGACGCGCTGATCAAGGACGAGGTCGCCCAGCTTGCTGAAGCCCTGGAAGGCAGCGATGGCTCTCCGATTCCGGTGCTTCTGCGGGCAGGTTCCGGCCATCTGGGTAGTGAACCCGGCGTGATTTCAGGGATGCGAACGCGAGAAGAACGACTGGACTACCTGTCCGGCCTCGAACTGGCCATGACCGAGGTCCTGAGCGACCTGCTGCGTGATCGCCTTGAAGGGTTCGTTCAGCCCGGCGCCGACCCCGGTCACGTCGCCGAACTCTTCCTGACGATCAACACCCATATCAATCGCCGCGAGATCCTTGGCCAATGGACAAGTGCCGAGGCCGCAGGCTTCGCCGCGACCGCCCTTCAGGCATTGGCCCCGTTGCTGAAAGCGCCAGCAGATCTGGACCAGATCATTTCCGAATTGAACGACAAGGCTTTGCAATCATGACACCCCTTCCCTTTCTCATCCTGACATTCGCGATCTCGCTGGCGGGCTTCGCCTGCATAGCCCTCATTCCATCCGCGCGATCCCCCGAAACCGCGACGGGTCTTCCGTTCTGGATCGTCATGGTCTGGGGGCCGTCGCTGGCGGCGATCATTCTCAGCCTGCGCAGCGGGCAACTGGCAGACCTGCTTGGCCGTGCGGTCAAGATTTCCACGATCCCTCTTTCCGTATGGGCCCTCGTGATTGCGCCGATCCTGCTGTTGCTTCTGCTGCGTCCGCTCGCCCCGGAGGACCCGTCGCCCTTGGGACTGGGCCTCATTGTCCTGATGGTCGGCCTCAACCTCGTCCTCGGGCCGCTGGGAGAGGAACTGGGCTGGCGCGGGTTCCTGCAGGAACATCTGAACCGGCGCATCGGCTGGCTGGAGGCCTCGGTGCTTATCGGTGCCATATGGCTGATATGGCACCTGCCGCTTTGGACCATCGACTCGCCACATGCGAAGATCGCGCTGCCGCTCTTTGCCGGGCATGTGATGGCCTATGCCGTGATCATCGGCGGTGCCTACACGCTATCGGGCGGCTCCATCCTGCCTGCAATCCTGATCCATCTGACGGTGAACCTGGCCTCCAACCTCGCGATCTTCGCAGGGTTTCGCGACCCGAACGCGTGGTTCAGCGCAAGCCTTCTACCCTACCTGCTGCTGGCGGCCTGCACGGTCGCGCTGGTCTACGCGCGCACCGGGAGCACAGGGTTCAGATGGCTACCGCCGTTGCCGTGACATAGCGACAGAAAACCGGTCCAACCGGGCTTCACGCGGCTCAGTTCACGTCCGCGTCATAGGCCTCGATGATCGCCGCGACCAGCGGGTGGCGGACCACGTCCTTCGAGGTGAAGTAGTTGAACGAGATCTTGTTGATGTCCTTCAGCAGGCGCTCGGCATCCGCGAGGCCGCTGGCCTGCCCTTTCGGCAGGTCCACCTGGCTGCGGTCGCCGGTGATCACCATGCGTGAGCCCTCGCCCAGACGGGTCAGAAACATCTTCATCTGCATGGTGGTCGCGTTCTGCGCCTCGTCCAGCACCACGAA
>JABURR010000003.1 GCA_014762635.1 Paracoccaceae bacterium
TGAAGCGCAAGCTGCAGCCGGGCGACAAGATGGCCGGCCGTCACGGCAACAAGGGTGTCGTCTCCAAGGTCGTTCCGATCGAGGACATGCCCTTCCTGCAGGACGGGACCAGCGTCGACTTCGTGCTGAACCCGCTGGGCGTGCCCTCGCGGATGAACGTCGGTCAGATTCTCGAAACCCACATGGGCTGGGCCGCGCGCGGCCTTGGCATCAAGATCGACGAAGCGCTGGACGAATACCGCCGCTCGGGCGATCTGACCCCGGTGCGGGACGCGATGAAGATCGCCTATGGCGACGACGTCTACGACGAAGGCATCAAGGGCATGGACGAGCCTAAGCTGGTGGAAGCCGCTTCGAACGTCACCCGTGGTGTTCCGATCGCGACTCCGGTCTTCGACGGTGCGAAAGAGCCTGACGTGAACGACGCGCTGAAGCGCGCTGGCTTCAGCGAGTCCGGTCAGTCGATCCTTTTCGACGGTCGTAGCGGTGAGCAGTTCAGCCGCCCGGTCACCGTGGGCGTCAAGTACCTGCTCAAGCTGCACCACCTGGTGGACGACAAGATCCACGCGCGCTCGACCGGGCCTTACAGCCTCGTCACGCAGCAGCCCCTGGGCGGTAAAGCCCAGTTCGGCGGCCAGCGTTTCGGCGAGATGGAGGTCTGGGCACTCGAGGCGTATGGCGCGGCCTACACGCTGCAGGAAATGCTCACCGTCAAGTCGGACGACGTGGCAGGCCGGACCAAGGTCTACGAGTCGATCGTCAAGGGCGAGGACAATTTCGAAGCCGGTGTGCCCGAGTCGTTCAATGTGCTCGTGAAAGAGGTCCGGGGTCTCGGCCTCAACATGGAACTCCTGGATGCGGAGGACGAGTAAGGGCGGTTTCGCCCTTCTCATTCCCACTGATTTTTAAGGACGCAAGATGAACCAGGAACTGACTACCAACCCGTTCAACCCGCTGGCCGCGCCCAAGCAGTTCGACGAGATCAAGATCTCGCTCGCCTCGCCGGAGCGTATCCTCAGCTGGTCCTATGGTGAAATCAAGAAGCCCGAGACCATCAACTACCGGACCTTCAAGCCCGAGCGTGACGGCCTGTTCTGCGCCCGGATTTTTGGCCCGATCAAGGATTACGAGTGTCTCTGCGGCAAGTACAAGCGCATGAAGTATCGCGGCGTCGTCTGCGAGAAATGCGGTGTGGAAGTGACGCTCCAGAAGGTGCGTCGCGAGCGTATGGGCCATATCGAACTGGCCGCGCCCGTGGCACACATCTGGTTTCTCAAGTCGCTGCCGAGCCGCATCGGCCTGATGCTGGACATGACCCTGCGCGATCTTGAGCGTATTCTCTATTTCGAGAACTACGTGGTGATCGAGCCGGGCCTGACGGACCTGTCATACGGCCAGTTGATGACCGAAGAGGAATTCCTCGACGCGCAGGACCAGTACGGCGCCGACGCGTTCAGCGCCAATATCGGTGCGGAAGCGATCCGCGATATGCTGGCCGCCATCGACCTCGAGGCGACGGCCGAGCAACTGCGTGAAGATCTGAAGGAAGCCACCGGCGAACTGAAGCCCAAGAAGATCATCAAGCGGCTGAAAATTGTCGAAAGCTTCATCGAATCCGGCAACCGCCCGGAATGGATGGTGCTGACGGTCGTGCCGGTGATCCCGCCGGAACTGCGCCCGCTGGTGCCGCTGGATGGTGGCCGCTTTGCGACCTCGGACCTGAACGACCTCTATCGTCGCGTCATCAACCGGAACAACCGTCTGAAGCGCCTGATCGAACTGCGCGCGCCCGACATCATCGTCCGCAACGAAAAGCGGATGCTGCAGGAATCGGTCGACGCTCTGTTCGACAACGGTCGTCGTGGCCGCGTCATCACCGGCGCGAACAAGCGTCCGCTGAAGTCGCTGTCCGACATGCTCAAGGGCAAGCAGGGCCGCTTCCGCCAGAACCTTCTGGGTAAGCGCGTCGACTTCTCGGGCCGTTCGGTCATCGTGACCGGTCCGGAACTCAAGCTGCACC
>JABURR010000052.1 GCA_014762635.1 Paracoccaceae bacterium
GGCGCCCAGGCCTGGATGACCGGAACCGGGCGCGAATTGTTCGATGCCTTGGGTGACAGGGCGCAGATGATCGAAGTAAGGGATGATCATGGCCAGTCAGAAATCCGAAAGGCGTGACGCAACATGAGCGAACCGGTGTCCGCCCAGATGATGGAGATGATCCGAACCCGGCTGAGCGACCTGGCTGAGGAGGAGGGCATTCGCATCCTGCTGGCTGTCGAGTCCGGGTCGCGCGCCTGGGGGTTCCATTCGCCGGACAGCGATTACGATGTCCGTTTCATCTATGTCCGACCGGTCGACTGGCATCTGGAGCTTGGGAAAAAGCGCGATGTGGTCGAGCGCCCCATCGATGACGAACTGGACCTCTCGGGCTGGGATCTCGGGAAGGCGCTTGGGCTCGCGATTGGGTCCAACGCCGTTATTGCGGAGTGGCTGCAATCGCCCGTGGTCTATCGAGCCGACGAAAATGCCGTTGCCGATCTGACCCGGTTCTGCCGCGCGGCCCTGTCGCGTCGTCACGTCAGTTGGCATTATCTTTCGCTTCTGCAAAGGCAGCAGGAGCGCCTCGTCGGTCCTGGCGGTGGTGTTCGGCTAAAGCGTTACTTCTATGTGCTCAGACCCGCTCTCGCACTGCGCTGGATGCGCGTCAACGAGGCCGGAATGCCGCCGATGAACATGGCGGCGCTGGTCTCGGGCGCATCACTGGACGATGGGGAAGCCTCGGCTATTCAGGACCTGATAGAGCGAAAGAAGCACGTTTCCGAAAGTGGCGAGGAAGCTGCCTCCAACCCGCTGTTGGACGATGTGATCGAGATGGAGGTCCGGATGGCGAAAGACTGGCTGGACACGCCAGATCGACCCGAGGCACCGGATAATCTTTGGGGTGAGGCCAATCGGCTCCACCGACACTATGTAAAGGCATTCTCGTGACCATCACCGGATACGAACTGGCACTCTATGCGGGTGCACTTCTGGTACTGTTCATGACGCCGGGGCCGGTCTGGGTCGCGCTGACGGCGCGGGCGCTGACGGGTGGGTTCCATGCGGCATGGCCCCTGGCGCTGGGCGTAGTGGTGGGCGACGTCCTCTGGCCGTTCCTTGCGATCCTCGGGGTCACGTGGATCGTCTCGGTCTTCTCGGGCTTCATGCTGTTTCTGAAGGGCGTGGCGACGGTCGTGTTCTTGGCGATGGGGTATTTGATCCTGAAACACGCGGACCAGACCATCGCCGCTGACAGCCGGTTGACCCGCCCCGGCATGTGGGCGGGGTTCCTGGCCGGGCTGGCGGCGATTTTGGGGAATCCCAAGGCGATCCTGTTCTACATGGGGGTGCTGCCGGGGTTCTTCGATCTGACGCAGCTGACCTGGGTGGATATCACCGCGATCTGTGCGGCGTCCTTCGTGGTGCCGCTGGTGGGCAACCTGGCGCTGGCGGTCTCCATCGATCGGGCGCGGCGGCTGCTTGCCTCGCCCCGCGCTGTGCGGCGCACGAACCTGACGGCGGGGTGGCTTTTGATCGCGGTGGGGCTGGTGATTCCGTTCACCTGAACATGCCGCGAAGCGGTCCTGTCGGCCAACGTCGAACAAATAGCCGCCAGACACCAAATCTTGTGTCTGCCGCGTGACATTCCCCCCATAACCTCGTATAAAATCGTCAAAATATCGAGGAAGGCGTGCATGGCCGACGAAGCACTTTCGCCCGAAGAATACGGCGCGGATTCGATCAAGGTTCTCAAGGGGTTGGAGGCTGTCCGGAAGCGGCCGGGCATGTATATCGGGGATACCGATGACGGCTCGGGTCTGCACCACATGGTCTACGAGGTCGTGGACAACGGCATCGACGAGGCTCTGGCCGGTCATGCCACCGCAGTGAGCGTGAAGATTCACGCCGACTCCAGCGTTTCGGTCAGCGACAACGGCCGGGGGATTCCCACCGATATCCACGAGGAAGAGGGCGTCTCGGCGGCCGAGGTCATCATGACCCAGCTGCACGCGGGCGGGAAGTTCGACCAGAA
>JABURR010000068.1 GCA_014762635.1 Paracoccaceae bacterium
CCCGCGCCCCCTCCGACAGCATCCGCTCTTCTTCGCTCAGCTGGCTCTCCAGCAAAAACGGATCCGCCCAGTCAAACGACCCAAGCGACGGGCCAAACCCAACTCCATCTGCCATCGAATGTCTCCTTCACACCTGAATTCGGCCCTTCGATACCCCCACCGGGCCGCCGGGGCAATGGCGCGGGATCATTCACGCGCGACCAGCCGTGCCACCACCGGGGCCAGCAGGATGATGAGCGAGATCCGCGCCAGGTGATGCGCCACCACGAAGGCCACATCCGCCCCGGCCACGATCGCCAGCACGGTCATCTCGGCCTGGCCGCCGGGTAGGAAGGCCAGGATGATGTCGAGCGGTGCCTTGGAACTCACCACCAGCAATGTCGCGATGGCTCCGGCACTCAACACCATCAAAAGCGCCGACAGGGCCAGCCCGGCGCCCACGTCGACCCGCAGCTCACGCGTGGTGATCCCGGTATATTGCGCGCCGATCGACAGCCCGATGAAGAACTGCGCCGCCAGGATCATCTCGGCTGGCGGACGGGAATGGATCACGTCGGTCAGGCTGAGGATCGCGGTCAGGATCATCGGCCCGATGATCGAGGCGCCGAACAGCTTCAACCGCGCCGCGACCTTCCAGCCAACAAGCCCCGCCACCACCATGATCGCGATCTCGTGCGGTGGCAGGTCCCGGGCCGGGGCGCCCGGCGCGCCGGTCAGGTCCAGCCCGAACCAATGGGTGATGGCAAAGGGGGCAAGGACCACCAGAATCAGCACGCGGGTGGCATGGATCAGCGAGATTGCCCGCACATCGCCGCCCGCCTCGGAGCCGAAGATCAGCATGTCCTGCAGCCCGCCGGGCATGGCGGAATAGAAGGCCGTGGGGTGATCGAAGTCGTAAAACCGCCGGAAGAACAGGTAGCCCAACCCGCCCATCACCACGATGAACGCCGGAATTGCCGCCAAGGTCGGCCCATAGGCAGGCAGGTCGTGCAGAAGCTGCGGCGTGATCGTGGAGCCGATCGCCACCCCCAGCACCGTGCGCATCAACGTGCCCAGGATGCCGACATCTTGCAGCCGCGCGCCTGCCAGCGCGAAGACAAGGCAGGCCAGCATCGGCCCCAGCATCAGTGGAAGTGGCATGTCCACAAGGATTGCCACGGCCGCGCCAAGGGCGGCGGCCACCAGTGCGGTGAGGCGGGGGCGGGACAATACGCTCATGGCTTCCCTTAGACATGGGTCGTAGAAAAGCGCAACCGCCCTTGACGCCCGCGCGCACCCGTGCAGCTTTGTCCCGAAGGAGGAGCCCATGACCCAGCCACCCGCCTCGATCGATGCCGTGCAGGAGATGCTCACGGCGCAGAACTATGTCTCGAACCGCGCGCTTTCGACGGTGGTCTTCCTGTCGCTGCGTCTTGGGCGGCCGCTGTTTCTTGAGGGCGAGGCCGGCGTCGGCAAGACCGAGATCGCCAAGGCCATCGCCGCCGCGCTGGGGCGCGATCTCATCCGCCTGCAATGCTACGAGGGGCTTGACGCGGCCTCTGCCGTCTACGAATGGAACTTCGCCGAGCAGATGATCGCCATCCGCACCGCCGAGGCCGCGGGCGGCGCCGATCGCGATACGCTCAAGACCGAGCTTTTCACCGAGGACTACCTGATCGAGCGCCCGCTGCTTTCGGCCATGCGGCCCCATTCCGGCGGCGCGCCGGTCCTGCTCATCGACGAACTCGACCGCACCGACGAGCCGTTCGAGGCCTTCCTGCTCGAGGCGCTCAGCGATTTCCAGGTAACCATCCCCGAGCTTGGCACCGTCAAGGCGCCCGAGCCGCCGATCGTCATCCTCACCTCCAACCGTACCCGCGAGGTGCATGACGCGCTGAAACGACGCTGCCTCTATCACTGGGTCGACTACCCCGGCTTCGAGCGCGAGATCGAGATCCTCCAGGCCCGCGCCCCCGAGGCCGCCGAAACCCTCAGCCGCGAGGTGGTGGCTTTCGTCCAGAAACTCCGCACCGAGGACCTGTTCAAGAAACCCGGCGTGGCCGAAACCATCGACTGGGCCAAATGCCTGCTGGCGCTTGACGTCATTGCCCTCAGCCCCGAGGTCATCGCCGACACGCTCGGCGCGATCCTGAAATACCAGGACGACATCCAGAAGATCCAGGGCTCCGAGGCCAAGCGCCTCCTCGACGAGGTCCGCGCGGAGCTTGCGCCCGCATGATCCTCTATCGCCCCACCGGCTGAAAGAGCTTCTGCTCGTCCGCGACGCCGACTGGCGTGCCTGGCCGCCGCGCCTGCCGGACCAGCCGATCTTCTACCCGGTGACCACCTGCGCCTATGCCGAGAAAATCGCCCGCGACTGGAATTCGGTCACCCCGGCCCCCGACAACCTCGGCTTCGTCACCCGGTTCGAGATCACCGACGATCTCGCCGCGAAATACCCCGTGCAGGATGTGGGCGGGCACGACCACCAGGAACTCTGGATCCCGGCCGAAGACCTGGATGCCCTCAACGCGGGCATCCTCGGCACCATCGACCCGGTGGCCGCCTATCGCGACAAGGCACCCATGGACCTGGCCGAGGCAGCGCGGCTCTGGGGCGCATGACCCTTCTTCTGTTCTGAAATATCCTCGGGGGGTTCCGGGGGGCAGACAGCCCCCCGGCCTTGGCTTCGGAAGCGCGGCTGATGATCCAGCACCCTGCGCCCGTCGGGGTGTCCCAGGTAAATTCAATGTTCAAACTTTTGTTGACTCACTGCCCATGCCCATTCAGCCTGCCTTGGTGGGTCTGGGCCGGGGGCGCTGCACTCAGGAGAACCGAGATGATTGCAAGGTTCGTTTTTGCCCTTTCGGCGCTTGTTCTTTCCGTATCCCAGGCATTTGCCTGCCCCAACTGGCGGGCGGACCCCTATTTCGGCACAATTGATCTGATGGCCGGGTTTCAGCCTGATCCCTATGTCCGGAACATCACCGCGGGCGGCACGATTAACCTGGAACGCTGCTTCAATGGCTGGACGGGTTATGTAACCGGGCGGCCCGACTTCGATCTCAATTGGCATGGCAGCGCCAACAAGCTGACCATCGCGGTCGAGGCCGGGGCCGATGCGGTGCTCTTGATCAACGCACCGGACGAGCTGTTCTACTACAACGACGACACATACGGAAAGAACCCGGTGATCACCTTCATCAATCCTCAACCGGGGCTCTATGATATCTGGGTCGGCTCCTACGACGGGTCCCGACGGAATCCGGCACGGTTGATCATCACCGAATACGACTACTAGCCTCGCTCCCTCGGACAGACCGGGCACCAAGGTGGCATTGACAATGCCGTCTTGGGTCGGACTACTCTGGCACAGCCCGTCTGTCTGATGTGAGAGGCCCATATGACCTGCCGGAAGCCGCCGTCGCGGTACCAGGATTCCGACTTTGGCCAGTTCGGGTGTCTTGCCTGATGGTCGAATACCCCGCGCTCGATATCCCCGAAGACGGCAAGCTCACCCATAACATCGTGCATTTCGCCCGCGCGCTGAGGAAGGCCGGGTTGCCGGTGGGGCCGGGGCGGGTGATCGACGCGATCCGCGCGGTGGAGGCCGCGGGGTTTTCCGAAAAGGCCGATTTCTACCACACGCTCGCCGCCTGTTTCGTCTCGCGGCCCGAGCATCGCACGGTGTTCCACCAGGTCTTTCGGCTCTACTGGCGCGACCCGCGTTACCTCGAGCACATGATGTCGATGATGCTCCCGGCCATTCGAGGGGTTCAGGAGGAACGCGCCGCCAACGCCGCCGAGAAACGCGCGGCTGAGGCGCTTCTGGATGGGATCGACACCCCGCCGCCCCAACCCGAGGGCGGCGAAGGTGAAGAAGAGACCAAGATCGAGATCGACGCTTCGCGCACCATGTCGACCGAGGAGCGCCTGCGCACCCTCGATTTCGAGCAGATGTCCACCGCCGAGGTGGCCGAGGCCAAGCGCGCCATCGCCCGGCTGGAACTTCCCGTGAGGCCGCTCAAGTCCCGTCGTACCGCCGCCGACCTGAGGGGCGAGCGGATCGACTGGCGCGGCACCCTGCGCGGCTCGATGCGGACGGGGGGCGAGATCCATCGCCTTGCCCTGCGCTCGCGCCGCGAACGCTGGCCGAACCTGGTGGCACTCTGCGATATCTCCGGCTCCATGTCGGACTATTCCCGCATGGTGCTGCATTTCCTGCACGCCGTCGCCAACCAGAAGGGCGCGGGCTGGGCCAGGGTCCATGCCTTCACCTTCGGCACGCGCCTGACCAACATCACCCGGCACCTGGCCGCGCGGGACGTGGATGCCGCGCTCAAGGCCGCCGGGGCCGAGGCGCAGGACTGGCAGGGCGGCACCCGCATCGGCGCCTGCCTGCGCGACTTCAATCGCGACTGGTCGCGCCGCGTCATGGGGCAGGGGGCGGTGGTACTGCTCATCTCGGACGGGCTGGATCGCGACGCCCCCGAGGCACTGGCGCGCGAGATGGAGCGGCTGCATCTTTCTGCCCGCCGGGTGATCTGGGTGAACCCGCTCCTGCGCTGGGAAGGCTTCGCCCCCAAGGCCGGCGGCATCCGCGCCATGCTGCCCCACGTGGACAGCTTCCGCGCAGGCCATAACATCGCCTCGCTCGAGGCGCTGGCCCAGGCGATCTCGCGCCCCGACGATGCCGGTGAGAAGGCTCGGCTGATGGCTCTGTTGTAACCTCAGGGGCCGCGACGAAATTCCCGTGGAACAGAAGCATCCGCGCCCATATGTTGAGCGCGACGAGGAGGGGACCATGACCGAGATTTCGCACGACCAGATACCCGAGCAGGCACTGGCCTGGCATCGCGCGGGCCGCAAGGCGGCGCTGGCCACGGTGGTCGAGACCTGGGGTTCGGCGCCGCGTCCGGTGGGCAGCCAACTCGCGATATCCGGCGCGGGCGAGATCGCGGGCTCGGTCTCGGGCGGCTGCGTGGAGGGCGCGGTGGTGGCCGAGGCGCTCGAGGCGCTGGAAACGGGCGAGAGCCTGATCCTGACCTATGGCATTTCCGATAACGAGGCCTTCGCCGTGGGGCTGGCCTGCGGCGGTACCATCCGCGTGATGGTGGAGCCGGTTGGCCCCGCGATCCCCGAGGAGCTTCTGTCGCAACTGTGCGACGCGCGCGCCGAACGCCAGCCTATCGCCTATTCGGTTCAAACGAAGGACTGGACCCGGCAGTTGATGCCGAGGATGAGCTTTCCCGACCGTTTCCGCGCCGACAAGTCCGGGTTCGAGGAAGATGCCGAAACCTTCGTCGCGATCCACAACCCGCCGCTGCGCATGGTCGTCGTGGGCGCGGTGCATATCGCCCAGCCGCTGATGCAGATGGCGCGGCTTTCGGGCTATGACGCCACGCTGATCGACCCGCGCGAGGCCTTCGGCTCGGCCGCGCGCTTCCCCGGCGAGACCATCATCCACGACTGGCCGGACGAGGCGCTGGCGGCGCACGGGCTGGATGCGCGCACCGCCGTGGTGACCCTGACCCATGACGCGAAGCTGGACGATCCGGCCATCGTGACCGCGCTGCGCTCCGAGGTTTTCTACCTTGGCTGCCTTGGTTCCACCCGGACCCACGGCAAGCGGGTCAAGCGGCTCGAGGAGCAGGGCTTCACGCCCGAGGACATCGCCCGTATCCACGCGCCGGTGGGTCTCGATATCGGGGCGCGCTCTCCCGCCGAGATCGCGATTGCCGTGATGGCCGAGATCACCAACGTCCTGAGGAAAGGCTGATGGAGTTCGGCCCGGTGCCACCCGCGCGGGCCGAGGGGGCGATCCTGGCCCATTCCCTGACCCTGCCGGATGGGCGGTTGCGCAAGGGCAAGGCGCTGAAATCCGAGGATATTTCCCGGCTTCAGGCGGCTGGGATCGACGAGGTCACCGTTGCGCGGCTGGGGCCTGAGGACCTGGGCGAGGACGCCGCGGCCACGGCCATCGCCGCGGCGCTGGTGCCGGACCCGGCGGCGGCGCATCTACGGCTCACCCCGGCCAGCACGGGGCGGGTAAACCTGATGGCGCTGGGTCCCGGCGTGGTCGAGATCGACGTGGAGAAGGTCGAGGCGCTGAACCGGGTCGATCCGATGATTACGCTGGCGACGCTGCCGCCCTTTGGTCGGGTGACGGAGCGCACCATGCTGGCGACGGTCAAGATCATCTCCTACGGGGTGGCGCGGTCCGCGGTGGAGGCCGCCTGCAAAGCGGCGCGGGATGCGATCCGGGTGCGGCCGGTGCGGATGTCCAGCGCCTCGCTCATCATGACAGATATCGGCGAAGGCCCTGGAAAGGGCGAGGATGCCATCGGCAACAGATTGAAAACACTTGGAATTGATCTGTCGGAAGTCACCGTGACCCCGCATCGGACCGCGCCACTTGCCAAGGCAGTGTCGGCGGCGAAGGGCGAGTTGATCCTGATCCTCACGGCCTCGGCCACCTCGGATATCCGCGACGTCGCGCCCGAAGCAGTGCGCCATGCGGGCGGGGAAGTGACGCGGTTCGGGATGCCGGTGGACCCGGGCAACCTGCTGTTCATCGGGGCGCTTGGAAACCGGTCGGTGATCGGGCTTCCGGGCTGCGCGCGCTCGCCCGCGCTGAACGGTGCCGACTGGGTGCTGGAGCGCGTGGTGACAGGCGTTCCCGTGGGCGATGCCGAGATCGCGGCGATGGGCGTGGGCGGGCTTCTGAAGGACATCCCGATCCGCGGTCTGCCGCGCAGCCGGACGGGGGGCTGAGGCCCGAAATTCAAATCGGAAAACCATCGGAATTTTGTCGGAATTCCATCGGACTTTCCCGACCGGGTGTAATTCCCGCTGCCCGTGCATATGTCGCGGGGGAACAAGGCAAAAGGAGGCCATCATGAGCTATACAATCGACCGCCTGATCGAAGGACAGGACCTTGAATCCGTGGACGCCCGCGCCCGCGAGGCGCTCGCCGCGAAGGGCTTCGGCGTGCTGACCGAGATCGACGTGAAGGCCACGATGAAGAAGAAGCTCGACAAGGACATGGCGGGCTATCGCATCCTGGGCGCCTGCAATCCCGGCATGGCCTGGCAGGCCATCGGGATGGAGCCGCGCGTGGGCGCCATGCTGCCCTGCAACGTGATCCTGCGCGAGGTCGAGGGCGGCGTGGAAGTGAGCGCCATCGACCCGGTCGCCTCGATGTCGGCCATCGACAATGACGAGTTGAAATCGGTGGCGGGCCAGGTGCGCGAGATGCTGGCCGAGGT
Organism: Paracoccaceae bacterium; assembly: GCA_014762635.1. Lineage (GTDB taxonomy): Bacteria > Pseudomonadota > Alphaproteobacteria > Rhodobacterales > Rhodobacteraceae > JABURR01. The sequence goes on from JABURR010000068.1 coordinate 7,249, forward strand.
CGTTGCCGCGATCTAGGCCAACTCGGCCTCTTCGGGGCGAAGGGACAGGGATCCGGCCTTCGCCTCGATCCGCCAGGCCGCGGGCGGTTCCCCCCGCGCGCGGCGCCGGCTGAGGCGCCAGCCGGTCTGCCCGGCGTCATGTGCGCCGCGCATGTGCCAGCGGCTTTCGGCCCCCTGTGCGCCACCATCGCCCGGTGTCAGAACCAGCCCAAGCGGCGGCAGCTTGCCCTCGGCCGCGCCGGTCTCGGCGGCAAGCTGCAGCCGCCGCATCGGCGTCAGCCCGGGCGGGTTCGGCAGGTCGATCACCGTCAGCGGCACCAGCCCCGCGCGCAAGCTCTCCTCCATCGTCCAGAGCAGATCCTCGGGGCGGCGCAGGGTCAGGAAGGTGACGCGCCCCGGCGCGATGAAGCGCAGCATCCCCTCGGGGTTCAGGCGTTCGGGCAGCCAGCCGGGATGGATCCAGAAAACCGGCCCCTCCAACGCGCGCGCCACCAGCATGGCGAAGCCGCGCCGCGCCGGGCCGCAGCCCTCGTGCACCCGCGGGCGGGCAAGGGAAAGATCCCCGAGAAACCGCACGGGCGGCGGCCCCTTGCGGCGGTGCAAATCACGGGTCAGCGGTGGGTGAGTCATGGGGTGCAGGATATGATGTTCTTAATTTGTTCTCAAGCGGGGTGCTGATTGAACCCCTGGGGCCAAAGGCCATTCTTCACTTGAAACACGGGCGCGCCGGTGGGAGGGTAAAAGAGAATCTTTTTGAATTCAGCGCATTAGTTCCGGGTGTCTGGAAAAGGCCCGAAAGTTCCCCAAACAGCATTAAATCGCGAAATTTCCGCAAGACAAATTGTCGCAATCACATATATGCTGCCGTTGTTTCGAGTGTCGCACCGATACCGATCAAGGGAGGAAATCATGAAGAAACTTATCCTGTCAGCAGCGCTGGCCCTGGCACCGCTGTCCGCCATGGCCGCAGGCGAAACCCATCACCTGGCGATCCATGTGAACCAGAATGACCCGGCGGTCATGAACATGGCGTTGAACAACGCGCAGAACGTCTACCAGCATTACAAGGATCAGGGCGATGACGTGATCATCGAACTGGTCGCATACGGTCCGGGCCTCAACATGCTGATCGACGGCAAGAGCCCGGTGGCGGACCGGATCTCGACCATGTCGCTCGAGATGGATCACCTGCAGCTTTCGGCCTGCGGCAACACCATGGCGAAGATGCAGCGCGCCTCCGGCAAGGAAGTTCCGCTGCTCAGCGAAGCGGTTGTCGTCTCGTCCGGCGTGGTCCGCCTGATGGAACTTCAGGGCGACGGTTACGCCTACGTGCGCCCCTAGGGCTTGTCACCGCCTGCGGGCGGGGTATCTCTGTCCCCGCAACAAAGGGGACAGAGATGCGCTACAACCAGCTTGGCCGGACCGATGTGAAAGTGTCCGAGCTTTGCCTCGGGTCGATGACCTGGGGAACCCAGAACACGACCGACGAAGGCCACGCCCAGATCGACCGTGCTCTGGATGCCGGCGTCAACTTCATCGACACCGCCGAGATGTACCCCACCAACCCGATCAGCGCCGAGACGGTGGGCAATACCGAGCGCGTCATCGGGGAATGGTTCGCCAAGACCGGACGCCGCGCCGACGTGGTGATTGCCACCAAGGTCTCGGGCAAGAACGGCGGCTGGGTGCGCGAGGGGCGCGGCTATGACGGCGCGACGATCCTTGAGACCGTGGACCAGTCGCTGGAGCGGCTGAAGACCGATTACATCGACGTCTACCAGCTTCATTGGCCGAACCGCGGCTCGTATCACTTCCGCCAGAACTGGACCTACGACCCCACGGGCCAGAACCGCGAGGAGGTCGTGGCTCATATGCTCGACGTGCTGCGGGCGATGGACACGGTGATCAAGGCAGGCAAGGTGCGCCACTTTGCGCTGTCGAACGAATCCGCCTGGGGCACAATGATGTGGCTTCGGCTGGCCGAACAGCATGACCTGCCGCGCGTGGTCTCGATCCAGAACGAATATTCCTTGCTTGCAAGGCTTTACGATACCGACATGGCCGAGGTGAGCCTGAACGAGGGCGTCGGCCTGCTGGCATTCTCGCCCCTTGCGGTGGGGCTGCTGACGGGCAAGTACGGCCCCGACCTGACGCCGCCGGGCACCCGGCGCGAGGCCTCGCCCGAGCTTGGCGGGCGCATCACGCCGCGGGTCTGGCCCGCGATCGAGGCCTATCGCGCGGTGGCCGAAAAGCACGGGTTGAACCTGGCGCAGATGGCGCTTGCCTTCACGCTGACGCGGCCCTTCATGACCTCGTCGATCTTCGGCGCGACCACGATGGAGCAGCTCGAGCTGGCGCTGGGCGCGGCGGATCTGACGCTGTCGGAGGAGGTGATGACCGACATCGACGCCGTCCACCGGGCGCACCCGATGCCCTATTGACCCGGCCCCGATCCCGGCCCGAAACCGGGATCGGAAAACCGTCGGAATTCTATCGGACTTTTATCGGACTTTTTGTCGGGTTGCGGTGCCGGGCTGAAGCCCGGCCTACCGGGTTGGGTGTGGAAACTGTGCGGGGAACGTAGGCAAGCGAATCTCCGGGGCGTAAGCCCCGGATCGCGCCCGACCCCGCCCCCCAGGGCGGGCGCGATTGCGCCCACCCTCGGTGCCGGGCGCGATCCTTGTTTCGGAGTGGGGCGTTGGGGCGAGGCACTTGCGAGAGGGTGACGCTCCAAACCCCACCCCTGCCGCTCCCGGGCTTGCCAGCCCCGGGAAAATCGAGTCCCCTGCGCGCGACAGAGGGAGGACCGCCATGCCGCTGACCATGAACCGTGAAGTCTTCATCACCTGTGCCGTGACCGGCTCGGGGGCGACGCAGGATCGCAGCCCGAACGTGCCGCGCAGCCCCAAGGAGATCGCCGAGAGCGCCATCGCCGCCGCCAGGGCCGGGGCTGCCGTCGCCCATTGCCACGTGCGCGATCCCGAAACCGGGGCGCCCTCGCGCGATCTGGCGCTCTATCGCGAGGTGACCGAGCGCATCCGCGAGGCCGAGGTGGATGTTGTCCTGAACCTCACCGCCGGGATGGGGGGCGACATGGTCTTTGGCTCGACCGAGGTGCCGTTGCCGCTGAATGCCGCGCAGACCGACATGATCGGGGCCGAGGCGCGCGTGGCCCATATCGCGGAGTGCCTGCCCGAGATCTGCACGCTGGACTGCGGCACGATGAATTTCGCCGAGGCCGATTACGTCATGGTCAACACCCCCGGCATGTTGCGCGACATGGGCGCGCGGATGGAGGCGCTGGGCGTGAAGCCCGAGATCGAGGCCTTCGACACCGGCCACCTTTGGTATGCCCGCCAACTGGTCGATGACGGGATCTTGAGCGGTCCGGCGCTGGTGCAGCTTTGCATGGGGGTTCCCTGGGGCGCGCCGGATGATATGAACACGTTCATGGCGATGGTGAACAACGTGCCTTCGGACTGGACCTTCTCGGCCTTCGGGCTGGGGCGGCACCAGATGCCCTTCGTGGCGGCCTCGGTTCTGGCCGGGGGCAATGTGCGCGTGGGGCTGGAGGATAACCTGATGCTCGACAAGGGCGTGCTGGCCACGAACGAGGCGCTGGTGGACCGCGCCGTCGGCATCATCGAGCGCCTGGGCGCGCGGGTGATCGGCCCGGCGGAGGTGCGTGAGAAACTTGGCCTGAAGAAACGGGAGCCTGTCGGCGCATGAGATGGATGGCGGTGGTTCTGCTTGTGTTGCTTGCGGCCTGCAGGGACGAGCCGGAGCCTGATTACGGGATTCCGAATTACGACCCCAACATGCTCGACCGGCAACACGCCGCCTGCGCAGAGCGGGGCGGCTCTTTCCGCAAGTCGGGCATTTCCGGCGGGTGGGTCTGTTTCCAGCCGATGCCCGATGCCAATGAGCCTTGCGCGACGAGCTCGGACTGTGACGGGCTCTGCCTTGCGCGGTCCAAGACCTGCACCCCCATCATGCCGCTGATCGGATGCCACGAGGTGGTTCTGGAGAGCGGCGCTGTCGTAAAGCAATGCGTGGAATAGCGGCGTCTGCCGTCATGCTTCTGACGGTGGCGGGATGCACCGCGCCGGGGGAGGTCTATCGCGATGCATCGCTGCCCATGCGCAGCACTCCGGTCGCGCCCTTCGCCGTCGATGGCCGCTGGTACGAGGTGGCCGGGTTCTACGAAGACGATGAGCGCTGCGCCGTGGGCGCGGTCACCCTGACAGTGCAGCCCGGCGGCATGCTGCTGCTGCACGAGGGGCCCTGTGCGGATCGTGATCCCCGGCAGGTGGTGCTGCGGCCCGAGGGGGCGGGGCAGTTCCGGCCGGAAACCGGTGCGCCGCTCTGGGTGCTTTGGCATGACGCGGGCTACGATGCGGCGGTGATCGGTACGCCGGATGGGAGCCTGGGCTATATTCTCGGCCGCTCGCGGCGGATCTCGCAGGCGCAGATGGCCGCGGCGCGGGCGGCGCTGGCGGCGAACGGATATGACATGACGAAACTGAGACCGACGGGGGCAGTATGACGAGGGTTGCGGCGATCATCGGCGGCGGGGTAATCGGCGGCGGATGGGCCGCGCGGTTCCTGCTGATGGGCTGGGATGTGCGAGTTTTCGACACCGACCCGGAGGCCGAGCGCAAGGTCTCGGAGGTTCTGGACCGGGCGCGCCGCGCCTTGCCGAGCCTCTACGAGGTGGCGCTGCCGCCCGAGGGCACGCTGAGTTTCTGCGCCACCATGTCCGAGGCGGTGGCCGGGGCCGAGTGGATCCAGGAAAGCCTGCCCGAGCGGCTGGATCTGAAGCGCAAGGTCTTCCAGACGATTCAGGAGCATTGCGACGCGGGGGCGGTGATCGGCTCGTCCACCTCGGGCTTCATGCCGTCGGAGCTTCAGGGCTGTGCCACCCGGCCGGAGCAGATCATCGTGGCGCACCCTTTCGTGCCGGTCTACCTGATCCCGCTGGTCGAATTGGTCGGGTCCGAGAAGACCCCGCCCGAGTTGATGGAGCGCGCCAAGGCGACGCTGTCGGAGCTGGGGATGTTCCCGTTGCAGGTGCGGCGCGAGGTGCCTGCCCATATCGCGGACCGGCTGCTGGAAGCTGTCTGGCGCGAGTCGCTCTGGCTGGTGAAGGACGGGGTCGCGACCACCGAAGAGATCGACGAGGCGATCCGCATGGGCTTCGGCCTGCGCTGGGGGCAGATGGGCCTGTTCGAGACCTATCGCCTCGGCGGTGGCGACGCGGGGATGGCGCAGTTCCTGCAGCAGTTTGGCCCGGCGCTGCAATGGCCCTGGACAAAGCTGACCGACGTGCCCGATCTGGACGACGAGCTGATCGGCAAGATCGCCGCCCAGTCCGACGCGCAATCGGGGGCGCATTCGGCCAGTGAGCTTGCCGCGATGCGCGATGCCAATCTGGTGGCGATGATGCGCGGGCTGAAGATCGAGAACCGGGCCGTGGGTGCGCATCTGAACGCGATGGACCGCAGGCTGCGCGACGAGAGTGTCGATATCGAAAAGCCCATCGTCACCGTGGCGCGGACCGTGCCGCTGGACTGGGGCGATTACAACGGCCACATGACCGAGGCGCGGTACCTGCACGCCTTCGGCAACGCCACCGACCGGTTCATGGAGATCATCGGCGTGACCGATGAGTATATCGCCACGGGCGGCAGTTTCTTCACTGCCGAGACCCATATCCGGCACCTGTCCGAGGCGGCGCTTGGCGCGCCGATCCGGATTGAGACCCGCTGTCTGCTGGGCGAGGGCAAGAAGATGCACCTCTGGCACGAGATGTACGAGGGCGACCGGCTGTTGGCCACGGGTGAGCACATGCTCATTCACGTGAGCCTCGAGACCCGCCGCCCCGCGCCGCCCGCGCCGCAGATCGCGGACAAGCTCGGCGCCATCGCCGAGGCCCATGCGAAACTGCCGAGCCCCGAGGGGATCGGGCGCGCGGTCGGGCGCAAGTAGGGCTATAGACCGCGTTCCTCCAGCACCTTGCGGGCGGCGCGGAAGCATTCCAGCGCCTGCGGGACGCCGCAATAGATGCCGATCACGTGGATGATGGCGCGGATCTCTTCCTTGGTGACGCCGTTGTTGAGCGCGCCCCGGCAGTGCAATTCCCACTCGGTCATCTTGCCGAGCGCGCCGATCATGGCGAGGTTCATCATCGACCGTGTCTTGGCGTCGATCGCATCGTCGCCCCAGCCGAAGCCCCAGCACCAGGCGGTCATCGCCTCCTGGAAGGGGCGGGTGAAGTCATCCGCCGCGGCCAGGTTCTTTTCCACGTATTCGGCCCCGAGCGTCGCCTTGCGCTGCTCCAGCCCCTTTTCGAACATGTCGTCCATGCGATCCTCCTGATATTGCCTTGGCTTGGCTCTAGCCCCGTGGGGCGATGCGGGCAATTGCGGAGTCGCAATGGCATTGTCGCTTGGCTGTTACATTTCCGTTGGATAGATCATCCCTGAACAAAGACGAGGGTGATCATGGCGCGTATCGCGATCAACGGGCTGGGGCGGATCGGCAAGCTGGTGCTGCGGGCGCTGGTGGAGGCCGGGCAGGGCGACCGGGTCGTCCTGCTGAACGACAAGATCGGCACGCCCGAGCAGCATGCGCTGTGGCTGGAGTTCGACACGGTGCACGGGCGCTGGCCTGCCGAATTCGCCCATGACCACGAAAGCCTTTCGGTGAACGGTCACCGGATGCGGCTGACCACGGCGGAACGGATCGAGGACCTGCCGCTTTCTGATCTGGGCGTGGACCTGGTGATCGACTGCACCGGCGTTTTCAAGACGCCCGCCAAGGTGCAGCCCTATTACGACGCGGGGGTGAAGAAGGTCGTGGTCTCGGCCCCGATCAAGGAGGAACCCGCGCTGAACCTTGTCTACGGGATCAACCATGATCTTTACGATCCCGCGGTGCATGACCTGATCACCGCGGCCAGCTGCACCACCAACTGCCTCGCCCCGGTGGTGAAGGTGATCCACGAGGAGATCGGAATCGTCCACGGCTCGATCACCACGATCCATGACGTGACCAACACGCAGACCATGGTGGACCGCCCCGCCAAGGACCCGCGCCGGGCGCGGTCTGCCCTGAACAGCCTGGTGCCGACCACCACCGGCTCGGCCACGGCGATCACCATGATTTACCCGGAACTGAAGGGGCGGCTGAACGGCCACGCGGTGCGGGTGCCGCTTCTGAATGCATCGTTGACCGACTGCGTCTTCGAGGTCGCCCGCAAGACCGATACCGAAGAGGTCAACGCCCTGTTCAAGCGCTGGTCCGAGGGGCAGCTCGCCGGTATCCTGGGCTACGAGGAGCGGCCGCTGGTGTCGGCCGATTACGTGAATGACACACGTTCCACCATAGTGGACGGACCCTCCACGATGGTGGTCGACGGCACGCAGGTGAAAGTTTATGCGTGGTACGACAACGAATGGGGTTACGCGTGGCGTCTGGCCGATGTCGCGCAGATGGTGGCAGAGAGGATGACATGATGGATGCTGCGCTTTCCCGGCAACGCGACAGCGTAACGGCCTATGTGGCGGTAACGGCGGCCTATTGGGCCTTCATGCTGACCGATGGCGCGCTCAGGATGCTGGTGCTGCTGCATTTCCACACGATCGGTTTCTCGCCGATCCAGCTTGCCTATCTGTTCGTGCTTTACGAAGTGGCGGGGATGGTGACGAACCTCGTCGCCGGATGGCTCGCGGCGCGATTCGGGATGACCTCGACCCTGTTCGCGGGGCTGTTCCTGCAGATCGGGGCGCTGCTGGCGCTGGCGGGGGTTCAGGCCGACTGGATCGTCTCGTTCTCGGTCATCTACGTGATGATCGTGCAGGGGCTTTCGGGCGTCGCCAAGGACCTCGCCAAGATGAGCTCCAAGAGCGCGGTCAAGGTACTGGCGCCCGAGGGCGAAGGCCGCCTGTTCCGCATGGTGGCCTGGCTGACGGGCTCCAAGAACGTGGTCAAGGGGCTGGGCTTCCTGGTCGGTGCCGCGCTGCTGGGCGCGCTGGGCTACCGGGCCTCGATCCTGTGGATGGCGATGATCCTCTCGCTGATCCTGACGGTGATCATCCTCTTCATGCCCGAGGGTCTTCCCAAGGGCGAGAAGGGCGCGCGCCTGCGCGAGGTGTTCCGCCGCGGCCCGGGCATCGGCACCCTCTCGATGGCGCGCATGTTCCTGTTCGGAGCGCGCGATGTCTGGTTCGTGGTCGGCGTGCCGCTCTATTTCTATGGCGTCTTCTCGGACGGTTCGGTCGAGGGGAACCGGCAGGCCTTCTTCCTTGTCGGCGGGTTCATGTCGGCCTGGGTGATCTTCTACGGGATGATCCAGGCGGCGGCGCCGAAGCTCCTGCGGGCCCATCGCAAGACCGACGCGCAGATCGCGCGCTCGGCGGCGACCTGGGCCGCGCTGCTGGCGCTGGTGCCGGCGGCTCTGGCGGGGGCGGTCGTCGGGGCCGATTTCCTGGAATCCGCACCTTGGCTGCCGCTGGCGGTTCTGGGCGGACTTGCTCTGTTCGGATTCGTCTTCGCGATCAACTCATCGATCCATTCCTTCCTCGTGCTGGCGCTCAGCCCCGGGGAACGGGTCACGATGGACGTGGGCTTCTATTACATGTCCAACGCCGCCGGGCGGCTGATCGGCACGTTGCTGTCGGGTTTCAGCTACCAGATGGGCGGGCTTTCCGCCTGCCTTGGCACCGCGGCGGTCATGGTCGCGCTGAGCTGGGTCTTTGCCCAGCGTCTGCGCGGTGTCGTCGGCGGCGGGACGGCGGTGGCCGGCGCCGCGGCGGCAATGGCGGACGAGGACGTGGTCTACGAAGACGACGATACCGTCTACGAGGATGAGGAAGCCGTGTATTCGGACGAGGACGATGACGGCGAGTTTACCATGCCCATCAGCTTTGATGAAGAAGATGAAGACCGTGGCTGAGTAGCGAGACGGTGGCGCGGACACCGCGCTCCAGCCCGTTGCGCCGCGCCACGTGAAGCGGCACCGAGAACTGCACCGGTAGCTCCGGCGCATGATCGGGGCGCAGGGTCACGTGGGCGGTCTGGCCGATGGCCAGCACGTTCTCGACGATTCCCGGCACCGGGTTTTCATGCTCCCCGCGCGAGGGGCGGTCGCGCCGGTGCAGTACCACGAAGCCGTCGGGGATGACCCAGGTCACCTCGCCCGTGTCGTCAGCGGCCGTCGCGTCGGCCTCGATCTGCAGCCCGTTCCAGTCGATGAGCGTGCGCCCGGTGTCCTGATCGCGCCCGAGGATCTGGCCCTGGTAGAGGTTGCGCACATCCACCAGCCGCGCCACGGCCTCGGAGTTGGGCTTGGTCGTGATCTCTTCGGGGGTGCCGGTCTGCAGGGTCTGGCCCTTGTGCAGCACCGTGATCCGGTCGGCCAGCGTCACCGCTTCGTCCAGATCGTGGGTCACGAGGATCATCGGCATTTTCAGCGCGCGCCGCAGGTCCGCGATTTCGCGATAGAGCCGGTGCCGCGTGGCGCGGTCCACCGCCGAGAAAGGTTCATCCAGCAACAACACGCGCGGCTCCCGCGCGAGCGCGCGGGCTACGGCGACGCGTTGCTGCTGGCCGCCGGAAAGTTCTGCCGGGCGGCGATCCTCCAGCCCCGACAGGCGCACCTGGCCGAGGATTTCCGCCGCGCGGGGGGCGCGCTGCTCAGTCGGCATGTGGCCCATCGCCGCCATCACGTTGCCAAGCGCGGTCATGTGCGGAAAAAGCGCGTAGCTCTGGAACACGATGCCCGCGGCGCGGCGGTGCGGCGGCAGGTTGGTGGCTTCGGCGCTGGAAAACCAGGTTTCGCCGCCCACCCGCACCAACCCTTCGCGCGCCCGGTAAGTGCCCGCGATGGCGCGCAGGATGGTGGATTTGCCGCTGCCCGATGGACCCATCAGCGCCAGCATCTCGCCCGGCGCGCAGTCGATCTGCGCCTCCAGCGGAATTGGCGCATCCTGGCGCAGGGTGACGTGAAGCTCGCCGCTCATCCCAGCCGCCTCCCGATCCGGCGCGAGAACGCGAAGGTCAGCGCGATGGTCACCAGCGAGATCACCAGCAACAGCGCCGACATCTGTGCCGCGCCGCTGTCGTCGAAGCTCTGCACCTTGTCATAGATCGAGATCGCCACGGTGCGAGTCTCGCCCGGGATCGAGCCGCCGACCATCAGCACGATGCCGAACTCGCCCAGCGTATGGGCGAAGGACAGCACCATCGCCGTGAGGATGCCGGGCCAAGCGAGCGGAAGTTCGACTCGGCGCAGGGCGGTCAGTGGCGCCATACCGGAACAGGCGGCGGCCTCGCGGATCTCGGGCGCGATGGCCTCGAACCCGCGTTGGATCGGCTGCACGGCGAAGGGCAGGTTGAACAGGATCGAGGCCAGCACCAGCCCCTCGAACGAGAAGACCAGCGTCTGGCCGAAGACCTGTTCCCAGATCTGGCCAAGGGGCGAGGCCGCGCCGAAGGCCACAAGCAGGTAGTAGCCGAAAACCGTGGGCGGCAGCACCAGCGGCAGGGCCACCAGCGCCTCGACCAGCGGCTTGGCGCGAAAGTCGCGCACCGCCAGCCAGCGCCCCAGCGCGATCCCGATGGGCAGCAGGACCGCCACCGTGACGCCGGCCAGTTGCATCGAAAGGATCAGCGCGGTCCAGTCCAAGCGATCAGCCCTCGCCGTGGCTGAGGGCCAGCCCGTAATCGTCGAAGATCGCCCGCGCGGCGGGGGACTGGAGGTAGGCGTAGAACGCCTCGGCCACCGGTCCGGCGCGCTTGGTGAGGGCCATGCGCTGGCCCAGCGGTTCGTGCCAGTCGGCCGGGATCAGGGCGAACTCGCTTCGGGCCGCCACGTCCGGCGCCACGGCAAGGGAATAGGACACGATCCCCCCGTCCGCATTGCCGGAGACGGCGAATTGCGCGGCCTGGGCGATGTTCTCACCGATCACGAGGTGCGGTTCGATCGCCTCCCACAACCCGGCATGGATCAGCGCCTCACGCGCACGCTGGCCATAGGGGGCGTGTTCGGGGTTGGCGATGGCGAAGCGCCCGAGGCGTCCGTCCTGAAGCGCGGCGCGCAGGTCTTCCAGCGTGCCATCGGGTTTCAGGTCCGATCCCCGCGGCACCAGCGCCCCGATCCGCCCCTGGGCATATAGAACGCCCTGATCGCGCAGGCGACCCTCTTCAGCCAGCGTCAGCACGAAGCTTTCATCCGCCGAAAGGAACAGGTCATAGGGCGCGCCTTGCCGGATTTGCCGCGCAAGATTGCCCGAGGCGCCGAAGGTCAGGCGCACGGTCTCGCCGGTTTCTGCCTCGAAGGCCTGGGCGATCTCGACCAGGGCGAATTGTACCGAGGCCGCCGCCGCCACGACAGGCGACTCGGCCGCCGCGATGCGGGGCAGGGTGGCCGCCCAGAATGCCAGGGCGAAAGCGATCAGGCGCGCGAATGTCATGGCCTTGGAACATCCCCTTTCGGGGAAACCATATCGGCGGGCCTTCCGGCCCTCAATCGCCTTCTTGTCCCCGCGACCGGGCGTCGCGCGGCGTCCGGTAATAAAAAAACGGCGGTACCGGGGAGGAGGTCGGTACCGCCGTCAATTGTCAGGGCTCCAGGGAGGAGGAAGAGCCCTGCAACGGGAACTTGTCAGCTATAGGCCGCTTCCGCCGCGATGCGGTGGATCTCGCCGCGGCCGATGTTCAGGTCGTCCAGCTCGCGATCGCTGAGCGAATTCAGCTCGGTCACGGTGGTGCGGTAGACGCGGTGCTGGATCATGCGAGTCGTGAAGGCTTCGGCAAACTGGCGAAACTGGGCAATGATCCCGTTGCCGGTGCCGCGTGCGAGGTCGATATTGATATAGGCCATTTTGAGCCTCCTGAAGTCCGTGGCGCCCGACTGCGCCGTTGAGACCAATTTAATCGGATGCTGCGCGCGCACAATAATCAGGACGGAATTGCTGCCATGCAGCATATGCATGGCGGCGATGGGACGATACCGACTCTGATCCGGCGCGATGAAATGTGATGAAGGATGGGGCGGTATGGCGGACAGGCCGCTTGACGCCTGCCGAGTTGTCGACTATCCGAAGGCCCTGCGATGCGGGTATAGCTTAATGGTAAAGCCCCTGCCTTCCAAGCAGGCTATGTCGGTTCGATTCCGTCTACCCGCTCCAGAAAACCCTCCCGAATAACGCGATTTTGCGCCTCGCATGATGCTGGCGGCGCTTGTTCCCCGTGCCGCGCGTGGTTATGTGGAAGCCTGTTTTCGTAAGGAGTGGCCATGGCGCGGAACGACCCCAACACCGAAGATCGCGCGAAGTCGAAGCGGATCGGCGCGCTGGCGGGGCTGTGGCCGTTCATCCGGCCCTATCGCGGGATGCTGGCGGCCGCCGTCGTCGCGCTGGTGTTGACCGCGGGTGTTTCTCTGACCCTTCCGCTCGCGGTGCGCCGGGTCGTGGACGGTTTCGAGACCTCGGCCTCGCAACTGCTCGACAGCTACTTCATGGCGGCGTTGGTGATCGTGGGGCTGCTCGCGCTGGGCACCGGGTTGCGGTATTACCTCGTGACGCGGCTGGGCGAACGGGTCGTGGCCGATATCCGCAAGGCCGTCTTCGACCGGATGGTGGGCATGAGCCCGGCCTTCTACGAGAAGGTGATGACCGGCGAGGTTCTGAGCCGGATCACCACCGACACCACGCTGATCCTGTCGGTAATCGGGTCTTCGGTTTCGGTCGCGCTGCGCAACGTGCTGATCCTGATCGGGGGCATGGTGCTGATGCTGTTCACTTCACCCAAGCTGACCGCGCTGGTGCTGCTGATCGTGCCTGCCGTGATCGTGCCGATCGTGGTGCTGGGGCGCCGGATGCGGGCACTTAGCCGCGAGAACCAGGACTGGATCGCCGCCTCTTCGGGCAGCGCGTCCGAGGCGCTTTTGTCGGTGCAGACGGTGCAGGCCTTCACCCACGAGGCCGCGACGCGGAAATCCTTTGCCGATGTGACCGAGCAATCCTTCGTTTCGGCCAAGAAACGGATCGGGACGCGGGCGCTGATGACGGTGATCGTGATCGCGCTGATCTTCTCGGGCGTGGTTGGGGTGCTCTGGATCGGCGCGCGGGACGTGCGGGCCGACATGATGACGGTGGGCGAGCTGGTGCAGTTCGTGATCTACGCGATCATGGTGGCGGGTGCCGTGGGCGCGCTCTCGGAAATCTGGAGCGAGCTGCAGCGCGCCGCGGGTGCGACCGAGCGCCTGGCCGAGCTGCTGGCCGCCGAGGATACGGTGAGCGACCCGGCCCAGCCCGTGGCCCTGCCGCAGCCGGTGAAGGGCGAGATCGCTTTTGACAATGTGCGCTTCCACTATCCCTCGCGCCCCGATACGGCGGCGCTGGACGGAATTTCCCTGACCGTGAAACCGGGGGAAACCGTGGCGCTGGTAGGCCCTTCGGGCGCGGGCAAGACGACGATCATCCAGATGATTCAGCGGTTCTATGACCCGGAGTCCGGGGAGGTTCGCCTTGACGGCGTACCGCTGAAAGACGTGACCCGGGCCGAGTTCCGCAAGTCCATCGCGCTGGTGCCGCAGGATCCGGTGATCTTTGCCGATACCGCGAAGGAGAACATCCGCTTCGGCCGCCCAGATGCCAGCGATGCCGAGGTCGAGTCCGCAGCCCGCGCGGCGGCGGCGCATGACTTCCTGGTGGCGCTCCCCGACGGCTACGAAACTTATGTGGGTGAGCGGGGCGTGATGCTTTCGGGCGGGCAGAAGCAACGGATCGCCATTGCCCGCGCCATCCTGCGCGACGCACCTGTGCTGCTGCTGGACGAGGCGACCTCGGCGCTCGATTCAGAAAGCGAACGCGCGGTGCAGGGCGCGGTCGAGGAGTTGTCGAAGGACCGCACCACGATCATCGTCGCGCACCGGCTTGCCACGGTGAAGAAGGCCGACCGGATCGTTGTCTTCGACCACGGCCGGATCGTTGCGGAAGGCACCCATGATGAGCTTGTGGCGCAGGGGGGTCTTTATGCCCGTCTGGCGCGGCTGCAGTTCACCGAGGGGCTGGCGGCGGAGTAATTTAGTTTCGCTGCGTCACGCTTGAACCCGCGGCGCTTTCCCAGCATCTTTCCTGACCAAGGAGCCCCGGAACCGGGCCACAGGGAGGATACCATGGGAAATTACGCATCCATCGAAGACCGCAACGCCATCGAAGCGGAAATGCCGTGGGAAGATCGCGATCTTCCGAAAACCGTTTGGGGGATGCTGTCACGCACCGCCGATACGCACGGGGCACGCAAGGCGGTGTCCTATCAGCTGACCTCGGGGCCAACCGATCCGGTCGAGACCCTGACCTGGGAAGAGCTGCGCCGCAAGACCGCGCAGACGGCGAACTTCTTCCGCTCACTCGGGGTCGGCCCGAATGACAAGGTCGCCTATCTTCTTCCCAATGCCAATGAAACGGTGCTGACCTATTTCGGCGGCATGGTCGCGGGCGTGGTCAACCCGATCAACCCGCTGCTGGAACCCGACCAGATCGCCGCGATCCTGCGCGAGACCGACGCCAAGGTGCTGGTGACGCTCAAGGCCTTCCCCAAGACCGACGTGCCGCAAAAGGCTGCCGCCGCGGTGGCTATGGCGCCCAATGTGAAACATGTGGTCGAGGTCGATCTGCATCGGTATCTCACGGGCCTCAAGAAACTCATCGTGCCGCTGATCCGCCCGAAGAACCCGATCAGCCACCATGCGAAAGTGCATGACTTCACGTCGTCCATCGCCGCGCAGCCGGAAACGCTCCAATTCGAGGACGTGCAGGAAGACCGCGTCTGCACGAATTTCCATACCGGTGGCACCACCGGGATGCCGAAGGTGGCGCAGCACACCAACGGCGGCATCATCTACAACGCCTGGGTCGTTCACCGGGTGCTGCTGGACGAAACCTCGGTGGCCATGTGTCCGCTGCCGATGTTCCACGTCTTCGCCGCCGTCATCATCATGGGCGGGGCCATGTCCTCGGGCGCGCATATCATCTTCCCGACGCCGCAGGGCTACCGGGGCGAGGGGGTCTTCGACAATTTCTGGAAGCTCTGCGAGAGGCACAAGGTCACCTTCCTGATCGGCGTGCCCACAGCGTTCGCCGCGCTGATGCAGCGGAAGGTGGATGCGGATCTCTCGACACTGAAGATGGCGTTCTCCGGGTCGGCGCCTCTGCCCACCGAGTTGTTCCGCCGCTTCGAGAATGCAGCCGGGCTGACGATCTGTGAAGCCTATGGTCTGACCGAGGCCACCTGCGGCGTTGCGGCCAACCCGCCGGATGGCGAGAAGAAGGTCGGCTCGGTGGGCTTCGCCTTGCCCTATACGGATGTGAAGATCCTGATGGGCACGTCCGATGGCACACGGCAGTGCGAAACGGATGAGGTCGGCGAGATCTGCGTCTCGAACCCCGGCGTCTACGTGAACAATACCTATACCGAGGCCGACAAGAACCGAGACCTGTTCTATGACCTCGACAACCGCGGCTACCTGCGCACCGGCGACCTGGGGCGGATCGACGCGGATGGCTATCTCTGGATCACCGGGCGCGCCAAGGACCTTATCATCCGCGGCGGCCACAATATCGACCCGGCGCTGATCGAAGAGGCGCTGGCCGGCCATGAGGCGGTGGCTTTCGTCGGCGCGATCGGCCAGCCCGACGCCAAGGCCGGGGAACTGCCTTGCGCGTACGTGGAACTGGTGGGAGGTGCCTCGGTCACGCCCGAGGACCTGATGGAGTATGCCCAGGCGCATATTCACGAGCGCGCGGCCCATCCCAAGCATATCGAGATCATGGACGAGCTTCCCAAGACCGCCGTCGGCAAGATCTTCAAACCGGACCTGCGCAAGAGCGCGATCACCCGGATCTATGACGCCGCGCTTGCAGAGGCGGGGCAGGCGGCCCGGGTGACCGAGGTCGTGGAGGACAAGAAACGCGGCCTCGTGGCGCGGCTGGAGCGGACGGGGGATGTTTCCGAGGAGGAAATCGCTCGCCTGTTGGGGGAATTCACACGTCCTTGGGAGTGGGCGGCCTGATCGGCCGAGACCGAATCACCTAGCTCTTGGGCGTAGGGCACAACCCTTGAGAAACGGTTGATCTACTGGAATTTGTCCAATGATGTCAGGAATGTGTCATAATTATGTTCTGAGATGGTATACCAAAAGACAATCCGAAAAAAATCGGGAAATCGTTCCGGCCGATTCCGGAAAGAGTTTTGCAATTCTGCAGCTTTTTGTGATATACAACCGGAGGGGGCAGAAAAGGATGGACGACATGTCCTTAGGATTCATGTTGATTGGTATGACCGTCGGCTACATCGTCGCGGCTGCAGCTATCTTCACTGGTGTGGATGTTCTGTTCGCAACCGGCCTGTACCTGTCGATTGCGTCGCTCATCACCGCTCTCACCTTCATGATCTGGCGCCGCTGGCTGCGCCACGATCAGGAAGGGCGCGACGACGCATCCGTCTGGATGCATCCCGCCGAGTAGCAACCCGCCGACCGTCGAAGCTGGATGAAAAATCGCTCAACGCGTCCGGAAACGGGCGCGTTTCTTTTTGCGCGCGCTTTGGTGCGTCAGTGCGGTGCGATGATACCTGGGAAATGGTGCTGCCGGAGAGATTTGAACTCTCGACCTCTCCCTTACCAAGGGAGTGCTCTACCCCTGAGCTACGGCAGCCCGCGTCGTGGGCGGCTGATTAGACGCAATCGGATCGTGACGCAAGCGCATTTTCGAGGTTTCTTCGGCGCTGTCCCGCCGCAACGCCGCGTAACCAATCTGGACCCGGAAAACGCCCTGCGATAGACAGGCGCAGTGAACGACAAGACCGACAAGAAAACCTCCGGCAAGGCGCCGGAAACTCGCGAGGACCGTCTGAAGGCGGCCCTCAAGGCCAATCTTGCGCGGCGCAAGAAACAGGCCCGGGCCCGGCGCGCGCCGGACGAGGACCAGAAAGATAGCTGAGGCAGAATGGATTCGATTGTAGTCAACGGCGGCGGCGAGCTTCACGGGACGATTCCCATCGCGGGCGCCAAGAACGCCTGCCTCGCGCTGATGCCGGCAACGCTGCTCAGCGAAGAGCCGCTGACCCTCACCAATGCGCCGCGTCTGTCGGACATCAAGACGATGACGCTTCTGTTGCAGTCTCTCGGCGCCGAGGCGACCGCCCTACAGGATGGGCAGGTCTTGGCGATGTCGTCGCATGACATCAACAACCTGACCGCAGATTACGAGATCGTCCGCAAGATGCGGGCATCGAACCTCGTGCTTGGTCCGCTGCTGGCGCGCTTCGGGCGTGCGGTGGTGTCGCTACCGGGCGGCTGCGCCATCGGCGCGCGGCCGATGGACATGCATATCTCGGCGCTTGAGGCTCTGGGGGCGAAGATCGACCTGAAAGACGGCTACCTCCATGCCGAGGCGATGGGCGGGGCGCTGAAGGGCGGCACCCACGAACTGGGCTTTGCCTCGGTCGGCGCGACCGAGAACTTCCTGATGGCTGCCACGCTGGCCAAGGGAACCTCGGTTCTGAAGAACGCCGCGCGCGAGCCCGAGATCGTCGACCTGGCGCAATGCCTGCGGAAGATGGGCGCGCAGATCGAGGGCGAGGGCACCTCGACCATCACCATCGAAGGGGTGGACCGCTTGCATGGCGCCACGCACCAGGTGGTGACGGACCGGATCGAACTGGGCACCTACATGCTGGCCCCGGCGATCGCGGGCGGCGAGGTGGAGTGCCTGGGCGGCAGGCTGGATCTCGTGCAGGCCTTCGTCGACAAGCTGGAAGAAGCTGGCATCGAGGTCACCGAAACCCCGACCGGCCTGAAGGTCGCGCGTCGGAATGGGCGGGTGAAGGCTGTCGACGTGCGGACCGAGCCGTTCCCGGGTTTCCCCACGGACCTGCAGGCGCAGATGATGGCGCTGCTGTGCACCGCCGACGGGGTCAGCCACCTGGAAGAGACGATCTTCGAGAACCGCTTCATGCACGCCCCGGAGCTGATGCGAATGGGTGCGCAGATCGAGGTGCATGGCGGAACCGCCACCGTGACCGGGGTCGAGCGGCTCAAGGGTGCGCCTGTCATGGCGACCGATCTTCGTGCCTCGGTCTCGCTGATCCTTGCGGGTCTGGCGGCAGAGGGTGAAACCGTTGTCAGCCGTGTGTATCATCTGGATCGCGGCTATGAACATGTGGTGCGCAAGCTTTCGGGTGTGGGCGCAAATATCAAACGGGTGAAGGTCTGATGGCGCAGGATGCGCGGTTCGAAGACGGGCGCGAGGCGCCGCTGAACCTCAAGGCGATGGACGCCGAGGATCTGCAGGTGATTTCCTCGCTGGTTCAGGACGCGGTCTTTCCGGTGACCGAGATGACCTGGGATCGCCGCCGCCGCCAGTTTGGCCTCTTGCTCAACCGCTTCCGCTGGGAAGATGCGCCCGATACCGAGAGTCGCAGCCGCCCGTTCGAGCGGGTGCAGGCGGTTCTGGCCATCGAGGACGTCATGGGCGTGTCGAGCCAGGGCATCGACCGCAAGGATGCGGACCTGATCCTGTCGGTTCTGGCCGTGAGCTTCGAGGCTGGCGAAGATGGCACGGGGCGGGTGGTTCTGACCCTTGCCGGAGACGGCGCGGTTGCAATCGCGGTCGAAGCCCTAGAGGTTACGCTGAAAGACGTGACCCGACCCTATGTCGCGCCCTCGCGCAAGGCCCCGCATCACCCGGAGTGAGACATGCCGCAATTCCTGTCGACTGCAAACTCTGATTTCGACACGCGTTTCGCCGCGCTTCTGACCATGAAGCGCGAGGAAAGCCCCGATGTGGACGATATCGTCGCGAGGATCATCACCGATGTGCGGGCAAGGGGCGATGCGGCGCTGATCGAGTTGACCGCGAAATTCGACCGCCTGGAGCTGACGCCGGAAACGCTCGCCTTCTCGAAGGAAGAGATCGACGCTGAAGTTGCCAAGGTAGGTGCCGAGGATCGCGCAGCGCTGGAACTCGCCGCCAAGCGCATCCGTGCCTATCACGAGCGGCAGATGCCAAAGGATGAAAGCTGGAAAGAGAAATCCGGCGCGACGCTGGGCTGGCGCTGGACGCCGGTGGATGCGGCAGGGCTTTATGTGCCCGGTGGGCTGGCGTCCTATCCGTCCTCGGTCCTGATGAACGCGATCCCGGCGCAGGTGGCCGGGGTGAAGCGGCTGGTCATCACCGCGCCGACGCCTGACGGCAAGTCGAACCCGTTGGTTCTGCTGGCGGCGAAGCTCTCGGGCGTCGAAACCGTCTATCGCGTGGGCGGGGCGCAGGCGATCGCCGCGCTGGCCTATGGCACGCAGACGATCGCGCCGGTGGACAAGATCACCGGCCCGGGCAATGCCTTCGTGGCGGCGGCCAAGCGGCGGGTCTTCGGGCGCGTCGGCATCGACATGATCGCGGGCCCCTCCGAGATTCTGGTGATTGCCGATCAGCACAACGATCCCGACTGGATCGCGCTGGATATGATGAGCCAGGCCGAGCATGACGAAAGCGCCCAGGCGATCCTGATCACCACCAGTGCCGAGTTCGGGCAGGCGGTGGCACAGGCGGTCGAGGACCGGCTGCAGACGCTTGAACGTCGCGCCATCGCGGGTGCAAGCTGGCGCGACTTTGGGGCGATCATCACCGTGGCCGACCTGGGCGAGGCGGCGGCCTTGGCCGACCGCATTGCGCCCGAGCACCTGGAGCTTTGCGTCGAGAACCCCGAGGCGCTGGCCGCCAACATCACCCACGCGGGTGCAATATTCCTCGGGTCCTGGACGCCCGAGGCCATCGGCGATTACGTAGGCGGTCCGAACCACGTGCTGCCCACGGCGCGTTCGGCGCGGTTCTCGTCGGGTCTGAACGTTCTGGATTTCCTCAAGCGCACGACGCTGGCGCGCATGACACCCGAGGCGCTGGGTGCCATCGGCCCCGCGGCCGAGCGACTGGCGATCTCCGAAGGCCTCGAGGCGCATGGGTTGTCGGTCCGGGCGCGTCTGGATCGGCTCAACAAGGCCGACAAGCCCCCGAAGGAAAAGCTCAAGGCCCGACTGGGGCTGGAGAAGAAATCTTGAACCGGCTTGCCAAGGTCGAGATCGACGATTCTGGCCTTCCGGCGCCCACCCCGGAGATCGAGCAGGAGCGCCGCGTCGCGATCTTCGACCTGATCGAGGACAACAGCTTCGCCCTGCCGCCACGCGACGGGCGCGAGGTGCCCGATGGCCCCTACAACCTGTCCCTGTCGATCCGCGAAAGGCGGCTGGTCTTCGATATCGAAACGGAAAAGGGCGGCAAGGTAGCCGAGTTCCAGCTTTCACTCGGGCCGTTCAGACAGGTGGTGAAGGACTACTTCCAGATTTGCGAAAGCTATTTTGACGCGGTGAAGAAGCTGCCGCCCAGCCAGATCGAGGCGATCGACATGGCCCGGCGCGGCATCCACAACGAGGGTGCGCGGGTTCTGCAAGAACGCCTTGAGGGCAAGGCCGAGGTCGATATCGACACGGCACGGCGCCTCTTTACCCTGATCTGCGTGCTGCACTGGGGGGGCTAGGCCATGGCCGATCTTCCCTCGTCCGTGCTTTTCTGCTGCGATCACAACGCGGTCCGCTCGCCCATGGCCGAGGGGCTCATGAAGAAGATGTACGGCCACACGGCCTATGTTCAGTCGGCGGGCGTGAAGAACGACCTCGAGGTGGACGGGTTCGCCATCGCCGTCTGCCAGGAGATCGACGTGGAATTGTCGCGCCACCGGTCGCGCAGCTTCGAGGAAATGCAGGATTGGGGGGACGACCTGTCGGGGTTCGACCTAGTGGTGGCGTTGTCGCCCGCCTCGCAGCGGCAGGCGTTGGAACTGACGCGCTATTACCATCTGACCGTGGAATACTGGCCGATCCTCGATCCGACGGGGCTGGGCGAGACACGCGAACAGAAACTTTCGGCATACCGACAGGCGCGGGACCAGATCCGTGCTAAGATGGTCGAACGCTTCGGCCCACCCACGGAGGATGCCGCATGAGCCGCTCTGCCATTCAACGCTATTTCACCGCCTTCAACGAGGGTGACATCGACGGGATGCTTGCCGAGTTGGACGAGGACGTGGCCCACCATGTGAACGAAGGGCAGGTCCGCCGCGGCAAGATCCTGTTCCGTGCCTTCTGCGATCACATGGCGCGCTGCTACCGGGAAAACCTCTCGGACATGGTGATCTTCGCCAACGAGGATGAAACGCGAGGCGCGGCGGAATTCGTCGTGAACGGCAAATACCTGCAGACCGACGGCGACCTGCCCGAGGCGACGGGGCAGAGCTATGTCCTTCCGGCGGGGTCGTTCTTCAACATGCGCGACGGCAAGATCGTGCGGGTGACGACCTATTACAACCTCGCCGATTGGGTCCGGCAGGTTTCCTGATGCTGAGTTTCCGGGAGCTGAAGGGCGCGGCGGTCGAAGACCATCTCGACGACCTTGCGCAGTTGCGGATCACGGTGTTCCGCGACTGGCCCTATCTCTATGACGGTGACCTTGAGTATGAGCGCGGCTACATGGCGCGCTACAAGGATGCGCCGGGGGCGATCCTGGTTGGGGCCTTCGACGGGGACAGGCTTGTCGGGGCGGCCACCGGCAGCCCGATGGAGGACCACGCGGACGATTTCGCAAAGCCCTTCGCGGGGACCGGTTGCGACCTGACCGACATCTTCTATTGCGCCGAAAGCGTCCTGCTGCCCGAGTATCGCGGGCAGGGGGCCGGGCACGCCTTCTTTGACCGGCGCGAGGCCCATGCGCGCGCCCTGGGGCGCAAATACGCGGCCTTCTGCGGCGTGGTCCGGCGCGAGGATCATCCTGCGCGTCCATCCGACTATCGCCCGCTCGACGGGTTCTGGCGCAAGCGGGGCTATGCGCCCCTAGAAGGCGTCGTCGCGCGGTTCAGGTGGAAGGACATCGGAGACGAAGACCAGACCGAGAAGCCGCTTCAGTTCTGGATCCGCAAGCTATGAAGATCGCCGCTGCTGCCTATCCCATCGACTGGCTGGAAAGCTGGGCCGCCTACGAGGACAAGATCACCGCTTGGGTGGCCGAGGCAGCCGGGCAGGGGGCGGATCTGCTGGTTTTTCCCGAATACGGCGCGATGGAGCTGTCCTCGCTGGCCGGGGCCGAGGCGGCGGGCGATCTCGAGGCCTCGCTTCATGCGGTCTCGGACCGTATGGCCGAGGCCGACGCACTGCACGCCCGGCTGGCGGCCGCGCACGGTGTTCATATCCTTGGCGCAAGCGCGCCTGTCTGGGAGGGTACCCGCCCGGCAAACCGCGCGCGGCTGTTTGCCCCCGGTGGCGGCTCGGAGTTCCAGGACAAGCAGATCATGACCCGGTTCGAGCGCGAGACCTGGGACGTGGTGCCCGGCGGCCCGCTCAAGGTCTTCGACACGGCGCTTGGCCGGATCGGGGTGCTGATCTGCTATGACGCGGAATTCCCCCTTCTGGGCCGCGCCTTGGCCGACGCGGGGGCCGAAATCCTGCTGGTGCCTTCGTGCACCGACAGCCTTGCGGGCTACTGGCGGGTGCGGGTGGGTGCGATGGCCCGGGCGCTGGAAAACCAGTGCATCGTTGTCCATTCCCCCACCGTGGGCGAAGCAGGCTGGAGCCCCGCGGTCGATGAAAACTGCGGCGCCGTGGCCATCTATGGCCCGCCCGACCTGGGGTTTCCGCCCACGGGCGTTCTGGCCGAGGGCGCACTGAATGCCCCGGGTTGGACCTATGCACAAGTCTCGCTCGACGCGGTCCGAACCGTGCGGCAACAGGGCCAAGTGCTCAATTTCCGTCACTGGGACGAGCAGCAAAGCCGCCTCAAAACAGCCAAACTTTGCGCGCTAGACTGATTACGCCTTGAAAATCTGATGAAATGGGCGCATCTACTGCGGCGCCCGCGCAGAGGCGGGTGTGTAGCAATGGAGTGATCATGGCCAAGGAAGAACTGCTCGAATTTCCCGGCGTCGTGAAGGAACTCCTGCCAAACGCGACGTTTCGGGTCGAGCTGGAAAACGGCCATGAAATCATCGCGCATACGGCAGGGAAGATGCGGAAGAACCGTATCCGGGTTCTGGCTGGCGACAAGGTACAGGTCGAGATGACCCCCTATGATCTGACCAAGGGTCGGATCAACTATCGCTTCAAGTAAAACCTTGAGGCTTATCCTCGGGTCTGGAAGCCCGCGCCGGAAAGAGCTTCTGGCGCAGCTGGGTATCATGCCCGATGAAATTCGTGCGCCCGATATCGATGAAGACCCGAAGAAGGGTGAATTGCCCCGGGTCTATTGCGCGCGCATCACCCGCGAGAAAGTGGCAGCGGTTCCGGCCGGGGCGGAGGATATTGTCCTCTGCGCCGATACCACCGTTGCCCTTGGACGGCGCATCCTTGGCAAACCCGCGGACGCATCCGAAGCGGCGCAGTTCCTGCTGCAGCTTTCGGGGCGGCGCCACCGGGTTATCACGGCGGTGGCCGTTCGCCGCGGCGATAGGGTTCGGGAACGCGTGGTCGAGACAACCGTCCGGATGAAAAGCCTTTCGGATGAAGAGATCAGCGCCTACCTGCGCTCGGGCGAGTGGCAGGGCAAGGCTGGCGGCTACGCGATCCAGGGGCTTGGCGGGGCGTTCATCCCGTGGATCCAGGGCTCTTACAGCGCGGTCATGGGGCTACCCGTGGCCGAAACCGCCACGCTGCTCCAAGCCGCTGGATACCCGCTCTGGCAGGAGGTTCAATGAAGGGTTCAGTTGTCGCTCTGGACGAAATCGGCGGCCGCAAGGCCGCAGCGCGGCTTGTGGATGGCCGGCTTGAAGACCTGATCGTCGATCCCGGCGAAGATGCGCCCCCCACGCCCGGCGCGATCTACCGCGCCATCTGCGACCGACCGGTCAAAGGCGCGGGCGGCATGTTCCTGCGCCTGCCGGGTGGCTCGGCCTTCCTGCGCCAGGCCAAGGGCCTGCGCCCCGGGCAACCGATCCTTGTCCAGGTGACCGGCCATGCCGAGGGCGCCAAGGCCATACCGGTGACCGACCGGGTTCTGTTCAAGAGCCGCTATGCCATCGTCACTCCCGAAGCGCCGGGCATCAACATCTCGCGTCAGATCAAGGACGACGAGGCTCGGGTGCGCCTGCTCGAGATTGCCCATGACGTGATGGGTGAGGCGGGCGACACGGGCCTCATCCTGCGCTCTGTCGCGGCCAGCGGATCTGACGACGAGATAGCCGACGACATCACCGCGATGCGCGACTTGGCCATTGCCGTTCTGGGCGATGCCGCGGGGCAGGGGCCGGAGCTTCTCGTCGACGGGCCCGACGCGCACCACCTCGCCTGGCGCGACTGGCCTGAGCCCGAACTGCTGGCCGACAAGCCGGGCAGTTTCGCCGATCATAACCTGCATGACCTGATCGGCGCGCTCTTCTCGCCCGAGGTGCGGCTGTCCGGCGGCGCGACCGCCTTTGTCGAACCGACCCGAGCGCTGGTGGCGGTGGACGTGAATACCGGGGCCGATACCTCGCCCGCGGCCGGTCTCAAGGCCAATATCGCGCTCGCACGCGACTTGCCCCGGCAATTGCGCCTGCGGGGCCTTGGCGGCCAGATCACTGTGGATTTCGCGCCCATGCCCAAGAAGGACCGTCGCGCGCTGGAGCAGACCCTGAAGGCGGCCTTCCGCGCTGATGCAATCGAGACTGCTTTGGTAGGCTGGACGCCCCTTGGGCATTACGAGTTGCAACGCAAGCGCGAACGCCTGCCTTTGACCGAGTGCCTGCCTCGATGACCTGCCCGATCTGCGCCAAGGACACCGATCCCCGCTACCGCCCGTTCTGCTCGCGCCGCTGCGCCGATCTGGACCTGGGCAAGTGGCTTACAGGCTCCTACGCGATCCCCGCGGACGAGCCCGAAGACGTCGACGAAGCTGAGGCTGAAATTGAGCGCAGCCAGATGAAACCCCACTGAATTTTTTACTCCAAACCCTCTGGACACCCGGCAGGCCCGCGTCTAGAAGATCGCTGCCCGAACGGTACACCCGTTCACCCGTGCCCGGGTAGCTCAGGGGTAGAGCAGTGGATTGAAAATCCTCGTGTCGGTGGTTCGATTCCGCCCCCGGGCACCATTAAATCTCGTCTTTCTTTTAAATGTCAGGGGGCTTGGGTGAATCAATCATCTCGCGGTCCCCCCCTTGTCCGCCCAGGCGTGATCGTTTGAACGTGCTATCGCTGGCCCGTCGGGCGGACAACCGCGTATTTCCACTGTTTCGCTCAGATAGGGGCATAGTAAATGATTTGAACAACGGGTTTGGACTTAGAGTTGACATGAATCGGTGCAAAATATCGATGGCCTGACTGGTGTTGGAGCCCATACCCACCCGCCAAGCTACCGGAAAACAAGAGAATCTTGAGTAAAGAGCAGATGATCACAGTCACGAACTTCAGCAAACAGTACAAGGGCTTCACGGCCGTGAAGAACCTGAGCTTTTCGATTGAACCAGGCCAAATCCTTGGGTTGGTCGGGCCGAATGGGGCGGGCAAGACAACGACCCTGCGTGCCTTGTGCGGGATTATCCCTCCCACCTCGGGGCAGCTCCTGATTGCGGGCCATGACATTGTTCAGGAGCCGATCGCTGCCAAGCGGGAGATCGGCTATATTCCTGACGATCCGCGGCTGTTTGATACCATGACGGTCTGGGAACATCTGGCCTTCACTGCGGCGGCGCACAAACTCGCAGATTTCGAGAGTGACGCCGAAGCGCTTCTTGCGTCATTCGAACTTACACACAAGCGCGATACGCTCGTCCACAACCTGTCTCGCGGCATGCGCCAAAAGGTGGCGATCGCCTGTGCCTTCCTGCACGATCCGAAGGCGATCCTGTTCGATGAGCCTCTGACGGGCCTTGACCCGCAAGGGATCCGGGGCATTCAGCAGGCGATCCGAGAACGTGCGCAGGCGGGCGCAGCCATCATCATCAGCTCGCACCTTCTGAGCCTGTTCGAGAACCTGTGCACCCATATCATGGTGTTGAACCTCGGCGAGTGCCGCCGATTTGGCACGATGAGCGAGGTGCTGAGCGAGGTCGGCCAGACCGACAGCAGCTCAGCCCTTGAAGAGGCGTACTTCGCTATCACCCAGCATAAAGAGACGGGTGAGGTCTGAGATATGGATCGAGCGCTTTTTCATCTTCTCATGATGCGGCTGCGCGGCGGCATTCGCCTGCGCCTGGTCCAGTTGCAAAGCGTGCGCGGGTTGCTCTTCACCCTGGCTTTTGGCGGGATCATCTGGCTGCTGGTCGCTGCGAACAGTTCCTCCCCGGACGTGGGGGTCTTGACTGACGCCACCCTGGATCGGCGTGCTTTGAGCACGCAGATCAGCACGTTCATGCCTCTTGGCATGCTTGCGATGTCGCTGCTCACTGTGGCGCTGGCGACCGGTCCCACGTTTCATTTTTCGCCGACCGAGATCAATTTCCTGTTTACCGGGCCGTTCCGCCGGCGCGACCTGATCATCTACAAGTTCAGCGCCTACGTAGCCGGCGTCGCCTTGAGCAGCGCGCTCATCACCCCCTTTGCACAGGCGCAAACCGGGTCAGCCCTGTCTGCTTTCGTCGCCTCGCTCCTGACGCTCATATTCGTTCAGTTGAACAGCGCCGTCATCGGCATGGCCGGTCAGGCACTGGAAGGCAGCAGGCTCGCACGGTTGCGTTATCCCCTGCTTGCGCTGCTACTTCTGGCTGCAGTCGCCACCGTGCTTTACGCATGGGCCGAGCCTGACCTCAGCATCTTCGACCTGCTGTCAGAGTTCCGGCACTCGTGGATCGGCATCATCATCCTGTTTCCCTATATCGTCTTCGCCGAGCTTTTCGTGGCGCCATCGCTTTTCCCGAATCTGGCAGTTTGGGCCTCTATCGCGATCCTCATCAATATTGCCCTCTTGGCCGCGGTGATCGCGCTCGACGCGCGCACGACCGACCGCGCCCTGAGCGAAAACGCCCGCCGCAGCAACCGATGGGAGCGGATCAAGCAAGGCGGATCGGTCTGGGCCAGTGAACGGACCGAGGTACCCTCAATCCGTCGTTCCCCGATCTTGGGCGGCCTGGGGCCCATTGCCTTGCGACAGGCCACAAGCGCTGCCCGCAATTCCATAAAGATCATCGTGGTGTTCGCGGGTCTCGCCGCCTGCGTCGGGCCGCTTGGTGTTGCGCTCGGCGTATCGGTCACGGACGCGCGGGCTTTTCTGGCTATGTACATCTTTTTCGGTTTCATCCTGCCGCGCACATTGGTGTGCGATTTTCGCGGCGACCTGAGCCGGATGGAAATCTACAAGACCCTGCCCATAGCGCCGTGGCGCATCTGCGCAGGCCAGCTCGTGGTTCAGGTGCTTCTGACCTATGTGATTGCCTTGACCCTGATCGTCAGCATTTTTGCTTTTGAAGATGGTGTCGACACGTCGGTTGCACTGGTCTTCGCGGCTTTCGCACTCCCGTTGACCGTGCTCGTCTATGCGATCGAGAACACCATCCACCTGCTGTTTCCGACAAAACTCGTTCCAATGGGGCGGGCGGACTTCGAATTTCTTGGCCGTTCACTGGTCGAGTTCATTGCGAAGACAATTATCGTTTTGGCTGCCGCCGCGGCATCGGCTGCCGTGGGGTTCGTGACATTCACAACGATAAGAACCTCTCTGGTCCTGTCAGGGTTGGCCAGCTGGACAACATTGACATTGATCGGGCTTCTGACGCTGGTCGTGATGCAATACGCGTTCCGTCGGTTCGCAGTGGCAGAAACCGTCGACTAGAGCGAAGATTGAAGAACCCCAGCCGAGGCGGCCAGCCCACTTGAGCCCCTTACCATCGGAATGATGGGTTTGGGCCCGGGATCTGTAGGCATGGCGCAGATCCTGTTTGCGGGGGCGTACTGCGTGTTGTCGCCGAGACTCAACTGTTCGTCATTCCTGACGTTGTCTTGTCAGTAGTGGGGGGCTCCAGGCTGAAAGCGCCAAAGGGCAAGAAGCCCCTCCTGCAGAAGCAGATGGGCGTCGCAACGAAGAGCAAGGGGATGCGCCCGGTCATCGTCCGCCTCATACAGCCCAAGAACGACATCGTCGTAGCAATTGTGTGCCTTTGGTTGTCAAAATTGGCGTAAAAGGCCATGCTCGTGTTCAAATGCCTGTGCTTGGGATCGTCTGCGGCGCGTTGTTCAGCTGTGTCATGGCGAACCCGGCAGTGGCCTTGTATTTGGCCATGAACTCCTGCCGCTCCGATGCGGGGATGACGTCGTCGATATTGTCAAAGGTGCCGCCACATCGTTCATCCAAGAGATTGAGCAGACCGAATGGGCCCGCACCGCGGTTGCGGAGCACAACTTCCGAAATGGGGCCGCAAAGTTCGGCGTCATAGTGGGCAAGCGCCTCGGGCGTAGCTCCGTGCTTCAGCATCTTCGCGCCCAGAATCCGTGCATCGACAATCGCCTGGCTGGCACCGTTGGAACCGGTGGGATACATAGCATGGGCCGCATCGCCGATCAGGGCTACCGGACCATCAACCCATGTCCCGATCGGATCGCGGTCGATCATCGGATTTTCATAGGCACAGTCAGCCTTGCCAAGCATTTCGGGAACATCCAGCCATGCGTACCGGAATGCATCGAAGTGATGGATGAATTCCGACAAGGGCACTTCGCGGAACCAGCTGTCAGATTGCCAGCCGTTGTTGCTGTCCATCGTCACCTCTGCGATCCAGTTGATCAGGGCCATCCCATCAGGATCAGGGGCAGAGATCGGGTAGATCACCATCCTGTGCCGGTGCGTGCCCAGACCGATAAAGGATGATCCGGTTCGCAGCGGCTTTGCGCGCACCGTGCCGCGCCACATCACGGCTCCGCCCCAGTGGATGGGGGGTTGGTCAGGGTGCATCGTTGCGCGGACGCACGAGTGGATGCCATCGGCGCCGATCAGCAGGCGTGCCTTCAAGACCGAAGCTTCGCCATCAGGGCCTGTCCGGATCTGCACATCCACATGGTCGCCGTTGCGCTCGTATCCCGTCACCCGGGTGCCAAGCCGCACAGCGTCAGGTCCCAAGCGCTCAATCACTTTGCGATAGAGCAGCATATGCAGAGCGCCCCTATGCACTGCGTATTGCGGCCAACGATAGCCAGCCTCAAGCCCGCGGGGTTCGGCATAGACCTCTTTTCCGTTCAGACCTACCAAGGCCCATTCGCGGGCCGAGACTCCGACGCCGTCGAGGTCTGCGGCCGTGATACCAAGATCATAAAGCTCGCGCACCGCGTTGGGCTGAATGTTGATCCCGACACCCAAGGGTTTCATCTGGCGCGCAGACTCCAGAATGCGGCACGGCACGCCAATTTGATGCAGCGTCAGCGCTTGGGCAAGGCCCGCAATGCCGCCACCGGCGATGATGACAAGGTCAGTCATAGGGAATCCTTTCCGTCCGAAACGCGCGTCGCCAGGGCCTCTAGCCTAGTTGTGTCACTGCGTTGATCGGCAATACGACACAGCTTGTGCCAACTGACATTGGGAAAGAGGGCGACAGAGGCGGTGTAGAAACGATGGGCTAGCGGGGTGGCATCACCCATGCGGGGCAGTGTTTCCCGCAGGGCGCGCCATTTGTCCAGCAAGGTGAGATCACTCCAACCATCGGCAAGCCGCATCACCAGTTCGTCGATGGCATCGGAACCAGCGCCCCGCCGCAATCCAAGGGTTGCAAGACCGTTGGCATGGATTCCAGTCGCGCCCTCGTAAATTGCGCAGGTGCGCGCATGGCGCCAGATTTGTTCCATCCCGCATTCCCTCAAATAGCCGCAGCCACCCGTGATCTGTATCTCCGGATCAGCGGTACGGGGACCTGTCTCGGAGCCATAGACTTTGACGGCTTCCTCGTCCCAATCGTCCAAGCGCGGAGCATCCGCAACATGGGCGAGTGAACACGGGATATCGCCGGTAGGCCCGTTGAAAGGGATCATGGTCAGCCCAGAAATCCCGCGAAAGTTTTCCGGAGTTGAAGAAGAGGTCAGTGCCATTTGTCATGCACAGTCCTGTCTGCGTTTAGGTTTCACCCAGAACTCGCAGGGCGTTTTCCTTTAAAATCAAAGGACGCACCTCGTCCTTGAATGGGGCCTTCTCAAAGTCAGCAAGCCAGCGGTCCGGCGTGATTGCCGGCCAGTCGGAACCGAAGAGCATCTTTTTCTTCAGGATCGAATTGGCATAGCGGACAAAAGTCTCGGGAAAGTATTTCGGGCTCCAGCCGGACATGTCGTAGTAGACATTGGGTTTATGCTGGGCGACGGCGAGACCCTCTTCGGTCCACGGGAAGCTCGGGTGAGCCAAAATGATGGGCATATCTGGAAAATCGACAGCGACATCGTCGAGGTGCATCGGGTTCGAATACTTCAGCCGCATCCCCATGCCGCCGCGCATGCCAGAGCCGACCCCGGTCTGGCCGGTGTGGAAAAGCGTGATCGCCCCTTCCTCTGCACAGGCCTCAAGCACCGTGTAGCAGGCCTCGCGGTCATTGGGGAAGAAACCCTGCATCGTGGGATGGAATTTGAAACCGCGCACACCGAACTCACGCACCATCCGACGCACTTCACGCGCACCAGCTTTGCCTTTGTGCGGATCAATCGAGGCAAAAGGGATCAGGATGTCGTCATTTTCGGCGCAGACTTGGGCGACCTCTTCATTTGAGTAGCGCTTGAAGCCCGTTTCGCGCTCGGCATCGACCGGAAAGATGACGGCGGCAATGTTGCGCTCGCGATAGTAATTGGCTGTGTCCTGAACCGTTGGCAGCATTCCTTCGGCCCCGGCGGGATTCTTGAAATACGCCGCCATGCCGGCCTGAAACTCGTTGTACCCGTCATCACGCCCGTGGTTGCAGGGCTCTTCCGCGTGAGTATGGAAATCAATGGCCTTGACGGCGCTGAAATCGACCATGGTGATCCTCCCTCTAAAAAATCGCTATACAGAAGAACCGTTACACAGTAAAACAATTTTGCAACGAGGAGGCGCAGCGCAGAATGCCCGACGGAACCGCTCCGACGAAAGTGATCCGCACTGATATCGTTGATGATATCGCGACTATCACATTTGACCGGCCGGAAAAGCGCAACGCGATGAATGATCAGCTGATCGATGAGCTCGACAGCTTTTTTTCTGCACCGCCCAAAGGCGTGAATGCGGTCATCCTGCGGGGCGAAGGCGGGCATTTTTGTGCAGGCCTGGATCTGGCCGAGCATGAACACCGCGAACCTATCGAGGGCGTTCATCACTCGCGAAACTGGCACCGTGTATCCGAACTGATCGAATTCGGTGGATTGCCGGTAATTTCAGTCCTGACCGGTGCGGTTATCGGCGGGGGGCTCGAAATCGCGACCTCAACCCATGTGCGCATTGCCGAACCCTCGGTCCGCTTTCAACTGCCTGAAGGGCGGCGCGGTATCTTTGTCGGTGGCGGCGCCACAGTGCGGATCGGTCGTTTGATGGGTGCGGATCGCATGCGTGAGATGATGCTGACCGGTCGCAACTACGGTGCCGAAGAAGGCCTGCGATTGGGCCTTGCCCATTATGCCGTGGCCGAGGGCGAGGGCTACGCGTTGGCCCAGAAACTTGCGCGGCGCATCGCCGACAACGCACCTTTCTCGAATTATCTCATGATCAACGCGATTTCGCGTATTGGCGATATGTCCCGATCTGATGGGCTCTTCGCTGAAAGCCTTGCTGCGGCAATGTCGCAGACATCTGACGGCGCCAAGGAGGGGCTCCGTGCATTCTTGGAGAAACGGGAGCCAAAGTTCCGCTGACCCTGTTTTATGTAACAAGAACAATCGAAATCATGGACACTAGGGAGGTTACTCATGAAAAGAAGAGAGTTTATCCAGACCACAGTCGGCGCTGCTGCCGTTCTGGCGGCACCGACTGTCGCACGCGCGCAGGAAATCACACTGCGCCTGCATCAGTTCCTGCCTCCGCCGGCGCCCGTACCGGCAATGATCCTGAAGCCTTGGGGTCGACAGGTTGAAGAAGCTACCGGTGGCCGCATCAAGATCGAGCATTTTGACGCCATGTCGCTTGGTGGCCGCCCGCCGGAGCTGATGGACCAGGCGCGCGACGGTGTCGTCGATCTGTCGATGACCGTTGTAGGTTATACTCCGGGCCGCTTCCCTCGCACCGAAGTATTCGAGCTGCCGTTCATGATGACCAACCCGGTTGCTACGGCAAAAGCCTACTGGGAGATGGTCGCCAATGATTTCCAGAACAATGAGTACTCTGACGTCAAGGTTCTGGGGGCCTGGGTTCACGGCCCCGGCGTGATCCACACACAAGAGGGCGTGAACAGCCTTGAAGATATGCAGGGGCTGACGCTGCGCGGTCCGACGCGCATCATCAACGACCTGTTGTCCGAATTGGGCGCGGAGCCCGTCGGCATGCCATTGCCAGCGATCCCTGAAGCGATCTCGAAAGGTGTTGTGAAAGGCACCGTGATCCCATGGGAAGTAACAACTGCCATCCGTCTGTCCGAATTGGTCGACCACCACACCGAATTCTCGGGGGATGCATCGCTTTATACCGCTGCCATCGTTCTGGTAATGAACAAGGCCAAGTACGAGGCGCTGCCCGATGACGTGCGTGCAATCCTCGATGCCGAGTCCGGCGCAAAGCTGTCGGCCTTCGCTTCACAGGTCATGTGGGACATGGACGCACCTGCACGCCAGATCGCGGTTGACGCAGGCAACCAGATCACGACGCTTGACCAGGCCGAGGTCGAGCGCTGGAAAGCGGCCTCGGAACCCGTCGTCGAGCGTTGGATAGCTGACATGGCAGACAAGGGCATCGATGGCGCGGCCCTCATCGAAGAGGCCAAGGCCCTGATCGCCAAGCACGGCGGTTAAGATCTGATGGCAAGACCGGAAAAGAGAGGCGGGAACACCCGCCTCTCTTATCTGTCGGGGAGTAGGCAGGTATGTATGCGCATCTCAGTCGCATCGTTGAATGGATTGCAATTGCCCTCGCGCTTGTCGGCGGGGCGGTTCTACTGGTCATCGTCGCGCTGACCAGCCTCTCTATCATCGGGCGGGCCCTTGTCCCGCTGGATATCGGCGTCGGTCCGATCCGAGGCATCTACGACATGACCGAAATCGGCATGGCGACCGCGATTTTCGGATTTCTTCCTTGGGCACAGTTCAAAGAGGCCCACGCCAGGGTCGATCTGCTTGAACCTGTCATGCCGCGCACTCTGGACCGGCTGCTGGACCTTGTTTTCAATATCGGGATGTTTGTTGTGGCCACGATCGGAACGTGGCGCCTCTACCTGGGGATGCTCGACAAACATGCCTACGGCGAAACCACGTTGATCGCGCAGATCCCCGTCTGGCAGGGCTATGCCGCTGCCATGATCGGCGGCGCGGGTTTTGTTATCGTTTCCGCCTTCTGCATCTTCAGAGCAACACGGCGGCTTGCCGGATTGCCAGTATAGGATCCGTTTCATGACCAATATCGAACTGGCCCTTTGGTCCTTTCCGGTCCTGCTGATCCTTGTCTTTCTGCGTGCGCCGATTGCACTGGCGATGATTTCCGTTGGTGTCGGCGGAACCTGGCTGGTAATCGGCAACCCGATGATGTCCCTTAATCAGTTGAAGACGCTGACTTATGGCACATTTTCGAACTACTCCTTCTCGATCATTCCGCTGTTCCTGCTGATGGGCCAGTTCGCGACGCTGTCGGGCATGTCTGCCGCTCTTTTCCGCGCTGCAGAAAGCTTCCTGGGACATCGCAAAGGCGGTGTCGCAATGTCCGCCATCGGTGCCTGTGCGGGCTTTGGCGCGATCTGTGGATCGTCCCTCGCTACTGCCGCGACCATGGGGCAGGTCGCCTTGCCGGAGTTGCGGCGTTACGGATACCCCGGGTCCCTTTCGACCGGTGCGCTGGCAGCTGGCGGCACCTTGGGCATTCTGATCCCGCCCTCGGTCATCCTGGTGATCTATGCGATCCTTGCCGAACAGAACATCGAAAAGCTTTTCGTGGCCGCACTGATCCCCGGCATTCTGGCTGCAGCGGGATATATGATTGCAATATCCATCTGGGTGCGTGTCTCGCCCAATAGTGCTGCCGTGAAAGACCGCGTGCCGTGGAGCGAACGGATGGTGGCCCTCGGGAGTGTCTGGCCCGTCGTGACGATCTTCATCGTTGTGGTGGGCGGTATCTATGCCGGTATCTTCACGCCGACCGAGGCCGCGGCCGTTGGCGCGGCTGGCACAGGTATCGCGGCATTTGCCTCGGGTGAAATGACATGGGGTCGGTTGAAAACCGCGATACTGTCGACCGCTGCGGCCTCTGGCATGATCTTCCTGATCATTCTTGGCGCGGGCATCTACAACAACTTTCTGTCGCTGACGCAGCTGCCACAAATGGCATCTTCCTGGGTGGGAGATCAAGGCTTCTCGCCGTGGTTTGTGCTGACGATCGTCCTGCTGATGTACCTTGTCTTCGGCTGTGTGATGGATAGCCTTTCGATGATCCTGCTGACCGTTCCGATTATCTTCCCGATCATGGAAGCGCTGGATTTCGGCATGAGTGCCACCGACTTTGGCCTTTGGTTCGGGATTCTAGTGCTGATCGTGGTTGAGGTCGGTTTGATCACGCCTCCGGTAGGCATGAACCTTTTCATCATCAATTCGATGGCGCGGGATATCCCGATCAGTCAGACCTACAAAGGTGCTTTGCCCTTCGTGATCACTGACATGATCCGCGTGGCAATCCTGACACTGTTTCCTGCCATTACGCTTTGGCTGGTCTGGGTGATCGACGCTCTATGACGAGACGTCGGACTCTGCTCCAGACCGCTTGAGTGACATTACCGCCCAATAGTCTAGGCTAGGATGATGTCCGCTTGCCCCCTGTACATTGCGGCAATCAGTTGGGCGTGGTTCTTGCGCATCGCTCGCTGGTTCAGAGAACCTTTCTCAGTGATCTCGCCCATATCAAATCGGGGTTCTTCGGTCAGGACAACGGCGCGTTTCACCCGGCTGGCAGAGCCGGTCCCCTTTGCAGCGGCCTCCGTCAACTTTTGCGAAAGCGCTGCATTCAATTCTTCAGGAGACATCTTCCTCGCCCTGTCCGCAAGGAAGAGCAATGCCCCCACTTCGCCTTCGTCTTCACCGGTGATCACCGCATCGCGGATCAGCCCGTCCATTGCATCAACCAGCGAAGCGCGTACCGCGCCAACCGCGACCCAAGTCCCGGTCGTCAGCTTGAAGTTCTCGGCCACCCGACCGTCGAAGAAGAAGCCCTTGCTCAGGTCATTTGGGTCGGCTGGGCGAAGCGCGTCTCCCATACAATAATAGCCCTCTTCGTCGAAGGCCTCGGCAGTCTTTGCTGGGTCACCATAGTAGCCCGGTGTGATACTGGGACCCTTCAGCCGCAATTCCAGCTTGCCGCCATTGGGCACCAGCTTGAGAGACAGGCCCGCCGCCGGAACACCGACGTTGCCCGCAAATTCCTGCACCTTGGTGCAGGATAGCGCGAATGGGGCGGTCTCGGTCGCGCCCAGACTAGTGGACAGCAGGACTTCGCGCCCCGTGGTCTTTCTGGCGATCGCGCGCAGGCGGTCCCATGTATGCTGGGCCATCCCCGCACCGGCGTAGAACATCATGCCCAGCTCGCTGAAAAACGTCTTGGCCAGCTTCGGATCATCTTCCAGCGCGGCAACAAGGCTGTCCCATCCGACCGGCACGTTGAAATACCAGGTGCAGGCAATTTCGCGAAGGTTGCGGAGGGTTTCGTCCAGCTTGCCGGGCGCCGGTTTGCCGTCGTCGATGTAATAGGTGCCGCCATTGGTCATCACCAGATAGAACACCTTGTTCCCCGCAGCGGTATGGTTCCATGGTGCCCAGTCCAGCACGACCGGAGGACGCTTTTCCAGAAACCGGTAGCAATCACGTACCATCGCTTGCATGGCGCAGATCATTTCGTTTGTGTTGATCACCGCTTTTGGAGATCCGGTCGAGCCGGAGGTGAAGAGGTATTTGACCACCGTTTCGCCAGTGACATCCTTTCGGGCCGCGGCCCCCTTGTTTGCATCGCCCTTGGTCAGTGCCTCAAAGGTGGTACCACCCTGTCCATCTTGCGTGATCACACCCAAGTCCAGTTGGGAAATGGCTGCAATCGCTGGGGCGAAGGCGGCACCATCCTCCGCATAGACCGCCCCCGGCTTCAGAAGCCGTGCGATGTCTTTTAGCTTGGCATGATCTTTGGAAACCAGCGAATAGGCAGGACTGACCGGCGCATAAGGAATGCCCACATAGAAGCAGGCCGCACCCAACAGGGCATGTTCAAGCGAGTTCCCCGAAAGGATCAGCAAAGGGCGATCCGGCCCCAGTCCCATGTCCAGCAGGCTGGCCCCGATGCGGCGCGCCATATCGCGTGCGTCACCATAGGAGATCTTGCGCCAGTCGCCGCCATCCTGCCGGCGGGCGATCCAAGGCTGCTGAGGCGAGGCATCCGCCCATTTATCGAGATAGTCCGCCAGCGTGGGTAAATGCGCAGGCAGGGGCGCTGTCTGCTCCATGATGATTGTACCGTCTTCGCGGGTTACAATATCGAAGGTCGGTGCCCAAAAATCCGTCGGATCAAGTGCGCTCATCGCTTGCTTCCTAGCGAGGCGCCATGCGAATGGCACCGTCCAATCGGATTATTTCGCCGTTCAGCATGGGGTTTCCTGTAATCTGGCTGACCATGTCGGCGTATTCCTCGGGCTTGCCCAGCCGCGAGGGGAACGGCACCTGCGCACCCAGTGAATCCTGCACCTCTTTGGGCAACTCATGGAGCAACGGAGTCAGGAATAGACCCGGTGCGATGGTGCAGACCCGAATGCCTTTGTCCGCCAGATCGCGGGCCATTGGTAGGGTCATGCCAACAATACCACCCTTCGAAGCGGAGTAGGCGAGCTGACCTATTTGTCCGTCGAATGCCGCAACCGAGGCCGTGTTGACAATTACGCCGCGTGTCCCGTCGTCATCGATCGGATCAGCCGCAACCATCTGCGCGGCCGCCTGACTGGCGCAGTTGAAGCTGCCCATCAGGTTGACCCGGAGAACCTTTTCAAAAAGTGCCGGATCATGCGCCTGGCCGCGCGACACCGTCTTGGCGGCTCCACCGATCCCTGCGCAATTCACCATAATACGCGGCACACCAAGTGTTTGGACAACTTCATCAATGCCAGCCGATACGGATGCGGGATCCGATACGTCGACGCGAACATATTGACCGCCTATGGTTTGGGCATGCGCGCGGCCCACATCAGTATTCAGATCAAAAATCGCAACTTTCAGCCCATCAGCGGTGAGCCGCTGTGCTGTGGCGGCCCCAAGGCCAGATGCACCACCGCTGACAATGGCGACATGGCCAACCCAGTTCAGAAGTGTCATTCATCGTCCTCCCGAGCGCGGATCTTTCGCAGAAGGGACAGTAGCGTCTGTTTCTCGTCATCCGTCATTTCACTGAAAAGGGTATCCTCGTGCGCCCTGACCGCCTTGATGGCCTCGCGATAGGCCGTGCGGCCTGCATCAGTCGGAACAAGTGCCTGAACGCGGCGGTCGGTCGGCACTTGTACGCGTCGCAAGTAGCCGTTGTCCTCAAGTCTGTCGACGATGGCGACCAGACCGGAGCGTTCGATCCCCATAGTCCGCGCAAGCTCGCTTTGAGTGATGTTTGGAAAGCGAACACAGAGGGAAAGCGCCGAAAACACGCGGGCCGACATGCCGTCCTCGCCAAGTGTCTTGCGAAAATCGGTGCGGACGATGACATAGGCGCGCTTGAGGTTGTAGCCGATCAGTTCTTCAAGATCAGAGCCGCCCAAAGCGTCTTCAAAGGCCTCTGCGCGCAGCATCTTCTGAGGTGTCATTTTCCTTCCTCCCTGACTTGGCAGTTTACCCGAATTTTGTTAATTAGGTAAACAGTTGAATGGGTGAAAGACCTTCCGAAATGCAGTTGCCGGTTCCACAAATAAACCTTGTCTGTACCTTTCAAGTCGAGCTTGCTCCGATCTGTGACATGGGACCGGGCCGCGCCGGTCAGCGCCGTATCATCCCGATCGTCGGAGGAAAGGTGGATGGACCTCGCCTGTCCGGGCGCATCCTTGATGTTGGGGCAGACTGGCAAACCATCTTTGCCGATGGCGTCGCCGAACTGGATACTCGCTATGCCATGGAAACCCATGACGGTGCGATCATCGAAATCGTCAACTACGGCTTTCGTCATGGTCCGAGAGAGGTCATAGCAGCAGTCGCGCGTGGGGATGAAGTTGATCCGGCATCATACTACATGCGAACCCAAGCTCGGCTGGAAACCGGTGATGAACGTTATGCTTGGGTAAACCGAACACTTTTCGTTGGCGTCGGCGCCCGCAACAAAATGTCGGTCAATGTCGATCTATACGCGTTGGAGTGAGTATAGCGTCATCAAGCGAAAGCTCGTCGCTATTGTCGCTTGAGCCAATGGCGCAACAATGACCACCCTGCCCGGAAGAGGCCGCTGGTCGATGAGATGCGGGCGGGTTGGCAGGTGTCGATCCGCCGGGCTTGCGCGCTGATCCGGATCGACCCCAGAACCTACCGCCACAAGTCTCATCGGCCCGGTCAGGCCGCGTTGGAACAGCGGATCAGGGAGATTGGCCAGACCCGTGTCCGGTTCGGATACCGGCAAGTGCATGACCAACTGGCAACAGGCCGGAAGATCCGGGTTCTGACGGTGGTCGACACCTTCTCCCGCTACGTACCGGTGCTCGATGCGCGGTTCAGTTATCGAGGCGAGAGTGTCGTCGCGCCCCTTGATCGCGTCTGTCGGCGGACCGGCTATCCGGCCACGATCCGTGTCGGCCAGGGCAGCGAGTTCATCTCCCGAGACATAGGCCTCTGGGCCTACCAGCGCGGTGTCACGCTCGACTTCTCACGGCCTTGCAAGCCGACGGACAACGCCTTCATCGAGGCGTTCAACGGTCGGTTCCGGGCGGAATGCCCGAACAGCCACTGGTTCATGAGCCTTGAAGATGCGGCCGAAAAATCGGAGGTTTGGCTAAGAGACTACAACGAGGAAAGGCCGCACAGCGCGATCGATTACAACGTCCCGATTGCCATGCATTATCCCGATGGCGTCACCAGCCCGTCGTCGTGATAAGGCCGGAAAAATCCAGTTTCCGGCGGACCAAGGTTGGGGAGCAGTGCAGTCGGGCGCGTGACAGGTATTGCCTCGGGAACTGATACCGTTCGGACGGCACGTCGTCGTAGATTGAATCGGTCCTGTGTATGAATATTCCGAACGCCATTGGATCGACCATGGAGATGAATCCGGGTTCTGCCAAGCGGCTTGATCCGAGATGCTGGCGGGCGGGCTATAGCGCGGGCGCGGCGCGCAGGAGCGTATTCTGGTCGATCATGAATTCGTTGGAGATCCGGAAGGCCGCGGCGCCGAGGGCGCGGGCTGCGGCGCCGAAGTGGCCGGGGCCGATATCGGGGCGAGTGACGCCCTGAAGATCGAGGCGGTCGAGTTGGGTTTCGACCTCGGCCACCAGCCGTGATCGGATGCTGTCGGGAAACGCGCCGTCTATGATCACCGCTTCGAAGTCGATCACCGCGAGGGTCGAGATGATCGCATGGGCCAGGCTGCGCCCGGCGCGGGCGATCCATTGCGTGACGAGGGGTTCGAATTCGGTCCAGCCGCTGGTGCCGGCGTAGAGGGCGGAGGCATCCGCCCCGGAATCCGTCACCATCCGCTCAAGAACGGCGATCGATGCGTGGTCTACCAGCCGGTGCCCGCCGGGTTCATCGGGTATCCGAAGCGGGCCGAAGCCGCCCGAGTTTCCCTGCCGCCCGGTGAACATGCCGCCGTTCAGGATGATGCCACCGCCGATGAAGGTGCCGACGAAGAAATAGATCACGTCCTGTTTTCCGAGCGGAGGTCCGAAGACAAGCTCGGCGCGGCAGGCGGCGGTGCCGTCGTTCTCGACCGAGATCGGACCGGGGACGAGGTCCCCGAGGGCCGCCTTGATGTCGAAGTCGCGCCATGCGTCCATTTCCGCGCGGGGCGCGCCGAAATCCGTGGTCCAATGCCAAAGTTCGGAGGGCATCGCGATACTGAGGCCCGCGATCTCTTCCTTTCGCTTCTTGGCGGAGCGGAGCAGGGGGCGGAGTTCACGCTTCACGAAGTCGGTCATTCCAGACGGGGTGGGGTAGGGGTGTTCACTCGTCCTTTGGGCCACGATCTTTCCGGCGAAATCGACCACCGCAAGGTCATAGCTACGCCGGCCGATCTTCAGTCCAAGATAGTGGCGCGCGTCCGGATTGATGCGCATCGGGGTCGAGGGCTGACCGATGCGGCCCCGAATCGGGTCCCCCCTCAGAAGCAGGTTTTCTGCCTCCAGTGCCCTGAAAATCACCGAGACGGCGTTCGGAGACAGCCTTGTCGCGCGGGTCGCTTCGGCCTTCGTCAGGGGGCCGTATTTGCGAACAAGGTGCAGAACCAGCCGCTCGTTGAAGCCTCGAACGGCAGTTTGATTGGTGCCTCTCATCGGCGATGAACGTAGCAGCTCTTCCTTGTTGTCCGGCTTCATCTTCCTTTGAATCCAGAGCCTTGTCGGGAGGTCGTCTCGCCGTTGTGCATCAAGGCTCGGGCTTGATACTAGGTGCTGGCGGCCCGTGATACAAGCTTTGGACTGACGGTACGCGGCTCGTTATTAATTCATGTGGAAGTGATTAATGTTGACCGGAAGGCGGAGTCGCAGTATTGATCGGACCGTTCAAGCGGCAGGGAGGGCTGAGCGTCATGGCGATCCATGATCGGGTGCGCTTGATGAGGAGGCTCTATTTCCCTGTCATCGGCTAATTACTTCCGGAGGAAGTATGTAGGGCCACAAGTCAGTGACCAAGGGAGATCACAAATGAACCTCAAGAAAGCCGGTCTGGCCGGGATTATCGCTGCCGCTGCGACGGCCGGGACCGCCTCGGCCGAAGGCAGTGTTTGCCTCATCACCAAGGACGCGACGAACCCGTTTTTCGTCAAGATGGCCCAGGGCGCCTTCGCCAAGGCGGCCGAGCTGGGCGTCGAACTGCGCTCTTACGCCGGCAAGTTCGACGGCGACCACGAGACCCAGGTTTCGGCCATCGAGACCTGCGTTGCTGCTGGCGTCGACGGCATCCTGCTGGTTGCTTCGGACACCAAGGCGATCACCT
This sequence comes from Paracoccaceae bacterium, assembly GCA_014762635.1. GTDB lineage: Bacteria > Pseudomonadota > Alphaproteobacteria > Rhodobacterales > Rhodobacteraceae > JABURR01. The sequence continues at coordinate 48,532 of JABURR010000068.1, forward strand.
CGTCGGTTCAGCAGGCGCGTGACGCCGGTGCCGTCGTCATCGCCCTCGACACACCGCTCGACCCGATCGGTGCCGCCGACATGACCTTCGCCACCGACAACTTCCAGGCCGGTGTGCTGATCGGCGAATGGGCCGCCAAGACCATGGGCGACACGTCGGATGCCAAGATCGGCCTGCTCAACATTAACGTCAGCCAGCCGACCGTCGGTGTGCTGCGTAACCAGGGCTTCCTGACCGGCTTCGGTGTCGACATCGGCGATCCCAGCAAGTGGGGCGACGAGACGGATTCCCGCATCGTCGGCCACGAACTGTCGAACGGCAACGCCGAGGGCGGCCGTGAAGGCATGGAGAACCTGCTGGCCATCAACCCCGAGATCAACGTGGTCTACACCATCAACGAGCCTGCCGCTGCCGGTGCCTACGAGGCGCTGAAGTCGTTCGGTCGTGAAGATGACGTGCTGATCGTGTCGGTCGACGGTGGTTGCCCGGGCGTTCAGGATGTTGCCGCCGGCGTGATCGGCGCGACCGCTCAGCAGTACCCGCTGGCCATGGCCGCGCTTGGCGTGGAAGCCATCGCCACCTATGCCGCCACCGGCGAAAAGCCTGCTGCCACCGAAGGCAAAGAGTTCTTCGACACCGGCGTTGGCCTTGTGACCGGCAGCCCGGTTGACGGCCTCGAGCAGCTTTCGGTCGAAGAGGGCGCCAACCTCTGCTGGGGCTAAGACCTCCCGAAAGAACGCGTCGGGGCGTGGCGGTCAACCGTTGCGCCCCGGCCAATTCAAGCGGCAATCGCCCGCCAAATGAAAAAGGTGGACCCAGATGCAGGACGCATCCAACGTAGATAGCCAGCTTCCGACCTCGGACACTGTAGCGAAATTCGACCGGGGACCCGAGACCCTGAAGTCGAAACTGATGCACATCGTCTACACGGCGCCCGCCGTCGTGCCTCTGTTCGTGTTGCTGGCTGCGATCGTGATCTTCGGGCTGTTGCTCGGCGATCGTTTCTTCTCGCCCTTCGCGCTGACGTTGATCCTTCAGCAGGTCGCGATCATCGGTATCGTGGCCTCGGCACAGTCGATCGTCATTTTGACCGCGGGGATCGACCTGTCGGTCGGGGCGGTGATGATCCTGTCCTCGGTCGTGATGGGCAAGTTCACCTTTGACCTGGGCCTGCCGCCCGCTGTCGGCGTCTTTGCCGGGCTGCTCTGCGGCCTGATCTGCGGTACGATCAGCGGCTACCTCGTGGCCTATTGGAAGCTGCCGCCCTTCATCGTGACGCTGGGCATGTGGCAGATCGTTCTGGCCGCGAACTTCCTCTATTCCGGCAGCCAGGTGATCCGCAGCCAGGACATCGCCGAGCAGGCGCCGCTACTGCAATTCTTCGGCAGCACGATCAAGGTGGGCGGCGCGGTCTTCACCTACGGTGTGATCTTCATGCTGCTACTGGTGACGGCGCTGAGTTACGTCCTGAGCCAGACCTCCTGGGGCCGCCATGTATATGCCGTGGGCGACGATCCCGAGGCGGCCGAGCTTTCCGGCGTGAACGTGCGCGGTACGCTGATCTCGGTCTATGCGCTGGCGGGTCTGATCTGCGCCTTCGCGGGCTGGGCCCTGATCGGGCGGATCGGCTCGGTCTCGCCGCAGGCGGGCCAGTTGGCCAATATCGAATCCATCACTGCCGTCGTGATCGGGGGCATCTCGCTCTTCGGTGGGCGCGGCTCGGTTGCGGGCACGCTCTTCGGGGCGCTGATCGTGGGCGTGTTCACCCTGGGCCTGCGTCTTCTGGGCGCGGATGTGCAGTGGACCTACCTGCTGATCGGCCTGCTCATCATCGCCGCCGTGGCCGTTGACCAGCGTATCAGAAAGGCCAGCCTATGACACAGTCTCCCATTCTTTCCGCACGTGGCCTCGTCAAGAATTACGGCCGGGTGACGGCGCTCGACAACTGCGACTTCGACCTGATGCCGGGTGAGATCCTGGCCGTGATCGGCGACAACGGCGCGGGCAAATCCACCATGATCAAGGCGCTCTCGGGCGCGATCCAGCCCGATGAGGGCGAGGTCAAGCTGGATGGCCAGCCCGTGAAATTCGCTTCGCCCATCGAGGCGCGGCATTATGGGATCGAGACGGTCTACCAGACGCTGGCAATGTCGCCCGCGCTTTCGATCGCGGACAACATGTTCATGGGGCGCGAGCTCAGGAAGCCGGGCTTCATGGGCAACGTACTGCGGCAACTCGACAAGAAAGAGATGCAGCGCGTGGCCCGCGAGAAGCTGTCAGAACTGGGCCTGATGACGATCCAGAACATCAACCAGGCGGTGGAAACCCTGTCGGGTGGTCAGCGCCAGGGCGTCGCCGTGGCCCGTGCCGCGGCCTTCGGGTCGAAGGTGATCATCCTTGACGAACCGACCGCGGCGCTTGGCGTCAAGGAAAGCCGCAAGGTGCTGGAGCTGATCCAGACGGTCAAAGCGCGCGGTATCCCGATCATCCTGATCAGCCACAACATGCCGCATGTCTTCGAAGTGGCCGACCGGATCCACGTGCATCGCCTTGGGCGGAGGCTCTGCGTGGTGCGTCCGGACGAATGCTCCATGTCGGACGCGGTTGCGCTGATGACCGGTGCGAAGTCGCCCGACGGTGCCGAGGCTGCGTAAGATGGCGGATTTGGAAGTCCACACAAAGGCTGTTCTGGACCTTGTCGACCGTATCCGGCCTTCTGACCAACGCCTCGTGATCGGGGTGGCCGGACCGCCGGGATCAGGCAAATCGACCCTCGCCGCGCGGGTGGTCGAACGGCTCAACGCCGGAGAAGAGGGGACCAGCCTCGCGGCGCTCATGCCGATGGACGGGTTTCACCTGGAAAACGACGTGCTCGACGAACGGGGCTTGCGCGCCGTGAAAGGCGCGCCCCAGACCTTCGACGCCGCCGGGTTCGTGGAACTGGTCAAGAGCCTGAAAACGGCCCAGGGCGATATCCGCTACCCGCACTTCAGCCGCGAGCAGGACCGTACACTTCCCGGTGCCGGGTGCCTGACGGCGGGCACGCCCATCGTGGTCGTGGAGGGTAACTACCTGCTGCTGCGCTATGCGCCTTGGTCGGAGCTGAAGCCGCTCTTCGACGCGACCGTCCTGATCTCACCGCCGATCGAGGTGCTCGAGGAACGGTTGATCGAACGTTGGCTGAACCACGGGTTGTCGCAGGTGGATGCAGAAAACCGCGCCCGCGGGAACGATCTGACCAATGCCCGCCACGTCATTGAAAACAGCGCCGAGGCCGATCTGCTGCTGACCAGCGAGATCGACCCCGACACCGTGCCTTAACCTCATCCTCAAGGGAGTACCCCTTCATGAAAATCTTTGCTGATACCGCAGAAGTCGATGCCATCCGGCGCCTGTCCGAGGCTGGCCTGATCGACGGCATCACCACCAACCCGAGCCTGATCGCGAAAAGCGGCCGCAACTTCCTTGAGGTCGTGGCCGAGATCGCCGGGATCGTCGACGGCCCCGTTTCCGCCGAGGTGACGGCCCTCGACACCGACACGATGCTGAAAGAGGCCGATGTGCTGGCCGCCATCGCGCCCAATATCTGCATCAAGCTGCCGCTGACCATGGACGGGCTGCGCGCCTGCAAGGCCCTGACCGCCAAGGGTTTGCAGACCAACGTGACGCTTTGTTTCTCGGTCAACCAGGCCATCCTCGCCGCGAAGGCCGGGGCGACCTATGTCTCGCCCTTCGTCGGGCGGCTGGACGACATCAACCTCGACGGTGCGGCGCTGCTTCGCGACATCCGCACCGCCTATGACAATTACGAGACGTTCAACACCCAGATCCTGGCGGCCTCGCTGCGCACCGCGAACCACGTGACCGACGCGGCCCTGGCTGGTGCCGATGCCGCCACCATCCCGCCCGCGGTGATCGAGGGCCTGTCGAAGCACCCGCTCACCGACAAGGGGCTGGACGGCTTCATCAAGGATTGGAAAGCGACCGGGCAGAGCATCCTCTGATCACGGCGGGCATGTTGCCCGGATGCACCCGATCGATTTCCACGGCGCCCCGAACCTCGGTTCGCGGGCGCCGTTCGGTTCTCCGGAGTTTGAAAAATACCGGAGAACCGAAAAACGCCGGGTGGTATCAAATGTTGCAATTATACAGGCAACTTACCCCGGATATCTTGGATTGGCCGTCGGTGCTTGCGTGGCCATTTGATCGGTGCAACGTTCGGGCCAACACGAACGGACGATTGCGGGTTCCGGGTGAGATACAGGGCAGAAATCGATGGCCTAAGGGCCATTGCCGTGAGCGCGGTGATTGCGGATCACGCCGGGTTCCCGCTTGAGGGCGGACATCTCGGGGTCGACATATTTTTTGTTATTTCCGGGTTCCTCCTGACCCGTATCATCATGGCCGAGCTTTCCGATGGTCGGTTCAGCCTTCTGCGTTTCTACGAAAGGCGTGCCCGGAGAATTCTTCCGGCGCTCTTTTTCGTGGTCCTGGCCTGCATTCCGGCTGCGTGGGTGCTGATGTCGCCAGAGGAGCTTGAAGCCTTTGGGCGGAGCCTGATTGCGCTTGTGTTTTTTGCTACGAACTTCCTGTTCTGGTCAGAGGTCGACTATTTCGCGCCTGCCGCGACGGAGTTGCCATTGATCCATACTTGGAGTTTGGCCGTCGAAGAGCAGTTCTACATTCTGTATCCGGTGCTCCTGATTTATTTGTGGAAATCTGGAAGCCGGAACCGACAAGCTTTTGGTATCGGCGTGTTGTTGTCCTGCAGCCTGTTGGCAAGTTATGCGCTGGTCGCGATTTTCCCGGAATCGGTGTTCTATCTTTTGCCGTATAGAGCGTGGGAACTGCTTGCTGGCAGTTTGATCGCCATACTCCTTGTCTCGCGCGGGGCTGACGAGAGGCCTGGACGATCTGATCAGGGTCTTTCGGCTCTTGGGTTGATCTTGATCTTGATGAGCCTGACCCATGCCTGGCCAGCATCATTCCCTAAGGGCTCTGAAAATATTGCGGTTGTTGCGGGAACCGTCTTGATCATCGCCTCCGGGGTGTCTGGAACTTTTGTCCACTGGATCCTCTCAGCGCGCCTGGCCGTGGCAATCGGGTTGGTCAGCTATTCAGCCTATCTTTGGCACCAGCCGATATTTGCGTTCGCTCGCCTTGCGACGCTCGAACTCCCGGGGCCACGCGCCATGCTGGGGTTGATACTTCTTACCTTTGCGCTGTCTTGGGTGAGTTGGCATTTCATCGAGCAGCCTGCGAGGAAGCGGCTGCCGCTGTCGGCCGTCGTCAAAGCAAGCTTCTTGGCTGGCAGCACGGCGGTCGTTTTTGGTTTGGCCGTCTGGTCTGGTGATGGCCTTGCGATGAACAGGCTTTCCGAAGAAAAACGGGAACTCCTTCAGTCAACGCAAGTCAGCCCCTTGAGGGAAGAATGTACAGGTTGGCCTCTGCAATTGCCTCCACCGGGTGAGGCCTGTGTATATTTTTCGGATACGCCACCGACCTGGGCCGTTCTGGGTGACAGCCACGGTGTCGAGTTGGCCTATGCCTTGGCCGGGAAACTTGAAGAACGCGGGGAAAGCCTGGTGCATCTCACGGCGAATGGCTGTCCGCCTGCGTACAGTTTTGATGCCCGGCTTGTTGGGTGTTCGGAATGGACGCGGCAAACGGTAGATTGGATCGCAGCGAACAACACGATTGGTACAGTGGTCTTGGTCTACAGGTACGCGTCCCACCTCGCGGGAAAAAACGAAAACGATTTTCCGCGACTTCCGCCAGTTGAGCCGCGCATGTTGGGCCACGACCCCCACCAAGAGCAGGTGGCGCGTTATTGGAGATCTTTCGAGGCGATGGCGAACAGGCTTGAAGCATCGGGCAAAAGGGTAATTTTGGTCGAGCCTATCCCGGAAATCGGACGTCACATCGATAGGTACATAATGCTCTCTAACAATGAGAATGAGCGATTGGAGACCGTCAACTTCGACTACTATCTCGCGCGAAATGAAACTGTGCGGCTATTCTTCAAGCAAACCAATTTTGAGATACTCGGCACGGCCAGCCGCTTGTGTGATGAAGCGGTCTGCTACGGTAGTGAAGGTGGCCTGGCTCTTTATTCCGACGGCGATCATCTGAGCATCCGAGGCGCTGCAAAGCTCGTGGACGCCTTCTTCGAGCAGCAGGCCATGGGGGCGAAGTGATGCTGGTCTGTCCCGGAAGGCTTGCCGCCTGAAAACCTGCCCGGATCAAAGGCTCCGCGTGGTTGTGAAAGGGTTTCCTATCGGGGTAGATGGACCGCGGCCCGGGCGTTCCCGGGTGTTGGCTGGAGAGAGTTGATGAGCCTGTCCCTTGTTCTGGGGCTTTTCTGGGTGTTTGCCGCGACGGTGGTCGCGCTGCTGCCGATGCGGATGCAGTATCCGCCGGGGATCATGCTGCTGATCGCGGCGCCGGTGTTGATCGTGCTGATTGGCCGGGAACATGGCGCCTGGGTCGGCGTGCTGGCGCTGGCGGCTTTCCTGTCGATGTTCCGCAGGCCGCTGAGCTACCTGGCGCGCAAGGCGATGGGCTTGCAGGTGCGCCGCCCGAAAGAAGAGGGGGCACAGGGATGACCTCGCTGACTTTGGTGTTCATCTGGCTGATCGCGGCCAATGTGATCGCGGCGATTCCGTCGAAGCACAAGCACTGGCCGCAGGCCTATGTGCTGATCGCGCTGGGCTTGCCACTGCTGTTCTACGTGGTTCGGGAGAACGGGATCTGGACCGGGCTTCTGGTGCTGCTGGCCGCCGCATCACTTCTGCGCTGGCCGGTGATCTACCTGTTCCGCTGGCTGCGGAGTATTTTCTGGAGGGCTCCGGAATGAAACTGCCCGAGGTGCGCGGACGCCTGACGCCGAACCGCCCGTTGTCGGACCTGACCTGGCTGCGCGTCGGCGGGCCTGCGGACTGGCTGTTCCAGCCTGCTGACCTTGAGGATCTGCAGGCGTTCCTGCGTGATCTGGACCCCTCGGTCGCCGTCTTCCCGATGGGCGTTGGCTCGAACCTGATCGTGCGCGATGGGGGGCTGCGGGCGGTGGTAATCCGCCTTGGGCGCGGCTTCAACGGGATCGAGATCGAGGGCACGCGCGTCACCGCCGGGTCGGCGGCGCTGGATGCGCATGTGGCGCGCAAGGCGGCGGCGGCTGGGGTGGACCTGACCTTCCTGCGCACCATTCCCGGGGCGATCGGCGGGGCGGTGCGGATGAACGCGGGCTGCTACGGCAGCTATGTCGCCGATCATTTCGTCTCGGCGCGTGCGGTGACGCGGGCAGGGGAACTGGTGACCCTGACGGCCGAGGATCTGAACTTCCGCTACCGCGAGACCGATCTGCCCGAGGGGTGGGTGCTGGTGGACGCGACATTCCAGGGGGAGCCGGGCGATCCAGAGACGCTCGAGGCACGGATGGAAGAGCAACTCGCTAAGCGTGATGCGACTCAGCCCACCAAGGATCGCACCGCCGGATCGACCTTCCGTAACCCGGCGGGATATTCCAGCACCGGCAAGGCCGACGACAGCCATGACCTCAAGGCCTGGAAGGTGATCGACGACGCAGGCATGCGCGGCGCGACCCGTGGCGGGGCGCAGATGTCGCCCAAACACTCCAATTTTCTCGTCAATACCGGGGGTGCCACGGCGGCCGATCTGGAGGGTCTTGGCGAGGAGGTGAGAAAAAGGGTTTTCCAAAACAGCGGGATAGAGCTAGAGTGGGAAATCATGAGGGTCGGCGAACCGGCCCCGGATAACGAATAAGAGCAAGGGCCAACAAAAAGGCCCACAACAGAGGCACGGTACAGTGGGCATGTCGGGCAGGACATCCCCCAAGGTTGCGGTACTCATGGGCGGACCCTCGGCCGAGCGCGAGGTGTCTTTGTCCACGGGGCGCGAATGCGCGGCCGCGCTGCGGGATGAAGGATTCGAAGTGATCGAGGTTGACGCAGGTGTCGACCTCGCTCTGCGTCTGTCCGAGATCAAGCCGGATGTCTGTTTCAACGCGCTCCACGGTCGCTGGGGCGAGGATGGCTGCGTGCAGGGCATCCTGGAATGGATGCGCATTCCCTATACCCATTCCGGCGTACTGGCCTCGGCCCTTGCCATGGACAAGGAGCGGACCAAGGACGTCTACCGCGCCGCCGGGGTGCCGGTGGTGGACAGCGGGATTTTCACGAAGGCCGAGATCGAGGCGGGTCATGTCATGGCGCCGCCCTACGTGGTGAAGCCCTATAACGAGGGGTCGTCGGTCGGCATCTATATCGTGCCCGAAGGGGCCGAGCATCCGCCGAAGCTGGCTGCGGATATGCCCGAGCGCGTGATGGCCGAAGCCTATGCGCCGGGCCGGGAACTGACAGTGACCGTTCTGGGAGACCGCCCCCTGACTGTCACCGACATCCTGACCGAGGGCTGGTATGACTATGACGCCAAGTACAAGGCGGGCGGGTCGCGCCATGTTCTGCCGGCGGAATTGCCGAAGAACGTGTTCGACGCCTGTCTCGACCATGCGCTGGCCGCGCATCGGGCGCTGGGCTGCCGTGGCGTGAGCCGGACCGATTTCCGCTGGGACGAGGCGCGCGCGCTGGACGGGCTGGTGGCGCTGGAAACCAACACCCAGCCGGGGATGACGCCGACCTCGCTGGTGCCGGAACAGGCGGCCCATGTGGGCGTGACCTTTGGCGCGCTCTGCCGCTGGATCGTGGAGGATGCCTCATGCGACAGGTAGCCCCGCGCCGCGACCCCGCGCCCAGCCGCGCCGCCTATCGTCTGCACCGGCTGTGGCTCACACCGATCTTCCGCGCCCTTCTGCGGATCGGGGTCCCGACTTTCGTTTTTGTCTTCAGCGCTGGCGCCTACCTTTCGGATCCGGAAAACCGGGTCGAACTGGCCGAGACGGTCATCGATCTGCGCCGTTCGATCCAGGAACGGCCCGAGTTCATGGTGCAGATGCTGGCCATCGACGGGGCCTCGACCGATGTCGCTGACGACATCCACGAGGTTCTGGCAGTCGATTTCCCGATCAGCTCGTTCGATCTGGACCTGATCGCCATGCGGCAGGCGGTCGAGGGGCTGGATGCGGTGGCCGAGGCCGAATTACGCATCCGCCCGGGCGGCATCCTGAACATCGAGGTCGCAGAACGACAGCCGGTCGCGGTCTGGCGCAGCCGCCAGGGGCTGGACCTGGTGGATGCCGAGGGACAACGCGTGGCCGAGCTTCATGCCCGTTCCGAACGTTCCGATCTTCCGTTGATTGCGGGGCAGGGGGCGTCGGATCGCGTGGCCGAAGCGCTTGCGATCTTCGCGGCAGCCGAGCCGATTGCCGACCGCATACGCGGGCTTCTTCGCGTGGGCGAGAGGCGCTGGACCGTGGTGCTGGATCGCGGGCAGCAGATCCATTTGCCCGAGCGCGACCCTATCGCGGCGCTGGAGCAGGTGATCGCGCTTGATCACGCGCAGGACCTGCTCGCGCGGGACATTTCAGTTGTGGACATGCGCAATGTCCGACGGCCGACGGTGCGGATCAATTCCGCCGCGCTGGACGGGCTGCGGCAAGTCAGAAGCGTGCATGAAGGAGGCGTGGTGCGATGACCGACCTTTACCAAACCCAGCGTGCGATGCGAAACATGCGCAGGGCGGCAATCCAGCGCGGGGTCGTGGCGATCCTTGACGTGGGAACCTCGAAGATTGCCTGCCTGATCCTGAAGTTCGACGGCCCCGACAAGTTTCATGACGGAGACGGCATCGGTTCGATGGCCGGGCAGTCGGCGTTCCGGGTGATCGGTGCGGCGACGACCCGCTCGCGCGGGATCCGCTTCGGCGAGATCGATGCCATGGCCGAGACCGAGCGCGCAGTGCGCACCGCCGTGCAGGCCGCCCAGAAGATGGCCCATGTACGGGTCGATCACGTGATCGCCTGCTTCTCGGGTGGGCAGCCGCGCTCCTATGGGCTGGCGGGCGAGATCGACCTGCAGAACACGGTGGTGACCGAAGAGGATATCGCGCGGGTGCTGGCCTCGTCCGACGTGCCCGACACCGGCGTGGATCGCGACGTGATGCATGCGCAGCCAGTGAACTTCGCGCTGGATCACCGCTCGGGACTTGCGGACCCGCGCGGGCAGATCGGCAACCGGCTGGCCTGCGATATCCACATGCTGACCGTGGATACCACGGTGGTGCAGAACCTGATCCACTGCCTGAAGCGCTGCGACCTTGAACTGGCGGGCGTGGCCTCATCGGCCTATGCGGCGGGGATCTCGAGCCTTGTCGAGGACGAACAGGAACTGGGTGCCGCCTGCATCGATATGGGCGGTGGGGCCACGAGCCTGTCGATCTTCATCAAGAAACACATGATCTATGCCGACAGTGTGCGCCTGGGCGGCTGTCACGTGACCAATGATATCGCCAAGGGGCTGCAGATCCCGCTGGCGGTGGCGGAACGCATCAAGACCTTCCACGGCGGCGTGGTCGCCACCGGAATGGACGACCGCGAGATGATCGAGATCGGCAGCGACAGCGGCGACTGGGAAAAGGACCGCCGCCAGATCAGCCGGTCAGAGCTGATCGGGATCATGCGGCCACGGGTCGAGGAAATCCTCGAGGAAGTGCGCAGCAGGCTGGACGGGGCAGGGTTCGAACACCTGCCGAGCCAGCAGATCATCCTGACCGGGGGCTGCAGCCAGATCCCGGGGCTGGATACACTGGCGCCGAAGATCCTTGGCCAGCAGGTGCGCATCGGGCGCCCGCTCAGGGTGCAGGGGCTGCCACAGGCGGCCACTGGCGCCTCTTTCGCCAGCGCGGTGGGGCTGTGCCTGTTCGCCGCCCATCCGCAGGACGAATGGTGGGACTTCGACATCCCCGCGGAAGGCTACCCGGCGCGGTCGTTGCGCAAGGCTGTCAAATGGTTCAGGGACAACTGGTAACCGCAAAATCCAGTGAGATTTGCGAGATGCCGCTGATAATGCGGCAGTTTTTGCCAGATTTTGTGGTTTTCCGTTGCTTTTTTTGGTGACGGAGTCCTGCGAACAGGATAGAATCACACCAATGAGCAGTGAAATGGCCGAAACAGGCCAGCAAAAATAAAGCAGGCGGATAGACCCATGACATTGAATCTCAAGATGCCCGAAAGGGATGATCTGAAGCCGAGGATCACGGTTTTCGGCGTTGGTGGCGCTGGCGGCAATGCCGTCAACAACATGATCGAAAAGGAACTGGATGGCGTTGAGTTCGTGGTTGCGAACACCGACGCGCAGGCGCTGGCCCAATCCTCGGCAGCCGCCAAAATCCAGATGGGCCTGAAGGTGACCGAAGGCCTTGGCGCCGGTGCGCGCCCCTCGGTCGGGGCTGCCTCCGCGGAAGAGACCATCGAAGAGATCGTCGATCACCTGGCCGGGGCGCATATGTGCTTCATCACCGCGGGTATGGGCGGCGGCACCGGGACGGGCGCCGCGCCGATCATCGCGCAGGCCGCGCGTGAGCTTGGGGTTCTGACCGTGGGTGTCGTGACCAAGCCCTTCCAGTTCGAAGGCGCCAAGCGGATGCGCCAGGCGGAAGAGGGGGTCGAAACCCTGCAGAAGATGGTCGACACGCTGATCATCATCCCGAACCAGAACCTGTTCCGCCTCGCCAACGAGAAGACCACCTTCACCGAGGCGTTCTCGCTGGCCGATGACGTGCTTTACCAGGGCGTGAAGGGCGTGACCGATCTGATGGTTCGGCCGGGCCTGATCAACCTCGACTTCGCCGACGTTCGCGCGGTGATGGACGAGATGGGCAAGGCCATGATGGGCACCGGCGAGGCCACCGGCGAGGACCGCGCGATCCAGGCCGCCGAGAAGGCGATCGCCAACCCGCTGCTGGACGAGATCAGCCTCAAGGGCGCCAGGGGCGTTCTGATCAACATCACCGGCGGCTATGACCTGACGCTCTTCGAACTGGACGAGGCAGCCAACCGCATCCGCGAGGAAGTGGATCCGGACGCCAACATCATCGTGGGTTCGACCCTCGACACCGACATGGAAGGCACCATGCGCGTGAGCGTCGTCGCCACGGGCATCGATGCCGCGACCTCCACGGGTGAAGTTCCGGTGCCGCGTCGCAGCATGGCGGAGCCGCTCCAGCCGAAAGAGGCGGCCCCGAAAGCCGCCGCGCCGAAGCCGGTCATGGAAGAGCCGCGTGAGGTCGAAGAGCCGACCCTGTTCGAACGGGCGCCGGAACCGGTGCAGGAGGCGGTCGAGGACGACCTTCCCGAACCCGCCTACCAGCCCAAGGTCGCCGAGTTCCAGCCGCGCACCGAGGGAGAGGAAGATCAGGCCGAGGTTGCCCAGTTCGTTGCGCCCCGTGCGCCTGCCCCGGGCACCCCGACGCCGCAGGCCTTGGCCCGGCTTCAGGCCGCGGTCGAGAAGACCCCTGCCACGCAGCCCACGCGCCCGCAGCGTGCCGCCCCGGCACCGCGTCCGGCCGCAGAGCACGACGAGGAAAAGCCGCGCTTCGGGATCAACTCGCTGATCGGTCGCATGACCGGCCATCCGCAGGAACAGGCCCCGCAGCGACAGCAGCCGCAGGTGCAGCGGACCCGGGATATCCCGCGAGTCGAATCCGAGCCCGACTTCTCGGAAGAACAGGAACGGATCGAAATTCCGGCTTTCCTGAGACGCCAGGCCAACTGATCGTTTCACGAAAAACTTCGAAAGGGTCGGCTTCTGCCGGCCCTTTTTCCATTTGGAAAACGGGGATTTTTTCTGCAGTTGCGAAGCAGGCGCGCAAAAAAATGCCGACGCTCACGCTCTCTGTTTCAGAGCGTTGCAAAGATTGAGTTGAGGGGTAGCGGATGGGTCAGTAATCACGACATGTCGGGAAAAGGGGGGCCATTGGCCCGACACGTGAACAGAGGTACGATGTGCAGACGACTTTGAAAGCTCCCATCCGGTTCTCCGGCGTAGGTCTCCACAGCGGCAAGCCCGCGAATATGGTGGTGCGGCCCGCTGATGCGAACCATGGCGTTTCGTTCCGCCGTACCGACATCAACATCGGCAACACCGTGATCCCGGCGCGCTGGGATGCCGTGACCCCGTCGCAGCTCTGCACCTTGCTGCGCAACGACGCCGGTGTCGAGGTGTCTACCGTCGAACATATCATGGCGGCCCTCGCGGGCTGTGGCGTCCACAACGCCCTGATCGAGGTGGACGGTCCGGAAGTGCCGATCCTAGATGGCTCCAGCGCGCTTTTCGTTCAGGCGATCCTGCGTGAAGGCCTGATCCAGCAGGGCATCCCGGTCATGGCGATCGAGATCCTGCAGCCGGTCGAAGTGGCCGATGGTCTTTCCGTTGCGCGGCTCGAGCCATCGGAGAACCTGGAAATCGAATTCGGGATCGACTTCGCCGATGCCGCGATCGGGCAGCAGCGCAAGCGCCTGGACATGGCGAACGGGTCGTTCGTGCGCGAACTTTGCGACAGCCGTACCTTCTGCCGCCAGTCCGACGTGGATGCGATGCGCGCCAATGGCCTTGCACTGGGTGGCACGCTGGAAAACGCGGTGGTCGTGGATGGCGAGAAGATCCTCAGCCCCGGCGGCTTCCGCCACGAGGACGAAGCCGTGCGCCACAAGATGCTGGATGCCGTGGGCGACCTCGCGCTGGCCGGCGCGCCCATTCTGGGCCGCTACGTCGGTGAGCGTTCGGGCCATGCGATGACCAACAAGCTGTTGCGTGCGCTGTTCGCGAACCCGGCGGCCTATCGCATCGTGACCTGCGACAGCGAGATCAGCCGGAAACTGCCCGGTTCGGGCGTTCGCGCCGCCGACCTTCCCGCTTGGGCGGCGTAACTCCGCGTCAATCTGACCAAAGGCCGTTTTGCACGAAAATTTTATGTGCTAGGACGCGACGGTAGCGTCAGAATTCCGATTGACGCAGGGTTGTACGGGGGGTGCGCGTGGCGCTTCGGGACTGGGGTCTTGGACGATTCATCGGCGTTCTGGCGACGGCCGTGCTTCTGGCTGCCTGCGCGCCGAAGGAAGAGGCCGATCCGCTGGCGGGAATGGACGCGCGTCAGATCTACCTGATGGGCGAGGCCGAGCTTGAAAACGACAACCCGGCCGAGGCTGCGCATCTCTTCGGCGAGGTGGAGCGGCTCTATCCCTATTCCGAATGGTCCAAGCGGGCGCTGGTGATGCAGGCGTTCTCGTATCACCTGGGCAAGGATTACGAGAACAGCCGTGCCAGTGCGCAGCGTTACCTCGATTTCTACCCGGGCAGCGAGGATGCGGCCTATGCGCAATACCTTCTGGCCCTCAGCTATTACGACCAGATCGAGGATGTGGGCCGCGATCAGGGTCTGACTTTCCAGGCCTTGCAGGCCCTGCGGGCTGTAATCGAACGTTATCCCGACAGCGAGTATGCCCGCTCGGCCATGCTGAAATTCGACCTGGCCTTCGATCACCTGGCCGGCAAGGAAATGGAGATCGGGCGCTATTACCTGAAGCGTGGGCATTACTCGGCGGCGGTCAGCCGGTTCCGCGTGGTGGTGGAGCAGTTCCAAACCACCAGCCAGACGCCCGAGGCGCTTTACCGCCTGATCGAGAGCTACCTGGCGCTTGGCCTGACCGAAGAGGCACAGACGGCTGGCGCGATCCTGGGCCACAATTTCCAGTCGACCGAGTGGTACGCGGATGGCTACGCGCTGCTGACCGGGCAGGGGCTGCGACCCGAGGCCGGGAACACCGGTTTCCTTGCCACGGTCTATCGCCAGACCATCAAGGGCGAGTGGTTGTAGGGCGCGATGCTTCGGGGTCTCGATATCCGCGACATGCTGATCATCGACCGGTTGGAGCTTGATTTCCAGCCGGGCCTGAACGTGCTGACCGGCGAGACTGGCGCGGGTAAGTCGATCCTTCTGGATGCGCTTGGCTTCGTGCTCGGCTGGCGGGGGCGGGCCGAACTGGTCCGCGCCGGGGCCGAGCAGGGCGAGGTCACCGCCTGGTTCGACCTGGCGCCTGATCATCCCGCCCGCGCGATCCTGCAAGAGGCCGGATTGCCCGAGGGCGACGAGTTGCTCCTGCGCCGCGTCAACTCGCGCGACGGGCGCAAGACGGCCTATGTGAACGACCGCCGCACCAGCGGCGAGGTGTTACGGCAACTCTCCGACGTTCTGGTGGAACTGCACGGGCAGCAGGATGACCGCGGCCTGCTGAACCCGCGCGGGCATCGACTGCTGCTGGATGAATTCGCTGGGTTGGCGCCGGGGATCGAGGCCACGCGGGCCGCGTGGCGCGAGTTGGGGGCGGCCCGCAAGGCGTTGGCCGCGGCCGAGACCGCCTTGCAGGAAGTGCGCGCCGAAGAGGAATTCCTGCGCCATGCCGTGGCCGAGTTGGACAAGCTGTCCCCCGAACCGGGCGAGGAAGCCACGCTTGACCAGCGTCGCCGCCTGATGCAGGCCGCCGAGCGGATCCGCGAGGATGTCACCCGCGCCCTGACCGCCCTGTCGGGCGAGGGCGTGGAGGGGCTGATCGGCGATGCCACGCGCTGGCTCGAAGGTGTTACCGACAAGGCCGAGGGGCAGCTTGACGTGCCGCTGGCGGCACTTGGCCGGGCGCTCACCGAACTGGGCGAGGCGCAGCAGGGGGTGGAACGCTTCCTCGAAGCGCTGGACGTGGATCCGCATGAATTGGAAGCCGCCGAAGAACGGCTGTTCGCGATCCGGGGACTGGCGCGCAAGCACGGGGTTCTGCCCGATGACCTGGGCGGGTTCGCCGCGGAATTGCGTGGCAAGCTGGAGGCGCTGGACGGTGGCGAGGCCGACCTGAAGGCGCTGCGCGATCGTGTCGCCAAGGCCGAAACTGCCTATGACGCCGCCGCCGCTGCGCTGACCACAGCGCGGACCGAGGCTGCCGGGCGGCTGGATCAGGCCATGGGCGCGGAACTCGCACCGCTCAAGATGGAACGCGCGGTCTTCGCGACCGAGATCAAACCCGCCGAACCGGGTCCCGAGGGGCGCGACGCGGTGGCCTTCACCGTCGCCACCAACCCCGGCGCGCCCGCCGGGCCGCTCAACCGGATCGCCTCGGGCGGGGAGTTGTCGCGCTTTTTGCTGGCGCTGAAGGTATGCCTGACCAAAGAGGCCTCGGGCGTGACCATGATCTTCGACGAGATCGACCGCGGCGTGGGCGGGGCGACCGCCGACGCGGTGGGCCGCCGCCTGGCCCAGCTTGCCTCCGAGGCGCAGGTGCTAGTCGTCACCCACTCGCCCCAGGTGGCCGCGAAGGCCGCGCATCACTGGCGGGTGGAAAAGCGCGTTGAGGGGGAGATGACCACCTCCACCGTCACGCCGCTCGACCCCCATGCGCGGATCGACGAGGTCGCCCGGATGCTTGCCGGCGACACCATCACCGAAGAGGCCCGCGGCGCCGCGCGGGCGCTGCTGGCGGGTTAGGGCTGGCTCAGTCCCCGGCGACGAAGATGGTCATCTGCCAGTTTCCGTCGATCTCCTCGAAGATCGCGCGATAGTCGAGGAGTGAGCGCATGTGGGTCGCGCGCACATATCCCTCGCGCCCATCGGCCCGGCGAACCCAACGCACTGGCGCGTCGTAGTCGTCATAGCCCAGTTCCAGCACGGTGCCCGCCTCCAACTGGTCGATGATATCGGCGCTTTTCGAGGGGCTGTCATAGATCGGCGTGTCGTCCTGTGTGACGAACCAGATGGCGAAGGGGTCCGCGTCCTCGGGCAGGGGCGCGGTGAAGAAATAGGGGGCGGTGAACCCGCCGCTGGCATCAAACGTGCCGCCAAGGGCCAGAACATCCTCCAGCTCCGTCCAGTATGTCCGCGCGGTGCCATTGGTTTCTTCGGTGCTCGCCCGGTGAAGCCGGTCCAGCAGGTCCTGCCGCCCGTAATCGCCGCCGAAGGACAGTTTGACCTCTGGCGCGGCCATGTCCGCCACGGCCTCGGCGTCCCGCGCGGCGATGGCGGCGATCAGTTCCTCCCGATAGGTGGCGAAACCGGGGCTCTGCGCGGCCTCGTCCACGAAGGGTAGAACGAGGTCGTGGGCCTGTAGCGTTGCGGGCAGGGCGCAAAGAGCGAAGGCAAGGACAAGGCGCAGGCGGGTTCGAAACATCGGCGTCTCCTTGTCCGTGAATGGTTCAACGGTAGTCCTTCGGCTCCAGCCCCACATCTGTGGCAAGATGGGTCTCGGCCCCTGGCACGATATCGGTGTTCTGGGCCGAAACGCAAATCCAGCCGTCCTCGCGCCGTTGCATCACGAAACTCAGCACCGTGCGGCGCGCTCCGGCCTCGGACCCGTCGGGTGCGATCTGTCCGGTCAGCGTGAAGCGGCACTGCACCACCGCCGCGTCCGGCCCGAGCATGCGCAGTTTTACCCGGCCCGGTTTCAGAACCGAGTTTCGGAAGAAGGTCGACAGCCCATAGGCATGGGCCTTTTCGATGGCGGCGCGGTCGTGCCACCAGAGGCCCACCACGTTCACGAAATCCGCATCCTCGGCGAAGAGAGCCGCCAGTGCCCCCGCGTCCCGCGCCGCCCAGGCGCGGGCGAAGGCGTGGGGCATCTCTTCCGGGGTGGGCAGGCTCAATTCATCCGCACCATCTTGCCGGGGTTCATCAGGTTCTGTGGGTCGAGCGTGCGTTTCAACTCGCTCATCACCGCCCAGCCGTCGCCATGCTCGGCCTGCATGTAATCGAGCTTGCCCATGCCGATGCCATGCTCGCCGGTGACGGTGCCGCCCAGGCGCAGGGCGCGTTCGGCCATGCGGGCGGCAAGGCGCTTGGCCTCGGCCATTTCCTCGGCATTGCCGCGTTCCACCAGCAGCGAGGAATGGAAGTTGCCATCCCCCACATGGCCGACGATCGGCCCGGGGATCGAGGAGGCGGCGATATCGGCGGCGGTTTCCTCCACTGCCTCGGCCAGTCGCGAGATCGGCACGCAGATATCGGTGACGACAACCTCGGCCCCGGGCCGGATCGCCACGCAGGCGTAATAGGCGTTGTGCCGCATCGCCCAGAGCTTGTTGCGGTCCTCGGTCTTGGCGGACCAGCGGAAGTCCGATCCATTGAACTCGTGCACGATCTCGCCGAAACGTTCGGCCTGTTCCTTCACGCCCTCATCCGAGCCGTGAAATTCGACCATCAGGTGGGGCACCTCGGGGAAGCCCGCATCGGCATAGTCGTTGAAAGCCTTGGCGGTCAGGGCATCGACGAATTCGATCCGGGCCATGGGGATTCCCATCTGGATCGTGGCGATCACTGCGTTCACCGCGTCGCCGATGGCCGGAAAGGAACACACGGCGGATGAGATTGCCTCGGGCTGGCCGCGCAGTTTGAGGGTGAGTTCCGTGATCAGGCCCAGCGTGCCCTCGGAGCCGACGAAGAGGCCGGTCAGGTCATAGCCCGCGCTGGTTTTTCGGGCGCGGCTGCCGGTGCGGATGATCCGCCCGTCGGCCAGAACCACCTCCAGCGCCATCACATTGTCGCGCATGGTGCCGTAGCGCACCGCCGTGGTGCCCGAGGCGCGGGTGGAGGCCATGCCCCCGATCGAGGCATTGGCGCCGGGATCGACCGGGAAGAACAAGCCCGTGGCGCGCAGTTCCTCGTTCAGCTCCTGCCGGGTCACGCCGGGCTGGACAACCACGTCCATATCCTCGGCATTGACGGCCAGCACCTTGTTCATGCGCTGGAAATCCACAGTCACACCGCCCTTGATCGCCAGCGCGTGCCCTTCCAGCGAGGTGCCCGTGCCCCAGCCGATCACCGGCACGCCATGGGCGGCGCAGATCTTCACGATCTGGCTGACCTCCTCGGTATTTTCGGGATAGGCCACCGCATCGGGCGGGGCCGGGGCAAAATGGGTCTCACTGGCGCCGTGCAGGTCCAGATCGGACTTGGATCGGCTGAGCCGTTTGCCTAAAAGAGTTTCCAATTCCGAGAGTGCTGTGTCGATGGTCATTCCGTCCTCCTGCGGTCTTGGCGGGACCCTAGGCCAAGCGGGCCGCCTGGGAAAGCCCGGTTTTTGGGGAGGAAGGCACGCAGCCTCGGGGCGGAATGAACGAGCCGAGCAGAACCCTGATCGCCCGCCAGATGGAGCAGGCCACCGGCGCCTGTCGCACAGCTTGGCAGGTGATGCGCGACCGCGGGCCGAGCCAGGTGCAATTCTGGTTCATCGCGCTGCTGATCGGGATCGCCGCCGGGTTTGCCGCGCTGCTGTTCCGGCGGGGGATCGACGCTCTTCAGTCCTTTCTCTACGGCACCGATGACGTGCACAGGCTGCATTCCTTTGCCGAGACGCTGCCCTGGTACCTTGTGCTTCTGATCCCGATGGTGGGCGGGCTTGTCGTTGGGATCATCCTCAACCGCTATACCGATGACGGGCGGGTGCGATCGGTTGCCGACGTGATCGAAGGCGCGGCCATGCGCGACGGGCGAGTGGAGCGCAAGGCGGGGCTCGCCTCGGCGCTCTCGTCGCTGATCACGCTGTCGTCGGGCGGCTCGACGGGGCGGGAGGGGCCGGTGGTGCACCTTGCGGGACTGATTTCCACATGGGTGTCGAACCGGATCAATGCCGACGGCATCACCGGGCGTGACCTCTTGGGCTGTGCCGTGGCTGCCGCCGTCTCGGCCTCGTTCAACGCGCCCATCGCCGGGGCGCTTTTCGCGCTGGAGGTCGTGCTGCGCCATTTCGCGGTGCACGCTTTCGCGCCCATCGTCATCGCCTCGGTCGCGGGCACGGTGATCAACCGGCTCGAGTTCGGGGACGTGACCGAGTTCGCCCTTGGCAGCGACGGTGCGCTGGCGTTCTACGTGGAGCTTCCGGCCTTTCTGCTGCTGGGGCTGCTTTGCGGGGTCGTTTCAGTTCTGCTGATGAAATCCATTTTCTGGGCCGATGATTTCGGAACCCATGTGCAGGGACGGATCGGCCTGCCGCGCATCCTGCGGCCCGCGCTGTCGGGCCTGATGCTGGGCGGGCTGGCGATCTTCTACCCCCATATCATCGGGGTGGGCTACGAGACGACTTCGGCCGCGCTGACGGGTCAACTGGTGTTGCACGAGGCGATCGTCTTTGCGGTTCTCAAGACCGTGGCCGTGGCGATCACCATGGCGGGCCGGATGGGCGGCGGTGTCTTCTCGCCCTCGCTCATGGTGGGGGCGCTGACCGGGCTGGCGTTCGGGCTGGTGGCCACCTCGATCTTCCCCAACGTGTCGGGGTCAGAGACGCTTTATGCGCTGGCGGGTATGGGGGCGGTGGCCGCGGCGGTTCTGGGCGCGCCCATCTCGACCACGCTCATCGTGTTCGAGCTGACCGGCGACTGGCAGACCGGGCTTGCGGTGATGGTGGCGGTGTCACTTTCGACCGCGCTCTCGTCACGTCTGGTCGACCGCTCGTTCTTCCTGACGCAGCTTGAACGGCGCGGGGTGCACCTGGCGGCTGGGCCGCAGGCCTATTTGCTGGCGATGTTCCGCGTCTCGAACGTGATGCGTCCGCAGGACGCGGCCAATTGCGCGCCCGAGGGCGCCTGCCTTGAGATGATCGGCGAGGGGCATTTCATCCAGGGCAGCGCGACGCTTGAAGCCGCCATGCCGCTTTTCGAGCGGCTCGACTGCCCGTTCATCCCCGTGGTCAGCCTGCCCGACGCGGATCACCCGCCAGTTCTGGAGGGCGCACTTTTTCACGTGGATGCGCTGAAAGCCTACAACCGCGCGCTTTGTGATACCGCGGCGGAAGAGCACTCCTGAGCACCGCCGATTTTTCTACGAAAAATCCCACCCCGGAGGCTGCTGCAGCCCGGCTCACCCCACGATTTTTCTCCGAAAAATCCGGCCTGGTTCAGATCTCTTCGACCGTGGCCTTCGTGGTGTCGAAGGCCAGGTGACCGGCCAGTTTCTCGTATCCGGGTTTCGGTGTTTCGAAACTCCAGACGGCATCCGCGATCAGCACGCTTTTCGTCTGGATCGAGAAATGGCGGGCCTCGCCCAGGTGCGGGTCCTTCACCCGGGTCGTGGAGGGTTCGAGGAAGGCCATGGCGATTCCGTCGCGCGGGAAATAGATTACCGGGTCGCGGTCGCCGTGGGTGACCTCCAGCGCAGCGGCGCTTTCGCCGATCACCGCGCCGCCCGCGCGCACCACCCAGTTTCCGCCCGCGTCCCTGATCCTGATCTGGTCTGCCATCGTTACCCTCCTCAACTCACCGGGACTGTAGCAATATTCGCCGCGCAGTCACCCGTCAAATCGGCGCGGTGGCCGCGAACAGCCACTCCCGCGCCGTGTCCGAGACCCGGTCTGCCAGTTTTTCACGCGTCTCGGCGTGATAGGCGTCGAGCCAGGCCCGTTCCGCCGGGCTCAGCATCTCGCGGTCGATGAGCCGCCGGTCGATGGGCACATGGGTCAGGGTCTTGAAGCTCAGCATTTCGCGTGCGTCGCCGCCCGGCAGCAGGGGCGCGGGCTCCACCACGATCAGGTTCTCGATGCGGATGCCGAATTCCCCTTCGCGGTAATAGCCCGGCTCGTTCGACAGGATCATCCCCGGCTCCAGCGGCACGTTCGAGATCCGACTCAGCCGCTGCGGGCCTTCATGGACGCTGAGGTAGGAGCCGACCCCGTGGCCGGTGCCGTGGTCGTAATCCTGCCCCGCCATCCACAGGTTGACCCGCGCCAGCGCATCCAGATCGCGCCCTGCCAACCCCTTGGGCCAGCGCGCGCGAGAGATCGCGATCATCCCCTGAAGGACGCGGGTGAAGGGCGCGCGGGCCTCTTCGGGCGCTTCGCCCACCGCCACGGTGCGGGTGATGTCGGTGGTGCCGTCCTGGTATTGCCCGCCCGAGTCGACCAACAGAACCTCTCCGGGCCGCACCGGGCGATTGCTCTCCTCGGTCACGCGGTAATGCACGATGGCCCCGTTCGGCCCCGCGCCGCAGATCGTCTCGAAGCTGATGTCCCTCAGCGCATTGGTCGCGCGGCGGAACTCTTCCAGCTTTTTCACCACCTCGATCTCGGTCAGCCCGCCCCTGGGAGCCTCGGCGTCGAGCCAGGCGAGGAATTCCACCATCGCCGCCCCGTCGCGCAGATGCGCGGCCGCGGCCCCGGCGATCTCGGCCTTGGTCTTGCGCGCCTTGGGCAGCAGGCAGGGATCCTGGCCCCAGGCCACCTCAACGCCGGATTCCTCGAGGATCCGGCTCACCGCCAGTGGCGCGGTCGCCTTGTCCACCCGCACGGGGCCATCAAGGGCCGCAAGCCGGGCCGGGAAGGCCTCCCACGCCAGCACCTCGATGTCCGGATCCGGGCCCAGCCCCTCGAACTTCGCCGGGTCCGAGAAGATTTCCATCCGCCCATCGGCCCGCAGAATGGCAAAAGCCTGCACCACCGGGATGCGCGGAATATCCGCGCCACGGATGTTCAAGAGCCAGCAAAGGGAATCCGGCAAGGTCAGCACCACGGCTGCTTGGCCCGCCTCGACCAACAACTGCGCAATTTCGGCCCGCTTGGTCTCGTCGCCCTTCCCGGCAAGCTCCGTGGGGTGCTTCACCACAGGCGCAGCTGGCCGCCCTGGACGGTCGGTCCAGACCCGATCCACCAGGTTGGGGCAGGGCACCACCTCGATCCCCGCGACAGCTGTGCGCAGCGTCTCGATCTCACCGGCCGTATGCAGCCAGGGATCGAACCCCACGCGCCCGCCGTCGGGCAGGGCCTCGGCCAGCCACGGCCCCAGCTTCACCTCGGGCCAGTTCACCGGCGTGAACGCGCCCGTATCCACCTGTTCCTTCACCTGCACCCGGTAACGCCCGTCCACGAAGACTCCGGCGCGATCGGCCAGCACCGCGCAGAACCCGGCCGAGCCTGTGAACCCCGTCAGCCATTCCAGCCGCGCGTCGCAATCCGCCACATATTCCCCCTGGTGGGCATCGGCACGCGGCACAAGGAACCCGTCGAGCTCCTCCTTCGCCATCTCCGCTCGCAGCGCCTCCAGCCGCGGCGGCCCCTGCTCGGGACGCGAGGACACGGTAAAGCTCTGGAACATCCCAAGCCCCTTCTTCTGTTCAAAAATATCCCCGCCGGAGGCAAGAAATCCTATCCCGCCACCAGCCAGAAACGCAAAGATCAGGAGGCGCGCCGGATCCCCACCATCCGCGCCCGCCCGCGCGGGTCGCGGTCGAACAGGCTCGCCAGTTGCTCGGTCATGGCACCCGCAAGCTGCTCCACATCGGTGATCGTTACGGCACGGCTGTAATAGCGGGTCACGTCATGGCCGATGCCGATGGCGATCAGCTCCACCAGCTTGCGCCGCTCGACCATGGCGATCACGTCGCGCAGGTGCTTTTCCAGGTAATTCGCCGGGTTCACCGACAGCGTCGAGTCATCCACCGGCGCCCCGTCCGAGATCACCATCAGGATCTTGCGCGCCTCGGGGCGACCCGCCATCCGGCGATGGGCCCACTCCAGCGCCTCGCCGTCGATGTTCTCCTTCAACAGCCCTTCCTTCATCATCAGGCCAAGGCTCTCGCGGGAACGGCGCCATGGGGCGTCGGCGGGCTTGTAGATGATGTGGCGCAGATCGTTCAGGCGCCCGGGCTGCTGGGGCCGACCTTCGGCCAGCCAGCGTTCGCGGGCCTGCCCGCCTTTCCAGGCGCGGGTGGTGAAGCCCAGGATCTCGACCTTCACGTCGCAACGCTCCAGCGTACGGGCCAGCACGTCGGCGCAGATCGCGGCGATGGAGATCGGCCGTCCGCGCATACTGCCCGAGTTGTCCAGAAGCAGCGTCACCACCGTGTCGCGGAACTCGGTGTCCTTCTCGACCTTGAAGCTGAGCGGCGTCGTCGGGTTTGCCACCACGCGCGCCAGTCGCCCGGCGTCCAGCGTGCCTTCCTCCAGGTCGAACTCCCACGAGCGGTTCTGCTGGGCCTGCAAGCGCCGCTGCAGCTTGTTGGCCAGCCGTCCCACCGCGCCCTTCAGCGGCTCGAGCTGCTGGTCGAGATAGGCGCGCAGCCGTTCCAGCTCGGCCGGTTCGGCCAGCTCGTCGGCGCGGATCTCCTCGTCGAACTCGGTCAGGTAGACTTGGTAATTCGGGTCGGCGTCCGAATAGGCGGGGGGCGGAGGGTCCTGGGGCAATTCGCCCTCGGGCATCTCCATCTCGTCGCCCATCTGGTCCTCGGCCATCTCGTCCATCGAGACCTGGGCCTCGCTGGCGTCCTGGGTGTCTTCCTGGGACTGGTCGGGCGCGCCCTCGGCGTCGTTGTCATCGTTGTCGTCGTCGCCCTGGCTCTGCTGCTCCTGGTCGTCGTCCTCCTCGGGGGCGGCCTCGTCTTCCAGCTCGTCATCCTCGGCGTCGGGATCGTCGCCAAGCTGATCGCCATAGCCCAGATCCTCGATGATCTGGCGGGCGAAGCGGGCAAAGGCCGCCTGGTCGCCCAGCTTTTCCTGAAGGTCCTCCAGCGTGCCGCCCGCGTGGTCCTCGATGAACCCGCGCCAGAGCTCCAGCACGTTGTCCGCCCCTTTGGGCAGCGGCCGCCCGGTGGCGAGGTTGCGGATCATGTAGCCCGCCGCCACTGACAGCGGCGCGTCCGAGGTCTTGGTGATCTGGGCATAGCCCTTGCGCTCGGCCTCGTAGGCGATCTTGGCGTCGATATTGCCTAGGGTGCCGGGCATCTCGCGTGCGCCCACGGCCTCGCAGCGGGCGGTCTCCATCGCCTCGTAAAGGTCGCGGGCCATCTGGCCCGGAGGGGCGTATTTGTTGAAGGTGGCCGCGTCGTGATGCTTGTGGCGCAGCGCATAGGCATCCGCCGTGCCACGGGCCAGCAGCACCTCGTCCCGCGTCATCCGGCGCGAGACCTGCGGCAGGCGCACGCTGTCATTCGTCATCCCCGGCGGATCGACGGAATAGCTGACCGCGAGGTCGCTGTCGTCGGCCATCACCTTGGTGGCCTCGGCGAGCGCCTTCTTGAACGGATCGGCGGGGTTGTCGGATGGTTTGGACATGGGGTGATAAATCACCCGTCGCACCGGAAATTCAAGGCAGAAAACGCCTGTAGAGCCGTCAGGCGCCCAGCAAAAGCATTTCGCAGGAGGTCAGGGCCTGTTTTGCGGCTTTTTCGGCGGCTTCGGCGGCGCGGGTGTCTTCGTGGAAGGTGGCGCGGCTCAGCAGGTAGGCCTGAGCGGCCTTGGCCTCGACCCGCCAGGCCATCGCCTGGGTTTCGGGCAGGCCCGCGTCCAAAGCGTCGGGCAGGGTGGCGTCGAGCAGATCGGCGAACCCGTCGCGCCGGGCCTCGGCGGCTTCGGCCGCGGCCCCGTCAAACAGGTAGTTATGGGAGACAAGCGCCGAGAACCGTCCCGCGCAGGTGGCAAACACCCGCGCCTGATCCACCGGCAGGGTTGGGACCCCGGCGGCCTGAGCGTGACCGCCGAGTGCCAGAAACAGGAAAATCGTTATTCGCACATTGCCCATGCATTGAACAATACCCCTGAATTATGGCTTTTTAATTCATCGAAATGTGAAAAGCTTGGGGCCGGGACAAAACTGAATACGCGTCAAGGAGGCCTTGAGGAAAAGGTCAGAGTTCTTGACTGTTCACTTCCGAAGGAATTGAAGGCGCCTAGTCAAACCACTTTTTTGAGGCCTTGGCGACTTCTTCCTCTATTGTGGCTCGGATTTCGCCTACTCGGGCCTCGTCTGTGTATTCATGTAGGTGACGCAGGAACTCGGCCCGGAAGATATCCCTGTTCGCCTTGTCCAACCTAGTTAGAACAGCGGTAAAGCCATAACCAATCAAGAGGCCGAAGATAAGGCCGGGCGTAGACTCAAACGTGAAATACGCGGACACTCCCAACGCCGGGATCCACCAAAGATTGGCTCCTTCGGGTCGCTTTCTGTTGAGCTCGAGGCGTAGGGTCTTGTGGTAATCTTCCGCCGCTCTCTGGTCCATCAAACCAGCCCGACGTTCGCCGCGCTTTCGGGCAGTTCCTCGTCAAAGCAGCGCTGGTAGAACTCGGCCACGGTCTGGCGCTCCAGCTCGTCGCACTTGTTCAGGAAGCTCAGCCGGAACGCGTAGCCCACGTTGCGGAAGATCGCGGCGTTCTGGGCCCAGGTGATCACCGTGCGCGGGCTCATGACAGTGGAGAGGTCGCCGTTCATGAAGGCGGTGCGCGTCAGGTCGGCCACGGTCACCATCTGGCCGATGGTCTTGCGGCCATTCTCGGTGTTGTAATGCGGGTTCTTGGCCAGCACGATCGCGGTTTCGGCGTCGTGGCTCAGATAGTTCAGCGTGGCCACCAGCGACCAGCGGTCCATCTGTGCCTGGTTGATCTGCTGCACCCCGTGGTACAGCCCGGTGGTGTCGCCCAGGCCCACGGTGTTGGCCGTGGCAAAGAGGCGGAAGCTCGGGTGCGGGGTGATGATCTCGTTCTGGTCCAGCAGCGTCAGCTTGCCGTCATGCTCCAGCACGCGCTGGATCACGAACATGACGTCAGCCCGGCCCGCGTCGTATTCGTCGAAGACGATGGCGCAGGGGTTGCGCAGCGCCCAGGGCAGGATGCCTTCCTGGAATTCGGTCACCTGCTTGCCGTCGCGCAGCTTGATCGCGTCCTTACCGATCAGGTCGATCCGGGAGATGTGGCTGTCGAGGTTCACACGCACGGCGGGCCAGTTCAGCCGCGCGGCCACCTGCTCGATATGGGTCGATTTCCCGGTGCCGTGGTAGCCCTGGATCATGACGCGGCGGTTGTAGGCAAAGCCTGCCAGGATGGCGAGCGTGGTGTCGGGATCGAACTTGTAGGTGGTGTCGATCTCGGGCACCCGGTCCGAGCGGTCGGCGAAGGCCTTGACCGTCATCTCGGTGTCGATGCCGAATACCTCGCGAACCGAGATCTCTTCGGTGGGTTTCATCGCCTTGTCCATCGTACCGTCCGCCATTTTCGTCCTCGTGCGCATTGGCCCGCCGGGGCGGGTCACTTGTCAGTTCTAGTGGAACATATCGCGGGGCGGTGCAAGGGGAAGGCCCGAATTACGCGACACCCCGGTCAGCCCGTCAGTTCTTGAAGTTGCGGCTGTCCTTGATCTGGTCCCAGGCCCAGACGACTTCCTGCAGGCGATCCTCGTCGTCGCGGTTGCCGCCGTTCATGTCCGGGTGCAGGTCCTTCACGAGGCTCTTGTACTGCTTGCGGATCTCGGTGCGGGTCCAGTGGTCGCGCGCTTCGAGGATGTCCAGCGCCTTGCGCTCGGTCGGCGGCAGGCGGCGGGTGCCCGAGATGCTCTTGCCCGGGTTCTGGGTTGCCTTGTCGCCCAGAACCTCGTGCGGGTCCTCGATGCCGAGGCGCGACCAGGCCTTGTCTTCATGGCCCTTTTTGCCGAAGGGCTTGGTCTCACGACCCCAGACGCGGTCCTTGTCGACGAACTCGGCGAATTCTTCCTCGGTGGTGCCGTTGAAGAAGTTCCATTTCAGATTGTACTCGCGCACATGGTCCTTGCAGAACCACAGGTACTCATCCAGGTGGTCCGGCGATTTCGGCGCGCGGTACTTGCCCGCCTCGTCGCAGCCGGGATGTTCGCAGACACGGGTCGACGTATCGAACGCGCCCGACATGCCGCGGCGGCCACGCGTCCGCCGTTTCTTGTCGGCGGAAACGGAAATATCGAACCCGAAAGGATCCCGGTTTGTCATCAGTCCACCATTTCTTGCGAGCCACCTTTCCGACTCGGACCAGTGAGTTTAGAGTTTTTTCCCAAGTATTGAAGAGGGAAGGGTACAAAAATGGCTGTTGCCGACCAGATCCACGAGCGGCTTGACGCCGCGTTTTCACCGCGCGAGCTGCGTGTCGTGGACGAAAGCGAGAAACATCGCGGCCACGCGGGCTATCGCGAGGGGGGCGAGAGCCACTTCCAGGTGACCATCGCCGCCGAAGCTTTCAAGGGCATGAGCCGCATCGCCCGCCACCGCGCGATTCACGAGGCACTTGGCAAGGAGCTTGTCACCAGCATCCACGCGCTGGGGATCAGCGTCAGCGACTAGGCGCTATTCCTCGGGCTCGACGCGCGGGGCGGGGGCCTTGACGCCGGGATCGTCGCGCCGGGCGCCGCCCACGCGCTTGGGCTGAACACCCTCGTCCTCGGCTGCCGGGCCGGTGCCGATTTCGCGGCGGAACACCATCATCGCCTGATCGGTGATCGACTTTTTCCCGGTAAGCCCGCGTTCCTCGCAGGGCAACAGGTCGGTGCGGACATAGTCCCAGCCATCCTCGCCCATCTCGTTCATCGCCTGTTCGAGCGTATTGGCGAAGCGGTCCTCGGTGGTGCGCAGGCCCGGGGCCTTCTCGCCCCGGCGCGGGGCCGGGATCACCCGGAATTCATAACGTGGCATTGGCGTTGCTCCCTTGTCGGATCACAGGCCCAGCTTGGCCGAGACGATCTCGTTCACAGCCTTGGGGTTGGCCTTGCCGCCCGTGGCTTTCATCACCTGGCCCACGAACCAGCCTGCAAGCTTGGGATTGGCCTTGGCCTTTTCCACCTGCGCGGGGTTGGCGGCGATCACCTCGTCCACGGCGGCCTCGATGGCGCCGGTGTCGGTGACCTGCTTCATGCCGCGGTCCTCGACGATCTTCGCCGGGTCGCCGCCCTCGGTATAGACGATCTCGAACAGGTCCTTGGCGATCTTGCCCGAGATGTCGCCCTTGGCGATCAGGTCCACGATCCCGCCAAGCTGTGCGGCCGAAACCGGGCTTTCGGTGATCGCGTGGTCTTCTTTCTTCAACCGGCCGAAAAGCTCGTTGATGACCCAGTTCGCGGCCATCTTGCCGTCGCGGCCCTGCGCCACCTCTTCGAAGAAGGCGGCGCTCTCGGCCTCGGCGGTCAGCACGTCGGCATCGTATTCGGTCAGGCCGAACTCGGTCACGAAGCGCGCCTTCTTCTGGTCGGGCAGTTCCGGCAGGGTCGCGGCGATGCCGTCGACCCAATCCTGCTCGATCTCCAGCGGCAGCAGGTCGGGATCGGGGAAGTAGCGGTAATCATGCGCCTCTTCCTTCGAACGCATCGACCGCGTCTCGCCCTTGTCGGGATCGTAGAGCCGGGTTTCCTGCACCACCTGCTTGCCGTCCTCGACCAGAGCGATCTGGCGCCGCGCCTCGTAGTCGATGGCCTGCTGGATGAACCGCATGGAGTTCATGTTCTTGATCTCGCAGCGCGTGCCCAGGTGGCCGAAATCGCCGGTCTCGCGGTATTTCTCGTAATCGCCCGGACGGCAGATCGAGACGTTCACGTCGGCCCGCAGGTTGCCGTTCTGCATGTTGCCGTCGCAGGTGCCCAGGTAGCGCAGGATCTGGCGCAGCTTGGTCACGTAGGCGGCGGCTTCCTCGGGGCCGCGGATGTCGGGGCGCGAGACGATCTCCATCAGCGCCACGCCGGTGCGGTTGAGGTCCACGAAGGACATGTGCGGGTCCATGTCGTGAATCGACTTGCCCGCGTCCTGCTCCAGGTGGATGCGCTCGATCCGCACGCGCCGCGCCACGCCCGGGCCCATGTCCACGATCACCTCGCCCTCGCCCACGATGGGGTGGTAAAGCTGGCTGATCTGGTAGCCCTGCGGCAGGTCGGGGTAGAAATAGTTCTTGCGGTCGAAGGCGGAAAACAGGTTGATCTCGGCCTTCAGCCCCAGCCCGGTGCGCACCGCCTGTTCGACGCAGAACTCGTTGATCACCGGCAGCATGCCGGGCATCGCCGCATCCACGAAGGCCACGTTCGAGTTGGGTTCCGAGCCGAATTTCGTCGAGGCGCCCGAGAACAGCTTGGATTTCGAGGCGACCTGGGCATGAACCTCCATGCCGATCACCAGTTCCCAATCCTCCCTGGCGCCGGAGATGACCTTCGCCTTGGGTTCGCTGTAGCTGAGATGGTCGAGCATGAATCCTGTCCCCGTCTGAAACAGGGCGGTTCTAGGCCAGCCGCGACAGCGGGGCAAGGGGGCGATATCAGGCCCGGGTGGTCGGGACGGGGCCGCAGCAAGGCGGGTCTTGGACTGTCCCGTCTACCAAGCAGACGATGACGACGAGAGGAGAGGGGTGACCACAGGCGCGAACACAAACACGGAAAGAAAACAAAACGCAGAAAAAAAAAAAAAAAAAAA
>JABURR010000044.1 GCA_014762635.1 Paracoccaceae bacterium
CAGGTCGTTCATGTTGAACTGACCCTTCTGGAAGCGCTTCATCATGCGCTCGGCCTGTTCGGCCTCGAGCGTGGCCTGCGCCTTTTCCACGAGGCTGACGATATCGCCCATGCCAAGGATGCGGCCGGCGATCCGCTCGGGGTGGAATTCCTCGAGCGCGTCCATCTTTTCACCGAGGCCCACGAACTTGATCGGCTTGCCGGTGACCGCGCGCATCGACAGCGCCGCGCCGCCGCGACCATCGCCATCCATCCGGGTCAGAACGACGCCGGAGATGCCGATGCGGCCATCGAAATTCTCGGCGGTGTGGACCGCGTCCTGGCCGGTGAGGCCATCGACCACCAGCAGCGTCTCGCGCGGGTTGGCCACGTCGCGCACCGCTTCGACCTCGGCCATCAGCTCGTCGTCGATCGACAGGCGGCCCGCGGTATCCAGCAGGTAGACGTCATAGCCGCCCATCGTGGCCTGCTGCTTGGCGCGCTTGGCGATGTCCACGGGCTTCTGACCCATGACGATGGGCAGGGTATCGACGCCGATCTGCTTGCCCAGCACCGCAAGCTGTTCCATCGCTGCCGGGCGGTTCACGTCGAGCGACGCCATCAGCACCCGCTTGCCGTTCTTTTCCTTCAGGCGCTTGGCGAGTTTCGCCGTGGTGGTGGTCTTGCCGCCGCCCTGCAGGCCGACCATCAGGATCGGCGCGGGCGGGTTGTCGACCTTGAGCGCGCCGGGCTCGCCATCTTCGCCGGACAGGACATGGACCAGCTCGTCATGGACGATCTTCACCACCTGCTGGCCCGGCGTCACCGACTTGGTGACCGCCTGGCCGGTGGCCTTGGTCTGCACCGCCTTGATGAAGCTGCGCGCCACGGGCAGCGAGACGTCGGCCTCGAGCAGCGCCACGCGCACTTCGCGCAGGGCGGTCGCGACGTCGTCCTCGCTCAGCGCGCCCTGTTTCGTCAGCCGGTCGAGGACACCGGACAGGCGTTCAGACAGGTTCTCGAACATGCTCAGCCCTCCATCGACCGTTGCACCATGATCGCCAGATAGGTAGCGACCGCTCAAAACACAAATGCTCCCACGGGCGCAACGCGCTGGTGGGAGGCGATCCCCGGACACCCCGGGGACCGGAAGCTATGTCACTTCCGGAGTCGCGCTCGTTTACGCGGCGGGGGCATATGTGTCAAGCTGCGTTGCGGGACAGGGGGCTTGGCCCCGGGGGAGACGGATATGCGCGACGGGGTCATCTATGTGGCGACCGGAGAGGACTACCTGTCGCTGGCGCGGCAATCGGCGCTGAGCCTGAGGCAGACCAACCCGGGGTTGGCGGTGGACCTGTTCACCGATCTGGGGGAGGCGGGGGATCTGGGGATGTTCGACCAGGTGCACCCGGTGCCCCGGGTCCACCCCCGCGTCAAGCTGGAGTGCCTGCCGCTGTCGCGGTTCGAGCGCACGCTTTACCTTGATTGCGACACGCTGGTGCTGGCGCCGCTGGGCTCGGTCTTCGACCTGGTGGAGCGGTTCGATCTGGCATTGGCCCATGATGTGCGCCGCCGCTCGGACCTGGTGCGCGAGGGGCTGGAGCTGGAAACGCCCTATGCCTTTCCGCAGCTCAATTCCGGGGTGATGCTCTATCGCCGCAGCGAGGCCATGCGCCTGTTCCTGGCCGAGTGGCTGCGGCGCTACATGGAAAGCGGGCTGTTCCGCGACCAGATCGTCCTGAAGGACCTGCTGTGGCAATCCGATCTGCGGTTCTACGTGCTGCCGCCCGAGTTCAACCTGCGCCGCGTCACGATGCTGGATGCGTGGGAGCCGCTGGACGCGCGGCCGACGATCCTGCACTCGCACCGGCTGATGGACCACATGCGCAACGGCGGGCCGAGGGTCACGACCCTGCAGCAGGTGCTGGACCTTGAGCGTTTGGCGCTGGCGCAGGAATGGCACGATACCGGCCTTGCGCCCGGGGATCGCCGACAGGCCGAACGGCTGCTTTCGGTCATGCTGGAGGACACAGACGAGACGAGACAGGTCCGAAAGGGCTGAAATACACTTCAAAAGTCGCCGCTTGCCTTGGATTCGCCCCGCTATGGTCTAGATACCGGTTACCCTCATCACACCACCGGGTGTTGATGGTTTTTTTGTTTGTGGGTGTGTCGTTATGCCGGTCGAAAACTGGGATGAAATCCGTACCGCGTTTCAGGTCGCGCGCCTGGGGACCGTGAGCGGAGCCGCTGAATACCTGGGGGTTCACCATGCCACGGTGATCCGCCACGTCGACGCGCTTGAGGCACGTTTGGGCGTGAAGCTCTTTCAGCGCCATGCGCGCGGCTACACCCCGACCGAGGCCGGGGCCGATCTGCTGCAGGTGGCGCAGGCCACCGACGATCAGTTCACCCAACTCGTGGGCCGCATCAAGGGCCATGGCGATGGCGTGAGCGGCGAGTTGGTGGTGACCGCGCTGGCCTCTATGTCCGATATGCTGGTTCCCGCGCTGACCGAGTTCCAGCAGGACCACCCCGGGCTGGTGATCCGGCTTCTGACCGACTCGCGCCTTTTCCGCCTGGAGTATGGCGAGGCCCACGTGGCGATCCGCGCCGGGGCGGCCCCGCAGGATCCGGACAACGTGGTCCAGCCCTTCCTCACCCTGACCCCGGGCCTCTATGCGGCGCGCGCTTACGTTGATCGCATGGGGCTGCCGAAGGGTCCCGAGGATTTCGGCGCTCACCATTTCGTCGGGCCGGAC
This sequence comes from Paracoccaceae bacterium, assembly GCA_014762635.1. Lineage (GTDB taxonomy): Bacteria > Pseudomonadota > Alphaproteobacteria > Rhodobacterales > Rhodobacteraceae > JABURR01. The sequence goes on from JABURR010000044.1 coordinate 2,741, forward strand.
GAGGCGCAAAGCCGCGCGCCCTTCTTCCGCTGGCTGCAGGCCAATGTGCCGCCCGACCGGATTATCTTCCGCGGAAGCGATGAGCGGGCAATCGCGGCCGCCGTGGAAAGCGGAGCCGGGATCGGCTTCGTCACCCGTCGCGCGGCCAGCGGCAACCCCGACCTGGTGGAGGTCTTGCCGCGTCAAAGCGATTGGAATGCGCCGCTCTGGCTCGTGACCCATGTGGACTTGCACCGTACCAGTAAGGTACAGGCCCTTCTGAGTTTTCTGAAGGGCAAGGCCAAGGAATGGCAGTCGACAGTGTAATCACGCCCCGGGACGAGGCGCTGCGCGGGCATCTGGCGATGCTGGCCTTTTCCGCCCTGATCGCGGGATCGTTCAGCCTGGGCGGCATGGTCGCCAACGAGATCGCGCCAGCGGCGCTGAACTCGGTCCGGTTCTTCATTGCCTCGGTTCTGATCGGCAGCCTGAGCCTGATCATCGCCAAGCCCAGCCGCGCGGATTTCACGGCGCCCTGGCGCTATGCCGTGCTGGGGACGCTGTTCGCCACCTATTTCGTGCTGATGTTCGAGGGGCTGAAAACCGCGCCGCCGGTGTCCAGCGCGGCGATGTTTACCCTCACACCCGCGATGTCGGCGGTCTTCGGCTACCTGATCTTGCGCCAGATCACCACGCCGCGCATGGCGCTGGCGCTGAGCATCGGTGGGGCAGGGGCGCTTTGGGTGATCTTCCGGGCCGACCTTGGCGCGCTCATGGCCTTCGAGATCGGGACGGGCGAGTCGATCTTCTTCTGGGGCTGCGTAGCCCATGCGATCTATCCCACGGTGGCGCGGGGCCTGTCGCGGGGTGAGCACTACCTGACCTATACCTTCGGGATGCTGGTCGCGGGCTTCATCGCGCTGACCGCCTGGGGCTGGAGCGACATCTGGGCGACGGACTGGTCGGGCCTGCGACCGCTGGTCTGGGTTACGATCGGCTATACTTCGGTCTTTGCCGGGGCGACGACCTTCACGCTGTTGCAATTCGCCTCGCTGCGGCTGCCTTCGGCCAAGGTCATGGCCTATACCTACCTGACGCCGACCTGGGTCATCCTGTGGGAGGTCGCGCTGGGCCACGGCGCGCCAAGCGGTTTGATCCTGCTGGGCGTGGCGCTGACGGTGGTGGCGCTGGCGCTGCTTCTGAAGAACGAGCACTAGGCCGGGTCGGGCGGCTCCTGCCCAAGCTCGGCGTCGAGGAACCGTTCGAAGGCGTCGAAATCCATCCGGTCGAATTGCCCGAAGCCCTGCATCCAGACAGAGGCCGCGCGCAGCGCGTCGGGTTCGAGCTTGCACCATTTTACCCGCCCGCGCTTTTCCTGGCTGATGAGGCCCGCGCGGGTCAGGATGCCAAGGTGCTTGGAAATCGCGGCAAGCGACATCTCGAACGGTTCGGCCACGTCGGTGACCGCCATGTCATCCTCGAGCAGCATCGACAGGATCGCCCGCCGGGTCGGATCGGCGAGGGCGGCAAAGACGGTGTCGAGATTGGATGACAATTCGGATCGTCCGGATCATTGCGTAGGACTTTTTACTAGCACCCGGCCTCGCGGGCTGTCACCTCAAAGCCCGGCCACCGGTCTTATTCGTTCAGCCTTCCGCTCGGGCGCTGATCGCTTGGTGTGCCTCCGCGACGACCTGCCGTGCCAATTCGAGGCTTTCCCTGCGCTGCTGGGGGCTGGGCCAGGGTGCGTCGGAGTTTTGCTCAAGATCATGCGTGGAGAAGAGTTGCTCGCGGTCCGGGAAATACATGTGGCGGATTTGTTCGAGGTCTTCGGACACGGAATTCAGCAGTTCAGATCGCGCAGTCGGATCCAGGATGTCGCGGGATCTGAAGAGTGCCGCATCGGCCGTCAGCATGAGATGACGGATCGTGTCGCGTCGCTCTTTCGAGGAGTTGAACGTGATCTCTCCGACGGCCTGAGAGGCTTCGAGCGACAATGTCTTGTTCGATTGGCCGTGCTCCTTGGCGAGGTCGCTCCGGTCGCGCACTCCAACCAAGTCGAGGAAGTCCTCGACGACATCGCCGCCGGACAGTGTGGTCGACGAGAATATGCGTGGAACGAGGACCGTCTGCCCGAACCGCTGCGAGAACTGCTTGAGTATCGGCAGATATCGAAGCGTCTCCATGCGCGTTCTCAGGAATTTGCGGAACGGGACGCGGAGTTTCCCCGATTTGAGGCGTTGCTTGAACATGGCCTCGGCGTAGAGATCGGGCCGTCTGAGGTAGCAGATGATCCTGAGATCGTCCTTCAGGTTTGGCGAGAGAGCCTGCTCGAGCAATGCGCCGCCGTCGAGCGCGAAAAGCAATTCGCTGGACAGGATGATCTGGGCCGTGTCTGACAGTCGCGCCTCACGGTCCAGCTTTCGGGCAACGAACGCCCCCTCACCCTGCCGTAGCAGGACGGTCATGAAGTTGTGGGAAGGGCCCTTGCGAAACGCGCGCGCATACCTGAACCCCAACTGCGAAAGCGCCGCCTCGTTTTGCGACAGGGTGTTCTGAATGGAAGTCGTTCCGGTCTTCGGCGAACCAATGTGAACGATGACGCTCAATCGAAGCTCCTGGGGTGTCTGCGCGGCGGCTCGTCCTTCATTGGAGCAGAAGTGGCGCATGATTGCCAATGCCGCGTTGTCGATGGTGTCCGAAAAGGACGGAGCACCGGATTGCTCAACCGTTCAGTTGAATAAGGTGTCCTGACGCAATTCGGCTTGCCAGCGGCTGCCGCCAAGTTGTCGCAGATGCACGCTTAATAAAAATTCAATTTTAAAACAATGACTTGCAGGAAAGTCCTGAGGACTCTTCCGGCATTGACTCGCGCACACGCCGCTCATAGTTTGCGCCCGACTGTCCGAGGGGGCTTTGTCATGATCGATGCGCATGAAAAAGAGCGGCTGAAGCAGCTTGAAGAGCGGATCGAGAAGGCGAAGGGCACGCAGGCGCCCAAGCCCCACATGGAAGAGCACTATTCGCAGGCAAATCTCGCCTGGCGCATGGTCATTGAGCTGGTGTCGGGCCTTGGACTTGGGTTCGCGATCGGATACGGGCTCGACGGACTTTTCGGCACCAAGCCCTGGCTGATGGTGCTGTTCATATTGCTGGGTTTCGCCGCGGGGGTGAACGTGATGCTCCGAACCGCACGTGAAATTCAAATGAAAGATGCGGCGGAAACCTCCGCCCGAGACGAGAGGGACTAGACGTGGCGACGGAAGCGCAAGGGGAAGCTGGCGGTCTCGCAATCCATCCGATGGATCAGTTCATCGTCAAGCCGTTGCTTGGCGACGGGCCGGTGGGCATGTTCACGATCACGAACGTGACGCTGTGGCTGTTCCTCGCCATTCTTGCCGTTGTCGGCTTGATGGTGATCGGAACCTCGCGGCGCGCAATCATTCCGAGCCGCTCTCAGTCGGTTGCCGAAATGGCCTATGGCTTCATCTACAAGATGGTCGAGGACGTGGCCGGCAAGGACGGGCTGAAGTTCTTCCCCTACATCATGACGCTGTTCCTGTTCATCGTCTTCGCCAACTTCCTTGGCCTCATCCCGATGAGCTTCACCACCACCTCGCACATCGCCGTGACCGCGGTGCTTGCGGCGCTGGTCTTCCTGACCGTCACGATTCTGGGTTTCGTCAAGAACGGCGCGTCGTTCCTGGGCCTGTTCTGGGTGTCGTCGGCGCCGCTGGCGCTGCGCCCGATTCTGGCGATCATCGAGCTGATTTCCTACTTCGTGCGGCCCGTGAGCCACTCGATCCGTCTTGCCGGCAACGTGATGGCCGGTCACGCGGTGATCAAGGTGTTCGCCGGGTTCGCCGCGGTGGCCTGGGTCGCCCCGGCCTCGATCCTCGCGATCTCGGCGGTCTACGCACTCGAAGTTCTCGTGGCCTTCATCCAGGCCTACGTGTTCACCATCCTGACCTGCGTCTATCTGAAAGACGCGCTGCATCCGCATCACTGACGGTCAGGTCATCACCCCTATCTAGCCAATTCCAACCTAAGGAGAGACGGACATGGAAGGCGATATCGCACAAATGGGTCAATTCATCGGCGCCGGTCTGGCCGCCATCGGTTCGGGCGCTGCCGCTATCGGTGTGGGCCACGTTGCCGGTAACTTCCTGGCGGGCGCCCTGCGCAACCCGTCGGCTGCTGCCGCTCAGACCGCGACGCTGTTCATCGGCATCGCCTTCGCAGAAGCTCTGGGGATCTTCTCGTTCCTCGTCGCCCTTCTGCTGATGTTCGCCGTCTAAGCCTTCTTTCCGTCTTCACAGTCGGGCGGGCCCTCGTGGCCCGTCCGGTGTAAAACGGGGTCCAGGAGGACGACATGGCAACAGAAACGAAAGGGGCCGAGGCGGCCGAGTCCGCGGTAGGAATGCCGCAACTCGATTTCGCCACCTTCCCGAACCAGATCTTCTGGCTTCTGGTCACGCTCGTCGTGATCTACTTCATCCTGTCGCGCGTTGCGCTGCCGCGCATCGCTGCCGTTCTGGCAGAGCGTCAGGGCACGATCACCAACGATCTGGCCGCGGCCGAAGAGCTGAAGAAGAAGGCGGAAGAGGCCGAGGAAGCCTATAATCAGGCGCTTGCCGATGCACGCGCCGAGGCGCATCGCATCGTCGGGGAAGCCAAGGCAGAGATGCAGGCCGAACTGGATGCTGCGACGGCCAAGGCCGATGCCGAGATCTCGGCGAAAGCCGCCGAGTCGGAAAAGGCGATCGGAGAGATCCGCGCCGGCGCGATGGATGCGATCAAGGACGTGGCTCGCGAAGCTGCCGCCGAAATCGTGTCGACGCTGGGGCTGAAGGCCGATCAGAAGGCTATCGACAAGGCCGTCACGGCCAAGTTGAAAGGGTAGGGCGATGAAGAAACTGACGCTTGCCGCCATCTTCGCCGCCTCGCCGGCGCTTGCCGCTTCGGGGCCGTTCTTCTCGCTTGGCAACACCGACTTCGTGGTGCTGCTGGCCTTCATCGTGTTCATCGGCGTTCTTGTCTACTTCAAGGTGCCGGGCATGATTACCGGCATCCTCGACAAGCGGGCCGAGAGCATCACCGCCGACCTGAACGAGGCGCGCGCGCTGCGTGAAGAGGCCCAGACCGTTCTGGCTTCTTACGAGCGCAAGCAGGCCGAGGTGCAGGAACAGGCGGACCGTATCGTGGCCCACGCCAAGGAAGAAGCCGCCGAGGCCGCGCGCCAGGCCCAGGCCGAGCTGCAACGCACGATCGAACGCCGACTTACTGCAGCCGAGGAGCAGCTTGCCTCTGCCCAGGCCAGCGCTGTGAGAGAGGTCAAGGATCGCGCGGTACAGATCGCGGTCCAGGTCGCCGGTGAGGTGATCAGCGCCAAGATGACCGCAGTGGACGGTAACCAGATGATTGAGGACTCGATCAAGACGGTGGACGCAAAGCTGCACTGATTGGTCAGACGATCTATCCAAAAAGGCCCGGAGCTTTCTCCGGGCCTTTTTGCTTTGACAGCACGCCTAGCGCGAGAGTTCCTTCTCGAACCGCTGGCGCGCGATCACCTCGTTCCGCTCGGATTTTCGTTGCTGCGTCAGCGCCGCTTCCACGTAGTTCAGATGCGCTTCCACGGCCCTGCGGGCCGCGACCGGGTCCCTTGCCTGCAGTGCGGTGTTGATTGCCCGGTGCTGGTCCAGCAGCGCCTCGCGCGTGGTGCGCTGATCGAACATGACCTGGCGATTATAGAACACGCCTTCGCGCAGCAGGTCGAACATCGAGCGCATCATGTGCAGCATGATCACGTTATGGCTCGCCTCGATGATCGCCATGTGAAACTTCGCGTCGAGCGCCGCCTCTTCCTCGGGCGCCTTTCGCTTGTGAGCCGTCTCCATCTTTTGGAACACGGTGTCGACAACCTTCAGGTCTGTCGGAGAGCCATATTTGGCGGCGCGCTCTGCCGCCAGGCCTTCCATGTCCCGGCGGAACGCAATGTAGTCGAACAGCGCCTCGTCATGTTCCGCGAAAAGCCGGATCAGCGCCTCGGAGAAGGCTGATCCAAGCACATCCGCCACGTAGATGCCCGCGCCCGCCTTGCTGACCAGAAGTCCGCGGGCCTGCAGGTCCGAAACCGCCTCTCGCAGGGACGGGCGCGAGACCCCGATTTTCTCTGCAAGATCGCGTTCGGACGGAAGTCGGTCCCCCGGCCGCAGGATGCCCCGCAGGATCAGAAGTTCGACCTGTTTCACCACGGAGGACGCGAGTTTCTCCGAGCGGATCTTTTCAAATGGCATGTTCTGCGCCTTGTCCGATTGGTAAAAACATATGACCACTCCGGCCATAAAACAATACGAAAGGCCGCGAGGGCGAGCGTGTGAAAATCCCTGCAACCTGCAGGGCTTGACCCCCGGGGTGTTATCGCCAACGGTGAGGCCAGACAGATCAAGGGCCGAACCGAACCCACCCATGTCGAGCACAGCCACCTCCAACCTGCGCGGCGTCCTCGCGGCATTGGTCGCCTTCGGCATCTTCGCCACCCATGACGTGGCCGTGAAGACGCTGGGCGGGTATTACGCCCCGTTCCATATCATCTTCTTCAGCGTCCTTCTGACCTACCCGCTGGTCGCGCTCATGCTGCTGCATGATGCAAAGGCGGATAACCTGCGCCCCAAGCATCCCAGGTGGACCGCTCTGCGGACCTCCTCGATCGTGGTGTCGGGCCTGTGTACCTTCTACGCCTTCTCGGTGCTGCCCCTGGCCCAGGTTTACGCGATCCTCTTCGCCTCGCCCCTGGTCATCACCGTGCTCTCAATCCCGATCCTCGGAGAGGTTGTCCGCCTGCGTCGGGGACTGGCCGTCCTCGTGGGCCTGGGCGGGGTGCTCATCGTCCTGCGCCCGGGGTCGGCGGAACTCCAGCCGGGCCACCTGGCCGCAATGATCGGTGCGATCTTCAGCGGCCTGGCCTCGGTCGTCGTACGCAAGATCGGCCGGGACGAGCGCAGCGCCGTGCTGCTCCTCTACCCGCTCACCGCGAATTTCGTGGTGATGGCCTGTGCTCTGCCCTTCGTCTACGAGCCGATGCCGGTAGAGCACCTGGGCCTCATCGCCATCGTCGCCAGCTTCGCGTTCATCGCCGGCCTCTTCCTGATCGCCGCCTACCGCATGGCCGAGGCGGCCATGGTCGCGCCGATGCAATATTCCCAGATCCTCTGGGCCACGGCCTATGGCTATTTCTTCTTCGAGGAACTGCCCGACCAGGGCACCCTGATTGGGGCCGGCGTTATCATCGCAAGCGGTCTCTACATCGTCCTGCGTGAAAGCCGTGGCAATTCCGCCAATAACCCGGTCCTGGAAACCCGCACCCGCTGGGCGACGCCGACGATGCCGCGGATCAGCGCCTGGCTGAGATTGCGCGATTCCAAGTGATTGGCCCCTTGCCAAACTGCTCTGAACACAGTACTCCGCCGCCCACGGTCGGAGTGTAGCTCAGCCTGGTAGAGCACTGTCTTCGGGAGGCAGGGGTCGGAGGTTCGAATCCTCTCACTCCGACCAATAAGACAAGGCCCCTGACGGGGCCTTTTGTTTTGGAATGGCCCTGGCTTTCAGTACTTGGCAGCCACAGGACGCCGGCAGAGACCAAGGTATCGCCGACATGCCGCAACCTCGCAGCAATTCGCATTTTTCGGTTGTGTTCCCGCCAAATCTTCCGCTAGACCCGTCCGCGGAGACGTGGCCGAGTGGTCGAAGGCGCTCCCCTGCTAAGGGAGTAGACGGGAAACCGTCTCGAGGGTTCGAATCCCTTCGTCTCCGCCAC
>JABURR010000046.1 GCA_014762635.1 Paracoccaceae bacterium
AGAGCAGCAGCTTCCCAAGCTGACGACGAGGGTTCGATTCCCTTCACCCGCTCCAATCCGGATCCCGGGAAATCCCCTAAAATCGCGATCGGAATTTCATCGGAATTCTATCGGACTTTTATCGGACTTCCGGTTCGATGCGGGCCGCGCCATTTGACCGAGGTCAAGGTGGCCGGGTCGCTCGTGGCTATTCTCTCCTCATCAGCCCGAAGGAGTAGAGCCATGTCGCAGAACCCGTTGGAAACCGAGGTCGGGGCCTTCGAGGTCCGTATGGCGATGCGTCGGAAGATGCGCGAACTGTGCGGCGCCCCCGTGGAACGCGGCGTTGCCCCGCCGCTGGACGAGCGCGAGCGGGGGATGATCACCGCCTGCTTCGAATGCCGCAACGCGCAGGTCTGCATCGACTGGCTGCTGGAACAGGATGACCCCACCGACGCGCCCGGCTTCTGCCCCAACGCGCGGGAGCTTGACCTGGAGCGGGCGTCGCACACGGGCTGAATTCTTAGTAGCGCTATCACTCGATAGTTGTGCGTCGCGGACTGATCTGCTTTTTTGCGTCAACAGCAGGGAAGAGCAGATGAGCTGGATATCCGAATAAAGCATGGCCTGAAGGGCGAGGTGGCGATCAGCGACCGGCTCTACCAGGCCCTTGGCGGCTATGGCGTCCAGCTTCACTTCGGCCGGTGTTGGGCGGCCGAGGTGCAGGCCGGCTAGGCTTGGAATTCGCGGGGCGGCGCTTGCGTGTGACCTCTGGCTGTTCTATCGACCCAAGGACCAAAGGGCCGGGGCGTGACCCCGGGACATCGGGCCGCGTACAGGGGGTTGACGCTATGGACCAGGCCACAGGGGTCGCGGAACAGCAGGATTTCGGGGCGATCTACGGGGTCGACCGTTGGGGGGACGAGCATTTCTGCGTGCTCCCGAACGGCGACTTGGCGCTGAAGAACCCGTTGGTGCCGGATGCGCCGCCGACCTCCCTGCCCGAGATCCTGGGTGATCTGGATCAGCGCGGCGTGCACGTGCCGATGCTGCTGCGGGTGACGGGGTACCTCGAGCACGAGATCCGCAAGATCAACACCTGTTTCCAGGAGGCGATCGAGCGCAGCGGCTATCGCAATGAATACCGGGGTGTTTTCCCGATCAAGGTGAACCAGCAGGCGCAGGTGGTGGACCGGATCGTGGAATACGGGCGCGAGTTTAACTACGGGCTGGAGGCGGGCTCCAAGCCCGAGCTGGTGATCGCGCTGGCGCATCCGCTGGCCAAGGACGCGCTGGTGGTGTGCAACGGGGTGAAGGACGCCGAGTTCATCCGGCTGGCGACGCTGTCGCGCAAGCTGGGCTTCAACACGGTGATCGTGCTGGAAAGCCCGCTGGAGACCGACACGGTAATCGAGGTCTGCAAGGAGCTGGACGTGGAGCCGATACTGGGCGTTCGCGTGAAGCTCACGCAGAAGATCAGCGGCAACTGGTCGGAAAGCTCGGGCGACCGGTCGACCTTCGGGATGAATACCGATCAGCTTGTGGCGGTGATCGACAAGCTGCGCGAGAACAACCTGCTGCATTGCCTGAAGCTGCAGCATTCGCACCTGGGCAGCCAGGTGCCGGATGTGAACGATGTGCGCCGTGCGGTGAACGAGGCGTGTCGGTATTTCACCGAGATGACCTCGGAAGGCGTGCCGCTGACCCACCTGGACCTGGGCGGTGGCCTGGGCGTGGATTACACCGGCGAAAAACGCGCCTCGGAGAACTCGATCAACTACACGGTCGCGGAATATGCCGCCAATATCGTCGAGATGGTGGGCTACGCGATGGACGAGGCCGGGGTGGATCATCCGGTCCTCGTAACCGAGAGCGGGCGCGCGATCGTGGCGACCTCGTCGATGCTGATCTTCAACGTGCTGGAGGCGACGCTCTACGATTCCGCGACGGCTCCGGCGGCGGAACCCGACGACCACCACATGATGACCGACCTCGTGGCGGTCAGCGACTACCTGAAGCCCGAGCGGCTGCAGGAATGCTGGAACGACGCGACCTTCTACCGTGATGAGCTCAGGGCGCTGTTCCGGCGTGGCTATATCGGGCTGCGGCAGATGGCACGGGCCGAGCGGGTCTACATGCACCTGATGAACCGTATCCGCGCCCATGCGGCGAGCCTGGAGGACGAGTACGAACTGTCCCAGCAGCTTGAGAAATTCGCCGATATCTACCACTGCAATTTTTCGCTGTTCCAGTCGCTGCCGGATGTCTGGGCGATCGACCAGGTGCATCCGATCATGCCGCTGCAGATGCTGGACCAGGCGCCCGACCGGCGCGCGGTGCTGGCCGACATCACCTGCGACAGCGACGGCAAGGTGGACCGCTTCATCCTGGCCGACGGGGAGTCACCCTCGATCCCGGTGCATACGTTGCCCGAGAAGACCCCGTATTACATGGGCGTCTTCTTCGTGGGCGCCTACCAGGAGACGCTGGGCGATCTGCACAACCTGTTCGGTGATACCAACGTCGCCACGATCCAGTTGCGCGCCGATGGCGGGTTCGACCTGCTGCACGAACAGGAGGGCGACACCATCGCCGAGGTGCTGTCCTACGTGGAATACGACCCCAGCCACTGTGTCGCGGCCTTCCGCAAGCTGGTGGACAACTCGATCTCAGCGGGCTCTTTGCGCTCGGCCGACCGAAAGACGCTGTTGCGGGCCTATCGCGACAGCATCGAAGGCTATACCTATTACGAATAACCGACTTAGGAGGTAACAGAATGGGCAATGTTCTGGTGATCGGGGCAGGGGGCGTGTCCTCCGCTGCGGTGCACAAGATGGCGATGAACCCGGAGATCTTCACCAAGATCACCCTGGCCTCGCGCCGCAGGTTCAAATGCGACGATATCGCCAAGTCGGTGAAGGAGCGAACCGGCGTCGAGATCGCCACCGCCGAGGTGGACGCGATGGACGTGGGGGCCGTGGTCAAGCTGATCAAGGAAACCGGGGCCGAGATCCTGGTGAACCTGGCGCTTCCCTACCAGGACCTGAAGCTGATGGATGCCTGCCTCGAGGCCGGGATCCACTACCTCGACACGGCAAACTACGAGCCCGAGGACGAGGCCAAGTTCGAATATCACTGGCAGTGGGCCTACCAGGACAAGTTCAAGGAAAAGGGCCTGACCGCGGTTCTGGGCTCGGGCTTCGATCCGGGCGTGACCAGCGTCTTTGCGACCTGGCTGAAGAAGCACAAGCTGGACAGCATCCGCCAGATCGACGTGCTGGACTGCAACGGCGGCGACAACACCAAGGCCTTCGCCACCAACTTCAACCCGGAAATCAACCTGCGCGAGGTTCTGGCCGACGCCCGCCACTGGGAAAAGGGCGACTGGCAGATCACCCCGGCGATGAGCCACAAGGTCGAGTTCGACTTCCCCGGCGTGGGGAAGAAGAACATGTACCTGATGTATCACGAGGAGCTTGAGAGCCTTTCCAAGCACTTCCCCGAGATCGAGCGTGCGCGGTTCTGGATGACCTTCGGCGACGCCTATATCATGCATGCCAAGGTGCTGCAGAACGTGGGCATGACCCGGATCGACCCGGTGATGCACAACGGGGTCGAGATCATCCCGATCCAGTTCCTCAAGACCCTGCTGCCTGACCCGTCCGAACTGGGCGAGTTGACCAAGGGCAAGACCTGCATCGGCGATATTGTCACCGGCCAGGCCAAGGACGGCTCGGGCGAAAAGACCTATTACATCTACAATATCTGCGACCACGAGGAATGCTACCGCGAGGTCGGCAGCCAGGCGGTCAGCTACACCACCGGCGTTCCGGCGATGATCGGCGCGGCGATGATGCTCAAGGGTATCTGGCGCGATCCGGGCGTGTGGAACATGGAGCAACTGGATCCGGATGCCTTCATGGACATGCTGAACACCCAGGGTCTGCCTTGGGAGGTGCATGAACTGCCCGGTCCGGTGGAGTTCTGATGCAGATCCGCCCGGAGCGTGACGGCGACCAGGAGGCGATCCGCTTTCTGGTCGCGGCCGCCTTCGGGCAGGAGGATGAGGCCCGTCTGGTGGACCAGTTGCGCGCGGACGGGGATGCGGCGATCTCGCTGGTTGCCGAAAGGGATGGCGAGATCGTGGGCCATGTCCTCTTTTCACCCATGGGCGCACCGTTTCGCGCCCTTGGGCTGGCGCCTGTGGCAGTTGCCCCGGACTTTCAGAAACAGGGGATTGGCGCGGCCCTCATTGAACAGGGCCTGAACCTGGCACGGAACGCAGGATGGGAAGCGGTCTTCGTCTTGGGCGATCCAAATTATTACTCGCGGTTCGGGTTTTCCGTGGCGGCCGCCAAAGGCTTCGCCACGCCCTATTCCGGCCCGTATTTCATGGCGTCGGAGCTGAAATCCGGTGCGCTGAAGCCCCCGGCGGACGTGTCCTACGCCCCGGCATTTTCATGAGTTCAAGGATTTTCAGATGGCCGAAATGATGCAGACACAGGCAGGCGATCCCGGCGCGTTCCGGAACTTCGACCTGTCGCGCGTCCCGTCCCCCTGTTTCGTGGTGGACGAGGTCGCGATCGAGAACAACCTCTCGGTCCTGGCCGATGTGGGCAAGCGCTCGGGCGCGCATGTGCTGTCGGCGCTGAAAGCGTTTTCCATGTTCTCGCTGGCGCCGCTGGTGATGCGCTACCTGGAGGGCACGTGTGCCTCGGGCGTCTACGAGGCGCGGCTGGGGCGCGAGGAATACGGCGGCGAGGTCGCGACCTTCTGTGCTGGGTACAAGGCGCAGGATATTGACGAGATCGTCGCGCTGTCGGACCACCTGATCTTCAACTCGCCAGCCCAGAAGGACCGGTTTCTGCCCAATGTCCGCCGCGCGACCCATCCGGTGCAGGTGGGGCTTCGGATCAACCCCGAACATTCCGAGGGCGAGGTGGCGAAATACGATCCCTGCGCCCCGAACTCTCGGCTGGGGATGCCCGTGTCGCAACTGGACGAGGCCGCGCTCGAGGGCGTAGACGGGCTGCACATGCATACGCTCTGCGAACAGGGGTTCGAGCCGCTGGCCCGCACCTGGGAAGCCGTCTGCCCGCGGATCGAACGGTTCTTCCCGCGCCTGAATTGGATCAATTTCGGCGGCGGCCACCACATCACCCGCGCCGATTATGACCGGGAATCGCTGGTGCGGTTCATCAAGGAGATCCGCGCCGGTACCGGTCTGGAGGTTTACCTCGAACCGGGCGAGGCGGTGGCGCTGGACGCCGGTATCCTGGTGGGCGAAATCCTCGACCTGCCGCGCAACGGGATGAACCTGGCGATCACCGATGTTTCGGCCACCTGCCACATGCCGGATGTAATCGAGGCGCCCTATCGCCCGGCGATGCTGGGCGAGGCAGACGTGGGTCATACCTACCGGCTGGGCGGCCCGTCCTGCCTCGCTGGCGACGTGATCGGCGATTACGCTTGGGATCATCCGCTGAAGGTGGGCGACCGCTTCGCTTTCCTCGACCAGGCGCATTACTCGATGGTCAAGACCAACACGTTCAACGGGGTGCCACTGCCCGCGATCGCGATCTGGAACAGCGAAACCGACGCATTGCGTATCGTGCGCCAGTTCGAATACTCCGATTTCAAGTCACGCCTGTCATGAGGACCCATGTCGATCTTTCTCGATAGCGAACTGACCGAGGCCGAACGGGGCGAAACCGCCCGGTTCCGGGTGATCCCCGCGCCGCTGGAGCGCACGGTGTCCTATGGATCGGGCACCGAGAACGGCCCCTATGCCATCATCGAGGCCTCGAACGAGTTGGAGCGGATCTGCGCCGGGGAAGAACCCTGTGCCGATGGCATCTTCACCGAGGCGCCGCTGGATTGCTCGGGCCCGCTGCCCGAGGTGATGGAGCGTTTGGCCGCCCGCACCGAGGCTGCGGTGAAAACCGGGAAGATCCCGGTGATGCTGGGGGGTGAACATTCGCTGACCTATGGCGCCGTGACCGGCGTCGCGCGGGCGCTTGGGCAGAAGGTTGGCATCGTGCAGATCGACGCCCACGCAGACTTGCGGGTGGCCTACCAGGGCGAGAAACATTCCCACGCCTCGGTCATGAACCTGCTGACCGAAGAGGGGCACAGCCTTGCGCAATTCGGAATCCGGGCGCTGTCGGCCGACGAGGACGCCAGCCGCCGCGCCCGTGACGTGGTGTTCCGCGATGCCGAAGAGTTGGTGACCGGCAACATTCACGCGGTGGACCTGCCGGACGATTTCCCCGAACTGGTCTATGTCAGCTTCGACGTGGATGGGCTTGACCCCGCGCAGATGCCCGCGACTGGGACGCCGGTGCCGGGTGGACTGGGCTATTACCAGGCGCTCCACCTTGTCGAGCACGCCTTGAAGGGCCGCCGCTGCGTCGGGTTCGACGTGGTGGAACTGGCGCCTGATGGAAATGCGGCGTGGGATTTCACCGCCGCGCAGATCACGTACCGGCTGATGGCCGCCTGCATGAAGGGATAGGCCAACAACCGGGTCCAGCAGGAGAGGGAGGACACCTGTGACGGAACCTTGCTATGACGTCGCCCACCTGGGCCATGTGGAAGTTCTGACCGACAAGTTCGAGGAAAGCCTCGATTTCTTCACGCGCGTCTATGGGCTGAAGGAGTCCGGGCGCGAGGGCAACTCTGCCTACCTGCGCGCCTGGGACGATTACGAGTTTCACTCGCTGAAACTGACGGCCTCCGACACCACCGGGGTTGCCCATATCGGCTATCGCGTGTCGTCCGAGGCCGCGCTGGAACGGCGCGTGGCGGTGATCGAGGCCAGCCGGTTCAAGTGCCACGGCTGGGTCGATGGCGACCTTGGCCACGGGAAGGCCTACCGGTTCGAGGACCCGTTCGGCCATGTGTTCGAGCTCTACTGGGACACCAACCGATACGTTCCGGGGCCGGAGGACAAACCAGCACTGAAGAACATGGCAAGCCGCTTCCACGCGCAGGGGGTGTGCCCGCGCAGGCTCGACCACCTTAACTTGCTGGCCGAGGATGTCAGCGAATTCCGCGACTTCATGCAGACCTGCCTCGGCTCGCGCGTGACCGAGATGATCCAGCTTGATAACGGCCGGATCGGCGGCTGTTGGTTCACGGTCAACAACAAGACCTATGATCTGGCCTGCACCGAGGAACACGGTGGCGGAAACGGGCGGCTGCATCATGTGACCTATGCCACCGATCAGCGCGAGGATATCCTGCGCGCCGCCGATATCTTCCTCGAAAACGGCGTCCATATCGAAACCGGCCCACACAAGCACGCGATCCAGGGGACGTTCTTCCTTTATGTCTGGGAGCCTGCGGGCAACCGGGTGGAACTGGCCAACGCAGGCGCACGGCTGATCCTTGCCCCGGACTGGGAAACGGTGGTCTGGACCGAGGCCGAGCGCAAGAAGGGCCAGGCCTGGGGGCTGAAGACGATCGAGAGCTTCCACACCCACGGTACCCCGCCAGTGAAGAAATAGGGCACTTCGGGCTCCGGCGGCGGACTTTTCGCCGGAGCTTGCCCTTGCCATACCCGCAGGGGTGGGGGAAAACATTCCCAGCACAGTTTCCGAACCGAATGGAAAGACGCGCCGATGAACTGCCTCTTTATCCAGATCCGCTGCCGCCCGGGCACCGCCTACAAGGTGGCCGACGAGATCGCCCTGCGCGAGCTGCATTCCGAGCTCTATTCGACCAGCGGTGAATTCGATCTTCTGATGAAGATGTACCCGCCCGAGGGGGCCGATATCGGGAAATACATCAACGACAACCTGCTTGATATCGACGGGATCGAGCGGACCTTCACGACGCTTACCTTCAAGGCGTTCTGACAAAACCACAATCCGACAAGGGAGTAAGGGATGAAGTTCAAGTTTCTCATGGGGGCGGTCTGTGCCGCCGCTCTGGCCACGGGTGCCGCGGCCGAAGGCGTCAAGGTCGGCATGATCACCACGCTTTCGGGCGGCGGCGCGGGCCTTGGCATCGATGTGCGCGACGGGTTCATGCTGGCGGTCAAGCAGTCGGGCCGCGATGATATCGAGGTCGTGATCGAGGATGACCAGCGCAAGCCCGAAGTGGCGGTGCAACTGGCGGACAAGATGATCCAGTCCGAGAAGGTCGACGTGATGACCGGCATCATCTGGTCGAACCTGGCGATGGCCGTCGTTCCGGCCGCCGTCGCCCAGGGCAAGTTCTACCTCTCGCCCAATGCGGGCCCCTCGGCGCTGGCGGGCAAGGGCTGCAACCCGAACTACTTCAACGTGGCCTGGCAGAACGATAACCTGCACGAGGCTGCTGGCGCCTATGCCAATGACGCAGGGTTCAAGAATTCCTTCATCCTCGCGCCGAACTATCCGGCGGGCCAGGACGCGCTGACCGGCTACAAGCGGCTCTACGGCGGTGATCTGGCGGGTGAGATCTATACCCAGCTTGGCCAGACCGACTACGCCGCCGAGATCGCGCAAATCCGCGCTTCGGGCGCTGACAGCGTGTTCTTCTTCCTGCCCGGCGGCATGGGGATCTCGTTCCTCAAGCAATATGCCGACAGTGGTGTCGATCTTCCGGTCGTGGGCCCGGCCTTCAGCTTCGACCAGGGTATCCTTCAGGCCGTGGGCGCGGCGGCGCTTGGGGTTAAGAATACCTCGCAATGGTCCAAAGACCTCGACAACGCGGCCAACGTGGCTTTCGTGGAAAGCTTCCAGGCCGAGTATGGTCGCCTGCCGTCGCTTTACGCCAGCCAGGGGTTCGACACCGCGCTTCTGCTGATCTCGGCCATGGAGAAGGCGGACGTGTCGGATGCGGACGCGTTCCGCGCGGCGCTGAAGGCGGCGGATTTTGCCTCGACCCGTGGCGACTTCGCCTTCGCGTCGAACCATCATCCGATCCAGAACATCTATGTGCGTGAGGTGATCCAGGAAGGTGATGTGTTCACCAACAAGGTTGTCGCCACGGGCCTCGAGAACCACTCCAACGCCTATGTGGATGAGTGCGGCATGTAAGACCGCCTTGCCGGACCCTGTCGCAGGGTCCGGCACCTGATTTCCTCCCATGAGCGCAGTCCTTTTCATCGAACAGGTCCTGAACGGCCTGCAACTCGGCGTGATGCTGTTCCTGATGGCAGCAGGTCTCACGCTGATCTTTGGCGTCATGGGGCTGATCAACCTGGCGCATGGGTCACTTTACATGGTGGGTGCCTTCGCGGCGGCCGCCGTGGCGGGGGCGACGGGGTCATTCCTGCTGGCGCTGATGGCGAGTCTTGCGGCGGCGGCGGCGGCGGGCGCGGTCGTCGAGGTGCTGGTGATCCGCAGGCTCTATGCGCGGGATCACCTGGACCAGGTGCTTGCCACCTTCGCGCTGATCCTGATCTTCTCGGAAGGGACGCGGTGGATTTTCGGGTCGTTCCCGCTGTTCCTCGATATTCCGGCGGTGCTGTCCGGGCCAGTGACCCTGCCGGGGGGCATTGCCTATCCGAAATACCGGCTGGCGATCATCCTTGCAGGGCTGGCCGTGGCGGGGGGGCTCTACCTGCTCATCACCCGAACCCGGATCGGCATCCAGATCCGCGCGGGTGAGGCAGATCGCGAGATGATCGCGGCGCTCGGCGTCGATATCTCGAAGCTTTACACGCTGGTTTTTGCCCTCGGCGCGGCGCTGGCGGGGTTCGCGGGCGCATTGGTGGGGGCGATCCAGTCGGTGCAGGTGGGCATGGGGGAACCCGTGCTGATCCTGGCCTTCGTGGTGATCGTGATCGGGGGCATCGGCTCGATCAAGGGCGCCTTCGTGGGCGCGCTGCTGGTCGGCATGACCGATACGCTGGGCCGGTTCCTGCTGCCGGGGCTCTTTGGGCTCATGATGGACCCGTCGGCGGCCACGACGGTAGGTTCCGCGCTGGCCTCGATGCTGATTTACGTGCTGATGGCGCTGGTCCTTCTGGTCCGGCCCACCGGCCTTTACGGGACGGCTTGAGATGACGCGCGAGAGACTGGTAAACGCTGTCATCCTGCTGGGCCTGCTGGGCACCGCGCTTGGCGCCTGGGCGATGGATGCGCCTTACACGATCACGCTGGCCACGAAGGTTGCGATCCTGGCGCTGGCGGGCGTTGGGCTCAACATCGCGCTGGGGCTGGGCGGCCTGGTGAGCCTTGGCCATGCGGTCTTTTTCGGGATCGGCGGCTATGCCATGGGGATCCTCGCCAGCCATGCCCAAAGCTACAGCCCGATCCTGACTACGCCCTTCGTGATCGAGGGCACCAAGTCCATGCCGGTGATCTGGCTGGTGGCGATCCTTGCCAGCGCCTTGGCCGGGCTGGTCATCGGGGCGTTGTCGCTGCGCACGTCCGGCGTCTATTTCATCATGATCACGCTCGCCTTCGGGCAGATGTTCTTCTACTTCGCGATCTCCTGGCCCGCCTATGGGGGCGAGGACGGGCTGTCGATTTATGTCCGCAACGGGTTTCCGGGGCTGAATACGCTGGATCCGATCCAGTTCTTCCTGATCTGCTTCGTGCTGCTGGCGCTGGGATTGGGTCTGACAGCAAGGCTCGCGCGGTCGGCCTTCGGCCTCGCGCTGACCTCGGCCCGGCAGAACGCGGCGCGGGTCCAGGCCGTGGGGATCAGTCCCTACCGGCTGCGGCTGGTGGCCTTCATGCTGTCGGGCATGGTGACGGGTCTGGCGGGCGCGCTTTATGCGGACCTGAACCGCTTTGTCAGCCCGACGATGTTCAGCTGGCAGACCTCGGGCGAGATCATGGTCTTTATCATCCTTGGCGGGGTGGGGCGGCTGTTCGGCCCGGTCGTGGGCGCGGCGGTCTTCATCGTGCTGGAGCATGTGCTGGGCGGGCTCAGCGAATACTGGCACATCTACCTTGGCGCGCTTTTGCTACTTGTGGTGCTGTTTGCCCGGGGCGGGATCATCGGCCTTGTGGCGGGACGCGAGGTGGCTCATGACTGAGCCGGTTCTCGACATTCATGGGATCAGCAAATCCTTCGGCGCCATCGAGGCGAGCCGCAATGTCTCGCTTGACCTGCGGCCGGGCGAGATCCACGCGCTGATCGGGCCGAACGGGGCGGGCAAGTCGACCCTGATCGCCCAGATCGCCGGGGCGCTGGCGCCGGATGCGGGGCAGGTGATGCTGAATGGCGCGGATGTGACCGCGCTTGGCACCGTGGAGCGGGCGCGGCTGGGGCTGGGGCGGACCTTCCAGATATCGTCGCTGGCGATGGAGCATACGGTGCTTCAAAACGCCGTGCTTGGCGCATTGGGCGAACGGGGTGGGGTGTTCCGCTTCTTCCGCCCGATCATGTCCGATCCCGACCTGTTGCGCACGGCGCGGGCGGCGTTGGAGCGGGTCGGACTGCAGGATCACGAGCGGCAGCGGACGGCGGACCTGTCGCACGGGCAACGGCGGCAACTCGAGGTCGCGGTGGCGCTGACGCTTTCGCCGAAGGTCTTCCTGATGGACGAGCCGATGGCGGGGCTGGGGGCCGAGGGCTCGCAGGCGCTGACCGGGTTGCTGGACGGGTTGCGCACGGAGGCACCGATCCTGCTGGTGGAACATGACATGGACGCGGTCTTTGCCTTGGCCGACCGGATCAGCGTGCTGGTCTATGGCGAGATCATCGCCACCGGGACCCCGGACGAGATCCGTGCGGACGCCCGTGTGCGCGAGGCCTACCTGGGCGAGGAGGTGGCATGAGCCTTCTGTCGGCCCAGGGGATCACGGCGTTCTACGGCCCCTCCCAGGCGCTGTTCGGGGTGGATATCGAAGTGGGCGAGGGCGAAGTGGTTGCCCTCATGGGGCGCAACGGCATGGGCAAGAGCACCACAATCAAGGTGATCTGCCGGATGCTGCCTGAGGCGTCCGGGCATGTGACCTTCGACAGTCAGGACATGGCCGGGGTGCCGTCGCATCGCGCGGCGCAGGCGGGGATCGGGTTGGTTCCCGAGGGGCGGCGGTGCTTCGCGCCGCTGACGGTGGAGGAAAACCTGATCTCCGCCGCGCGTCCCGGTGCCTGGGACATCGCGCAGGTGACGCGCCTGTTCCCGCAACTTGCGGCACGGATGGATCAACGGGCGGCCTCGCTTTCGGGCGGCGAGCAGCAGATGCTGGCGATCGGGCGGGCGTTGATGACGAACCCACGTCTTCTGATCCTGGACGAGGCGACCGAAGGTTTGGCCCCCGTCGTTCGGCAAGAGATCTGGGCCGCGATCGGAGAACTGAAGGCCGATGCGGGCCTGTCGATCCTGGTGGTGGACAAGTCGCTACGGGAGCTTGCCAGCGTCGCTGATCGGGCGGTGATCCTTGAGCGGGGCAAGTCGGTCTGGACTGGTAAGTTCGAAACGCTGGACGCGGAAATCAGTCATCGTTTCCTGGGCGTGTGACGGAGATAAATCCTGTAATCGCGGTGGCTTGCGGGTCAAATAGAGGTATTGGCCTCCGATTTGAGTGGGTAAAAAATATCACAAAACGAACATTGTCGGCCGAGCGGGGCGGCAAAAATTTCATATAACCAACAAAATACGGAATACGCCCGCCAAATGGCGGGCGCTCCGTGAAATCAAAGGGTAATCACCGTAGAACCGGTGGTCTTGCGGCCCTCCAGCGCGCGATGCGCGTCGGCGACCTGCTCAAGCGGGAAGGTCTGCTCGATATGCATCTTCACTTTGCCCGAGGTCACCATCTCGAACAGTTCCTTGGCCATCTGCTGGCAACGCTCGTGATTGCCGATGTGGGTGTAGAGGGTCGGGCGCGTAATCTTGAGCGATCCCTTGGGGCCAAGCAGGCCAATGTTGAAGGGCGGAACAGCGCCCGAGGCATTGCCGAAGCTGATCATCATGCCGAACTCTTCGAGGCTGTCGAGCGAGCCTTCGAAAGTGTCCTTGCCGACGCCGTCCATCACGACCTTCACGCCGCGCCCGCCGGTGATCTCGCGCACGCGCTTGGCGAAATCTTCGGTGCGATAGTTGATGGTTTCGACCGCGCCGTTCTCACGCGCCAGCGCGCATTTTTCGTCCGACCCGGCGGTGCCGATCAGGTTGATCCCCTCGGCCCGCGCCCATTGGCAGGCGATGAGGCCGACGCCACCCGCGGCGGCGTGAAACAGCACCCAGTCGCCCTTTTCGATGGGGGTGGTGCGGCGGAAAAGGTAATGCGTGGTCAGGCCCTTCAGCATCATCGCCGCGCCTTCCTCGAACGAAATCGCTTCCGGCAGCGGGCAGACCTGGGCTGCGGGCATCACGCGCGCCTCGCAATAGGCGCCCGGCGGCATTGAGGTATAGGCGGCGCGGTCGCCGACCTTGAGATGCGTCACACCTTCGCCCACGGCCTCGACAATACCCGAGGCTTCCATACCCATCGAGGCGGGCAGGTCCAGCGGATAAAGCCCGGTGCGCTGGTAGACCTCGATGAAGTTCAGGCCGATTGCCTTGTGCCGGATGCGGATCTGGCCGGGACCGGGTTCGCCAACCTCGCGATCGACGATCTTCAGCTTCTCTGGACCACCGAATTCCTCGATGATGACTGTCTTGGCGGTTGTCATGACGCGCTCCCTTGTCTGAAAACTCCCGGGGGATAAGTGACACGTTGCCGCTTGTCGTCAAGTAGCCTTGTCACCGTTCTCGCATCCTGAGAATAAGGAGCCATCAAATTCCCGGCCTGTATACAGGGTCCCAGAACAGAAGGACATGCCATGTCAGACCTCACCCCTCCGTTCCGCGCCGATCACGTCGGCAGCCTGCTCCGCCCGGCGTCGATCGTCGAAGCGCGGAAGAAGCATTTCCAGGACAAGTCGATCAGCGCGGAAGAGCTGAAGGCTGTCGAGGACCAGGCGATCCCGGACCTGATCAAGATGCAGGAAGAGGTTGGCCTGAAGGCCGTGACCGACGGTGAGGCGCGTCGGTTCTTCTGGCATTACGACTTCATGGGCATGCTGGACGGTCTGGATATCATCAAGCGTGACGAGGGCGGCTCGTTCAAGGGCTTCCAGGGCGTCGCGCTGCCGCCGGTCTTCCCGGTGATCAACAGCAAGCTGGATTTCCCTGCCGATCACCCGATGCTGGAGCATTTCAAGTTCGTCAAAGAGCACACCAACGTGGTGCCGAAGATCTCGATCCCCGGCCCGTCGTGCTGCCACTTCCGCGTGGCGCCCGAGGACATCACCGTCAAGGAATACCAGGAAGACGTGGAAGAACTGTTCGCGGACCTCGCCGCGACCTACAAGAAGGCGGTTCAGGCGTTCTACGACGTGGGCTGCCGCTATCTGCAGATGGATGACATCTTCTTCGCCTATCTCTGCGACCCCAAGCACCGGGCAGCCAAGGCCGAAGCGGGCCAAGACCCGGACTGGCTGATTGACCGCTATTCCTGGATGATGCGCGAGGCGATCAAGGACCGTCCGGCGGATATGCACATCGGTATGCACATGTGCCGGGGGAACTTCCGCTCGACCCACGCGGCCGAAGGTGCCTACGACCAGGCCGCCGAGGCGATCTTTGCCACCGGCGTCGATATCTTCTTCATGGAGTACGACACCGACCGCGCCGGCGGGCTGGAGCCGCTGAAACTGCTGCCCAAGGGCAAGCAGCGCGTGCTGCCGGGCTTCATCACCACCAAGACGCCCGAGCTCGAGGATATCGACTGGCTCAAGAGCAAGTTCGACGAGGCCTCGAAATATTGCGACATCGACCAGCTTGGCATCGCGCCGCAGTGTGGCTTCGCCTCGACCGAGGAAGGCAACGCGGTCACCTATGACGACCAGCGCCGCAAGCTGGAACTGGTGGTCAAGACCGCCGAGACGATCTGGGGCGAGGTCTGAGGCCTGAGGCCTGACGGCGTCCAAAGAAAAGAGGGCCCGCGCCGAAAGGTGCGGGCCTTTTCCGTTCAGGAGATGACCGGCAGAACCTTCGAGCGGTATTCGAGGCTCATTTCACGCCCGGTGACGGGATCGGTCATGGTGGCGCGGAAGCCCTCCGAGGGGCGGACGCCGCCAATGGCCGAGAAGGTCCCGCAAAGCATGGCGGAGCCGTCTGAAAGGCTCGCCCCTTGCATCAACTCGTCCAGGCGCCGGATCTGGCCAAGGGTACCTTCCTGGTAAAGCTTCCAGTCGCCGCCTTCGAAGATCCAGGATCGGATCCGCAGCTCGTCCACGTGATCCGATACGCTCTCCCAGGGCCAAAGCTCTTTGCCGCAGGGTTTGGCGCAGACCTGCTTGGAGGCTGCGACCGAGACCGTTTCCAATTCCCGGTCCGTGTGGTCCGAGGCGAGGCCCAGCCAGATCCGGCCATCCTGCCGGATCAGCATCGGTTCCGCTTCGCCCGAGGAGGTCGCGCCGAGAAACTCGACCTCGGTCTCCGTCGTCAGCAGGGCGCTGGAGAGCCGGTAGAAGAGGGGGATCGTGGAGGGCGGCGCCACCCCAATCGCGGCAAGCTCGTCGATATGGTGCTGGACGGCGGCGGTATCGCGGCCTGTCCAGCCCGCTACTGTGAGGGTTTCGATCGTACAATCGGCCGGCCCGTTGCCGGTTTCGAACTGGATTTTCATTTGGATCAGAGTGCCTTCAGGTGACTGGCGCAGCCGGTTAGGGCAGCATAATCGTCCTCGATCACGCTAACACCGAAATTCTGCATGAACCCGGCGAAACGCCCCTTGTCGCGGAAAGCATCGTCAAACCCGAAATCCTTGAGGTAAGGCGCCATGGCGCGGGCGACCCCGCCAGCAAGGAAAATGCCGCCGAAAGGAAGCTGGATCAGCGCGAGGTTCCCCGTAACGGTTCCCAGGATTCGGATGAAGGTCTTGACCGCCTCGGTCGCGCGGGGGTCGGAGCTATCCTTGACCGCAGACATGATCTCGGCGGCGGAACGTTCCTTCCGGTCACCAGCCTCGGCCCCGAGCCATGAATAGACCCGCTCCAGCCCGCGGCCCGACAGCACGTCTTCCACCGCCGGGAAGCCGTGCGCGGTTTCCACGAACTTGCACAGCCGCAGCTCGGCCTCGGTCCGGATCGGCAGGTTCGCATGGCCGGATTCCGAGGGCGTGACCAGCCGACCCGCCGCCGTCTCGTAGACCGGAGCGGCGTTGAACCCGGTGCCGACCCCGATCACCAGGCGCGCGGCATGGGCTCCAGCCTCGGGCCCCGCGATCACCTCGCGCAGATTCTCCGTAGGGATATTTCCGAGCGCATGGCCCTGCGCCTGCAGGTCGTTCAGGATCGCCACCTTCTCGGCGCCCGTTGCCCGCGCCAGGGTTTCCTTGTCCATGGTCCAGTCGAGATTTGTCATGGTCGCCACGCCATCGCGGACCGGCCCCGCCACGGCGACGCAGGCCCCGGCGCAATCGACGCCACCTTCCTCGGCGATATAGGCCTTCAGAACGGTCTCGAGCCCCGGATAGTCGGCGTTGCGGTACCTTCGTACGCTCTCGGGCAGCAGGGTCATTCCGTCGGCCAATGCGACCCGGGTATTGGTGCCCCCGATATCGGCGACGAGAGAAAGGCTGTTCTTCTGATGGGCGGTCATCGAGCCCTCGATCTGTTCCGCGGCAATGCCAATGTTAGCGCTAAATACGCCAGTTTTAGGATTCGGTGCAAGCTTTCCAGCGCGTCACGGCCCAACGCTCGTCACGTCTCCTGACCACGCAGCGGGCCGGTGGAGTCCCCCAAGAGAAGTTCAGCTTCCAGCAACCGGTGCTGAGGTGGAAGAGACGGGTCGGCGATGTGGCTGGTGAGGATCTCTGCGGCCTGCCGACCAGCGGTCCTTACTGAAGAGCGGATCGCGGTGAAGATCGGGGCGGTCGTCCCGTTTCGAAGATAGGCAAGGTCGTCATCATAGGTGATGACCGAGACGTCTCGCCCCATCTCAAGCCCCTTGTCGTGGATTGCGCGGCGTACACCGATGGCCATGATCATGGATGAGCAGATGAAGGCGGTTGCGGGGGAGGGCAGATTCAGCATGGCGCAGGCCGCCTCGTGGCCATGGGTTTCGGTCATTTCGGAAGAGGTCATGAGGTCACCATCGCGCGCCACCCCGGCCTCCTCAAGCGCGCTCAGATACCCGTCACGCCGCCGGATCGCGAAATCTCCGGTCTCGAGACCGTTGACGAGCCCGATGCGCCGATGACCGAGGTCAAGAAGAAGCCGGGTCGCCTGGTGGAAAGCGCGGCGGCTGTTCACGTCGACCCAGCTATAGTCGGTATCGGCCTCGGTTGAGCGTCCGTGCACCACGAAGGGGATGCCGATATCCTTCAGCAAGGGAATCCGCTCGTCGTTTTCTTTCGGGCTGTGGACGATGATCCCGTCGACCGTGCCCTTGGCGACAAGCTCCCGATAGGCGTTCGCTTCATCCTCATCCCGGACGACGGAGAGCATCAACTCATATCCGGCGCGGGAGTATTCCTCGCTGGCCCCGGCGATGAAGTCCCCGAAGATCGGGTTCAGGATCTCGTGCTTGGTAGAGCCGGGCAGAACATGTCCGATCGCGTGAGTGCGCCCAGTGGCCAGGCTGCGTGCGCGGGCGTTGGGGAAATAGTTGTGACGGCGCGCGGCGGCTTCGACGCGTTCACGGGTCGCTTCGCTGACCTCGGGATAGCCGTTGAGCGCACGGCTCACGGTGGTCTGGCTCAGGCCAAGTTCGGCTGCGAGCTCTTTGAGGTTCATTTTTTCACATCTCCAAAGCGCTTTGGCTATCGATGACGTTAGCGTTAAAGGATTAATTCGTCAAAGTCTGGAATTATAAATGCTGTAAAGTATACAATACTCGCACCTATGTGAATATTTGAGCGCATTTCAAACGGATTGACAGGCGCTAACATTTCGCTACCCTCCCGCCATCCAAAGCGCTTTGAGGCGATTCTTCTTGCGTATGGAAATGCTTTCAAAGGGTGCCGTTTGGGCACTGACAAGATCTTGGGAGGACCTTATGAAAAAGACGCTTTTCGCCGGTGTCGGCGGTCTGGCACTGTCCGCCGGCATGGCAACCGCAGGCGGTCACCTGATGTTCAACCCCGGTGAAGGGGAGTTCAATTGGGCCAGTTTCGAAGATTTCGCGGCCAACAATGATTACAGCGGCCAGCAGATCACCGTGTTTGGCCCGTGGCTTGGCCCGGACCAGGAGGCGGTTGAAAAGGTGTTGGCCTATTTCGCCGCCGCCACGGGCGCCGATGTGCGCTACACCGGGTCGGACAGCTTTGAGCAGCAGATCATGGTCGATGCCGAGGCCGGGTCTGCCCCGAACGTGGCAGTGTTCCCGCAGCCTGGTCTTGCCGCAGACCTTGCAGCACGTGGTTTCCTGACGCCGCTGGGGGAAGACACGGCCTCCTGGATGGCCGCAAACTACGCCGCCGGTCAGTCCTGGGTCGATCTCGGGACCTACAAGGATGAGAGCGGCAACAGCCAGTTCTTCGGGTTTGCCTATAAGGCCGACGTGAAATCGCTGGTCTGGTACGTGCCCGAGAACTTCGAGGATGCCGGGTACGAAGTTCCGGAAACCATGGAGGAGCTGAAGGCGCTGACCGACCAGATGGTCGCGGATGGCGAAACGCCGTGGTGCATCGGCCTTGGCTCTGGCGGTGCAACGGGCTGGCCCGCGACCGACTGGGTCGAGGACCTGCTGCTGCGCACGCAACCGCCTGCGGTCTATGATGGCTGGGTCACCAACGAGATTCCGTTCACCGACCCGCGTATCGTCGCCGCCATCGACGAGTTCGGATATTTCGCGCGCAACGACGACTACGTTGCGGGTGGCGCGGGGGCCGTGGCCTCCACAGACTTCCGTGACAGCCCCAAGGGCCTCTTCTCGTCACCGCCGCAGTGCTACATGCACCGCCAGGCCTCGTTCATCCCGGCCTTCTTCCCGGAAGGCACCGAAGTGGGTCTGGATGCGGATTTCTTCTACTTCCCCGCCTATGCCGAGAAGGACCTGGGCTCGCCGGTGCTGGGCGCCGGGACGCTTTGGGCCATCACCAACGATGCGCCGGTTGCCCATGGCCTGATCGACTTCATGCAGACGCCGATCGCGCATGAGCTTTGGATGGCGCAGGAAGGCGGCGGTTTCCTCACGCCCTACACCGGCGCGAACGCGGATGTCTACGTGACCGACGTGCGCCGCGCGCTGGGTGAGGTGCTGACCAACGCGACCACCTTCCGCTTCGACGGGTCCGACCTGATGCCGGGCGGCGTCGGCGCCGGATCGTTCTGGACCGGCATGGTCGATTATGCAGGCGGCAAGCCCGCGGCCGATGTGGCGGCGGAAATCCAGTCGTCCTGGGACTCGCTGAAGTAAGCGCGCCCGCGCATCAACGAAAAACGGAAGATCCCGGCCCGGGCCGGGGTTTTCCACAACAGAGCCAGACACTGGCCAATCGCGGGAGGGGATCATGAATCCGGCCATTCAGGGTTTGCTGACGATCATCATCGGTGTCGGTGGATGCGTCGCCTATTTCTTCTTTTCCAACCAGTTTCTGGACAAGGTGCTGTTCCCGGCCAAGGGGCCGAACGCCGGGCGAAATATCAACCGCGCGAACCAGATCCGGCCGTGGCTGTTCCTGTTTCCGGCGATTTTCGCGCTTGGGCTTTACCTTGCCTACCCGGTGATCGAGACGCTGCGGCTGTCCTTCACCGATCGCGATCAGGGCGGCGCATTCGTGGGTTTTGCCAATTACAGCCAGATGTTCAGCGAACAGAAGTTCTGGGAAGCGATGCGCAACAACATGCTCTGGCTGATCGTGGTGCCAGCGGCCTCGACCGCCTTCGGCCTTCTGGCGGCGCAGCTGACCGACCGGATCGGGTGGGGGAATATCGCGAAGTCGATCATCTTCATGCCCATGGCGATTTCCTTCGTGGGCGCCTCGGTCATCTTCAAGCTGGTCTATGACACGCGGCCCGTGGACCAGGACCAGATCGGCATTCTGAACGCGGTCTGGCTGCAGTTTGACGGCGGGGCGGGATCATTCCTGTTCCTGAAGCTCATGCCGGCGATCATGGTGGCGGGCTTCGGTGCGATGGTGGCCTACGTCGGCTACCTGGTGCTGTTGCCCTTCTTCAAGGGCGGCCGGGCAGGGGGCGCATGGCTGGTGGCCGGGCGGGTCCTCGCGGGGGTTCTGGCGGCATGGATCGTGTTCCTGTCGCTGCGCTCTGTGGTCAATATCTTCGGGGCGGACCTGCCCTATGGAGAGCCGGAGACCTGGCTGACGCTGCCTTTCTACAACAACTTTTTCCTGATGGTCGTGCTGATCTGGATCCAGACCGGCTTTGCCATGGTGATCCTGTCGGCGGCGCTCAGGGGCATCCCGGAAGAGACCATCGAGGCCGCCATCGTGGACGGAGCCAACCCGTTCCAGGTGTTCTTCCAGATCAAGATTCCGCAGATCATGGGCACCATCGTGGTGGTCTGGACGACGATCACGCTGGTCGTGCTGAAGATCTTCGACATCGTCTTCGCCATGACCAACGGCCAGTGGGAGACGCAGGTCCTGGCCAACTACATGTTCGACAAGCTGTTCCGCGCCAGCGACTGGGGTGTCGGCTCGGCCGCGGCGATCATCATCATGGTCCTCGTGTCACCGATCCTGATCTGGAACGTCTACAACGCCCGCAAAGAAATGCGCTGAGGGAGTCAGAGAAATGGACAATATCGCAGGGACCAAGTCCTCTCTCACATGGGCGGTGCATATCTCGGTCGCGCTTCTCGTTTGCCTGTGGCTGTTTCCCACGGTCGGGCTGTTCGTGTCGTCCTTCCGGACGGCGGATCAGATCTCGGCCTCGGGCTGGTGGAAATCGCTCTTCCCGTCCGAGCAGAACCTGGTTCTGCGGACCAAGGCGCCGGGCGAGCAGGTGCAGGAGGGGGAGCTGTTCGTCATCGAGGGCAATCTCTTTGCCGACAATGACGAGAATACCGCAGCGACGATTTCGGTCTGGGGAACGTCCTCGCGTGCGATCGCGGATTACACGGCCGGGGATGAGGCCGACATGGGCGATGATGGCCGGATTACCGTGCAGCCCAATGGCGACTATCGTCTTGTGAACGATGTGGAATTTTCGGGGCGTCGGGGGGAGCGGGTCTTTGTGACCGCAGAAACGCCACCGGCCTTTACGCTGGATAATTATCAGCAGGTGCTGCTGAGCGGGAACTCGACCGACAGCATGGCCAAGGCGTTCTTCAACACGCTGACCGTGACGATACCGGCGACGATCATTCCGATCGTGGTGGCGGCTTTTGCAGCCTATGCGCTGGCGTGGATGGATTTCCCCGGGCGGGCGTTGCTGATCGCCTGCGTGGTGGGATTGCTGGTGGTTCCACTACAATTGGCGCTGATCCCGCTTTTGCGCCTGCACCTGGGGATCGGCATCGGCAAGGGCTACCTGGGGGTGTGGCTGGCGCATACAGGGTTCGGGTTGCCACTCGCGATTTACCTGTTGCGCAACTACATGGTCGGCCTGCCGCGCGACATCATCGAGAACGCCAAGGTCGACGGGGCCACGGATTTCCAGATCTTCACCAAGATCATCCTGCCGCTGAGCTTCCCGGCGCTGGCCTCCTTCGCGATCTTCCAGTTTCTCTGGACCTGGAACGACCTGCTGGTGGCCAAGGTCTTCCTGATCGACGCAACCGGCGAGACCACGGTGATGACCAACCAGATCGTGGAGCTTCTGGGCACACGCGGCGGCAACTGGGAGATCCTGGCCACCGCGGCCTTCGTCTCGATCGCGGTGCCGCTGGTCGTGTTCTTCGCGATGCAAAGATACCTCGTGCGCGGCCTGCTGGCCGGCTCGGTCAAGTAACCCCAAAGGATCAGGAACGAAGATGTTCGCATCTGAATCGATCGAACGGCATCAGGCCCTTCACGTGGACCCGGACTGGTGGCGCGGGGCGGTGATCTACCAAGTCTACCCGCGGTCCTTCCAGGACAGCAACGGTGACGGGGTGGGCGACCTCTCGGGCATCATCCACCGAATGGATCACCTTGCCGCGCTTGGGGTGGACGCGATCTGGATTTCGCCCTTCTTCCGCTCGCCCATGCTGGATTTCGGCTATGACGTGTCGGATTACCGCGATGTGGATCCCCTGTTCGGGTCGCTGGGCGATTTCGACGCGCTGATCCAGCGCGCCCATGACCGGGGTATCCGGGTCGTGATCGACCTGGTGATGAGCCATACGTCTTCGAGCCACCCCTGGTTCAAGGAAAGCCGGTCGAGCCGCGACAATCCCAAGGCCGACTGGTACGTCTGGGCCAACGCCAAGCCGGACGGCTCGCCGCCCAATAACTGGCTGTCGATCTTCGGCGGCCCGGCGTGGGAGTGGGATGGCGAGCGGATGCAGTATTACCTGCATAACTTCCTCGCCGATCAGCCCGACCTGAACTTTCATTGCGACGAAGTGCGGAATGAACTTCTGGACGTTGCGCGTTATTGGCTGGAACGCGGTGTGGACGGGTTCCGCCTTGATACGGTGAACTTCTACGTTCACGACAAGCAACTTCGCGACAACCCGCCACTGCCGCCTGAAGAGCAGAACGATTCAACCGCGCCGTCGATCAACCCTTATAATTTTCAAGATCACCTCTACGACAAGACCCAGCCCGAGAACCTGGAATTCCTGAAGCGCCTGCGCAAGCTAATGGACGAGTTTCCGGGCATCACCTCGGTTGGCGAGGTGGGCGAAAGCCAGCGCGGGATGCAGGTGCAGGCGCAATACACGCTCGGCGATGACCATCTGCACATGTGCTATGGCTTCGACTTCCTGTCGAATGCCTTTCCGACGCCCGAGCGCATCGCCGAGGTCATGGAGCGGTTCAACCGCGAAGCACCCGATAGCTGGGCCTGTTGGGCGTTTTCGAACCATGACGTTGTGCGCCATGCCTCGCGCTGGAATCTCTCGGATGCGGCGCAACGGGCCTATGCCGGCGTGCTGATCTCGCTTCGGGGGGCCGTCTGCCTTTACCAGGGTGAGGAGCTTGGCCTGACCGAGGCCTACGTCCCTTACGAGGAGTTGCAGGACCCCTATGGCAAGCGCTTCTG
Source organism: Paracoccaceae bacterium (assembly GCA_014762635.1). Lineage (GTDB taxonomy): Bacteria > Pseudomonadota > Alphaproteobacteria > Rhodobacterales > Rhodobacteraceae > JABURR01. Next base: position 23,014 of record JABURR010000046.1, read on the forward strand.
GCCCAAGTTCAAGGGCCGCGACGGGTGCCGCACGCCGATCCCCTGGGTGGGGGACAGCTCCAACGGGGGGTTCACGGATGCCAAACCTTGGCTTCCGATGGCGGTGGAGCATCTGGAGAAGGCGGTCTCGCACCAGGACCATGATGACGGGTCCATGCTGGCCTTCTATCGGAGCATGATCGCGCTGCGCAAAGCCCACCTGCCGCTGCAAAAGGGCAGCTTCGAGGCCGTCGAACGCGGGCCGAAGGTTCTGTCGTTCATCCGTGAACACGAGGGAGCGCAGGTCTTTTGCGCCTTCAACCTGTCGGATGAGGAACAGGCGCTGACCTTGCCCGCGGGCGATTGGTTCCGCGACCGCGGCGCGCCTTTCACTGTGAAGGAAACCGGCGACGGCTATGTCCTGCCGCCCTGGCAAGCCCTTTTCGGCCTCGCGAACACGGCCGCACAAGAAACATAACGGGAGGGATCACATGGCCGACCTGAAATTGACCGATGTCCAGAAAGTCTACGGTGGCTCCGTGGAGGTTCTGAAAGACATCAACCTCGACATCACCAAGGGCGAGTTGATCGTTTTCGTCGGGCCATCGGGCTGCGGGAAATCGACCCTTCTGCGGATGATCGCGGGGCTCGAGAAAATCTCGGGCGGGACGCTGGAAATCGACGGGCAGGTGGTGAACGATATCCCCCCGGCGCAGCGCGGCATCGCCATGGTGTTTCAATCCTACGCGCTCTACCCGCACATGACCGTCCGCGACAACATGGCCTTCGCGCTGAAGATCGCCAAGAAAAGCCCGGAGGAGATCGACAAGGCCATCGCCAAGGCCGCGAAGATCCTGCAGCTTCAACCCTATCTGGACCGTCTGCCCAAGGCGCTTTCGGGTGGTCAGCGGCAACGCGTGGCCATCGGGCGCTCGATCGTGCGCGATCCCAAGGTCTATCTCTTCGACGAACCGCTCTCGAACCTCGACGCGGCGCTGCGCGTGGCGACCCGGATTGAGATCGCCCAGTTGAAAGAGGCGATGCCCAACTCCACGATGATTTACGTGACCCACGATCAGGTCGAAGCGATGACTCTGGCCAGCCGGATCGTGGTGCTTGCCAACAAGGGGATCAGTCAGGTCGGCACCCCGTTGGACCTCTACGAGAGGCCCGAGAACGAGTTCGTGGCGCAATTCATCGGCTCGCCTGCAATGAACCTTTTGCCGGGCGAGATCACGGGCACCGGCAAGGAGACCACGATCAAGCTCGAAACCGGCGGGACTGCGGTCTCCTCGGTGCCAACCGATGATGGGGACAAGGGACTGAAGGTGAATATCGGTGTCCGTCCAGAGGATCTGGTTCCGGCGGATGGGACGTTCATCTATTCGGGGTCGGTCGATTTCCTCGAGGCTCTTGGCGAGGTCACGCTGCTTTACCTGGAAAAGCAGGAAGGTCACGATCAGGTCCTGGCGAAACTCCCGGGTATTCATGCCGAATTGCGCGGGAGCGAGGTGAAACTCACCGCCGATCCGTCGAAGGTTCATATTTTCCACAATGGGAAATCACTTCTGTATCGGTAAGCCCCTCCCAGCTTGCCGTGATCGGCCCCGGCAGCCGCCGGGGCCTCTTTTTTGCGCTGCGAATGGAAAAGGCCGGCGCCCCTGTAGGAAACGCCGGCCTCTATTGTCGTCGAACCCTATCAATCCAGGCTTGGTAGCCAGAGCACGATCCAGGGGAAGGCCACCAGCGTGGCGATGGTGATGGCGTCGGCGATGAAGAAGGGCGTGACGCCCTTGAACACGTCCTGCACCGAGATGTCGTCACGGACACCGGCCACCACGAAGCAGTTCAGGCCGATGGGTGGCGTGATCAGGCAGAACTCCGCCATCTTCACCACCAGGATCCCGAACCAGATCGCACACATCGGACCCGACATGCCGAACGCCGAGTCCTCGGCCGAGACGAACTCGCCACCATTGAGCGCCATCACCGCCGGGTAGACCACCGGCAGGGTGAGAAGCAGCATCCCGATGGCGTCCATGAACATGCCGAGGATTGCATAGGCCAGCAGGATCATGACCAGCGTCAGCATCGGGGATTGTTCCAACCCGGAGATCCAGTCCGAGAACGCTCCGGGCAGGTCGGCAAAGCCAAGGAAGCGAACATAGATCAGAACACCCCAGATGATGGTGAAGATCATCACCGTCAGCTTGGCGGTCTCGATCAGTGCCTCGCGCAGCTCGCTCCAGCGCATCCCGTGCCAGAGCGCCATGCAGAACACGATGAACGCGCCGACGGCCCCGCCCTCGGTGGGCGTGCCCCAGGCGTCTCCGCCGAAGGGGTTGTAGACGAAGAAGATGATGATCACGACGACCAGTACGATCGGCATTGCCGGCGGTAGCGAGACGAAACGCTCACGCCAGGTGAAACCGCCGACCGGCGGACCGAAACCCTTGATCGTCAGGGCAAGACCGACGATCAGAACAGCGTAGATCAATGCCGACACCACGCCCGGGATGAACCCCGCCAGCAGCAGTTTACCCACGTTCTGCTCCACGATGATCGCGTAGATCACGAGGATCGCCGAGGGCGGGATCAGCGAGGCGAGCGTACCACCTGCCGCGACCACACCGGCCGCGAAGCGCTTGTCGTAGCCAACCTTGAGCATCTCGGGGATGGCGATCCGTGCAAAAACGGCCGCCGTCGCCACCGAGGCGCCGGAAACCGCTGCGAAACCGGCGGTCGCGAACACGGTCGAGACGGCCAAACCGCCGGGCAGCCAGCCGACCCACCGCTTGGCGGCTTCAAAAAGCGCCTTGGTCAGGCCCGCGTAATAGGCGAGATAGCCGATCAGGATGAAGGTCGGGATGAGGCTCAGCGCCTGGTTGGCGACCTTGGAATGTGGAACCTGCCCCGCGGTTTTCACCGCGACGGTCAGGGCCCAGAAGAATTCGTCTCCGGCATAGCCTTTCTTGGACCAGAAGATCCAGATCAGGCCGACCACACCGGCAATGGCTGCGGCGAAGGCCACGCGCATGCCCAGCACGACCATGACAAGCAGGAAGCCCGAGACAACGAGACCGATATCAATGGAATCCATCAGGTTGTTTCCTCTTCATCGTCGTGACCCTGCATCAGGCGGGCTTCTTCGGCGGCCTGTGCCGCCGCGGAGATGACCAGCGGCACCGCAACGGGTTCGCTCAGGCCCAATACGAACGCGCGTCCGTAGCCCCAAAGCTGAAGCATTGTGCGCAGGCAGAGGACCGAGAAGGCAATTGGCGCAAGAATTTTCGCTGGCCAGATCGGCAGGGCGATGTCGATGGTGCTGTCGCGGCTGAAAAGCGGTGCGCTCCAATCGAAACTGCGCTCGAAATGGGCCCAGCTGCCCCAGACAAGCAGCATCATCAATATCAGTGTCGCGAATGCCGTCACGAATTCCGCGGCCCAAAGCGGGCGCCCGTTCAACTGGCCGATCACGATATCCATCCGTATATGGGTGCCATCGCGTGCAGCGAAGGAAACACCCATGAATGCGATGAGAGGCATCGCCTGCTCGATCCAGTCCACGTAGCCGGGCAGGGGAGCATTGAAGAAGTTTCGGCCGCTTACCGAAACGACGGCAAGAACCATGAGCATGAATACGGCGATCCCGCTGATGAGGGCGAGAAATCGTTCGATCCTGGCTAATTTCTGATCAAGGACACTCAGTTTTGAGTTGTCCTCTAGAACTCTGGCGCCTCCGGCCATGGCCTTTGGTCCTCTTGTTGATTTCCGTCACTGACCGTTTGCGGCGGATCTCGATCGCCGCGTGGCACATGTGAAAGACCGCGCGGCATTCAGGCCGCGCGGTCGAAGCTCTTAGCGCATGTCCGCGAGCGTCTTCATCACGAGATCATAGAGCTCTTGAGCAGGGATGCCCTGGGCGCTCATGTTCTTGATCCACTCTTCACGGATCGGGTCCGCCGCGATTGCGCGGAACTGGGCCAGCTCACCCTCGGCGATCTCGACACGTTGCACGTTCTTCTCGGCGAGGACGTCGTCCCAGCGTTCCAGCAGCTTGCCATAGTTCTCAAGGTAGTAATCGATGGATTCATCGATCGAGCTCTCGAGCGCCGCGCGATGCTCATCGCTGAGTGCGTCATAGGCATCAGTGTTCACGACCACCGGGCAGTTCACGGTGCCGGGGTTGAGGTTCGCGGTCCACCACTCGGCCTGATCGATTGTACGGAACGACAGGTGGGCGTGCTGAGCAAAAGCCACGGTGTCGACAACGCCCGATTCCATCGCCTGGTAAGCTTCCGACGCGGTGACCGACGTCGGAACGGCGCCGACCTTCTGGAACGCGTTGCCGATGCCGCCAGTGGCGCGCACGCGCATGCCTTCCATCTTCGCAAGCGTATCAAGCGGCTCACCGGTGCCGACGATATTGTATTGCGGCATCGGGCTGGTCATGAGCAGCTTGGCGTTCCAACGCGCCAGATCGGCTTGGACCGCCGGGTGTGCATAGACGGCGTGGCTGACGGCAACTTCCTCTTCCAGCGTGTTCACGCCAAGGAAGGGCAGTTCCAGAACGGTGATCGTGGGGTTCTTGTCGCGGTGGTAACCCGCGCAGAACTGGGCCATCTCGAACGCGCCGATCGAGATACCATCAAGGTTCTCGGTGTTCTTCGAAAGGCCACCGTAGGAGATGTTCATGGTGAACTCGCCATTGGTCTTTTCGCTGACCAGTTCGGCAAGACGCTCAACGTGCTCGGTGAAAGCGCGGCGCTGACCCCAGAGCGAAACGTTCCATTCCACGGCCATCGCTTCGGTCGCGAAGGCGAGGGATACTGCGGTAAGGGCGCATTTGCCCATGAAGTGCTTCATCTGATCCTCCCAGAATCGTGTATACAATCTTCGACGTGGCGTTAACCTAGTGGGTCATGCTGTGCGCGCAATCATAAAAGTTTGAATATATTCGCGCGCTTGCTAAACCTTTGCCAAAAGATAGAGGGACTCATGGCCGCGCCAAGGAATGAAATGAAGCAACGACTCGCTGCCGGCGAGATGCAGATCGGCCTATGGATCGGGTTCACGCATCCGACGGTGGCCGAGATCACCGCCTCCGCAGGGTACGACTTCTGCCTGATCGACGGAGAACACGGGCCCAACGATGTGCAGACCATCCTGGCACAGCTTCAGGCCATGGCGGGCGGAAGCGCCACGCCGGTGGTTCGGGTCCCGATCTTCGAGGAATGGATCCTGAAACAAGTCCTGGACCTGGGCGCGCAATCCGTGCTGATCCCGATGATCGACACGCCCGAGGCCGCGCGTGCGGCCGTGGCCGCCACCCGTTATGCCCCCGAAGGGCGGCGCGGGCTTGGGTCGGCGCTGGCGCGGGCGTCGGGTTACAATGCCATTGCCGATTACGCGACGACGGCGAACCGCGAAATCTGCGTGATGGTCCAGGCCGAAACGCGCGAGGCTTTGGACAATATCGAGGAGATCGCCGGAACTGACGGGGTCGACGTGGTGTTCATCGGGCCGGCGGATTTGTCGGCGGATATGGGATACCTGGGCAACTCGGATCATCCCGAAGTGAAGGCGGCCATCGAGGAGGCCATCGCAAAGATCCGTGCCGCCGGAAAGTCCGCGGGGATCATCACCTTGGACCCCAACGCCTTGATCTACTACAAGGATATCGGGGTAAATTTCCTTGCAGTCGGGGCGGATATCACGACCTACGGCGCCGCAGTTCGGGAACTTTCTGCCAAGGCGCGCAAGGACCTGGGACTCTGAGCGCGGTGCAAGAGGACCCCGAAGTGCCTTCGAAGACTGCCTTGCCGCCGGTGTCCGCAGCACTTTTCCCGCCATTGTTCGGGGTCTTCGGTCTTGGTCTGGTATGGCGCACCGCCGCCAGTTGGCCAGTTGGCGAAGTGATCTTGCTGGTGGCGTCCGTGCTCTATCTTTTCTGCCTCGGGGGATATGTCTCGGTCGTTCGGACGGCGCCGGGGAAGCTTTGGGCCACGCTCCACCAGATCCCCGGTCGATCCGGGGTCGCGGCGATTTCGCTTTCCATCATGGTCTCGTCCGCTACCGTGCATTCCTACTCTGAGGTCGCCGCAGAAATTTTACTTGTGACGGGGATTTGTCTCCATGTCTTGCTGAGCTTTGCCGTCGCGCGGGTGCTGCTCGAGGGCAACTGGGATCAACGTAAGATCACCCCGGTCTGGCACCTGACCTTCGTTGGATACATCGTGGCCAGCGTCGGGGCATTTCCTCTTGGCTGGGACGGGTTGGTCCTCTGGCTTCTGATCCTGACGGCGCCCGTTGCCGCGGGGGTGATCGTGGTCAGTCTCTGGCAGGTTTCACGGGGTCTGATGCCGCCGGTGTTGCGCCCCATGCTGGCGATCCACCTGGCGCCCTTCTGTCTGTTTGGCTATGCCGCCGAAGGACTGGGAATGGAAGGTTTGGCACTGATCATGCTCTACATGGCCATCGCCGCGTTTCTTCTTCTGATCTTATTTCTCCGCTTCCTCACACAGGCCGGGTTTGGCCCGGCATGGGGCTCTTTCACCTTTCCCTTGGCTGCTTTCGTCAACCTGCTTCAGCAATATGACGGTTTCTATCTGGAGAGCTTTGCGACCCTGACGCTTTGGTTCGCGACCATTGCGATTCTGGGCATAGTTGGCGGTATCCTTCGGCTCTGGCTGCGTGGGGCGCTCGAGGTGCCGCCAAAGCCATCGTCTTGAGGCGCTCCGCGACACGATAGCCTCTTTTCTTTCGCGCCGCGGCATGAAATAGGGAAGCGCCAAACCGAAAACTCCGCAGGAGGCTCCAATGGAGATTCGCGAGGCTCTCACCTTCGACGATGTTTTGCTCGTTCCCGGCGCGTCGCGCGTGCTGCCCAGCACCGCGGATACGTCGACCCATGTGACCAAGTCGATCCGGCTCAACATCCCGCTTTTGTCATCGGCCATGGACACCGTGACCGAAGCGCGCATGGCGATTGCCATGGCGCAGGCAGGCGGCATGGGGGTGATCCACCGCAACCTGACGGTCGAGGAGCAGGCCAGCCAGGTCCGCGGGGTAAAAAGGTTTGAATCGGGTATCGTCTACAACCCGGTCACCCTGACCCCCGAGCAGACCCTGGCAGATGCCAAGGTCCTGATGGACCGCTACAGCATCACCGGCTTTCCGGTCGTGGATGAAAAGGACCGCGTGGTGGGGATTGTCACCAACCGGGACATGCGCTTCGCCTCGGATGACAAGACGCCGGTGCGGGCGATGATGACCGCAGACAACCTGGCGATGCTGCGGGAACCGGCGGACTTGGACGAGGCCAAGAGCCTCATGCGCGCGCGCCGGATCGAGAAGCTGCTGGTGGTAAACGGCGACGGCAAGCTGACGGGTCTGCTTACGCTGAAGGATACCGAGAAGGCTGTCCTGAATCCCAACGCCTGCAAGGATGAACTGGGCCGGTTGCGCGTTGCGGCGGCCACGACCGTTGGCGACGCCGGGTTCGAGCGTTCCGAGGCCCTGATCGACGCCGGTTGCGACCTGATCGTGATCGACACGGCGCATGGACATTCCGAAGGGGTCGGGATCGCGGTTGAGCGGATCAAGAAACTTTCGAACGAGATTCAGGTCGTGGCGGGCAACGTGGCTACGGCTGAGGCGACGAAGTCCCTCATCGGCGCCGGGGCGGATGCGGTGAAGGTTGGCATCGGGCCGGGATCGATCTGCACCACGCGGATGGTGGCCGGGGTGGGCGTTCCGCAGCTGACGGCGATCATGGATTGTGCTGGCGCTGCCGGGGATATTCCGGTGATCGCCGACGGCGGGATCAAGTTCTCGGGCGATTTCGCCAAAGCCATCGCGGCAGGCGCCTCCTGCGCCATGGTCGGCTCGATGATTGCGGGTACGGACGAAAGCCCGGGCGAAGTGATCCTTTACCAGGGCCGGAGCTTCAAGAGCTACCGCGGCATGGGATCGCTTGGGGCGATGGCTTCCGGGTCCGCGGATCGGTATTTCCAGAAGGATGCGGCCAGCGACAAGCTGGTTCCGGAAGGTATCGAAGGGCAGGTCCCCTACAAGGGCACAGCAAACGCCGTGATCCACCAGATGGTCGGAGGCTTGCGCGCCGCCATGGGCTACACTGGCAATGCGACCGTGGAAGAGATGCGCAGGAACTCCAATTTCGTGAAGATCACCGGCGCGGGCCTCAAGGAAAGCCACGTCCATGACGTGCAGATCACGCGCGAAAGCCCGAACTACCGGATCGGCTGAGATATCAATGCTCTGTAAGGCGGTCTTGAGGTTGACAGGCGGGCGCCGATGACGCCCGCCGCCCGCGTTGCTGCGGCCGCCGAGATCCTTGACCGGATTTCCAGTGGCGAACCTGCCGAGAAGGTGCTGACCACCTGGGCTCGCCAGAACCGCTATGCCGGGTCAGGGGATCGCGCGGCGATCCGGGATCACGTGTACGATTGCCTTCGGTGCCTCCGGTCATATGCGGCGCTTGGAGGTGGCGACAGCGGTCGCGCCCTGGTGATCGGCGCCCTGCGGGCCGCCGGCAAGGACCCGGAAGAATATCTGACGGGTGACCGCCACGCCCTTTCGCCGATGACGGAAGCCGAGAAAGCGCCGCCGCCAGAGCTTTCGTCTCAGCCGCGTGGCGTTCGCCTAGACTGCCCCGATTGGCTTTTGCCGTATTTCGATGCGAGCCTTGCACAGCCGGATGAGGCTTTGAACGGGCTTCGGCAACGGGCGCCGGTCTTCCTCAGGGTCAATCTTCGGAAAACGGACGCGGAGAACGCAATCAAGGCGCTGTCCGCGGAAGGCATATCTGCACATCGGCATCCGTTGGCCGAAACGGCGCTTGAAGTGACCGAGGGCGCACGCCGGATTCAATCGTCGGACGCCTACCGCCAGGGGCTCGTGGAATTGCAGGACGCCGCCTCGCAGGCAGTGGTGGAAAGCCTGCCGCTGAAACCGGGCATGAAGATCCTGGACCACTGCGCGGGCGGAGGCGGCAAGACCCTGGCCATGGCGGGGCAGGTGAGCGGTACTTTCCATGCGCATGACGCAGACCCACGCCGGATGCGTGACTTGCCTGAACGGGCCAATCGCGCCGGGGTTGAGGTTGCGCTTCTCGAAACTCAGGATGTGCTCACCAAGGGGCCGTTCGACCTGGTCCTTTGTGATGTACCATGTTCCGGCAGCGGATCGTGGCGCCGATCTCCTGAGGCCAAATGGCGCCTGACCCCGGAGCGGCTGGACGAACTGACCAAGATTCAGGCGCAGATCCTGCGGGATGCGTCGGGTCTGGTCGCCGAGGGAGGTGTGCTTGCCTATGCAACATGTTCCCTGCTGTCCGTTGAGAACGGTGAGCAAGTGGATCGCTTCGTTGGTGACCATTCGGGATGGTCCATTTCCAGCAGCAGGCAGTTGGACCTCCGGGATGGTGGGGATGGGTTTTTCATCGCCATCCTGAAACGCGATTGAGTCCCCCGAAAAACAACCTTAAGATTTAATCGTCAGGCTTAATGCTTGTTTAACGAGTGTCGAGTGAGGGTGCCCCTCACGAGGTTGTCGAGGAGTCGATTGTCATGGAAAACGCCTTGCTGCGGCGGCCACCGTTGCCGCCATCATCCCGTCGGCTTCGTTTCGTGCCCTATCTCGCGCTTCTGGCGATCCTTTTGCTGTATCTGGCGGTGACACTCCCGCCGCAGCCCTTCCGCGTGTTGGTTTTGGGCGCCGGAACCACGATCGCGACGGTGGCGTCGATCATTCTGATCTCGGCGCTCTGGGCCGGTATCCGCGCGCGGCTGACCAAGGATGCCATCGCGGATTTCGTGGAACATGATGCGTCACCAAGTTTCGTGACGGATGTGGACGGCGCGATCCTTTATCGCAATGCCGCAGCCATCCACCGGTTTGCCCCAGGCAAGGGGGACACGCTTTCGGGTGCGCTCCGGACGACCCTTGCGGCTCCGGGCGAGATGATGGAACGGTTGAAGACACGGGCGGGCCAAACCGGGCACGCGCAGGAGGATGTGGCCCTTCGGTCGGGTCACCTTCGGGTCTCGGTCCATGCCCTGCAATGGGGCAACTGGCTTTGGCGGTTCGAGGATATGTCCGGAGTAGGCGACGGGCTGGGTGCGGCGCAGGTGCGCCTGCCGGTCCTGACGGTCTCGGATACCGGAACAATCGTTGGAACGAACGAGGTGATGCGGCAGTTCCTGGGGCGGCGCGAACGATCGCTCGACCGGGTCGTGTCGGACCTTCCGCTACGCGAAGGCGGCATCCACGAGATCGCCACGACCTCCGGCCCGGAAAAGGCCGCGATCCTGGAGTTCAAGGCCGGAGCAAATCGGCGAGACCTTTATTTTCTTCCCTTGGCGTCCTTGCCGACCGAGGCGCCACACGACTGGGAATTGGTGGAAGGTCTGCCGGTTCCGGTCATGAAATTGAACCCGGGGGGCAAGATCCTTTCGGCGAACCGCCTTGCAACGGAACTCTTCGGTGGCAGAACGCTTGCCGGACATCCACTGCATGAAATGCTCGAGGGCCTCGGCCGTCCGATCGGAGACTGGCTCCTGGACGCCGGTGAGGGCCGAACTGTCGGTCGCCCCGAAGTTCTGCGCATTCGCGGTGCCTCGCGTGAGACCTTTCTGCAGGTGACCCTTGGGCGCATGGTCGAGGAGGACGGCGTAGAACTGCTTGCCGTTCTGAGTGACGCCACCGAACTCAAGACGCTCGAGGCGAAGTTCGTGCAAAGCCAGAAAATGCAGGCGGTTGGTCAACTTGCCGGGGGAATCGCGCATGACTTCAACAACCTGCTGACGGCGATCAGCGGGCATTGCGACCTGCTGCTCCTGCGGCACGAAGAAGACGATGAAGATCACGCGGACCTGATCCAGATCGGCCAGAATGCGAACCGCGCGGCAGCCCTGGTAAGCCAGCTTTTGGCGTTCTCGCGAAAGCAGACCCTGCGCCGCGAAACCGTGCCCTTGGCCGAGGCATTGGCCGATCACGCAACGCTACTGGACAGGCTTGTGGGAGAGAAAATTCGTCTGGAAGTGACGCACCTGGGCGAGGGCCTCGCGATCCGGGCCGACAAACGCCAGTTCGAGCAGGTCATCATGAACCTCGTCGTCAATGCCCGGGACGCGATGCCTGACGGCGGCGAGATATCGATCGAAACCCAATCCGTGGACCTCAACGAACCCTTGCACCGGGATCGGGCGACCGTCCCGGCGGGATCCTATGCAAAGGTTACCGTCTCCGACACGGGAACGGGTATCCCGCCCGACCGAATCGGCAAGATCTTCGAGCCGTTCTTCACCACCAAGCGGGCAGGGGAAGGCACGGGTCTTGGCCTGTCCACGGTCTACGGGATCGTCAAGCAGACCGGGGGATATGTTTTCTGCGATAGCCGCGTGGGGGCGGGCACCTCCTTTACCATCTACCTTCCAAAGGCGTCCGGCGATGTGCCCGAGGAAGCCCCGGCGCCACGCACGGCAGAGGTCTCCGATGCTGCGCAAAGTTCGGGCGTTGTTCTGCTGGTCGAGGATGAAGCCCCTGTCCGGGCATTCGCCGCACGTGCACTTCGGATGCGCGGGTATGTGGTGATCGAAGCGGCAGACGGGGAAGAGGCGCTGCATTTGCTGCAGGATCAGGAGTTGTCGGTCGATGTCTTTGTTACCGATGTCGTCATGCCGGGCATGGACGGCCCGACCTGGGTGACCCGGGCCCTGAACCGTCGCCCCGGGGCGAAGGTGGTCTTCGTGTCCGGCTATGCGGAGGAAAACTTTGCCGCGCACCAGGCCCAGATTCCGAATTCGGTCTATCTGCCCAAGCCATTCTCGCTCACCGAACTGACGGCGACGGTCCAGGGGCAACTGCATTGAACAGGCCCCGAAACAGGGCAACCGGGATTTAACCTAAAAGGCCAAAGCTGGGATCGGGCGTGATTTGGCTTGCAATGTTCCGGTTTTGTACGCATAAATCGAAGCAGAACAAGAAGCGAACATGACCGGCATTGCCGCTTGCGGCAGGGTGTGGAATAAGGAAGCAGAGAATGGCAATGGCAGATATTTTCGACATGGACAGCAAGCGCAATCCCGACAAGCAGAAAGCACTCGACAGCGCCCTGGCGCAGATCGAACGGCAGTTCGGGAAGGGCTCGATCATGAAGCTCGGCGCCGACAATCCGGTGACCGAGATCGAGTCCACTTCAACCGGCTCGCTCGGCCTCGATATTGCTCTGGGGATCGGTGGCCTGCCGAAAGGCCGCATCGTCGAGATCTATGGGCCGGAGAGTTCGGGCAAGACCACGCTGACCCTCCATGTCGTCGCCGAGGAACAGAAGAAGGGCGGCGTTTGCGCCTTCGTGGACGCCGAACATGCCCTTGATCCGCAATACGCCAGGAAACTCGGCGTCAATCTTGACGAACTTCTGATTTCACAGCCGGATACCGGCGAACAGGCGCTTGAGATTGTGGATACGCTGGTGCGCTCGGGCGCGGTCAGCCTCGTGGTTGTCGACTCGGTGGCCGCCCTGACCCCGAAGGCCGAACTCGAAGGTGACATGGGCGATGCCACGGTCGGCGCCCAAGCCCGCCTCATGAGCCAGGCCATGCGCAAGCTCACCGCGTCGATCAGCCGCTCGAAATGCATGGTCATCTTCATCAACCAGATCCGCATGAAGATCGGCGTCATGTTCGGCAGTCCCGAAACCACGACCGGCGGCAATGCTTTGAAATTCTATTCCTCCGTGCGGCTCGATATCCGCCGTATCGGTGCCATCAAGGACCGTGACGAGGTGGTCGGCAACGCGACCCGGGTCAAGGTTGTCAAGAACAAGGTGGCCCCGCCGTTCAAGCAGGTGGAATTCGACATCATGTACGGCGAAGGCATCTCGAAGATGGGTGAATTGCTTGACCTCGGGGTCAAGGCGGGCGTCGTGGACAAGTCCGGCGCCTGGTTCTCCTACGGGGACGAACGGATCGGGCAGGGGCGTGAGAACGCCAAGACTTATCTCAAGGAAAATCCCAAGACCGCGCTTGAGATCGAGGACAAGATTCGTGCCGCCCATGGTCTCGATTTTGATATGGGCCCGGTGGGCGAGGATGACGAGGCGTTGGTCGAGGGCTGATCACGCCAAGGCGCCAACCTGTAAAGGGCCGGACATTTTGTCCGGCCCTTTTGCTTGGGTGGACAGCACCGGAAGGCAAGGATAAACGAAGGCAAAGCCCATATTCAAAGGGAAGTGCCTGCGCCCATGCCCAGCCTCAACGATATCCGATCGACCTTCCTGAATTACTTCGAGAGAAACGGCCATGAGGTGGTGGAAAGCTCGCCGCTCGTGCCGCGCAACGACCCGACGTTGATGTTCACCAACTCGGGCATGGTTCAGTTCAAGAACCTGTTCACCGGGGTGGAGCATCGCGACTACAAACGCGCGACGACCTCGCAGAAATGCGTGCGCGCCGGCGGCAAGCACAATGACCTCGACAATGTCGGTTACACCGCGCGCCACCATACCTTCTTCGAAATGCTGGGGAACTTCTCGTTCGGTGACTATTTCAAGGAAGAAGCGATCCCCTTTGCCTGGGAATTGCTGACCAAGGATTTCGGCATCGACAAGGATCGGCTGTTGGCAACCGTCTATCACACCGATGACGAGGCCGCCGCGATCTGGAAGAAGCTTGGAGTGCCCGAGGATAGGATCATCCGCATCTCCACCTCGGACAATTTCTGGCAGATGGGCCCCACCGGCCCCTGCGGCCCGTGCACCGAGATCTTTTATGATCACGGTCCCGAGATCTGGGGCGGACCTCCGGGCAGCCCGGAAGAAGACGGCGACCGGTTCATCGAGATCTGGAACATCGTTTTCATGCAGAACGAGCAATTCGAGGACGGCTCGATGCGCGCACTCGACATGCAGTCGATCGATACCGGCATGGGGCTGGAGCGGATCAGCGCACTGCTGCAGGGCAAGCACGACAACTACGACACCGACCTGATGCGCAACCTGATCGAGGCCAGCGCCGATGTCACAAGCTCCGACCCGGACGGGCCGGGAAAGACCCATCACCGTGTCATCGCCGACCACCTGCGGTCTACCTCGTTCCTGATCGCGGATGGGGTGATGCCCTCCAACGACGGACGCGGCTATGTTCTGCGCCGGATCATGCGGCGCGCCATGCGGCATGCCCACATGCTGGGCGCGAAGGATCCGGTCATGCACCGCCTTGTACCGGCGCTCGTGCGCCAGATGGGGCAGGCCTATCCGGAACTGGGCCGGGCCCAACCGTTGATCGAGGAAACGCTTAAGCTGGAAGAGACCCGGTTCAAGCAAACCCTGGATCGCGGCTTGCGCCTGCTTGATGACGAACTCGGCAAATTGTCCGAGGGTGCGGCGCTGCCCGGGGAGGCGGCGTTCAAGCTCTATGATACCTATGGCTTCCCGCTCGACCTCACGCAGGACGCGCTGCGGGAACGCGGCCGCGAGGTGGATACCGCCGGATTCGACGTGGCGATGGAGGAGCAAAAGGCCAAGGCCCGGGCCAGTTGGTCGGGCTCGGGCGAGGCCAAGGACGCAGCGATATGGTTCGAACTAGCCGACAAGCACGGCGCGACCGAGTTCCTGGGCTATGACACCGAGAGGGCGGAAGGCCAGGTTCTGGCAATCGTCAAGGAAGGTGGCAATGCAGAGGAGGCTGCCAAGGGTGAGAGCGTGCAGATCGTGGTCAACCAGACCCCGTTCTACGGCGAATCCGGCGGGCAGGTCGGCGATACCGGCACGCTAACGGTCGATGGCGGCGCTGCGCGGATCATCGACACGAAGAAAACTGCGGGTGTTTTCATTCACTTCGCCGAAGTGACCGAGGGCAAGATTTCCAGGGGTGACGGCGCGGTACTGGAAGTCGATCACGCGCGACGCTCAGCTATCCGGGCCAACCATTCGGCCACGCACCTGCTGCACGAGGCCCTGCGCGAGGCGCTTGGCGCCCATGTGGCGCAGCGCGGCAGTCTCAATGCCGAGGACCGCCTGCGCTTCGACTTCAGCCATACCAAGGCGCTGAGCGAGGACGAGATCAAGACCGTTCAGGACGAGGTGAACGCCTTCATCCGCCAGAATAGCCCCGTCGACACCCGGATCATGACGCCGGACGAGGCGCGTGAGATCGGGGCCCAAGCGCTTTTCGGTGAGAAATACGGGGATGAAGTCCGCGTGGTCTCCATGGGCAAGAGAGCCCAGACGGGCAAGGGCGCCGATGGCCAGACCTGGTCGATCGAGCTTTGCGGCGGGACCCATGTGAAGCAGACCGGTGACATCGGGTTGTGCGTGGTGCTGGGCGACAGCGCGTCCTCGGCCGGGGTGCGGCGGATCGAGGCGCTGACGGGCGAGGCGGCCTTCAAGCATCTGGCCGAGGAATCCCGCCGCCTGACCGAGGTTGCCGGGGTCCTGAAGGCCCAGCCTGCAGAGGTTGTTGACCGGGTGAAGGCGCTTTCCGATGAGCGGAAGGCCCTGCAGAACGAGGTCGCAGCTCTGCGTCGGGAACTTGCGATGGCCGGTGGTAGCGCCAAGGGTGAAGCCACAGCCCCCAAAGACGTGAACGGCGTGAAGTTCATCGCCCAGGTTCTGAGCGGGGTTTCGGGCAAGGACCTTCCGCCGCTCATCGACGAGCACAAGGCGCGGATCGGGTCCGGCGTGGTTCTTCTGATCGCGGATACCGGCGGCAAGGCGGCGGTCGCGGCCGGGGTCACGGATGACCTGACCTCGAAGCTTTCGGCCGTGGATCTGGTCAAGGCGGCCGTCGTGGAACTGGGCGGAAAGGGCGGCGGTGGCCGTCCCGACATGGCACAGGGCGGCGGCGCCGATCCCAGCCAGGCCGAAGCCGCCATTGCGGCCGCAGAAAAAGCCATAGGAGGATAACGCGATGGGAGCACTCTGGATCGCCCATGTGACCGTGACGGACGAGGAGTCCTACAAGAAATACGCCGTGATTGCGGGGGAGGCTATCCCGGCCCATGGCGGGGTATTTCTGGCCCGTGGCGGGCGCCATGTTCAACTTGAAGGCAAGGAGCGTCCGCGCAACGTGGTGGCGCGGTTCCCCTCGGTCGAGGACGCGGTGGCCTGCTACAACTCGCCCCGCTACCAGGAGGCGCTGCAATACGCCAAAGGCGCGGCCGAGCGCGAAATCGTCATCGTCGAGGAATTGCCCGAGGCCTGAGGCCCGGGTGAGGCCGAGGAGCGGAGCGGGGAACGATTTTGAGTAAAATCGTTCCCGTCCTGCTTGGTCAGGCCGAGGCGCGGGCCTGGCGTTTGCGCTCGTGCGGATCGAGGAACCGCTTGCGCAGGCGGATCGCGTTGGGCGTCACCTCGACCAGTTCATCATCATCGATATAGGCAATCGCCTGTTCGAGGCTCATCCGCACCGGCGTGGTGAGACGGACGGCTTCATCCGTGCCGGAGGCGCGGACGTTGGTGAGTTTCTTGCCCTTGAGCGGGTTCACCTCGAGGTCGTTGTCCCGGCTATGCTCGCCGATGATCATGCCCTCGTAGATAGGTTCCTGCGCACCGATGAACATCTTGCCACGCTCTTCAAGGTTCCAGAGTGCGTAGGCCACCGAGGTTCCGGACTCCATCGAGATCAGAACGCCCGCGCGACGTCCCGGGATCGGACCCTTGTGCGGGGACCATTCGTGGAACACGCGGTTCAGCACGCCGGTGCCACGCGTGTCGGTCAGGAATTCGCCGTGATAGCCGATGAGACCCCGCGACGGGACGTGGGCCACGATACGGGTCTTGCCAACGCCCGCGGCCTTCATCTCGACAAGCTCACCCTTGCGGGTGCCGGTCAGCTTTTCGATCACCGCGCCGGAGAATTCGTCATCCACGTCAATAGTGACTTCTTCGATCGGCTCCAGCGTCTCGCCTTTCTCGCCTTCGCGGAACAGTACCTGCGGGCGTGAGATCGAAAGCTCGAAGCCTTCGCGGCGCATGTTCTCGATCAGGACGCCCATCTGGAGTTCGCCGCGGCCGGCCACCTCGAAGGCTTCGCCGCCGGGGGTATCCTGGATGCGGATCGCAACGTTGGATTCCGATTCCTTCATGAGGCGTTCGCGGATCACGCGGGATTGTACCTTGCTGCCGTCACGACCCGCAAGCGGGCTGTCGTTGATGCCGAAAGTGACGGTGATCGTCGGCGGATCGATCGGCTGGGCGGGCAGGGGATCTTCGACCGCCAAGGCACAGATGGTGTCGGCCACGGTGGCCTTTGCCATGCCCGCAAGGCTGACGATGTCGCCGGCGACGGCTTCGTCCACGGGGGCTTGTGCCAGACCGCGGAAGGCCAGTATCTTAGATACACGGAACTGCTCGATCTTCTGGCCCACGCGGCTGAGGACCTGAACCGTGGCGCCGGCCTTGAGCGTGCCGGTCTCAACCCGCCCGGTCAACAGGCGGCCCAGGAACGGGTCCGCCGACAGGGTGGTGGCGAGCATGCTGAACGGCTCGTCCTTGTGGGCGAGCTGACGCGGGCGCGGCACGTGGTTGACGATCAGATTGTACAGGGCGGAAAGGTCCTTGCGCGGACCATCCAAGTCAGTATCGGCCCAGCCACTACGTCCCGATGCGTAAAGATGCGGGAAGTCGAGTTGGTCGTCATTGGCGCCGAGATTGGCGAAGAGGTCGAACACCTCGTCCAGGGCCCGGTCGGGTTCCGCATCGGGTTTGTCCACCTTGTTCAGGACCACGATCGGGCGCAGGCCCAGAGCCAGTGCCTTGGAGGTCACGAACTTGGTCTGCGGCATCGGGCCTTCGGCGGCGTCCACCAGCAGCACGACACCGTCAACCATGCTGAGGATGCGCTCTACCTCGCCGCCGAAATCGGCGTGGCCGGGGGTATCGACGATGTTGATCCGGGTGCCTTTCCACTCGACGCTGGTGCATTTGGCGAGGATGGTGATCCCGCGCTCGCGCTCCAGATCGTTGGAATCCATTGCCCGTTCGGCCACCGCTTGGTTGGCGCGGAAAGCACCGGATTGCTTGAGAAGTTCGTCCACGAGCGTGGTTTTCCCATGGTCCACATGGGCGATGATCGCGATATTGCGCAGATCCATAGTCATTGGCCTTTCGAAGAGTTGCGCGCGACCTATACCGGCGCGCCGCGAATGGCCAGAGGAATTGACGCCCCGGTGCTGCGTCGCGGCGTCACAAGCCAGGTCAGCGGATGATCCGGTTGTATTTCGTGCCTTCCAGCGTGGCACCGGCGATCAGGCCGGTCTGGCCGAAGATAACCGCAACGGTCGGTGAAAACACCGTGGTGCTCTGCACGCCGATGTTCTCACCCTTGTCGGCATAGGCATATTCCATATCCGCGCCCACGTCCCATCCGGGCGATTGGCGGAATTCGGCAAGCGCTTCTTCTGTCAGGAAGAACAGCACGTGGGAATATTGCTGGGCGCCGATCTGCAGGCCGAAGGTGGCCGAGGTGGCGGAATAGTAGTCCACGGTGAAATCATTGATCCGGAGAGCGCCTTCTCCGTAGGAGCCGCCAAGGCCAAACCCGGCCTTCGTAATCAGCGGCATCACCAGCACGCCGACGGATTTGTCGCGCAGGGAGGTGGTTCCGGGATAGGTGGAGTAGAGATGGTCTAGGGTGGCATCAACGCGCGCGTCGATCCGCTGCCCGGCCTCGCTGCCGACGCCGTTGTCGCAAGCGGCCGTCGTTGCCGCAAGTGCGCCCCCGATGAATACACGGCGGGTCATATCAAACATGGGTTTGCCTTATGGTTGCTCGGTTGCCTGAAGTGCCAGCCTTATCTGGCTGGTCATTGCACTTTATAGGTCATCCGTGCGGGGAAGTCATCACTTCCCGTTTACCTCCTATCCCTTGGCGAGCAGTCTGGCCGCGGCGGGGGCAAAATAGGTCAGGATCCCGTCGCAGCCCGCGCGCTTGAAGCCCAGAAGGCTTTCCATCATCACCTTCTCGCCGTCGAGCCAGCCGTTTTGTGCGGCACCCGCCAGCATCGCGTATTCGCCCGAGACCTGGTAGGCGAAGGTCGGCACGCCGAAGGTGTCTTTGACGCGGCGGCAGACGTCCAGATATGGCATACCGGGCTTCACCATGACCATATCGGCGCCTTCCATCAGGTCGCGCTCGACCAGGCGCAGCGCCTCATCGGTATTGCCCGGGTTCATCTGGTAGGTGTTCTTGTCACCCTTGAGCGCGCCGCTGGCACCAACCGCATCGCGGAACGGGCCATAGAAGGCCGAGGCGTACTTGGCCGAGTAGGACATGATCATCGTGTTCTGAAAGCCCGCGGCCTCCAGCCCGGCGCGCATCCCACCGATGCGGCCATCCATCATGTCGGACGGGCCGAGGATATCGGCCCCGGCGGCAGCTTGGGCCACGGCCATTTTGACAAGCGCATCAACAGTTTCGTCGTTGACGATGATGCCATCGCGCACGATTCCGTCATGGCCGTTGGCGTTGTAGGGGTCCAGCGCCACGTCGGTCATGATCGCGATCTCGGGCACGGCCGCCTTGATGGCGCGGACCGCGCGGTTCGACAGGTTGTCGGGATTCCAGGCCTCTTCGCACAACTCGGTCTTCAGCGAGGGGTCCACGTAGGGAAACAGACAGATCACAGGGATGCCAAGATCCGCCGCCTCGCGCGCGGCTTTCACCACGCGGTCGATTGTCAGGCGCGAGACGCCGGGCATCGAGGGGATCGGCTCTTCGCCATCTTCACCTTCCATCACGAAAACCGGCCAGATCAGGTCGTCCACGCTGAGCGTGTGCTCGCGGGTCAGGCGGCGGCGCGCGTCGTCGGCACGGGCGCGGCGAAAGCGGGTCATGGGGAAGGTGGTCTGGCGTTGTGTCATGGTCTGAACCCCGATTTTTGGTTGCCCTTGGGTTACACGGATTTGTCAGTATCTCAAGGCTGTGATTTGCCCGACAGCGCGTCTATGGTCGGGAAAAAGCATTGAGGTGGCAAGTTGAGCTGGCACGACATCGCCTATGAACTGATCGACCTGCGCTCGTTCTCCAGTTTGTGGTATTGGATCGCGCTTGCTGCAAGCTGGTCTTTGATCAGCCATTGGGGTGTCGGCGTGCCCTATGACATGGTCTGGCGTGCACGGCGGCGTGGCGGACAGGCCGAAGAGGATTTGGAAAACCTCGTACGGATCAACTGCACACGTATTTTCTTCATCCTGAGAAAGTCGGGTATCGTGGTTGCCGGATTCTCCTCGGCATTCTTCACGACGTTGTTGATTCTGGGGTTCTGGTATCGGGTCGAGTTTGCCCAGGCGGTGTTCTTGTTGACCTTTCCTTTGTCATTCGTCGCCGCGATCACGATCAAGACGGCCCATGACATCACCACGAAGGGCCTGACCGGCGAAAAGATGCGCCAGCGATTGCTGCGTCACAGGATCTACGTTCAGGCCCTTGGGATCGTGGCGATCTTCCTCACAGCCTTTTGGGGCATGATCGTGAACATGTCGATCGGCCCGCTTGGCAGTTGACACCGGCGTTCCGGTGTTTACTTCGCCCCCATGGCCCAGAATACGCACATCACCGTCGGCGGCGCGCCGGAAGGATTCGACGCCCGCCTTCTGGCCGAAGAACTGGCCAAGACCGGCCAGCCGGTCATCCATGTCGCGCGCGATGACAAGCGGCTGGCGGCGATGCGCGCGGCGCTGGAGTTCTTCGCGCCCGATGTGACGGTGATTTCCTTCCCCTCGTGGGATTGCCTGCCGTTTGATCGTGTTTCGCCCAATCCCGAGGTTTCCGCCGCCCGTATGGCGACGCTGGCTGGGCTGGCGCAGGGCATCCCTTCGCGTTTCATCCTGCTGACCACGCTGAATGCGGCCACACAGAAGGTTCCCGCGCGCGATGTGCTGCGCGAGGCGAGCTTCACAGCACGCGTGGGCGACCGGATCGATGAAGGCGCGCTACGCCAGTTTCTTGTACGCATGGGCTTTTCCCAGACGCCCACGGTGATGGAGCCCGGCGACTATGCGATCCGTGGCGGGATCATCGACATCTTCCCCCCGGGCGAGGGCGGGCCGGTTCGGCTTGATCTATTCGGAGACGTGCTGGACGGGGCGCGGCGGTTCGACCCGGCCAGCCAGCGGACGACCGAGAAGCTGAGCGTGGTGGAACTGGCTCCGGTCTCGGAGATCATCCTGGATGAGGCCGCCGTGACGCGGTTCCGTCAGAACTACCGGATCGAATTCGGTGCGGCGGGCACCGACGACCCGCTCTACGAAGCGGTCAGCGCGGGGCGCAAGCATCAGGGGATGGAGCACTGGCTGCCCTTCTTCCACGAGAATCTGGAAACCCTGTTCGACTATTTGCCCGAGGCCACGATTTGCCTCGACGAACAGACCGGCCCCGCCCGTATAGCCCGCTGGGAAGGGATCGAGGATCAGTACGAGACCCGCAAACTGGCCATGGGCCAGAAAAACCGGATCGACACGGTCTACAAGCCGTGCCCGCCGGGGTTGCTGTATCTGGACGAGGCTGGCTGGGACCAAGCGGTCGAAGGCCGCCGCCTGATGCAGTTCCACCCGCTGGCCCAGGCCTCGGGCCCCGGCGTGATCGACGCGGGCGGGCGGATCGGGCGCAATTTCTCGCCCGAGCGCCAGATGGAATCCATCAGCCTTTTCGGCGCCTTGGAAGATCATATCGAGGCGAAACGAAAGACCGGCCAGGTCATCGTCGCATCCTATTCCGAGGGCGCGCGCGAACGCCTGTCGGGCCTGCTGGAAGATCAGGGCCTGAACGGCGCGACTCCGATCACCGATTTCCGCGATGTGCCGGACGGAAAGGGTGGTGTCTTCCTTGCCGTCTGGGCGCTGGAACACGGGTTCGAGGGCACGGGCCTGACGGTCATTTCGGAACAGGACGTTCTGGGTGACCGCCTGATCCGCGCACCCAAGAAGAAGCGCCGCGCCGAGAACTTCCTGACCGAGGCACAAAGCCTCAGCCCCGGCGACCTGGTGGTCCACGTCGATCACGGCGTCGGGCGCTACAAGGGGCTTGAGGTCGTCACGGCCCTGGGCGCGGCCCATGAATGTATCCTTCTGGAGTACGCCGGGGGGGACAAACTGTACCTGCCGGTGGAGAACATCGAGCTTCTCAGCCGTTTCGGGCACGAAGAAGGTCTTCTCGACCGCTTGGGTGGCGGCGCCTGGCAGGCCAAGAAGGCCCGCCTCAAGGAGCGCATCCGCGAGATCGCCGACCGGCTGATCCGGATCGCTGCCGAACGCCTGTTGCGCAAGGCCGCGATCCTGGAGCCGCCGCACGGGATGTGGGACGCGTTTTCTGCCCGCTTCCCCTATCAGGAAACCGACGACCAGTTGAAAGCCATCGAGGACGTGGTGACCGACTTGGCATCGGGCACGCCGATGGACCGGCTGGTCTGTGGCGACGTGGGCTTCGGCAAGACCGAGGTCGCCATGCGCGCGGCCTTCGTCGCGGCCATGTCCGGCGTGCAGGTGGCGGTGATCGCCCCCACGACCCTGCTGGCCCGGCAGCACCACAAGGCGTTCAGGGAGCGCTTCCGCGGCTTCCCCGTCGAAGTGCGCACCCTGTCGCGCTTCGTCTCTGCCAAGGACGCCGCCAAAACGCGTGAGGGGCTGGCGGACGGGACGGTGGATATCGTCGTCGGCACCCATGCTCTTTTGTCAAAAAGCGTGCGGTTCAAGAACCTCGGCCTGCTGATCATCGACGAGGAACAGCACTTCGGCGTGAACCACAAGGAACGGCTGAAGGCGATGCGCACGGATATCCACGTGCTGACGCTGACCGCCACGCCGATCCCGCGCACCCTGCAGATGAGCCTGACCGGCGTGCGCGACCTGTCGATCATCGGAACGCCTCCTGTGGATCGGCTTGCGATCCGCACCTACGTCAGCGAGTTCGACGCGGTGACCATCCGCGAGGCACTGCTGCGCGAACACTATCGCGGCGGGCAGAGCTTCTTCGTGGTGCCCCGGATCGCCGATCTGCCGGAAATGGAGGAGTTCCTGCGTGAACAGGTGCCCGAGGTGAGCTACGTGGTGGCCCACGGCCAGATGGCGGCGGGCGAACTCGACGACCGGATGAACGCCTTCTACGACGGCAAGTATGACGTGCTTCTGGCCACGACCATCGTGGAATCCGGCCTCGATATTCCGACGGCCAATACGATGATCGTCCACCGGGCCGACATGTTCGGCCTAGCGCAGCTCTACCAGATCAGGGGCCGCGTGGGCCGGTCCAAGACCCGCGCCTATGCCTACATGACCACCAAGCCGCGTGCCAAGCTGACCGCGACCGCCGAAAAGCGGCTGCGCGTTCTGGGCAGCCTCGACAGCCTTGGCGCGGGGTTCACGCTGGCCAGCCAGGACCTCGATATCCGCGGCGCGGGCAACCTCGTGGGCGAGGAGCAGTCCGGCCATGTGCGCGAGGTGGGCTACGAACTTTACCAGTCGATGCTGGAAGAGGCGATCGCCAAGATCAAGGCGGGTGAGCTTGAAGGGCTGTCCGAGGCCGATGATCAATGGGCGCCGCAGATCAACCTCGGCGTACCGGTCCTGATCCCCGAGGACTACGTCCCCGACCTCGACGTGCGGCTTGGGCTCTACCGTCGGCTTTCGGCGCTGTCGACCAAGGTTGAACTGGAAGGCTTCGCCGCTGAATTGATCGACCGTTTCGGGAAATTGCCCAAGGAAGTCAACACGCTGCTGCTCATTGTTCGGATCAAGGCCGAGTGCAAGAAGGCAGGTATCGCGAAACTGGACGGCGGCCCGAGGGGCGCGACGATCCAGTTCCACAACGACAAGTTCGCCAATCCGAAGGGTCTTGTGGAGTTCATCCAAGGACAGAAGGACCTGGCAAAGGTCAAGGACAACAAGATCGTCATCCGGCGCGACTGGAAAAAGGACAGCGATAAGATCAAGGGCGCCTTTGCCATCGCGCGCGACCTGGCGGAAAAGGCCAAGCCGCCGCAGCAGGTAAAGGCCGGTTGATC
This sequence comes from Paracoccaceae bacterium, assembly GCA_014762635.1. Taxonomy (GTDB): domain Bacteria; phylum Pseudomonadota; class Alphaproteobacteria; order Rhodobacterales; family Rhodobacteraceae; genus JABURR01. The sequence goes on from JABURR010000046.1 coordinate 47,014, forward strand.
AGCCGCCCGTGAGCGGCGTGGTGCGCGGGGTCGGGTCGGCCTCTCGTGCATAGCGCATCAGGATCCAGGCCAGCGCCGAACAGACCATCATGCCGGTGATCAGCGGCACCGGCGTCCCATTGAACGTCAGCCCGATCGGGATGGCGATGGCGATGGAACACACGGTCGAGATCGCGCTGACCGTCGATGCCGCAAGCCCCGCGATATGGCCCATGGGCTCCAGCGCCAGTGCGTTCAGGTTGCCGAAGGTCAGACCCACCATGAAGAAGACGGAGACAGACCAGGCGAGGAAAACCGGGAACGCCAGTTCCAACGGCATCGTGCCGGACAGCCAAAGCATCAGCATCACGGCCGAGATCACCGCCTGCATCCCATAGGCGGTGATCGCCAGTCGTCGCATGCCGAGTTTCATCACCAGTGACGCATTCACGATGGTGCTGATGCCCGAAAGCAGCGCGACGACAAGGAACCAGAACGGAAAGCTCTCGGCCTTGTCGAACACCTCGTCATAGATCGGTTGCACCGAGATGATGAAGGCGAACATCTGGCCGAACCCAAGCGTCAGAACCGCCACGTAGATCCGCACCATCTTGTGGCCCAGAACCTCTTTCACCGCGGCCAGCAGCGTATCGCGCTGCAGCGGGCGTCGCCGCTCGGGCGGATGGGTTTCCGGTTGGCGTAGGTTCAGCCAGGTACCGCCGATCAGCCCCAGCACCAGAAACGCCCCGAAGATCGCTCGCCAGCCGAAGGCGGCCTCGATCAGCGCGCCAAGCGACGGCGCCGCCGCGGGGATCAGGATGAAGATCATCATCATGAACGAGACAAGCTGCGCCATTTCGCGCCCGGCATATTGGTCGCGGATCATCGCCATCGAGACGATGCGCGGGGCCGAGGCGCCAAGCCCCTGGATGAAGCGTGCCGCAAGCAGAAGCTCCAGCGTTTGCGCGAAATAGGCCAATGCGGCCCCGATCACGTAGAGCACAATACCCCAGGTGATCGTTACCTTGCGTCCGATCGCGTCCGAAATCGGGCCCGAGAAGAATGTGCCAAGCCCCATGCCCGCCACGAAAGCGGCAATGACAAGCTGCGCGCGGTTCACGTCCTGCGGAGAAAGTTCCGCCGCGATCTGGGGCAGGGCTGGCAGCATCGCGTCGACCGAAAAGGCGACCGTGGCGAACAGGATCGCGACCATGACCACGAACTCCGGCCGCGACGGGCCGGCACGTGGGAGAGAGGCGGACTGCTCAGACAAAGGCGCGCACCTTCTCGCGATAGGGATCATGTTCCGGATGGAGGGCGGCAAGAAACCGATCCTCGACCCTTGCTGCCATGACAAGCGCCACCGTTGCAAGCGCAACGATCATCCAGCCGATATCGGTGCCGGAAATCAGGGCAACCCCCATCAACATGCCGATTTGCCCGGCATATTGCGGATGACGCATCCGGGCGTAGGGCCCCTGATGCACCAAGCCTACGTGCCACCCGCTGGTCCCCTTGAGCCCGAGCGCCAGCGTACCCCAACTCTGGATCACCGAACCCACGACGGAAAACGTCCCGCCAAGCCCCCAGCGAAGCCCCATGGGAAGATCAAGCGCGTTCCAGTCTGCCGAAGCCGTGCGGATCAGGCCCACGTAGATCAGGATCGTCAGCACCCACGCCCAGGCGGCGGTGAACACATTGCCTCGGTTGGGCGGCCAGAACCGTTGTGCGGGCCGGGCATCCGACCAGAGCAGGATCAAAATCCACATAAGCGCCGCGCCGAGACCCAGCGCGAGGGGGCCGCTCATTCGGCGGCCTTGAGTTGCTCGTTGATCTCGCCGATCACCTGCGCCCAAAGTTCCGGCGGTTGTGCGCCCGGTACCATGTGCTGATTGGCGATCACGAAGGCCGGGACGCCGGTCACGCCTTTTTGCCGGGAATGCACGTCGCGGGCGCGGATATCCTCAAGGTCCGCCTCACCCTCGAAAAGACGCTCGGTCATTGCGCGGTCCAGCCCGATACCCTCGGCGATATCCAGCAGGACACCGGTATCCCCGATATCCTTGCCTTCTTTGAAATAGGCGCGGAACAGGGCCGAAACCGCCGCGGTCTGGCGCCCCTCGAGGCCCGCCCAGTGGATCAGCCGATGGGCGTTGATCGTGTTGGGCGTGGTCTTGATGCCTTCCCAGTTGATCTCGAGCCCCGCGGCCTTGGCGGCCTCGTCGATGCGGGCATAGACGGCAATCGCATTCTCGCGCCCGCCGAACTTCGTTTCCAGGTATTCCCGCCGATCCATGCCGCCCTCGGGCATGTCGGGGTTGAGCTGGAACGGGTGCCATTCGATGGTGAACGGGTGGTCGGGGTGCTTTTCCAGCGCGCGATCCAGGTTCGCCTTGCCGATATAGCACCACGGGCAGATCGGGTCGGACAGGATATCAAGCTTGACCATGGGTTTCCTCGTATCTCTCTCGCAGGGCGCGGCGCAGGATCTTGCCGTTCGCCCCCTTGGGCAGCGCCTCCACGCGCCGGAACAGGCGGGGGCACTTGTAGCGGGCTAGGAGATCCGCTGCGAATTGCGCCAGTTCTGCCTCATCTAGGTCCCGTTCGGCCACATAAAAGGCCGCGATCACGGAAGCGTCAGATTTGACGGCGATTTCCACGGCGGCGGCCTCGATGATCTCTGGGTGGGTGTTGAGCGCGCCCTCCACCTCGATCGGCGAGACGCGGAACCCGCCCGCGTTCATCATGTCGTCGGCACGCCCGAGGTAGCTGAGCGCGCCATCCTCGGCCATCAAGAACATGTCGCCGGTCAGGAACCACTCACCACGGAACTTCGCCTCGGTCTCGGCTTCCGCGCCGAAATACCCCAGCATCAGACCCGGATCGCGCCGCGAGACACCCAGAATTCCGGGCTCACCGAAACCCGCCACGTCGTCCTCCGTCAAGATTGCCACGCGCCGGCCCCGCTGCGGAAAGCCAGATGCGCCCTCAGGTGGCTCGCGGGTGGGCGCACCTGAGACGAAGGTCGAGCACTCGGTCATGCCATAGGCCTCATAGACCGGGGTTCCGGTGGCCTCGTGCCACGCCGCGCGGGTGGTCTCGGGCAGCTTTTCCCCCGCAGATAGCCCATGCCGCAGCTTGGGTAGCGGCGGAACCTGCGTGCGCAGCATTTGCCGGTAGACGCCCGGCGCCGCGGCAAAAATCGTGGCGTCATAGCGTTTCAGCAGCAGCGGAAGCTGATCCGGCGTGACCCGCGCCTCTGGGATCAGCGCCGTCGCACCAACAGTCCATGGATCCATCAACCCGGTGCCAAGCGTATAGGACCAGTTGAACGCGCCCGCGTGCAGGACCCGGTCGGTGTCCGTCAGCCCGTACCAATCGTCCCACATCATCCGCCGCGCCCAGATCGCGCGATGGGCGTGGACCACGGCACGCGGAATGCCAGAGGTGCCCGAGGTGAAGAGCATGTAGGCCGGGCGGTCCGGATCGCCCATTGCATAGGGCGCAGGCGGCAGGTCCCGCATCTTTTCCAGCGCCTGCTGGGTCAGGACCGGCACATCGCCTTGGGGGAGCGCAATACCATCGCCCGCGATCACCAGCCGCGGAGAGATCATCTCCACGATCTTCGTCACCTCCGGCACGGTCAGTTGGGCCGATGTCGGCACCGGGATCAGCCCCGCGGTGATCGCGCCCAGGTAGGCCACCGGGAAATCAACGGTGTTCCCGAGGCGCAGAAGAACGCGGTCGCCGGGTTCCAACCCGGCGGCCAGCAACCCGGTCGCGGTGCCCCGCACGGCGGCTTCAAGCCGCGCATAGCTCCAGCGTTCGGCGCCGCCCGGTCGGATTACCGCGAGCGCGATCTTGTCGCCAAGCTCTTCGGCGCGGCCCAGAACATAGGCCGCGAGGTTGAACGGCGCGATGCAGGATGGCGGCGCGCCCTCGTCGAAAATCGCTGTCATGGCAGGGTGCTACGCCCCGTGCGGGACAGTTGCAAGAGGGCCCGGATGACCCTAATAGAGCGCATGGTCGAGAAATCCGAACCCAGCCTCATCCGCCTCGCCCGCGAGGGGGTGGAGATGTCCGATCCGCAGCCGCTGGATCTGGGCGAACGGGTGCGCGAACTGCGCAAGGCGCGGAACTGGACGCTGGAACAGGCCGCGCGGCAGGCGGGGTTGGCGCGTTCCACCCTCTCGAAGATCGAGAACGGGCAAATGTCGCCTACCTATGAGGCGCTGAAGAAACTGGCCGTGGGGCTCGAGATTTCGGTGCCGCAGCTTTTCACCCCACCGCAGAAGGCACAGGTCTCGGGCCGGATGGTGGTCACCAAGTCCGGCAAGGGCGAGGCCCATCCCACCGCCACCTACGAGCATGAACTGCTGGCTGGTGGTCTGACCAAGAAGAAGATGCTGCCCTACCGCGCCCGCGTCCGCGCCCGGAGCTTCGAGGAATTCGACGGCTGGGTGCGCCACGACGGCGAGGAATTTCTCTTTGTCCTGACCGGGATCGTGAAGCTCATCACCGAGTTCTACGAACCCGTGGAGATGCGTCGAGGCGACAGTGCCTATTACGACGCATCCATGGGTCACAACGTGATCTCGGTCTCGGACGAGGACGCGACGATCCTCTGGGTTACATCGCTGGACTGAGCACTGGCTGCGCCCGGTCGAGCATCCCAAACAGATCGCGCGGATCGTCCGGATCGGCCAGCATGTCCAGCCGCTCGAAATAGGGCGTCCCGGTCAGGCGTTCGCGGACATAGCGCAGGGCCGAGAAATCCTCGATCGCGAAACCGACACTGTCGAAAAGCGTGATGTCACGCTCCGACCGGCGGCCCGGGGTCTGGCCCGCCATCACCTGCCAGAGCTCGGTCACCGGGTGGTCAGCGTCAAGCTGCTGGATCTCGCCCTCGATCCGGGTTTGAGGCGGGAATTCCACGAAGATCGAGGACCGCATCAGGATATCGCGATGCAGTTCGGTCTTCCCGGGGCAGTCGCCGCCCACAGCGTTGATGTGGATCCCCGGACCGACGAGGTTGTCGGTCAGGATCGTGGCATACTGCTTGTCGGCGGTGCAGGTGGTGACGATATCGGCGCCCTCGACAGCCTCTTCGGCGCTGGTGCAGGCGGTCAGTTCCAGCCCGCGCCCCGTGAGGTTGCGCATCGCCTTGGCGGTGGCTGCCGGGTCGATGTCATAAAGGCGCACCTTGTCCGCCCCCACCAGCGCCCGCATGGCAATCGCCTGAAACTCGCATTGCGCGCCATTGCCGATGATCGCGTGGGTGCGCGCCCCCTTGGGTGCCAGATGCTTGGCCGCAAGCGCCGACATGGCCGCGGTGCGCAGCGCGGTGAGCAACGTCATCTCGGTCAGCAGCAGCGGATAGCCATTGTTCACATCCGCCAGAAGGCCAAATGCGGTCACGGTTTGCAGGCCTTCCTTCATGTTCTTCGGGTGGCCGTTGACGTATTTGAACCCGTAAAGCTCCCCGTCCGAAGTCGGCATCAGTTCGATCACCCCGTCGTGCGAATGCGAGGCGACGCGGGGGCATTTGTCGAAGCTTTCCCAGCGCTTGAAATCGGCCTCGATCTCTTGGGCGATGCCTTTCAGCATGGTCTCGATGCCGATCGCGTGGACCAGCCGCATCATGTTCTCGACGCTGACGAAGGGGACATAGGCTTTGTTGGAGGGGGCGATCATGATGGCACCTCAGGCGTATGATTTGGTGGGGCGGTCGAAGACGCGGCGGCCAAGGGCCGAGGCAGCAAGATCGACCATGAGCGAGGCGGTGCGCCCGCGCTCGTCGAGGAAGGGGTTGAGTTCGACCAGGTCGAGGGAACTCATCAGCCCGGAATCGTGGACCATTTCCATCACCAGATGCGCCTCGCGCGCGGTGGCGCCGCCGGGCACGGTGGTGCCCACGGCAGGGGCCAGCGAAGGGTCGAGGAAATCCACGTCGAGCGATACGTGTAGCAGCCCGTTGGCCGCCCGGACCCGCTCCAGGAAAGCGCGCAGCGGCTTGACCACGCCGTGTTCGTCCAGCGTGCGCATGTCGACTGCTTCCATGTTGCGCATCATCAGGGCCGAAGCCTCGGGCGCATCGACCGAGCGCAGGCCGAAGAGACAGACGTTTTCCTCGGGCACCGGGGCGGCCAGGGCCGGGAAAGCGCCGAAGCCCTCGCGCCCCGTGACGTAGCCCACGGGCGTGCCGTGCAGGTGGCCGGAATCCGTGGTTTCAGGGGTATGGAAATCGGAATGCGCGTCCAGCCACAGCAGGAACAGCGGCCGCCCGACCTTCTTGGCATGGGCTGCCACGCCCGAGACCGAGCCGAGCGATAGCGCGTGATCGCCACCCAGAAAGATCGGCAACCCGTCAGCCATCGCCACCTCGGCCTCAGCCGCCAGCGCGGTGGTCCAGGCGACGGTCTCACCCAGGGCATGGATCACCGGGTTGGTGTCGTTTTCCTGGGGCAGGGGGCCGGGGGTCACGTTGCCACGGTCCAGAACCTCGTGGCCCAGGGCGCGCAGGGTTTCGGCGATCCCGGCGGTGCGATAGGCGTCGGGGCCCATCAGGCAGCCCTTGCGGCGCTTGCCGCTGTCGACGGGGGCTCCAATCAGAATGCAGGTCTTGTCGGTCATGTGTTGAATTCCTCTGTTCAGGCGGAGGATTCGCGCAAATCGGGGAAATACGAATTGCCAATGTGATCATTTCGGAAGACTATAGATCAATATGAACATCAGGACTTCCAAAATGGACGATACAGATCGCGAATTGCTTGCTGCCCTGCGTCGGGATGCGCGGGCATCGCTGTCAGAACTGTCGGGCGCGTTGGGGATCTCACGCGCCACGGTGCGCGCGCGCATCGCGCGGATGCAGGAGCGGGGGGACATCCTCGGCTTCACCGTGCGGCTGAAGGAAGACCTGTCGCAAACTCCGGTGCGCGGGTTGATGATGCTCGAGATCGAGGGCGCAGGGGCCGAACGCATTCGCGGCCGACTGACTGGATGGCCCGAGGTTCGGGCGGTTCACTCCACCAACGGCAAATGGGACATGATCGTCGAGATCGGCACCGACACGCTTGAGGAATTTGATCGCGTACTCACCGAAATCCGGCGGCTGGATGGCGTGATCGCCAGCGAGACGAACCTGCTTTTGTCGACCCGTCCCGGCGCGCGGGCGCGGCGCGTCTAGGCGCGCGCGGCCCTGTACGCCATCACCCAGATCGCCGCCAGCGCGAAGGAGAACAGCGCGTTCCAGCTTGCCATGGACAGGGTCAGGAACTCCCACGCGACCTCATCGCAGCGCACCAGCGGCGCGCTCAGGATCTGCTGCATGAGTTCCTCGGCGGAAAGGCCGCCGATATCGTCCGAGGTGCAGGTGTCCGGTCCCTGCCACAACCCGCGCTCTACGCCGGTGTGATAGATGCCGATTGCCCCGGTGGTTGCCGCGGCCAGCGCGCCGCCCAAGGTCCAGGGCAGGGTCGGCAGGGCCAGCGCTAGAACCCCGAACCCGATGGCGATCCCATGCGGCCAGCGCTGCCAGATACACAGCTTGCAGGGCGCGTAGCCCATCGACTGGAAGATGAACGCCCCCGCCAGAAGCGCCAGGGACCCGCCAGCAGCGAGCAGGACAAGGTTGCGATGGGTCAAAGATACCTCACAAGGATGAATCCGCCGATCAACAAGGCCATGAACAGGGTAAACACAAGGCCGAGCCGGTGCTCGATGAAGTCCCGGATCGGCGCGCCGAAGCGCCAGAGCAGGGCGGCGACGATGAAGAACCGCAAGCCCCGCGCGATCACCGAGGCGACCATGAAGACCGCCAGGTTCAGATGCGTGGCGCCAGACAGGATCGTGATGACCTTGTACGGGAACGGCGTCACCCCGGCAATAAGAACGGCCCAGGCGCCCCATTCATTGTAGCGCGCGCTGAAGTCATCGAAATAGGCATCCTTGCCGTAGAACTCCAGCACAGGGCGGCCAACACTCTCGAACAGGCCGTAGCCGATCCAGTAGCCCAGAAGGCCACCAAGAACCGACGCGACCAACGCTACCGTGGCGATCAGCCAGGCGCGCGAGGGCCGGGCGATGATCATCGGGATCATCAGCACATCCGGCGGGATCGGGAAAACCGAGCTTTCCACGAACGATACGACCGCCAGCGCCCAAAGCGCATGGCGGTGCCCCGCGAGCGAGATCGTCCAGTCATAGAGTGCGCGTATCATTGGCCTGCCTCGAAATCGCGTCTGTTTGGCCATGGCGGCGCGTGGGCGTCAACCGGAATTCTCGTTGGAGAGGGGAATTTCGCAGAGCGTCGCCCTCGTACCCATGCGAGCCGGAAATTCCCACTGGACGCACCCGTAAGGCGACGATACATGAAATGTCAGGTTGCCCGAGTGGCGGAATGGTAGACGCAGGGGATTCAAAATCCCCCGCCGCAAGGCATGCCGGTTCGAGTCCGGCCTCGGGTACCAACTTTCCATAAGAATTGCCCTGGCGGCACAACCCATAGGGGCGGGCCTGGAAAAATGTCATAATTGTGCCATTTTTCCCTAGGGTTTGTTTCTGGCCCGACCTATTCTGCACACAATCGGCAGGGATCATCCCGAAAGGTGGAATTCATAAATCTGCCCGAGTAACGATATGAATTTTTCAACACTGGTGTGAGTGCGCGATGCAAGAAACGCGTGGCAGGGAATTTCCGGATACTTCCGAAATCGAACATCGATCGGGGATGGCTGGTCATCCCAGCCTGATCTTTTCGTCCGAGCTGGATCGGTCCAAGGCGAACCTTGGAAACCATGCTCCGGGATGTCCGGCGCTTCCCCCGGCAGCGGCCTTTGCCGAGGGAACGCTGATCGAAACAGGCTCGGGTCTGGCTCCGGTCGAGACATTGGAGCCCGGCGGCTGCGTCGTGACGCGTGGCCAGGGGCTGATGCGGGTCGTCTGGGTCGGCATGTCGATCATCGAGGCCCCCGATTCCGAGGATCGTCCGGTCATGATACGGCCCGGAGCATTGGGGGCCGGAATGCCCGGTCGCGGACTCGTGGTTGCGCCGGATCATCGCGTGTTGCTCAGTCGGGATCGCGCAGCGCGGCTCTTTGGCGCCACGGATATGCTGGTTGCCGCCCGCGACCTGAAAGGGATGCCCGGGGTTGTAACCTGTGCCTCCCGCCGGTTGGCCCTGGTGCATGTTCTCCTTGAACGGCACGATCTGATCCGGGCCGAGGGCGTCTGGGCCGAAACCTTCGAGCCGACGGAATCAGCGCTTGCGGCCTTGTCGCCCTGCCTGCGGGATTGCCTTTTGTCGACGGCACCGCGTCTGCGGTTCGCCTCGACGCGCGCAGCCTTTGCGAATGTCCGTCCGGTGCTTGACGCGCGGGAACTCGCGCAGGTCTTCTGACTATTCGCTTTGCTTCCCGCGCCACGCGCCCCATGCCTCGGGCGTATCGAGATCTGTCAGCGCGTGACAGTCGGGCAGGGGGACCGTTTCGGCGCCCTCGGACTTGACCAGCGCACGGGCGCCTTCGTCCCCCGATACCTCTTGAAGGCCCGGAAAAAGCCGCTTGGGAAAGATCACCGGGTGGCCGGGTTTGCCGTCGTTTGACGCCCCACGGGTAATCCGGTCGGCCCCGGCTGCAGTGAATGCCCGCAGCACATCCTGAAGGTCTTCTGTGGTCAGTTCCGGCATGTCGGCGGGCAGGATCATCGCTCCGTCCACTTCAACACCCATGGCTGCAACTCCGCGACGGATCGAGGCGGACATGCCTTCATCGGCGTCGGGAACGTCCACGATCCGAACCGCGCAGCCTCCAAGCACCTCACGCCGCGCGTCGGCGTCGGGTCGTAGTGTTACGAGGACATCGGACCCGGTGGCCAGCGCGATCTCCGCCTGACGGCGGAGGAGGGGCCTCTCATCCACCTGCTCCAACAGCTTATCGCGCCCGCGCATTCGCGAGGAAAGGCCCGCCGCCGGGATCAGGATCGCGACGCGGGCCATCGCCTCAGCGCTCGGGGATCAAGCCGCGCGGGCTGAACCGCAACACCAGCAGCAGGACCAGACCCATGGTCAGCAGGCGCATATGCGCGGCGCTGTCCAGAAGATGCACCTTGAGTGCGGAGCCATCCGCCATGCCCGAGGTCACCTGTTCCATCAGCCAGCGGCCCATCGGCTCCACCTGGACCCAGAGGAACCAGATCAGGAAGCCGCCCAGAACCGCGCCCCAGTTGTTGCCCGAACCACCCACGATCACCATAACCCAGATCAGGAAGGTGAAGCGCAGCGGCTGGTAGGTGCCCGGCGTCAGCTGCCCGTCGAGCGTGGTCATCATCGCGCCCGCCAGCCCGCAAACGGCAGAGCCCAGGATGAAGATCTGCAGGTGCCGGCGTGTCACGTCCTTGCCCATCGCCTCGGCGGCGGTCTCGTTATCGCGGATCGCGCGCATCATCCGGCCCCAGGGCGAGTTCAGTGCCCGCTCCAAAAGCCAGATCAGCCCCAGCAGGATTACCGCGAACAGCCCCGCGTACATCAGCTTCACCACGACGGACGAGGCCGTCACCGGGTCGAGGCCCCAGCCGGTCATCCGGTCGCTGAAGCTGGCCGACTCCTGCAGGTCGATCTCATAGGGGACCGGGCGCGGGATGCCGATCACGTTTTTCACGCCGCGGCTCAGCCAGTCCTCGTTTTTCAGGATGGCGATGATGATCTCGGCAATTCCCAGGGTCGCGATGGCCAGGTAGTCCGAGCGCAGGCCAAGCGCGGTCTTGCCGACGATCCAGGCCGCCCCCGCCGCCAGCAGCGCGCCAACGGGCCAGCCGATGATCACCGGCAGGCCCAAGCCTCCGAGATAACCGGTGGAGGCCGGGTTCACCGCCTCGATCGCCTCGACAGCACCGTCGAACAGCCAGCGGAAAACGATGAATCCTACCAGCAGAACCGCAACCACCGTCAGGTTGCGCGCGCGGCCCTTGGCGAGTTTCTTCCACGACTGGATCGCCGCGAAGATCGTCCCCGCACCCACCAGCAGCGCAAGGATCACCCGGCCACCGCCAGCGGCCCAGGCTTCGTTCACCGGCGGCATGGCGACGACGACCGCGCCAAGCCCACCAAGCGCCACGAAGCCCATGACACCCACGTTGAACAGGCCCGCATAGCCCCATTGCATGTTCACACCCAGCGCCATGATGGCCGAGATCAGCCCCATGTTCAGGATGGCGAGCGCCACGTTCCAGCTTTGCAGGAAGCCGGTCAGCAGGATCAGCGCGAAGACGGCGGCGAAAAGGGCGATGTTCTTGGTCTGACGTGTCATACCGCTTTCCCCTTGAACAGGCCCGTTGGGCGGAACAGCAGAACGATCACCAGGATCACGAAGGAAACGGCGAACTTGTAGTCGGTCGAGAGCAACTGGACGAGGCTGTCCGGCTCCCACGCCTCGGGCAGCAGATAGCCTGCGACCTTCTTGAAGGCATAGGTCACCGTCACCTCGGAGAAGGCGATGACGAACCCGCCCGCGATGGCGCCGATCGGGTTGCCAAGGCCGCCCACGATGGCGGAGGCGAAGATCGGTAGCAGGATCTGCAGATAGACGAACGGCTTGAACGATTTGTCGAGGCCATAGAGCGTGCCCGCGATCGTCGCCAGCGCCGCCACGATCAGCCAGGTGATGGTCACGACCTTCTCGGGGTTCACGCCCGATAGCAGCGCCAGGTCCTCGTTATCCGAGAAGGCGCGCATCGACTTGCCCGTGCGCGTCTTGTTGAGGAACCAGAACAGTGCCGCCACGGTCACCACGGCGGTCACCAGCGTGATGACTTGCGTGGTGCGGATCGCAAGGCCCTCGTTCAGCCCGGTCATCTGCTTGAACTCGCGCGCGCTGATCAGGAACCGCGCGCCATCCACGAAAATCCGTTCATCAACCCCGATGATCAGGCGCACGACGCCGTTCAGCACGAACATCACCCCCATCGAGGCGATGAGGAAGATCACCGGCGCGGCCTTCACCTGTCGGTAGAACCGGAACACGCTGCGATCCACGGCCAGAACCAGAAGCATGGTCCCCAGAATGCCGAAGGGCAGGGCGAGCAGCGCCGTCGGAAGCGGCCCAAGGCTCACCCCCATGCCCTGCAGCCCCCATGTGACGAGGATCGTCAGCATGGTGCCAAAGGCCATCATCTCGCCATGGGCGAGGTTCGAGAAGCGCAGCACGCCATAGATCAGCGTGACCCCCAGCGCACCAAGCGCAAGCTGCGCCCCATAGGCGGTGGCCGGGACGATCACGAAATTGGCAAGCGCGACGATTGCGTTGAGAAGATCCATCACTCAGCCCCCCAGGAAGGTCCGGCGCACTTCCTGGTCGGCCAGGAGCGCCTTTCCGGTGTCGGTATAGGCGTTGCGGCCCTGGACCAGCACGTAGCCCATATGCGCGATTTCCAGCGCCTGGCGGGCGTTCTGCTCCACCATCAGGATGGTGATGCCCGCGCGGGCGACCTCGATGATGCGGTCGAACAACTCGTCCATGACGATCGGGCTGACGCCCGCGGTGGGTTCGTCCAGCATCAGCACCTTGGGCTGGGTCATCAGCGCGCGGCCCACGGCCACCTGCTGACGCTGACCGCCCGATAGCTCCCCGGCGGCCTGCTGGCGTTTCTCCCGCAGGATCGGGAACAGGTCGTAGACCTGCTCCATCGTGGCGGTGATATCGTCGCGACGCAGGAAGGCCCCCATCTCGAGGTTTTCCTCGACGGTCATCGAGGTGAAGATGTTGTTGGTTTGGGGCACGAAAGCCATGCCCTTGGCCACGCGGTCCTGCGGCGAAAGCTGGGTGATATCCTCGCCGTCGATGCGGACGGATCCGCCGCGCAGGTTCAGCATCCCGAAGACCGCCTTCATCGCGGTCGACTTGCCCGCGCCGTTGGGGCCCACGATGACCGCAATCTGGCCTTTTTCGGCGGCAACGGTGCAGTCGTGAAGGATGTCCGTGGGGCCGTAGCCGCCCGTCATCTTGTCACCAATCAGGAAGGGCTCAGCCATGGGGCACCGCCCGTTCCCGGACGCAAAGTCCGTTGAAAGTCCGATAGAATTCCGATGGTTTTCCGATCGTCATTTCACGCAGTTTCCTTGTTTTTCAGACCGGTGCCAAGGTAGGCCTCGATCACCGCCTCGTTCTGCATGATTTCCTCGGCCTTGCCTTCGGCCAGCACCTTGCCCTCGGCCATGACGATGACCGGATCGCAGAGGCGGCCGATGAAATCCATGTCATGTTCGATGACGCAGAAGGTGTAGCCGCGTTCCTTGTTGAGGCGCACGATGGCATCGCCGATGGTGTTCAGGAGGGTCCGGTTCACGCCCGCGCCGACCTCGTCGAGGAAGACGATCTTGGCGTCGACCATCATCGTGCGACCAAGCTCGAGCAGCTTCTTCTGGCCGCCGGAAAGGTTCCCGGCCTTTTCATCCTTGAGGTGATCAATCGTCAGGAATTCAAGGACTTCGTCGGCCTTCTTGAGAAGATCGCGTTCTTCCTGTTCGATGCGTGCGCGGCCGAACCAGGCGTTCCAGAGCGTCTCACCCGACTGACCACTGGGCACCATCATCAGGTTCTCGCGCACGGTCATGGAGCTGAACTCATGCGCGATCTGGAAGGTGCGCAGAAGCCCCTTGTGGAACAACTCGTGCGGCGGCAGGCCGGTGATATCCTCGCCATCCATCAACACGCGCCCGGAGGTCGGTGTCAGAACCCCGGCGATCACGTTGAAAAGCGTGGTTTTTCCGGCGCCGTTCGGGCCGATCAGCCCGGTTATGCCGCCCTTCTTGATCTCGAGCGAGGCGCCATCCACCGCGTGGAAGCCGCCGAAATGCTTGTGCAAGTCCTCAACGACGATCATGCCCATCCCCTGTCAGAACCGCTGCGCTGTATAGAGAAACAGCCCGGTTTCGCAACCGGGCTGCCCTGTTAAATGAGGATCACGAGATCAGCGGTACTGGACCGTCGAAATCTCGCCACCCTTCATCTCGATCTGGCGGTAGTTGCCGGCGCTTTCGCCGGGGCCGATCAGTTCCACGGCGGTGCCGCCAACGTAATCGACGTCTCCGCCTTCCGCGATGATCTTCAGGGCCTTGGCCAGCTCACCGGGGTAGATCGGCTCACCCGGGGCGTTGGCCACGTGCAGAACGTGATCCTTGTAGACAGCCGGATCGGACGAGCCTGCCGCTTGCATGGCCAGCATGATCAGCGCCGCAGCGTCGTAGCTTTCCGGGGTGAAGGGCGAGGAGGCGTCGAAGGCATCGCCCACGATCTCGGCGAACTTGGCGGCGCCGGGGCTGTCGGTGCCCGGGTGCTGACCGGTCGAGCCGTCGATTTCCGAACCGAAGCGGCTTTCCAGCACGTCGCTGATCATCCCGTCGGGGAAGTGGAACGTGTCGAAGGCACCCGAGTCGATCGCGGCGCGCACCACGCCCGAACCGCCCTGATCGACGTAGCCTGCCACGACGAGGCGGTCACCACCGGCAGAGGCCAGAGCGCCGACTTCAGCCGAGTAGTCGGCCTTGCCGTCTTCGTGGGCGGCGTTGATGGTCACCTTGCCGCCACGCTCGGTGTAGGCGGCTTCGAAGCTGTCAGCCAGGCCCTTGCCGTAGTCGTTGTTGGTGTAGGTGACGGCGACTTCCTTGATGCCCTGCTCCAGCAGGATTTCGGCCATCACGACGCCCTGACGCGCATCCGACGGGGCGGTGCGGAAGAACAGGCCGTTGTCTTCGGCGGTCGACAGCGCCGGAGAGGTGGCGGAGGGCGAGATCATCACGACACCGTTCGCCACGGCGACGTTGGCAAGGATGGCACCGGTCACGCCCGAGCAGTCCGCGCCCATGATGCCCTTAACGCCGTCACCGGTGATCAGGCGTTCGGCGGCAGCGGTGGCCGCACCGGCGTCGATACAGGTCGAGTCAGCCCGCACCGGGGTGACTTTCGCGCCGCCCAGCAGGGCGCCGGATTCGGTCACTTCGGCCATCGCCAGTTCGGCGCCGCTGGCCATCTGCGGGGTCAGCGATTCAATCGGGCCGGTGAAGCCCAGGATGACGCCAAGCTTGATTTCCTCGGCATGGCCACCAGCAAAGGCGGTGCCAGCGGTCAGCGCGGTGACAGCCGTGGCAGCAAGAAGTTTCTTCATGATTATCTCCCAGTTGGATATTGATCCTGGCGCGAACGTTATTTCGACCCGATGAAAAAGAAAAGCCCGCGCCGAATGTTTGACGCAGGGTCAACTCTGCAGCCTAGAGCGGAGCGCGCGCCGCATGGCTTCCGCGTTCGCGATAGGGGGTCGTCTCGTAATGCGCCCGGTAACATTTCGAGAAATGCGACGGGCTGGCAAAGCCGCAGGCCAAGGCGACGTTGATCACCGACATGTCGGTCTGCATCAACAGGTTACGCGCCTTCTGAAGCCGCAATTCCATGTAATAGCGCTTGGGGCTGCGGCTCATGTAGCGCCGGAACAGGCGTTCCAGCTGGCGCGTGGACATGCCGACTTCCTTGGCCAGAGTGGCCGGGCTGATCGGGTCCTCGATATTGGCTTCCATCTTCTGGATCACAGCCGACAGCTTCGGGTGGCGCACCCCGATCCGGGTGGGGACAGAAAGCCTCTGCGTGTCCTGATCGGTGCGGATGGAGGAATAGATCTGCTGATCGGCCACCGCGTTGGCCAGTTCCTCGCCGTGGTCATCAGCGATGATCTTCAGCATCAGGTCGACTGACGAGGCGCCACCGGCCGTCGTCATGCGGTTGCCGTCCACCACGAACACGGACTTGGTCAGCGTCACCTCTTCGAATTCCTCGAAGAAGCTGTCCTGGTTTTCCCAATGGGTCGTGGCGCGTTTGCCGTCCAGCAATCCCGCCTTGGCCAAGGTATAGGCTGCCGTGCAGAGCCCGCCGATCGTTGCGCCGCGCCGCGCCTCGCGCCGCAGCCAGTTCAGGATCTTCTTCGTCGAGGCCGACTGGATATCGAGGCCGCCGCAGACAAGCACCGTATCTTCGCGGTTGAGTTCTTCGAGATCGCCATCAAGCCGGAACGCGGGACCGGCGGAACAGGATACCTCATCACCGTTTTCTCCGATGATCCGCCAATCATAAAGCGGCCGGCCAGCGACGCGGTTCGCAATTCTCAGGCTGTCGATCGCGCCGGCAAAGGACAAAAGGGTGAATCTGGGCAACAATACGAATACAAAACGCTTCGGCTTCTTGCCGGAAGCGTCCACGTCGACGTGGAAATCAACGCTCTCCATCGGGTGTTCCCATCTTATTTTTCCAACACCGAACCACCTTTGCGTGGGGGGATCAAGATGTGATCAGAATTTGGGCGTATGGTCGCTTTTCGGCATCGAAAGATCGAGGTTTGCAGCCGGTCCCTCATCTGCCTATAAGCGAGGCCTGAAATTGCAAACTTCCGGAGCAAGACGATGAGCGAGTGGGTGAAATCGGGGTGGCGGTCCAAGCCGAGGGTTCAGATGCCCGATTATACGGATCCCGAGGCACTGAAAGCCGTGGAGGCACAGCTTTCCAAGTATCCGCCGCTCGTGTTTGCAGGCGAGGCCCGGACGCTGAAAAAAGAACTCGGGAAAGCATCCCGGGGTGAGGCCTTCCTGCTGCAGGGCGGGGACTGCGCCGAGAGCTTTGCCGAATTCTCGGCGGATTCGATCCGCGACACGTTCAAGGTCATGCTGCAGATGGCCATGGTGCTGACCTATGGCGCCAAGGTTCCGGTGGTGAAGGTCGGGCGCATGGCCGGTCAATTCGCCAAGCCGCGCTCGGCGCCCGTCGAGAAGGTGGGCGAGGTGGAACTGCCGTCCTACCGTGGCGATATCATCAACGGTTTCGAGTTCACCTCCGAGGCCCGGGTGCCCGATCCCGCGCGGATGCTGCAGGCCTATACCCAAGCCGCGGCGTCGCTGAACCTGCTGCGCGCCTTCTCGAAGGGTGGTTTTGCCGATATTCACCGGGTTCATTCCTGGACGCTGGGTTTCACCGACCGCGACGAGGCCGAGAAATACCGGGACATGGCCAACCGCATCCAGGACACGCTGGATTTCATGGCTGCGGCGGGGCTGACGGCGGAAACCAATCACGAGCTGGGCACCGTCGATTTCTACACGAGCCACGAGGCTCTGCTGCTGGAATATGAAGAGGCGCTCTGCCGGATCGACTCGACCTCGGGCCTGCCGGTGGCGGGTTCGGGCCACATGCTGTGGATCGGTGATCGCACCCGTCAGCCCGACGGCGCCCACGTGGAGTTCTGCCGCGGCGTCCAGAACCCGATCGGCCTGAAATGCGGCCCGTCGATCAGCAATGACGACCTGAAGGGCCTGATCGAGAAGCTGAACCCCGAGAACGAGGCCGGTCGTCTGACCCTGATCGCGCGCTTCGGTGCGGGCAGCGTCGGCGATCACCTGCCGCGCCTCATCAAGACGGTTCAGGAGATGGGCGCCAATGTGCTCTGGTCCTGCGACCCGATGCACGGCAACACGATCAAGTCGGCCTCGGGCTACAAGACCCGTCCCTTCGAGAGCGTGCTGCGCGAGGTGCAGGAGTTCTTCGCCGTCCACAAGGCCGAGGGCACCATCCCCGGCGGCGTGCATTTCGAGATGACCGGTAAGGACGTGACCGAATGCACCGGCGGCGTGCGCGCCGTGACCGACGAAGATCTGAGCGACCGCTACCATACCGCCTGTGACCCGCGCCTGAACGCGAGCCAGGCGCTGGAACTGGCGTTCCTGGTGGCCGAGGAGCTTTCCGGCCACCCGGTGGCCAGCGAGGCCGCGGTCGGCTAGTCGCCTGACACGTCATTCCTGACCACGACACGAAGCGCCGGTCGCCCCATGGGTGGCCGGCGTTCTTCATGGTCGAAGGCCGGGGCGGGTTCGGCGAACCCATGTGCGTATTCCAGTTCCTTCTCTGGACGCGGCGGCGCCTTTGACTCTCCGCGCAGAACGAAACGGCGCGGCGGGACGACGATATTACCCTCGGCCTCCAGCACGCCCAGAAGCCGGGGCGCATGCGGGTCGTCCGCCCGAAGCGGCAAGAGCAGAATCCGACCCGTCAAAACCTGGCTGCTGAGTGGCGCCGGGCTTTCCAGATCGACCCTGGCCGGGCGCCCGGACGCAATAGCCCGCTGCGCAATGGCGGAAATTTCCATCCGGGAGCCATCGGCGAACAGGGCCGACATGTGCATCCCCGTCAGGTCCATGCCCATCAGGCGAAAAAGAAATTGACCGGCGAACCGGATGCGCGCGCCTTTGTGGGCTGACCAATAGGCCGTGAACACGTGATCCAGCGCTGCTTCGAGCCCGTGCGCGTGAACCTCGTCGATCGAAGGCGGCCGCCCACCATCGCACAGCGCATCCCAATAGCCGGAAACCGCTGAAATCGCGGGGTAGGTCTTCATCGCAAGACCCCGGCCTTGGTGGTCTTTGCTCGGTTCCTCGGCTTGTTCCGCATGTGCCCGTCTGGTAACGCCTATCCAAGCCGGGCGACGATCACCCGACGCTGGAAGATTGCGACTGAAACGGTTCACGAATGGTAAATCTCACATGTTGACGTCTATGACAGCCTTCGCGAGCCGCACAGGCCAGGCCGAAGGGTATTCCTGGAACTGGGACATGCGCTCGGTCAATGGCCGTGGTCTGGACCTGCGGCTGCGCCTGCCGGATTGGGTCGAAGGGCTCGAGGCCTATGTACGGCCCGCACTTCAACGGCAACTGGACCGGGGCTCGGTGACGCTGTCGCTGAAGCTCTCGAAGGATGAGCAGGGCGGCGATCAGCACGTGGACGGGACGGCGCTGCGCTCGGTTCTGGGGGCATTGTCGCAGATTGAATCCGCCGCCATCCAAGCCGGGGTATCGGTTGCGCCCCCGACCGCGGCTGAGATCCTGCAGATCAAAGGCATCTACGGCGCCAGCGCTGGTGAGAACGACACGACAGCCCTGCGCAAGGCCCTTCTGGCGGATCTGGAGCATGTGATCGGGGCGTTCAAGCAGATGCGGCGATCCGAAGGCGCGGCGCTGCACAAGGTGATCTCCGAGCAGGTGGACCGGATCGAGGCGCTGGTTGCCGAGGCATCGGGCCTGCTCGAGTCCCGGCAGGGCAAGGCCGCCGAGACGCTGCGCGAGAATCTGGCCCGCGTTCTGGAAAATACTGATGGGGCCGATCCTGACCGGGTCGCGCAAGAATTGGCGCTGATCGCGGTCAAGACGGACGTGACCGAAGAGATGGACCGCCTGCGGGCGCATGTGGTCGCCGCGCGCGAGTTGATCGCGATCGAGGGCCCGGTGGGCCGCAAGCTCGACTTCCTCACCCAGGAATTCAATCGCGAAGCCAATACCTTGTGCTCCAAGGCTCAGTTCAACGAGCTGACCCGGGTCGGGCTTGACCTCAAGGCCGTGATCGACCAGATGCGCGAGCAGGTTCAGAACGTGGAGTGACGATGCGCCGGGGACTTCTGATCATCCTGTCATCGCCTTCGGGCGCGGGGAAATCGACGCTGGCAGGCCGGCTGCGTCGCTGGGATCCGACGATCCGGTTCTCGGTCTCGGCCACCACGCGTCCGCCGCGCGCGGGTGAGGAACACGGGCGGGAATACTATTTCCACAGCCGTGACGAATTCCAGAAGATGGTCGATGGTGGCGGGATGCTGGAACATGCCGAAGTCTTCGGCAATCTCTACGGCTCGCCCAAAGGCCCTGTGGAAGAGGCAATCGGGCAGGGGCAGGACGTGCTCTTCGACATCGACTGGCAGGGCGGGCAGCAGATCCGCAACTCCTCGCTGGGCAAGGACGTGGTGTCGATATTCATCCTGCCGCCCTCGATCGCGGAACTGGAGCGGCGCCTGCGCAGCCGGGCACAGGACAGCGACGAAGTCATCGCCGGGCGCATGGCCAAGAGCGAAGCCGAGATCAGCCACTGGGCGGAATACGATTATGTTTTGGTGAACCGGGATATCGATGCCGCCGAGACCGAATTGCGCACGATCCTGACGGCGGAACGACTGAGGCGGGACCGGCAGACCGGGCTGAACGAGTTCGTGCGCGGTCTCAACAAGGAATTCGAGGAGAGGACATGACCATCTACAGCCTTGGCAGCGATACGCCCCAGATCGACGAGGATACCTGGATCGCCCCCGATGCCAACGTGATCGGCAAGATCATCCTTGCCGCCGGGGCCTCGGTCTGGTTCGGCGCCACCCTGCGGGGCGACAACGAAGCGATCACGGTTGGTGAGGGCTCAAACATCCAGGAAAACGCGGTCATCCATAACGATGACGGCTTCCCGGTGGTGGTGGGCAAGAACTGCACCATCGGCCACAAAGCGATGCTGCATGGGTGTGAGATCGGCGACCAGACCCTGGTTGGGATGGGCGCGACGGTTCTCAATGGCGCCAAGATCGGGAAGAATTGCCTGATCGGGGCAGGGGCGCTCGTGACCGAGGGTAAAGAGATACCGGATGGGTCATTGGTGGTCGGTTCTCCGGGGCGTGTGATCCGGCAGCTTGACGAAGCGGCCATTGAGAGCCTCCTTCAATCTGCCGTGCACTACCAGGATCGGATGCGCCTCTACCGCGCGGAATTGTCGGTGGCGGGCTGAACATGAGCGACGACCGCCGATCCAGCTTGCGTGGCTCTGTCTGGCCCGAGAGTTCGTCGCGGCCTATCGGCTCGCCCATCCAGCCGTCTGTGGTCTACGCCTCGGAAAGCCCCGATGCGCTGGACGCGCAGTACGAGGGCAGGGCGCAAGGCTACACCTACGCGCGCGAAGGGCACCCGAACGCGGATGTTCTGGCCGAGCAGATCGACCGGCTTGAAGGGGCCGAAGGCGGGCTGATCACCAGTTCCGGCATGTCGGCGGTGACGGCGGTGATGCTGGGGCTTCTGAAGGCGGGCGATCACGTGCTGGGCGGCGATCAGCTTTACGGTCGGTCCCTGCGGATGATGCGCGAGGAACTGCCGCGCTTTGGCGTCGCTACCAGCCTTGCCGATCCCACCGATGCCGCCCGGTTCGAGGCGGCGCTGCGGCCCGAAACAAAGCTCATCCTGATCGAGGCGGTCTCGAACCCGACCCTGCGCGTGGCCGATGTGGAGGGTATCTCCCGGCTGGCCCGGGATCGGGGGATCACGCTGGTCGTCGACAACACTTTCACCACGCCGCGCGCCTTCCGCCCGTTCGAGCATGGGGCCGACGTGGTGATCCATTCGGTCACCAAGCTGCTGGCGGGCCATTCCGACGTGACCCTGGGCTACGTGGCCGCGAAAGATCCCGACCAGCGGCAAGCGATCTACACCACCGCCGTGACGACGGGCCTGACGCCCAGTCCCTTCGATTGCTGGCTGGCCGAGCGCGGGCTTTTCACCTTTGACATGCGCTATGACCGGACCGAAGCCAACGCCCGGCAACTGGCCGATCACCTTGCGGGTCTGGAAGGGGTCAAGCGTGTGCTTTACCCCACGCGGCCGGACCATCCCGACCACAATCGCGCCACGGCGCTGTTGCAGGGGCGCGGTGCCAACATGGTGAGTTTCGAGATCGGCGGCGGGCGTGAGGCCGCCAACCGTCTGGTGAAGGCCATGCCCGAGATCGCCTTCGCGCCGACACTGGGCGATATCGGCACGACGATCAGCCACCCGGCCAGTTCGTCGCACAGGGCCCTCACGCCCGAGCAACGGGCCGATCTGGGGATGAGCGAGGGATTCTTCCGGGTTTCCGTCGGCGTGGAGCCGGTCGAAGACCTGACCGGCTCGTTCACGCGCGGGGTGCAGGCCGCACTCAGTTGAGGCGGTGCTTCGGGACCCCGGCAGTCTGGATCAGGTGAATGTCGAGCCCGGGGCATTGCGCCAGAAGTTCCGCTAGAATGAGTGTCGGCTTCGGGGTCTGGGACAGGACGGGGCTGTAAACACCCCGGAACCCGTTTTGATGAAGGACCGATGCGAGATCGAGGCAATCGAACCGTGCTTCCAGCATCGGGGAAATCACGATGTCGGGGCTCACATCATCCAGCAAGCCGCTCGTGATCGTGGAAAAATGTGCAAATGTAACCTCGGCGTTGTCGGGGAGGAAGGCGTCCGCGACGCGTCCGACAACAAGAACACGGGGAATGGTGGCCTGGTCGCCGTCCACCTTGGAAGTTTGCTTGACGATGCCTTCGATGGTCATATCGGTCCTCTGTGGCCAAATACGGTTGGCCGTTCCTCTTGAAATTTACCTTCAGCGAGGGGGTTTAGACTGGCCCTGCTTTCGCTGAGATTAAGGAGCAAACGAATCGTGAGAAGGCGACCTCGGGCAAAAAATCCCGATTTTCACGTTTCTTTCACACTTTCTTTAAGTCGCGCGAATTGTGCGATGGAAAATGCATCGGGAAAGGTCTGAATGTCGACGGATACGATACGAGCCACGCTGGAGGCCTTGCCCTGGCCGGTGATCGCGATCGGGCCCGATGAACGCATGATCGCGGCGAATGGCCCTGCCGCGGAGTTGATCGGACACGGCTTGGTCGGTCGCCATTTCATCACCGCGCTGCGCCAACCGGACCTTCTGGACTGTATCGAGACCACGCTGAAGCAAGCCAAACCGGCCAATGGGCGGTATCTGACCACGCAGGCCCGTCGCGACGTGACGTTCCTTGTCCGCAGCCGCCCGTTGCTCATGGATGGGGGGCAGGGCGCGCTTGTCAGCTTTGAGGACGTGACGCCCTTGCAACAGGCCGGGCAGATGCGTCGGGACTTCGTGGCCAATGTCAGCCACGAATTGCGAACGCCGCTGACGGCCCTCTCGGGGTTCATCGAGACGCTGCGCACCTCGGCGCGGGACGATCCGGCCGCGCGGGAGCGGTTCCTTGGCATCATGGAGCGCGAGACCGCGAGGATGGGACGCCTTGTTCGCGACCTCCTCTCGCTGTCCCGGGTCGAGGTGGACGAACGCGTTCGTCCGGTGGGAACCATCAAGATCAATGATATCCTCAAGGGAAGCATCCAATCGCTGGAAAGCCTTGCCGCCGAACGGGGGGCAACCATCACCTTCGAGCCGGACGAAACAGCCGCCGACATCCCCGGCGATGGCGATCAACTTGCGCAGGTCTTCGTGAACCTGATCGAGAACGCCATCAAGTATGGGCGCGGACAGGTGACGATCAGCGTCAGCCAATCCGAAAACGAGCCCTCCTTGCGGGGCCCTGCCGTCCGGATCGACGTGCAAGACAACGGCGAAGGGATCGGCGAGGAACATCTGCCCCGCCTGACGGAGCGGTTCTACCGGGTCGATTCGCATCGCTCGCGCGAGATGGGCGGTACCGGGCTGGGTCTGGCGATCGTCAAACACATCGTGAACCGGCATCGGGGGCGGCTGCGCATCTCGAGCGAACCGGACAGGGGAAGCCGGTTTTCTGTAATTTTACCAATAGCTTGAATTAGCACCTGACAAGACCGGGTACTGCGCTAGCTTATCTCGCGTCCACTGTCATGAAACTGTTACGCAACCGTCACATAAGCTTTTCCCAACGCGTCTAGAAAGCGCCCAGTGGGGCACAGAGGCCCTGCACATGAAGGGGGTAAATTCCCCGGATGAAAATCAGGAGACAGACATGTCCTTTGGAAAACTGACGGCCACCACCATCGGCGCACTTGCGATCTCGGCTTCTGCTGGCATCGCGCGTGATCAGGTCCAGATCGCCGGTTCCTCGACCGTGCTGCCCTATGCCTCGATCGTGGCCGAAGCTTTCGGCGAAAACTTCTCGTTCCCGACCCCGGTTGTTGAATCGGGTGGCTCCTCGGCGGGGCTGAAGCGTTTCTGCGAAGGCGTGGGCGAGAACACCATCGATATCGCGAACGCCTCGCGGGCAATGCGCGCGACCGAGATCGAGGTCTGCGCCGCCTCTGGCGTGACCGAGATCATCGAGGTGCGGATCGGCTATGACGGCATCGTTTTCGCCTCGGATATCGACGGCAACAGTTTCGCCTTCACCCCCGCCGACTGGTACAAGGCCTTGGCCGCCGAGGTCGTGGTGGACGGCAAGGCCGTTGCGAACCCCTATACCAAGTGGAACGAGGTGAACCCGGACCTGCCCGCGCAGGAGATCCAGGCCTTCGTCCCCGGGACCAAGCACGGCACCCGCGAAGTCTTCGAGGAAAAGGTGATCCTGGCGGGCTGTGAAGAATCCGGCGCCTTTGAAATTCTGCTTCAGGCCAAGGGCGACGAAGATGCCGCCGAAGAGGCCTGCATGGGCCTGCGCACCGATGGCCGCTCGGTCGACATTGACGGCGACTACACCGAGACCCTGGCCCGTATCGAGGCCAACAGGAACGGGATCGGCGTGTTCGGCCTGTCGTTCTACGAGAACAATACCGACAAGCTGCAGGTCGCGACCATGTCCGACGTGACGCCCTCGACCGAGACCATCGCCTCGGGCGAATACCCCGTGTCGCGCCCGCTCTACTTCTACATCAAGAAGGCGCATATCGGCGTGATCCCCGGCCTGAAGGAATTCGCCGAGTTCTTCGTTCTCGACGATATCGCGGGCCCCTATGGGCCGCTGGCCGACTATGGTCTCGTGACCGATCCGGACCTGGCTGACACCCAGGCCATCGTGGCCGACGAGGTGGTGATGCAGTCCCCGATGTGATCGGGAGCGAAAGACCGAAGGGCGGCGCGGTTGTCTGCGCCGCCTATTTATGGCCTAAGAGGGCCAAGCAAGGCACGAGAGGATCATGACCGTTCCGAGCCTTTTTCTGGTTCTTGCCGCGATGTTCATCGCCGGATTCTTCCTGGGCCGTGCCCGGGCCATGAAATCCGGGGGCGGTGACATCCGCAGACTGCATTCGCTGCCGTTCTACTATGGCGCCAATGTCTCGCTGACCGCCGTCATTCCGGCCCTGGGGGCGCTGATCGCCTGGCTATTGATGCAGCCGCTTTGGATCGAAGCGCAGGTGAGCGAGCTTCTTCCGCCGGAACTGGTGGAAAAGGCGGGCGCAGAAAGCCTGGTGATGACCGACATCTGGCGCGTAGCCGGGGGGCTGGTGGCGGCGAAGGAGGCAGGCGCGCTGTCCCAGTCGGAACTGGCCACCCTGTCCACCGAGACAACCGATATCCGCGCGCTTCTGGGTCAATTCGGCGTAGCTCTGGCGGCGGACGTAGATCCGGCCGTGCTGGAGGCGGCGAAGGCCTCCATCGATCTGTCGCGCGCAGCGGCAACATGGATGGCGGCTGTCGTCCTTACGCTTTCGGTCGGGGGGCTGGGCTTCGCGCTCTGGCGGACCGACAAGGACTACCGCGCGCGCAACGTCGTGGAGTTCGGCGTTCTCTTCCTGCTTCTCGTGGCGGCCTCCATCGCGATCCTCACCACCGTGGGCATCGTCCTGTCGATGCTGTTCGAGACGCGTAACTTCTTCTCGCAATACCCCTGGCAGGAGTTCTTCTTTGGCACGACCTGGGACCCGAGCTTCAGCGGGCGGGGCGGGGCCTCGAAACTCGGGATCCTGCCGCTTTTGTGGGGCACGCTCTACATTTCTCTGATCGCGCTGCTGGTGGCGGTGCCGATCGGGTTGTTCTCGGCGATCTACCTGTCTGAGTACGCGGGCAAACGAATGCGCTCGCTGGCGAAACCGGCCATCGAGATCCTTGCCGGCATCCCGACCATCGTCTACGGCCTTTTCGCCCTGATCACCGTGGGCCCGCTGTTGCGTGACTATTTCGCCTCCCCGATGGGGCTGGGCGAAAGCAGTTCCAGCGTGATGACCGCGGGCCTTGTCATGGGGATCATGCTGATCCCGTTCGTCTCGTCCCTCAGCGACGATATCATCAACGCCGTACCGCAGACATTGCGTGACGGCTCGCTGGGCCTTGGGGCAACCCGGTCCGAGACCATTCGTCAGGTCGTGCTTCCCGCCGCCTTGCCCGGCATCGTGGGCGCGATCCTGCTGGCCGCAAGCCGGGCCATCGGCGAGACGATGATCGTGGTTCTCGGGGCAGGGGCCGCGGCGAAACTTGATCTCAACCCTTTCGAGGCGATGACCACCGTGACCGTGAAGATCGTCAGCCAGCTGACGGGTGACACCGATTTCTCGAGCCCCGAGACGCTGGTGGCGTTCGCGCTTGGCCTGACGCTCTTCGTGATCACGCTCGGGCTGAACATCCTCGCGCTGGTCATCGTCCGCCGCTACCGGGAGCAGTACGAATGAGCATGGGCGACACCCCCCGCAAGGGCTCGCTTCTGGAGCCCGACGCGCGCACCCGCCGCCGCAACGCGGCCGAGGCGCGGTTCCACCTCTACGGCCTCGTGGCGGTTTGCCTGGGCATTCTGGCCTTGATCGTTTTGCTGAGTTCGATCCTCTCCAACGGCCTGTCTTCCTTCCGGCAGGCCTATGTGACGCTTGAAGTCTCACTGCCCGAAGACCGGCTCGACAAGTCCGGGGTGCGCGACCCCGAGGTTCTGGCCAAGGTCTCGACCTTCGGTTATGCGCCGCTCATCCGCGACGCGGTCGGCGCCGAGATGGAGCGCCTCGGCATCCAGATCGAGGGACTGAACGAGAAGGACGCGGGCGGCATCATCTCTAACAACGCGCCCGCACGTCTGCGCGACCATGTGCTGGCCAATTCCGACCTGATCGGCGGCACGGTCACCATGACCTTCCTCGCCAATGGTCGGATCGACGGCTACTTCAAAGGCCGCGTCACCATGGAGTCGGCTGAGCGGGACAAGAACGTCTCGCCCGAGCAGTTGCAGCTTGCCGATGCGCTGAAGGAGGCCGGGACGCTGACGCGCCCGTTCAACTGGGCCTTCATCACCGCTGGAGATGCCTCCGAGAACCGGGCCGAGGCTTCGGGCCTTGGCGTTGCGATCCTGGGCTCTCTCTACATGATGATCGTGGTGCTGGTGCTGGCGCTTCCGATCGGAGTTGCGGCCTCGATCTATCTTGAGGAATTCGCCCCGAAAAACCGGATCACCGACCTGATCGAGGTGAATATCTCGAACCTTGCGGCGGTGCCGTCGATCGTCTTCGGTATCCTTGGCCTCGCGATCTTCATCAACTTCGCGGGCCTGCCGCAGTCGGCGCCGATCGTCGGCGGGCTGGTGCTGACGCTGATGACGCTGCCCACCATCATCATCTCGACCCGTGCGAGCCTCAAGGCTGTGCCGCCCTCGATCCGCGACGCGGCGCTTGGGGTAGGGGCCTCGAAGATGCAGGCGGTTCTGCACCACGTCCTGCCATTGGCGGCACCCGGCATCCTGACCGGCACGATTATCGGGTTGGCGCAGGCACTGGGTGAAACCGCGCCGCTGCTGCTGATCGGCATGGTGGCCTTCGTCGCCGAGTATCCCGCAGCTCCCCCGGAAGGCTTCTTCGACCCGGCCTCGGCCTTGCCGGTGCAGATCTACAACTGGACCCAGCGCGCCGACCCGGCCTTCGTGGAGCGCGCCTCGGGCGCGATCATCGTCCTCCTGGTCTTCCTGGTGAGCATGAACGCCCTGGCGATCTTCCTGCGCCGGAAGTTCGAGCGGCGCTGGTAGGGGGCCAACACATGCTAGACACGCAAGCGAGCGAAAGTACGACCGAAATGACGCAAGCCAAGATCTCGGCCCGCAACGTGCAGGTCTTCTACGGCGACAATCACGCCATCAAGGACGTGAACGTCGATATCGAGGACAAGACCGTGACCGCCTTCATCGGCCCGTCAGGCTGCGGCAAGTCCACCTTCCTGCGCTGCCTGAACCGGATGAACGACACCATCGACATCGCGCGGGTGGAGGGTGAGATAACCCTCGACGGCGAAGATATCTACGACCCCAAGGTCGACCCGGTGCAGCTTCGCGCCAAGGTGGGCATGGTGTTCCAGAAACCGAACCCCTTCCCGAAGTCGATCTATGACAACATCGCCTATGGGCCGCGCATCCACGGCCTTGCGAGGAGCCGCGCGGAACTCGATGAAATCGTTGAGAATTCCCTGCGTCGCGGCGCCATCTGGGACGAGGTCAAAGACCGGCTTCACGCTCCCGGAACCGGCCTGTCCGGCGGTCAGCAGCAGCGGCTTTGCATCGCCCGCGCCATCGCCACGGAGCCCGAGGTTCTGCTGATGGACGAACCCTGTTCCGCGCTCGATCCCATCGCCACGGCCCAGGTCGAGGAACTGATCGACGAGTTGCGCAAGAACTTCTCGGTGGTGATCGTGACCCACTCGATGCAGCAGGCGGCCCGCGTCAGCCAGAAGACGGCGTTCTTCCACCTTGGAAACCTCGTGGAATATGGTGAAACCGGGCAAATCTTCACAAACCCCAGGGACAGCCGGACGGAATCCTACATCACCGGCCGGATCGGCTAGGGAGAGCAGCATGGCAGATCATCAGCACATTTCCTCGGCCTTTGACCGCGACCTCGAGGCGATCCAGGCGCTCATCATGAAGATGGGCGGGATGGTCGAGGCGAATATCCAGAACGCCGCAACCTCGCTGGTCGAGCGGGACGAGGCGCTGGCCGAGAAGGTGAGGGCGGCCGACAAGCAGATCGACGCGCTGGAGGAGCGGGTGAATACCGAAGCCGCGCGGCTTATCGCGCTGCGCTCGCCCACGGCGGGCGACCTGCGGACGGTGCTGTCGGTGATGAAGATCAGCGCCAATCTCGAACGCTGCGGTGACTATGCCAAGAACCTGGCGAAACGCACCGCCGTTCTGGTGCAGTTGCAGCAGGTCGAGGGAACGTCAAACTCCATCCGCCGCATGGCGCGCGAGGTGGAGTTGATGCTGAAGGATGCGCTTGACGCGTATCTGCACCGTGACGCGGAGAAGGCCGAGGATGTGCGCCAGCGCGACCTCGAGGTCGACCAGATGTACAACGCGTTGTTCCGCGAATTCCTGACATTCATGATGGAAGACCCGCGCAACATCACCGCCTGCATGCATTTGCATTTCATCGCCAAGAACATCGAGCGCATGGGCGACCACGTGACCTCGATCGCCGAACAGGTGATCTACCTCGTGACAGGCCAGATGCCAGATGAGGCGCGGCCCAAGGTCGACAGCACCGTAGCCAGCGCCCTCAAGGAAGGCGACGCGTGACATGGCCGCGCTGCAGCCCACGGTCCTGTTGGTAGAAGACGAACCGGCGCAGCGCGAAATCCTGGCCTATAACCTCGAGGCCGAAGGGTTGCGGGTGACCCAGGCCACGACGGGCGACGAGGCGTTGCTGTTGGCCGAGGAACAGGTGCCGGACCTGGTGATCCTTGACTGGATGATCCCGGGCGTGTCCGGCATCGAGGTGTGCCGCAGGCTCAAACTACGCCCGGAAACACGCGAAATCCCGGTCATCATGCTTTCGGCCCGTGGAGAGGAATCCGACCGGGTGAGGGGGCTCGAAACCGGCGCGGATGACTACGTGGTCAAACCGTATTCCGTGGCCGAGATGATGGCCCGCGTGCGCGCGCATCTGCGCCGGAGCCGTCCAGCGACCGTTGGCGCAACGCTCGAATACCAGGACATCGCGGTCGACACCGAAACCCATCGCGCCACACGCAACGACCAGGAATTGCGCCTCGGACCGACCGAGTTCAAACTGCTGGCAACGTTCATGGAAAAACCCGGGCGTGTCTGGACTCGCGAACAGTTGCTCGACCGGGTCTGGGGCCGCGATATCTATCTCGATACCCGAACCGTGGATGTGCACGTGGGACGCTTGCGCAAGGCATTGTGCAAATGCGGCGGCGAAGATCCGATCCGTACGGTGCGCGGAACAGGATACGCGCTGGGGTGAAAGGGGGCGCGATTTGGCCGGATGTTCCTTACCAATCGCTCAATCCAAAATACGCATAATCGGTATTATGTTAACAATCCATGGTGCCAACTAGACAATCGCCAATTCCCGCAACGGACGCCCCTCAAAGATGCGCGACACATCGAGGTCACTGAGATCTAGCGTTTGATAACCACCGGTTAGCACCAGTTCCGCAATTCCACGTCCGACCGCAGGCGCTTGCTGCAGCCCGTGTCCGGAAAAGCCGTTCATGACGTAGAAGTTCTCATACCCCGGAAAAAGCCCGAGCAAGGCGTTCTGGTCGAAACGATTGTACGCGTAATGCCCCGCCCAGGCGCGCAAGACCTTGGCTTGATCAAACCCCGGCATACGATTGTAGAGCTTAGGCCAGATCAGTTCCTCGAACAGGTCCAGATCGGGATCGAAGTCGTCCGGATCCGCTGCACCGTCGTCCTCGGGGATTGCACCGGTGATCCAGCAGTCTCGCTCGGGTCGTGCATAATAGCCTTGGCCATCCACGATCAGCGGCGCCTCCGGGTGGCGTGAATTCGGTGCATCAACTACGAAAACCGTGCGTTTCCGGGGCTCTACCGGAATTTCTTCACCAAGAAACCCCATGACGCGCGCCGCCGCGGGACCCGCGGCGGCGC
>JABURR010000077.1 GCA_014762635.1 Paracoccaceae bacterium
AGCATCTCGGCTTCGGTCTTCTGGATCAGGTCGCCGATGTAGACGATGTTGTCGTTCTTCAGGCAGTTCGCCGAACGGACGCTGAGTTCCAGCTCGTCCACCTTCTTGAGAAGGAGCGGGTTGAACTCCAGACCGTCGTCTTCCTCGGCGCGGCCGGCAGCTTCCGGCTCGTCGAAGTTCACGAAGATCGACAGCTGGTCTTGCAGGATGCGGGCGGCATAGGCCACGGCGTCATCCGGCGTGACGGAGCCGTCGGTTTCCAGCTTCAGCGTCAGCTTGTCGTAGTCCAGAACCTGGCCTTCGCGGGTGGGCTGAACGTCGTAGCTGACCTTCTTGACCGGCGAGTAGATCGCGTCCACCGGGATCAGGCCGATCGGCGCGTCCTCGGGGCGGTTCTTGTCGGCGGCGACATAGCCCTTACCGGTGCTGACCGTCAGTTCCATGAACAGATCCGCGCCATCGTCGAGGTGGCAGATCACGTGATCCTTGTTCAGGATCTCGATACCAGCGGTCTCGGCGATGTCACCGGCGGTGACGACGCCCGGGCCCTTGGCGCTGATCGAGAGGCGCTTGGGTCCTTCGACTTCCATGCGGATCGCGACGCCCTTGAGGTTCAGGACGACGTCGGTCACGTCTTCACGCACACCGGCGATCGACGAAAACTCGTGCAGCACGTTGTCGATCTGCACGCTGGTGATCGCGGCGCCCTGAAGCGACGACAGCAGGACGCGGCGCAGCGCGTTGCCCAGCGTCAGGCCGAAGCCCCGCTCCAGCGGTTCGGCGATGACCGTCGCCTGACGAGCAGGATCATTGCCCGGCTTGACATCAAGCTGGGTCGGTTTGATCAGTTCCTGCCAATTCTTATGGATCATGCGTGTCGCCTCCATGCTTGTCGCCTGCCCATGTCCTAAGCAGGAGACTCCCGAGGTTCAAAATGAAGATGCCGGGCCGCGGCTTCCGCCACGGCCCAGACAAAATTTCTACCGTATCAGACGCGGCGGCGCTTCGGCGGGCGGCAGCCGTTGTGGGCGATCGGGGTCACGTCACGGATCGACGTGATGTTGAACCCGACAGCCGCAAGAGCGCGCAGCGCGCTTTCACGGCCCGAACCGGGGCCCTGAACCTCGACCTCGAGGGTGCGGACGCCATGTTCCTGTGCCTTCTTGCCGGCGTCTTCGGCGGCAAGCTGGGCGGCGTAGGGCGTCGATTTACGCGACCCCTTGAAACCCATGGTACCGGCCGAGGACCACGCGATCGCGTTGCCCTGCACGTCGGAAATCAGGATCTTGGTGTTGTTGAAGGACGAGTTCACATGCGCCACGCCAGCGGCGATGTTCTTGCGTTCCTTGCGGCGGATACGTGTCTTGTCGCGTGCCATTCTGCGAACCCTCCCTTACTTCTTCTTGCCGGCAATGGCCTTTGCGGGGCCTTTGCGGGTGCGAGCGTTGGTGTGGGTGCGCTGACCGCGCACGGGAAGGTTGCGGCGATGACGCAGGCCACGGTAGCAGCCCAAGTCCATCAGGCGCTTGATGTTCATCTGAACTTCGCGGCGCAGGTCACCTTCAACGGTGAAGTTGGCGTCGATATGCTCACGGATGGCGAGCACTTCGGAATCGCTCAACTCATTGACCCGGCGGGTCTGGTCGATGCCAATGGCTTCGCAGATCGAGCGGGCCGACGAGGGGCCGATTCCGGTGATGTAGGTCAGGGCGATGGGGACCCGCTTTGCAGTCGGGATGTTTACGCCGGCAATACGTGCCACGTGTCTTTTCCTTTCGTTGCGGTTCCGTAGCTCCGGAACCTTTTTTCACAACGGAGGCCCGAAGGCGTCTGCCACCGGGCCGCTGCTGAGGTGATCCGATCCGGCCGGGGCGCGACCCCGATTGGCGAACCGATTCTCTTTCGAGATGTCGTCACTTATTGGGAACGCCCCCCAAGGTCAAGGGGGCTGAACCGTTCAGTCCAGAACCTTGGCGATGGCGCCGGAAACCTCGTCGATCGAGGCTAGGCCATCCACCGAAGACAGATCGCCCTTGGCATAGTAGTAGCCAATCAGCGGAGAGGTCTTCTTGTAGTACTCCATCAGCCGCTGCTTGAGGCTTTCCTCGTTGTCATCGGCCCGGCGTTTGAACTCGGTCCCGCCGCATTTGGAGCATTTTCCATCTGCCGGGATCGGCTTGGTCACATCGTGGTAGACCTCGCCGCAATCGCCGCAGGTCGACCGCCCGGTGATCCGCGACACCAGCGCCGCATCATCCACCTGCATCTCGATCACCGCATCAAGCTTCTGGCCGTGCTTTTCGAGCAGGGCCCCAAGCGCGTCGGCCTGCTTCAGCGTGCGCGGGAAGCCGTCGAAGATGAAGCCGGCGCCCTTCTCGGCTTCCAGCTTCTCCTCGATCAGGCCGATCACGATCTCGTCGGTCACGAGGTCGCCGCGGTCCATGACGTCGGCCACGATCTTGCCCATCTCGGTGCCGGACTTGCGCGCCTCTCGCAGCATGTCACCGGTCGAAAGTTGCACCATGCCGCGTTCCGCAACGAGCTTCTGGGCCTGGGTTCCTTTGCCGGCGCCCGGGGGGCCAAGCAGAATGATATTCATCGTCTAGCAGTCCCTTTCTTGCCACGTCTTTTACCGCGCAGCTGAGATTTTTCGATCAGACCTTCGTACTGATGCGCGAGAAGGTGCGATTGGATCTGGTTTACCGTATCCATCGACACCGACACGATGATCAGCACTGAAGTGCCGCCAAAATAGAAGGGGATCGCGAGTTGTGAACGAAGAATCTCGGGCAGGAGACAAACCGCCGCAAGGTAGGCCGAACCAAGGACAAGAATCCGCGCCACGACATAGTCGAGATATTCCTCGGTCTTCTTGCCGGGCCGGATGCCGGGGATGAAACCGTTCTGTTTCTTCAGGTTCTCGGCCACGTCATCGGTCTTGAACGAGACGTTGGCGGTGTAGAAATACGCGAAGAACACGATCATCAGCGTGAAGAACAGAAGGTAAAGCGGCTGACCCGGGCCGAAATAGGCCAGGATCGTCGACATGATCGGTCCGCTCTGGGATTCCGAGAAGGTCGAGATCGTGGTCGGCAGCAGCAACAGCGACGATGCAAAGATCGCCGGAATCACGCCTGCCGGGTTCACCTTGATCGGCAGTTCGCTCTTGCCCGCATCGAAGACTTTCATGCCGACCTGGCGGCGCGGGTACTGCACATGGATCTTGCGCAACGCGCGCTCCATGAACACGACGAAGGCAATCACCGCCACCACCATGATCATCACGCCGACGATAACCGCGGGGCTGAGCGCACCGGAGCGGCCCGATTCGAAGAACTGCGCCAGGGCGGCGGGAACTTCGGCGATGATGCCCACGAAGATGATCAGCGAGATGCCGTTGCCGATGCCGCGCGCGGTGATCTGCTCACCCAGCCACATCAGGAACATGGTACCGCCGACGATGGTGATCACCGCAGAGGCGCGGAAGAACCAGCCCGGATCGGTCACCAGCTCGCCCGCCTCGAGCGAGACCGACAGGCCATAGGCCTGGAACGTCGCGAGGAAGACAGTGAGGTAACGGGTGTACTGGTTGATCTTCTTGCGGCCCTGCTCACCCTCTTTCTTGAGCTGCATGAGCGGGCCGTACATGGCCGTCATGAGCTGCACGATAATCGAGGCCGAGATATAGGGCATGATCCCCAGCGCGAAGATGCCCATCCGGCTGATCGCGCCGCCGGTGAACATGTTGAGGATCCCCCCCAGACCGGCGGCGGCCTGATCCATGAACTCCTTCAGGGCCAGGGCGTCGATTCCGGGAACCGGGATATAGGTGCCCAGCCGGTAGACGATCAGAAGGCCGAGGGTGAAGAAAATGCGCTGGCGGAGCTCGGTCGCCTTGCCTAGGGCGCCCCAGCTCATGTTTGCCGCCATTTGCTCTGCTGCAGATGCCATTCGCGGTCTCTCTCATGAACAGCGCCGCCAAACCGTTTTCCGGTCGGCGGCGCTTGGAAAACTGTTAGTGATGTAAGCGGCTCTGGGGCCGCCCACAACCTCTTATTCGGACGCCGACGCAGTCGTGACCGTCAGAGTGCCACCGGCTTTCTCCACAGCGGCCACCGCCGACTTCGACGCGCCAGTCACCGAGAGGGTCACCTTGGCCGAGAAATCACCCTTGGCGAGGATGCGAACACCGTCCAGCTTGCGACGCACGAGGCCCGAGGCAACCAGAACGTCCTCGTTGATCTCGGCGCTGGCGTCGATCTTCTTGGCGTCGATGAACTTCTGGACCAGGCCCAGGTTCACAACGGCAAATTTCTTGCGGTTGGGTTTGTTGAAGCCGCGCTTGGGAAGGCGCTGGTAGAGCGGCATCTGGCCACCCTCGTAGGCGTTGATCGCCACACCCGAACGGGATTTCTGACCCTTGATACCACGGCCGGCGGTCTTGCCCTTGCCCGAGCCGGGGCCACGGCCCACGCGCATGCGTTTTTTGGATGCACCCGCGTTGTCGCGGAGTTCATTGAGTTTCATTTCGCTTCTCCTTTGCCGGATGTGGCCCCCGAAGCGAGTTGGGCCAACCACGGCATTTCTTCGTTGATTCTGGACCCGAAAGGGTCACCGAGGGCGTATAGGCCGGGAACGCGCGGCAATCAAGGGGGCTGGCGCGAACTTGCCGCCCGCTTACCAACGGCCGTGATCGCCGGGGTTGATCTCGGCCTGCCACGTATCGATGGCCTCGATCGGATAGACAAGATGCAGTGTCGTCAGGGTCAGGCTGTCCCGCGCGATCAGCGCAGAGGTGAGGTCAATCGCGACAATCGCGCAAACCAGCCAGAGGGTCGGCAACCGCAGAGCAAGGAAAAAACCCCCAAGCATGAAGACGTAGTCGCAGACGGCATTCAGCACCGTATCCCCGACGTAGCCCTGGTAGATCGTGGTCGCGCGGAACTTGCTGAGTACCCATTCGGTATGCTCGATAATCTCCCAGGCCACGCCCACCACCACCGCAAAGGACAGAAGACCCGCGTAACCGATCCAGCGTCGAAACGGTCTGCCGATGGCCACGACCAACATCCCCTGCACGAAATGCGAGAGAGAGTACCAATCGGCAATCTGCTGGGAATTTTCGGTGGACCAGATCGACCCGACCCAGATCCGGATCTCGCCCGACGCACTCACAAGCGGCTGACCCCAGGCCGCCAGGGTCACCCCGATCAAAAGCGCGCCCAATGCGGCGGAGAGGTGAAGTGCTTTGACGAGCATCCGGGACCCCGTGGCAACCTATGAGCGTTTGACGCTAACCGGGCAGGGATCGGTCGGCAAGTCCGGCCACCGAAACGCGAAACGCCCCGCGTTTGGCGCGAGGCGTCTCAAGCGAGAGATCCGGGATCTGCGGATCAGTCGCGGGTATCGTGCAGGTAGTCCGTCCAGCAAGGCGCAGGACCCGCTTCCCAGGCATCAGCGACGCGGCGAGCGAGTTTCTGCAGGTTGGACAGGATGAATGCGTAGAACATCGTTTTGGTCTTTTCTTTTGTTTGCGCGGCCAGTTGCCGCCTTCGGACCTGAAATAGCCCCGCGCCCCTGCGCCCACCAGCGCCATTCCTGCATCCCCGCCTTGCGTATGGCGCAGGGTCTTCATCCTCGGAACGCAAGAACGCGCCGACCATCAAACCGGGGCGTCAAATTTTCTCCCCATCGGGTGCATATTCTGCCATAAGTTGAGGAAGAGCGGGAGGAAGTATTGTGAGCCTTTTGTCTATTGTTCTGAGTTTCGGCATCTCAAGCACCGCGATCGCACCCTATGTAGCGCACTTTCGCCCGCCCCAATTCGAAACCGGAAAAAGAGGAAGTTCTTTGGACTTCGTGAACCACACGGACGATCCCTTCTGGGACGGCGACTACTTTGAAATTTATGACGACTTGTTCGCGCCGCTCGAAGCAAGATTCGGCCCGCTGGACGACATCGTGCTTTCATCGCCGATGATGATGTTCGGAATGAGTTTCATGATGCGGGAGCAGGACGGCCTTTACGTCACCTACGAGCCATACCACCTGGTGGAAACCAAGAGCCGCGAGGGTCTGAGGTTCGCGCTTTTTGCCGCTTCGGATCACCATCAGGATGTCATGACGGCCTTCCTGGAGGAACTCGCGCGTTGGGTTCTGCAGAACGAGATCGGTGAAGGCGACGAAATCAACCTCGCAAATTTCGAAACCGAGGGCTTGCCCTGGAAGACGGCTCGGGTGTCGCTCTTTTCCCGCGCGCCGGATGGGTACGGTCTCTACGAGATAACATTCCCGAAATGAAAAACGCCCCCGGACTGGCCGGGGGCGCTTGAATTTCTGATCTCCGAACGCTTAGCCGCACTCTTCGACGATTTCCACCAGGTGCGGGATCTTGTTGATCATTCCGCGAACGGAGGGAGTGTCTTCGAGCTCGCGGGTGCGATGCATCTTGTTCAACCCGAGGCCGATCAGCGTCTGGCGCTGGATCTCGGGGCGGCGGATCGGCGAGCCGATCTGCTTGACGACGATGGTTTTTGCCATGTCTCGCTCTCCTTACGCTTCGACGGCTTCGGCCGGCACGTCATCCTTCTTGAGGATGTCGGCGACCTTCTTGCCGCGACGCTGGGCCACCGAACGGGGGCTGGCTTCTTTCGTCAGCCCGTCGATGGTGGCGCGGATCATGTTGTAGGGGTTCTGCGAGCCGAGCGACTTGGCCACGACGTCCTGAACACCCAGCATCTCGAACACGGCGCGCATCGGACCACCGGCGATGATCCCGGTACCGGGAACCGCGGTGCGCATGATCACCTTGCCCGCGCCGTGGCGGCCTTCGATGTCATGGTGCAGGGTCCGGCCCTCGCGCAGCGGCACGCGGATCATCTGGCGCTTGGCCTGTTCCGTTGCCTTGCGGATCGCCTCGGGCACTTCTTTCGCCTTGCCCTTGCCGAAGCCCACGCGGCCCTTCTGGTCGCCGACCACGACGAGTGCGGCGAAGCCGAAACGCTTACCACCCTTCACGGTCTTCGACACACGGTTGATCGCCACGAGACGGTCGGCGAATTCCGGGGTTTCCTCGCGCTGGTCGCGACGTCCGCCCCGCTGGTTCGGTTCTCTTGCCATCATCGTCTCCTTAGAACTTCAGCCCGCCTTCACGAGCAGCCTCGGCAAGCGCCTTGACCTTTCCGTGAAAGAGGAAGCCACCACGATCGAAGTAACACTCTTCGACGCCGGCCTTCTTGGCACGCTCGGCGATTGCCTTGCCCACCTTCGCAGCCGCTTCGACATTGTTCTTGCCGGCGGCGCCAAGATCCTTCTCGAGCGAGGAGGCCGAGGCGAGCGTCACGCCGTTCACGTCGTCGATCAGCTGCACGCTGATGTTTTTGTTCGAGCGGTGCACCGACAGGCGCGGACGCCCGGCGGCCATTTTCCGCAGCTTGTTCCGAACGCGCAGACGGCGCTTCAGAAACAGGGATCGTTTGCTGTTTGCCATTTCTCGCGTCCTTACTTCTTCTTACCTTCCTTACGGAAGATATATTCGCCTTTGTACTTGATGCCCTTGCCCTTGTAGGGCTCGGGAGCGCGCCACTCGCGGATGTTTGCCGCGACCTGACCGACGAGTTGCTGATCGATACCTTCGACCGTGACTTCCGTCTGCTTCGGCGTGGTGACGGTGACGCCCTGGGGCACCTCGAAGTTAACCTCGTGGCTGTAGCCGAGCGACAGCTTCAGGGTGTTGCCCTGCATCTGTGCACGGTAGCCGACGCCGGTGATCTCGAGCTCTTTCTTGAAGCCCTCGTTCACGCCCTGCACCAGGTTGGCAACCATGGTACGGGACATGCCCCACTGCTGCCGCGCACGCTTGGACTTGCCGCGTGGTTCAACCACGACAGCATTGTCCGCAACGGTGAGCGACACGTCGTCGGTTGCGGTGAAGCTGCGGGTCCCTTTCGGGCCCTTCACCTCGATGGTCTGGCCGGAGACGGAGGCCTGAACCCCCGACGGCAGCTCGACCGGTTTCTTACCAATTCGAGACATTCGCCATACCTCCTTAGAAGACCGTGCAGAGCACTTCGCCGCCAACATTGGCAGAGCGTGCAGCTGCGTCAGACATCACGCCACGGGGCGTGGAGACGATGGAGACACCCAGGCCCTGACGGACCGACGGGATCTCTTTGACACCCATGTAGACGCGGCGGCCCGGG
This sequence comes from Paracoccaceae bacterium, assembly GCA_014762635.1. Taxonomy (GTDB): domain Bacteria; phylum Pseudomonadota; class Alphaproteobacteria; order Rhodobacterales; family Rhodobacteraceae; genus JABURR01. The sequence goes on from JABURR010000077.1 coordinate 8,202, forward strand.
GTCGACACGCGCTTGAGTTCACGGATGACCGGGGTGCCTTCGTAGTACTTCAGGCTGATGGTCAGTTCCGGATGGCCGCGCTCATCGGTGGAGCGCTCGTAGCCCCGGATGTAGCCTTCATCGGCCAGCACATCGAGAACCCAGGCGCGCAGCTTCGAAGCCGGCGTCTTGACGGTGGACTTGCCACGCATCTGCGCGTTGCGGATGCGGGTCAGCATATCGCCGAGAGGATCGTTCATTTCATACCCTCCTTACCAGCTCGACTTGACCATACCGGGGATCTGGCCACTCGAGCCGAGTTCCCGCAGCATGATCCGCGAAACTTTGAGCTTACGGTAGTAAGCGTGGGGACGACCGGTCAGCTGACAACGATTGTGCAGACGGGTCGCTGAGGAGTTGCGCGGCAGCTTCGCCAGTTTAAGGCGGGCCTTGAAGCGCTCTTCCATCGGCAGGTCTTCGTTATTCGCGATTTCCTTCAGCGCGGCACGCTTGGCGGCGTACTTTTCCACCAGCTTCTGGCGCTTCTTTTCGCGTTCGACCATGGATACTTTAGCCATAATTCTCTCTCCTCCGCGATCAGCTGTTGAAAGGCATGTTGAAATGCTTCAACAGCGCCTTCGCTTCCGCGTCGGTCTTCGCGGTGGTGCAGATGACGATGTCCAGACCCCAGACCTCATCGACCTTGTCGAAGTCGATCTCGGGGAAAACGATGTGTTCCTTCATGCCCATGCCGTAGTTGCCACGGCCATCGAAGGACTTGCCGGGAACGCCGCGGAAGTCGCGGATGCGCGGCATGGCGATGGTGATCAGGCGGTCGAGGAAGTCATACATCCGGTCGCCGCGCAGGGTCACCTTCGCGCCGAGCGGCATGTCTTCACGAACGCGGAAGCCTGCGATCGACTTCTTCGCCTTGGTGATCACGGCACGCTGGCCGGAGATCGCGGTCAGGTCTTCCTGGGCCGACTTGGCCTTCTTGGAGTCCTTCACTGCCTCGGCACCGCAGCCGATGTTCAGGACAATCTTGTCCAGACGCGGGATCTGCATCTCGTTCTTGTAGCCGAACTCTTCCATGAGAGCGGCACGGATGCTGTCGCGGTACTGCTGGCGCAGGCGCGGGGTATAGGTTGCAGCGTCAAGCATCAGATCGCCTCCCCGGTGGTCTTGGCGAAACGGACCTTCTTGCCTTCTTCCTCGCGGAAGCCGACGCGGGTCGCTTTGCCGTTGGCATCCAGAAGCGCCAGGTTCGACAGGTCGATCGGCATTGCCTTAGGCTGGCGACCGCCCTGGCTGTTCGGGGTTTGGCGCTGGTGACGGATCGAGACGTTGAGGCCGTCCACGATGGCTTTACCGGCCTTGGGCATCACGGACGAGATCTCGCCCTGCTTGCCCTTGTCCTTGCCGGTCAGCACGACGACCTTGTCGCCTTTACGGAGTTTCGCAGCCATTACAGCACCTCCGGAGCAAGCGAGATGATCTTCATGAAGTTCTTCGCGCGCAGTTCACGAACCACGGGCCCGAAGATACGGGTGCCCACCGGCTCGTTGTTGTTGTTGAGGATCACGGCAGCGTTGCGATCGAAGCGGATCGCGGTGCCGTCCTCGCGGCGGACTTCCTTGGCGGTGCGCACGACGACGGCCTTGCGGACGTCACCTTTCTTCACGCGGCCGCGCGGGATGGCTTCCTT
>JABURR010000094.1 GCA_014762635.1 Paracoccaceae bacterium
AGAACGGCGCCTCGCCGCGCTTGTCCTTGGCGATCGGGATCTGGTTCTGCTCGGCGAATTCCAGAAGCTTCGTGCGCGAGGACAGGTCCCAGACCCGCCAGGGCGCGATCACCTTGATATCGGGGTTCAGCGCATAGGCCGAAAGCTCGAACCGGACCTGGTCGTTGCCCTTGCCCGTGGCGCCATGGGCCACGGCATCGGCGCCGGTTTCGGCGGCGATCTCCACCAGCCGCTTCGAGATCAGCGGCCGCGCGATGGAGGTGCCCAGCAGGTAGAGCCCTTCGTAGACCGCGTTGGCGCGGAACATCGGGAAGACGAAGTCGCGGACGAATTCTTCGCGGATGTCCTCGATATAGATGTTGGCGGGATTGATCCCCAGCATCTCGGCCTTCTTGCGCGCGGGCTCAAGCTCTTCCCCCTGGCCGAGGTCGGCGGTGAAGGTCACCACTTCGCAGCCGTATTCCGTCTGCAGCCATTTCAGGATGATCGAGGTGTCGAGGCCGCCGGAATAGGCGAGAACAACTTTCTTGGGCGCGGACATGCGTGACTCCGTCATGATTGTCGCAGCGGGTCTATTTGCATTTGCGCCACAGGGCAAGGTGGGCCGCGGCATCGCGCTTGACCGGAGAGTCGACAATACCTATCCATAGTTGAAAATATGGGAGGAATTTCGTGAAAGGGTGGTCCATTTTCGTCCACGCGGTTCGGATGGTTCTGAACAACATCGACGTGGCCTTGCGGATATCGGCAGTTCCCTACGGGATAGTGATCATCCTCACGCTCGCGATGCTGTTCACCTCGGGGTTCAATTTTCTGGGGGCGCAACAGCCCATGGTCATGCACTCGGGCGGTTTCTGGACAGCGCTATTCGTCTTGTATGTCTTGTGGATCGTGATGAGTGTCTGGATTGCGATTTCCTGGCACCGCTTCGTATTGCTGGCGGAGGTGCCGGAGGGGCTGGTTTCCCGGTTCCGGGGTGGTCCGGTCATCAAGTATATCGGTGTGTCTTTTCTGCTCGGGCTGATGGTTGGGATCATTCTGGTCGTGGTAGTGATGATCGTCGGCTTTGTCTTGGCGGCGATATCACCGCATATCGGACCCGTGATAGCTGGGCTCTTGGGGTTCTTCCTTTTCTTCGCGATCTTCTATCGCCTGACGCCGGTTCTTCCCGCAATTGCGATCGAAAAGCGCGTGAGCTTCGGGGAGTCCTGGACCGCGACGGGCGGACAAACCGGGACGATCATTCTTGTGGCTCTCATCCTGACCGTCCTATCGGTCCTCTTTTCGCTGCCAAGCCTCATGAGTTCGCAGATCAACCCCTATATCGACCTGATCTATAGCCTTGTGACGAATTGGGTCGTCACCATGTTTGGCGTCAGCGTCATGACCACGCTTTACGGCCATTATATCGAAGGCCGCGCGTTGGACTGAACTTGCCTATTCCCCGGTCTTCCTCCACAGATCGGGCATGAGTGAGTTTGCCGACAAAGCCCTGATCGCCGAGCGCAAGATGCGCAGCCTGTTCGAGCCGACGCCGCTGCAGCGCAATGACCATCTCTTGGCCCGGTTCGAGGCCGATATCTGGCTGAAGCGCGAGGATCTGAGCCCGGTGCGCTCGTACAAGATCCGGGGCGCCTTCAACGCGATGCGCAAGGTTCTGGACGTGACGCCTGGCCAGCGCAACTTTGTCTGTGCAAGTGCGGGCAACCACGCGCAGGGCGTAGCCTATGTCTGCCGCCATTTCGGGGTGCACGGGGTGATCTTCATGCCGGTGACCACGCCGCAGCAGAAGATCGACAAGACTCGGATCTTTGGCGGCGACGCGGTCGAGATCCGGCTGACCGGGGACTATTTCGACGACACCTTGCGCGCCGCACAGGCCTATTGCGCAGAGGTGGGCGCGCATTTCCTCTCACCCTTCGACGATGATGACGTGATCGAGGGGCAGGCCTCGGTCGCGGTCGAGATGCTGTCGCAACTTGGCCGCGCGCCCGACATGGTGATCCTGCCGGTGGGCGGCGGTGGGCTGTCGGCGGGGGTCACGTCTTACCTGGCCGATAGTGCACCGAAGACCGAGTTGCGTTACGTGGAGCCCGCGGGCGGCATGAGCCTTGCCGCCGCGGTCAAGGCCGGGGAGCCGGTGACGCTGGGCCAGGTGGACAGTTTCGTGGACGGCGCCGCGGTTGCACGGATCGGGGCGAAACCCTTTGCGGTGTTGAAATCGGTGAACCCGGATCACGTTCTGGCCGCGCCCGAGGACCGGATCTGCATCACCATCCTCGAGATGCTGAATGTCGAGGGGATCGTGCTGGAGCCCGCCGGGGCGCTGTCGGTGGACGTGCTGGCGCCACTGGCCGACCAGATACGCGGCAAGACCGTGATCTGCCTGACCTCGGGCGGGAATTTCGACTTCGAGCGCCTGCCAGAGGTCAAGGAGCGCGCCCAGCGCTATTCGGGTGTGAAGAAGTATTTTATCCTGCGGATGCCGCAGCGCCCGGGCGCGCTGCGCGAATTCCTGGAAATGCTGGGGCCGGACGATGATATCGCCCGGTTCGAATACCTGAAGAAATCGGCACGGAACTTCGGCTCGGTCCTGATCGGGATCGAGACGAAGGAAGCCGCGAATTTCGACCGCCTGTTTACCCGGATGGACGAGGCCGGGCTGGTCTATCGCGATATCACCAGCGACGAAATCCTGGCGCAGTTCCTGATCTAACGCGTCGCGTAGCCCTGGAGCAGCGCCGATTTGGCCGTCCGATAGCTGGCCCGGAGCCGTTCGGGCGCGCCTGTTGGGGGATTGCCCCGGTTCGCCGCATCCTCGTAGTTCTGGCACAGCGCCGCGAGTTGCCTGAGCCCGATATTGAGCGCGCTTCCCCGCAGGAAATGCAGGTTGGCGGCGATCTTCGGCGCAGGTTCGTCCAGGGACAGCTCTGCCAGGCCCTGTTCCATCTCGGTCATGAATTCCGCAAGCAGCCCGGGCAAATCGTCCGGACCCACCTGGGAACGCAATTCATCGATGCGTTTCCAGTCGATCATGCTGCCCTCACTTTCAGCAAGATCAAGGCTATGGGACAAAGATTTACGGAAACCTAACCCCGAACCGCCGAAAAAACGTGCTGATCCGTGCGGTCTTAACAGGCTGTAAATGATCGGCCCCTAGCCTCGGGTCAGTGCGAACCGGAGGGGCCTTGGTCAAGATCGAGAAAATTGTCACCGACCCTGATGCCAGCGCTGTGGCAAAGGCCGGTGGGCGGCGGATCCTTGTGGTGGATGACAGCGCCGCCCAGCGCGGCATCCTGCGCCGGTATCTCTCGCGCATGGGTTATGAAATGATCGACGCAGAAAGCGGGGCAGAGGCGCTGGATATCCTTGCGCTGGACCAGATCGACCTCGTGATCAGCGACTGGATGATGCCCGAGATGGACGGGCTGGAGTTCTGCCATCGCTTCCGACAGATGGAACGGCGCAGCTATGGCTATTTCATCCTGCTCACCTCCAAGGCCGACAAGGCCGAGATCGCGCGCGGCCTCGACATGGGGGCGGACGATTTCCTGACCAAACCGGTTTCTCCGGAGGAACTCCGCGCCCGTATCGCCGCCGGGGAACGGGTGCTCGACATGCAGTGCCAATTGCATCGCAGCAACCGTGACCTGGGGGAGGCGCTGGCCCAGATCACCGCCCAGCACGACGCGGTTGAGCGGGATCTGCGTGAGGCGCGGAAACTGCAGCAGTCCCTGTTGCGTGAGACCGAGCGTAGCTTTGACGGGGCCGAGGTGGCGATGCTTCTGCACCCGGCAGGCCATGTCGGGGGCGATCTCGTGGGGTGCTTCCCCGCCGGGCCGGACCACCTGGTGGCCTATGCGGTGGATGTGTCTGGACATGGGGTCGCCTCGGCCCTGATGGCGGCGCGCATCGCCGCGCATCTGTCGGGCAGCGAACCCGAGCAGAATATGGCGCTTGCCCGTAACCCGGACGGCAGCATCGAGCCATTGCCCCCGGCACGGCTCGCGCGGCGGCTCAATGCGATGATGCTCGCCGATATGGAGACCGATCTCTATTTCACCATGGTTCTATCAGTCTTGGATCTGGCCTCGGGGGATCTCAGGGTCGTGCAGGCGGGGCACCCGCACCCGATCCTGCATCGCGCCTATGGCGAGGCCGAAAAGGTCGGGCACGGCGGCTTGCCGATCGGGTTGCTGGCCGACGTGAGTTATCGGGAGGCGCAGCTTTCCCTGTCGCCCGGCGACAGGCTTGTCCTATTCACCGATGGCATTACCGAGTGTCGGAACAGCCTCGGAGCCGGATTCGGGCGGGCGCGGTTGCGCGATTTCCTCGCGGCCTACCACGGCAGGGCGGCGGGCCAGGTGCTTGATGGGCTTTTGCGGGTGCTGACCCACCATGCCGGGCAGGCCGAGTTCGAAGATGATGTCTCGGCGGTGGTGCTCGACTATCTCGGCCCGAGTTGACCCCAGTGCCGCACGAAGGCCCGGTCACCGGGGTTTCCCAGGGCATTGGCGGCAACGGAGGGATCCATCCAGACCGGCTCATGATCCGGTTCCGTGGGCCGTGAAAGGCGCAGAACCGGCCGCGCCAGGTAGACGTGGCAGAGCTTCTCGGCCCAGAGATCGTATTCCGGCATGTAGGTGAACCGGCGAAACGCGCCTAGGCGGCGCGGCGCGCCGATCCGCCATCCGGTTTCCTCGAAAACTTCACGATGGAGCGCTGCTACGGGGGATTCGCCCGGGTCGATCCCGCCGCCGGGCAGCTGGAATTCCGATGTCGGTTCCGATTGGTGTGTGAGCAACAAACGGGCGTCCCGCAGCAAGATCGCATAGGCCCCCGGCCGCAACCGATAGCGGCGGTCGGATCGAACCGGTTCGCCATAGCGTCTGATCATGGCAGGTCTGCGCCCCTTTTACCTCAGGTTGCTCCGCATATATGAACGCGGTATGCCAACGCGAGACGCGCAAGGAAACCCCATGACTTTTGGTTCGCAAATTGCCTGGGACGACACTGTCCTGCCCTTCCAGCTTGACCGCTCCGATATCCGGGGCCGGGTCGCGCGGCTTGACGGGTTGCTCGACCAGGTCCTGGCGCAGCACAACTACCCGCCCGCGATCGAGGCTTTGGTGGCCGAAGCGGCGCTGCTGACGGCGCTGATCGGCCAGACGATCAAGCTGCGCTGGAAGCTGTCGCTTCAGGTGCGCGGCAGCGGCGCGGCCCGGCTTGTGGCCACGGATTACTACGGTCCGACCGAGGAAGGCGCCCCGGCGCGCATTCGCGCCTATGCCAGCTACGATGCCGAGAAACTGGTTCCGGATGCCGACCCGTTCCCGCAGATCGGCACGGGCTATTTCGCGATCCTGATCGACCAGGGCCAGGGCATGACGCCCTACCAGGGGATCACGCCGATCTCTGGCGGATCGCTCTCTTCCTGTGCCGAGACCTATTTCGCCCAATCCGAACAGCTTCCGACCCGGTTCGCGCTGTCCTTCGGACGGTCGCGGCTTGCCGGACAGGATGAGCGCTGGCGCGCTGGCGGGGTGATGCTGCAGCACATGCCGAAGGCCTCGCCCTACGCTAGCGGCGAGGGTGGCTCGGGTCAGGATGGGCTGCTGATTGCCGAGGACATCCTGTCGGAGGACGAGGGCGAGCATTGGGGCCGCGCCAACATGCTGCTCGATACGGTCGAGGAGATGGAGCTTGTAGGCCCGCAGGTGCAGCCGACGGACCTTCTGGTGCGACTGTTCCACGAAGAGGGGCCGCGGGTCTTTGACGCGCAAAGCGTGCAGTTCGGCTGCAGTTGCTCGGCGGACAAGGTGCGCGAGAGCCTCTCGATCTACTCGGCCAAGGACATCGGCCACATGACCACGGACGAAGGCATCGTGACCGCCGACTGCCAATTCTGCAGCGCTCATTACGAGTTCGACCCCGCCACGCTGGGGTTCGAGGCCACGGAGCCGCCGGATGGCAACGGCTGATCCCTTCGAACCGCTGGTCGGGGCGCTGGCCCGCCCGGCGGAGGCGTCGTCGGATTTCGACCTGAATCCCTCCATCGTGCTGCCCGAGGGGCGCAAGTTGCGGGCCGCCGGTGTGCTGGTGCCGATCCTGCCGACGCCCGAAGGGCTGCGTCTGATCCTGACCAAGCGATCTTCGGCCCTGAAGCACCACCCGGGCCAGATCGCCTTCCCGGGCGGCAAGGTCGATCCCGGCGATGCGGATGAGACCTCCGCCGCCCTGCGCGAGGCACATGAGGAAATCGGCCTCGACCCCGCGAACGTGGAGGTGCTGGGGACGCTCGCCAGCCACGAAACGGTGACGGGTTTTACGGTGACCCCGGTTCTGGGGCGTCTGCATCGGGCGTTCGACCCGGTTCCGGAGGCGGGCGAGGTGGACGAGGTGTTCCAGGTGCCGCTCGATCACGTGATGGATCCGGGCCGCTACGTGGTGGAATCCCGCTATTGGCGCGGGACGAAGCGGCATTACTACGCCGTGCCCTATGGCCCCTATTACATCTGGGGCGCCACGGCCCGTATCCTGCGCGGATTGGCTGCTCGGGTGGCCGAATGACCCGGATCACCGCGGACTGGATCAGCCATCCGGCGACCCGTGCGGTGATGGCGATGCTGGAAGAGGCCGGGCATCAGGCCTTCTTCGTGGGCGGCTGCGTGCGCAATGCCCTGTTGGACGAACCTGTTGCCGATATCGACATCTCCACCGATGCCCGCCCTGAGAAAGTTGCCGAACTGGCCGAGGCGGTCGGGCTCAAGCCGGTGCCCACGGGCATCGAGCATGGCACTGTTACCGTGGTCTCCGACCATATCCCGCATGAGGTCACCACTTTCCGCAAGGACGTGGAGACCGATGGCCGCCGCGCCGTGGTGGCCTATTCAGACCGGGTCGAGGAAGACGCGCATCGGCGCGATTTCACCATGAACGCGCTTTATGCCCGCGCCGATGGCGAGGTGGTGGACCCCCTCGGTGGGATGCCGGACCTCGATGCCCGCCGGGTCCGGTTCATCGACGATCCGGGTGAGCGGATCCGCGAGGATTTTTTGCGGATCCTGCGGTTTTTCCGGTTTCACGCCCATTACGGCGACCCTGAAGGCGGGTTGGACCCCGAAGGCCTTGCCGCCTGCGCCGCGCATTTGGAGGGGATCGACACCCTCTCGCGTGAGCGGATCGGGGCGGAACTGCTGAAACTGCTGGCCGCGCCGGATCCGGGGCCGTCAGTGGCGGCGATGGAGCGGGCCGGGGTTCTGGCGCGGGTTTTGCCGGGGGCGAGTATCACGGTGCTTTTGCCGCTTGTTCACCTGGAAGGCCAAGTGCAGGCACCCATTGATCCGGTCCGCAGGTTGGCGGCTCTGGGCGGCGAAGACGTGAAAGAGAGGCTACGCCTGTCGAAAGACCGGGCCCGACGGGTCGTGCTGCTGCGCGAGGCAGCGGCCGGAATCGCCGGGGCTGCGGAACTCGGCTATCGGCACGGGGAGACGGATGGGCGCGATGCGATCCTGCTGCGTGCCGCGATGATGGGAACGCCTTTGCCTGAAGAATTGGACGCAGAACTGGCGCTTGGGGCGGCGGCGGAATTTCCCGTATCCGCGAAAGACCTGATGCCCGCCTATGAAGGTCCGGCCCTAGGTGAAAAGCTGAAAGCGTTGGAGGCGGCCTGGATCGCTTCGGGCTTCACGCTGGATCGGGACACGCTTTTGGCTTGACCGAGGCCCTGCCGAGGCGCAAGAAGGGTCAGCACTTACGACCTTTCAGGCCCACCCATGCCCTTCGAAATGATGTTCAACCTGATCGCGCTTGCCGTGGCCTCCGCCTGGAGTCCGGGGCCGAACAATGCGCTCGTGGCGAATTCGGGCGCGACTTTCGGGATTTCGAGGACTGTTCCCCATATCCTGGGCATCGCGCTGGGCTTTGCGCTGATGATCTTCATCGTGGGTCTGTTTCTTGGCGAGCTTTTCCAACGCAGCGCGCTCTTGCGGGAATCGCTGCGTTGGGTGGGGGCGGGGCTCTTGCTCTATGTTGCCTGGAAAGTCGCCACGTCCGGCGGAATCAGCCTGGGTAAGGGCGAGCCACGCCCCTTTACCTTTCTCGAGGCCGCCGGGTTCCAGTGGATCAACCCCAAGGCCTGGGCCATGGCAATCGCGGTGACGGCACAGTTCATCCCGGCGGAAGCACCAATGCCCTCGGCGATGATCGTGGCGTTGATATTCGCCCTTGTCGGCCTGGGCAGCGCGACAAGCTGGGCTGTCGGGGGGCGCGCTGCCTTGCGCTTGTTGGGCGGCGAGAGCCAGATCAGGCTTTTCAACATGGTCATGGGCGTGCTGGTCGCGGGCTGCGTCGTCCTTCTCTGGCTCTGAGATGGTCTTCGATCCGCTTTATGCGTTTGTTTTCGCAGGGCTGTTCTCGCCCGGGCCGAACGTGATCCTGCTGACCACCTCGGGCGCACGCTTCGGGTTTCGCCGCACCATTCCCCATATCCTGGGCGTGGTGATCGGTGTCGGCGTCGTGGCAGGCATGACAGGGCTGGGGATCGGCGCCCTGCTGCTGGCGCGGCCCGGGCTGACGCTGGGTCTGAAGATCGCGGCGGCGGGATGGATCCTGTGGATGGCGTGGAAACTGCTGACCGCGTCCCGCCGACCCCGGGCCGAAACCCGTGACCGCCCCTTCACCTTTGTCGAGGCGCTGCTGTTCCAGTGGGTCAATGCCAAGCTCTGGGCTGTGGCGCTGGCGGCGACCTCTGGCTATGCGATCGGCCTTCCGCCGCTGCAGGAGGCCACGCGGTTGGCCACCGCCTTTTCCGGTCTGAATTTCTTTGTCTGCATCTTCTGGAGCTTTGCCGGGACGCTGCTGGCATTCCTGCTGACTCACGAGACCGCCTGGCGGGGCTTCATGGGCGTCATGGCGACAATGCTCGCGGCCTCGGCGCTTCTGGTTTTCCTGTAACGCGATCAAGCCTATATGCTGGAGTGGCTTCCAGAAGGACAACTCCCCATGCGGCGCATATCGCGACACCCTGACAAAAGGCGCCCCCTGCCGGGGCGGCGGGGGTCCGCATGAAGCCGTCGGCCCTGATCGATGCGTTTCTCCCGGCCGAGGGGCCGCCGCCGCGCAGTCTGCTGGCGTTCTTTCGCTGGGCGCTGTCCGGGGCAATGCCGGTGTTGACGGGCGCCGCGGTCCTTTCGGCGATGGCCGGCACGCTTGAGGTCTTCACCGCGCTGATCCTGGGGCGGGTGATCGACTCGACCATCGAGACCGGGTCCGCAGCCTATTTCTCCGAGAATGCCTGGCTTGTTGCCGGGTTCATCGTCTTCTTCGTGGTGGTGCGCCCGCTGGCTTTTGGCCTGTCATCGGCAATCAACGCGGTGGTGGTGCAGCCGAACGTGAACCCGCTGGTACTGTCGCGGCTGCATCGTTGGACCATGGGCCAGGCGGTGACCTTTTTCGACGACGATTTCGCCGGGCGGATCGCGCAGAAGCAGATGCAGACCGCCCGCGCCCTGACCGATGTGGTGGTGGAACTGATCAACGTGGTGGCCTTCGCCTTGGCTTCTCTGGTGGGGTCGGCGCTTTTGCTGACCACGATCGACTGGCGCATCGCGCTGGCGCTGACGATCTGGCTGGTGGGCTACCTGGGCCTGATCCGCTGGTTCATGCCGCGCATCCGGGAACGCTCGGCGGCGCGGGCAGCCTCGCGGGCGATGGTCTCGGGGCAGGTGGTGGACACGATCACCAACATCAAGACGGTCAAGCTGTTTGCCCATGCCGATCATGAAGACCGGGCAGCCCTGTCCGCCATGGGCGTGTTCCGCGAACGTGCGTTGGATTTCGGCGGGGTGGCCGCGCTGTTCCGCCTGTCCTTGATGACCCTTGCGGGGCTTTTGCCGGTGCTGCTCATCGGAGGAACGCTGGTGCTCTGGACGCAAGGCCTGACCACGGCAGGGGATATCGCGGCCTCAGGGGCTGTGGCGATCCGGATTGCGCAGATGACGGGCTGGGTCAGTTTCTCGCTCATGGGTATCTATTCCAGTGTGGGTGAGGTCGAAGACGGCATGAACACGCTGACCCCGCCGCATACGCTGACCGACGCGCCCGGGGCGGTGCCGTTGAAAGACGCTGGCCCGATCCGGTTCGAGGATGTGAGTTTCGCCTACGGGCGCCGCGCGGGCGGGGTCGAGGCGATCGATCTGACCATATCGCCGGGTGAGAAGCTGGGGATCGTCGGCGCCTCGGGGGCGGGGAAATCGACCTTGGTTGCGCTGCTTTTGCGACTCTACGACACCGAGGCGGGCCGGGTGAGCATCGGCGGGCAGGATGTCCGCGAGGTCACGCAGGAAAGCCTGCGCCGACAGATCGGGATGGTCACGCAGGAAACCGCGATGTTCAATCGCTCCGCGCGGGAGAACATCCTTTATGGCCGTCCTGATGCGTCTGAGGACGAGATGATCTCCGCAGCCAGACGGGCCGAGGCACATAGCTTCATCCTGGGGCTTGAGGATCACAAGGGCCGCACAGGGTATGAGGCGCATCTGGGCGAGCGCGGCGTGAAACTTTCTGGCGGCCAGCGCCAGCGCATCGCGCTGGCCCGCGCCATCCTGAAGGACGCGCCGATCCTCGTGCTGGATGAGGCGACAAGCGCCCTCGACAGCGAGGTGGAGGCCGAGATCCAGACCGCGCTGGAAGAGGTGATGAAGGGCAAGACCGTGCTCGCCATCGCGCATCGTCTCTCGACCCTCAACCAAATGGACCGGATCGTGGTGCTGGACCAGGGGCGAATTGTGGAGGAAGGCACCCACTCCGCGCTTCTGGAGCAAAAGGGCCTCTATGCCCGCTACTGGGAGTGGCAATCGGGCGGATTCATCGGGTTGGAAGAGGCGGCGGAATGAGCATCACCATCGAACGGCTTGGCCATCTTGGCGACGGGATCGCGCCGGGGCCGGTTTTCGTGCCGCTGACCCTGCCCGGAGAGGTCGTTTCGGGCGAGCAGCAGGGCGACCGGATTCCCGCCCCGAAGATCGAGCAACCCTCTGAGCATCGGGTGAAACCGCCTTGCCCCCATTTCCGGTCCTGCGGGGGATGTGCGTTGCAGCATGCCACGGATCCTTTCGTCGCCCTGTGGAAGACCGAGGTTGTGAAGACGGCCCTTGCCGCGCAGGGGATCGACGCGCCGATCCGCGGGATCGCGACCTCACCATCCGCGTCGCGGCGGCGGGCGTCCCTGTCGGGGCGGCGCACCAAGAAGGGCAGCATCGTGGGGTTCCATGCACGGGCCTCGGATACGGTGATCGAGGTGCCTGAATGCCGCGTATTGCATCCCGACCTGCTGGCCTGCCTGCCGCTGCTGCACGAGCTGACCCGGCGCACGGGGTCGCGCAAGGGCGAGGTGTCTTTCGCGCTGACCCGCTCGCGGGCGGGGATCGATCTGGCCGTGACCGGGGCCAAGCCGATGGACACGGGTCTTCGGATCGAACTGGCCGAACTGGCCGGGATCCATGATCTTGCCCGGCTGGCCTGGGAGGGCGAGGTGGTGGTCGAGCGCCGCCCGCCGTGGCAGGCTTTCGGGTCGGCGCGGGTGGTTCCACCGTCGGGAGCCTTCCTGCAAGCGACGGAAGAGGGCGAGGCCGCGCTGCTGGCTGCGGTGAAGGAAGCGGTTGGCAAGGCAAATCGCATCGTCGATCTTTTCGCAGGATGCGGGACGTTTGCCCTGCCGCTGGCTGCTGTGGCGGAGGTTCACGCCGTTGAGGGCGAAGGCGACATGCTCGGCGCCATGGACCGGGGCTGGCGTCAGGCGCAGGGGTTGAAGCGCATCACCCACGAGGCGCGCGACCTGTTCCGGCGCCCGCTTATGTCAGCGGAACTTGCCAAGTTCGATGCGGCCGTCATCGACCCGCCACGCGCGGGGGCCGAGGCGCAGACCGCGGAGCTTGCGAAGTCGGAAATTCCCCGGATCGCGGCCGTTTCCTGTAACCCGGTCACCTTTGCCCGGGACGCGCGGCTGCTGGTTTCCGCCGGGTACCGTCTTTCCTGGGTCAGGGTGGTTGACCAGTTCCGATGGTCCCCCCATGTGGAACTCGCGGCGGCATTCAGCAGGGACTAGCACCAATCATGAGCGAACAGGCAAGCTTCGGGATCGCATTGCGCGAGAGGGTGGACGCGTGGCTGGACCGGCCCGAGATCCGCAATGGGATCATCGCGGTGATCCTGTTCAACGCGATCCTTCTGGGGCTCGAGACATCCGAGGCCGTGATGTCGGCCACGGGCGACCTGATCCCGATGCTGGACCGTATCTGCCTTGCGATCTTCGTGGCCGAGCTGGGGCTGAAGATCTTTGCCCGTGGTCCGCGGTTCTTCATGAACGGCTGGAACCTGTTCGACTTCTTCATCGTCGGCGTCTCGCTGGTGCCGGGCGGGCAGGGCGTTTCGGTACTGCGGACGCTGCGGGTGCTCAGGATCCTGCGGGTCGTTTCCGCCGCGCCGCGCTTGCGCCGGGTGGTCGAGGGATTCATCACCGCCCTGCCGGGCATGGGGTCGGTCTTCATGCTGATGGGGCTGATCTTCTACATCGGTGCGGTTATGGCGACGAAATTCTTCGGGGAAGCCTTCCCCGAGTGGTTCGGAAACCTCGCGATCTCGGCCTATACGCTGTTTCAGGTCATGACGCTGGAAAGCTGGTCCATGGGGATCGTGCGTCCGGTGATGGAGGTCTATCCCTATGCCTGGGCGTTCTTCGTGCCGTTCATCATGATAACGACCTTTGCCGTGGTGAACCTGCTGGTGGGCCTGATCGTCAACTCGATGCAGGACGCACATGCCGCCGAAGAAGGCGAACGCACCGATGCCTATCGGGATGAAGTCCTGGCCCGGCTTGTCGCGATCGAGCGACATCTGGACGTCCGTGACGGTGAAAAGTGAAAAACGCTCCGTAAAAAGGCCAGATTCCTGTAGAATCAACACAGGCAGTTGGGTTTCTCGAGGCAGAGACAGTGAAACGGGCAGTTGGTTTGGGTTTGGCGCTGCTTGCGACCTCCGCGTGCAGCAAGTTCGAAAGCTATGATGGGCCGCAGGTCACGCGTGTCGTGGTCGTCAAGGAGGCCCGGACGCTTTATCTTCTGAATGAAGAGGGTGTGCTGAAGACCTATGACGTCGATCTTGGCTTCGCGCCCGAAGGCGACAAGGCCCAGGAAGGCGACGGGCGCACGCCCGAGGGCAACTACCTGATCGATAGGCGCAATCCCAACAGCCAGTATCACCTGTCGCTTGGGATCTCATACCCGAACGCACATGACGTGGCGCTGGCGCGCGCCGCGGGCGTGGAGCCGGGGGGTGACATCTTCATTCATGGCCGGTCCTGGCGGTACTGGACGGCGGGTGAAGACTGGACGGCGGGATGCATCGCGGTACGTGACCGCGAGATTCGCGAGATCTATGCCATGGTTCAGGACGGGACGCCGATCGACATCCTGCCCTGAGTCAGGTGCCGGTGACCAAGGTCCACCAGATCTTGCCATTGGGTTCCTGGAACCATTCGAACCCAAGCTTCGTGGCACGACGATCGAGGATCACCGCGCGGGTGTCGGGCTCGTCCATCCAGGCGGCAAGGGTCTGGATCTCGGTCTCGTAGGTTTCCGAGATGTTTTCGCCCAGAAGCTGGCCCTGGTAGCCCACGCGCCGCACCCGGTCGAGCGGTGAGGACCCATCGGACCCGAAGTGCCATGGACGGTTCTGGATCGACATGTCGCGGGAATGGGTTGCGGCAGCGGCGTTCAGTTCTGCGCTGAAGGTCAGGGGCCGCGCCCCGGAAGCGGCGCGCAGGGAATTGATCGAATCGAGCATCCGATACTGAATCGCGGCGTCTTCCCCCGACCTGATTCGGTAAACCTCGGGCACGGGTGTGCCGTCGGGGAAGTACTGCGGCCCGGTTTCACAGGCGGCAAGCAAGAGCAGGATGGGCAGAAGGAGAAACCGCGTCAGGCGCATGAAAGACCCCAGAATTTCGGACCCGAAAGACTTAACGCGCTTGTCCGACAGGTTCAAATGTAACCTTTGCGCAACCGATTGGACGGCCCGGAATGGCCGAAGTTTGATTTGTCCCCTTTATAGGGGCAAACTATCCTCCGCTTGCTGACAACTCCGTGATGAGAGTCCTAGACATGACTGATCGTGCAAAATCCTTTCTGACCCGCCGCAGCTTCATCGGCACTGCCGCTGCCGGGGCGACGGGGCTCACCATGCCCGCGCTGGCGCAGAACGGGTCCTCTACCACCGAGCGGGAACCCGCGGTGAGTGGCCCGGTGAACCGCAATATCTCCAGCTTCAGGATGCTCGACTGGCGGCCCTATTTCGACACGCTGCGCAACGGGGCGATCCTTGTGGATACCCAGTCCCGCGCCCTGCACTACTGGTCCGATGATCGCCAGACCTACATGCTCTACCCCACGAGCATCCCGATTTCCGAGGATCTGACCCGTCGTGGACGGACCCGCGTGGTGCGCAAGGTCGAGGGGCCGGAATGGCGCCCGACGCCCGCGATGAAGGAACGCTATCCCGACTGGCCCGATTATGTCGGCCCGGGGCCGGACAACCCGCTGGGGACCCATGCGCTGTACCTGTCGTGGACCTACTACCGGATTCACGGCACCCATGACACGCGCAAGATCGGGCGGCGGTCGTCGAACGGCTGCATCGGCCTTTACAACGAGCATATCGCCTCGCTGTTCGGCCGGGCCAGGGTCGGCACCCAGGTTCTGCTGATCTGACCGGGCCCAGCGACCCGCACGAAAAGACCCACATGGCGCCCGGCTATCGTCGGGCACTCATGGTGGTCGTTGCGCTCAACGTCGGGTTCGGCATCGTCGAGATGATCGGCGGGTTTCTTTCCGGGTCGCAGGCGCTCAAGGCGGACGCGCTCGACTTCATCGGCGATGGGCTCATCACGTTCCTGGGCGTTCTGGCCATCGGGTGGAGCCTGGCTTGGCGTGCGCGATCGGCGCTGATGCAGAGCGTATTCCTCGGCGCGCTGGGCCTCGGGGTCATCGGCAACACGATCGCGCGGATCCTGACCGAACAGCCGGTCGAGGCCGGGATCATGGGCGCCGTGGCTGCCATGGCACTTGCGGTCAACGTGACGGCCGCGGTGATCCTTGTCCCGCATCGAAGTGGGGATGCAAACGTCCGGGCGGTCTGGCTTTTCTCGCGCAACGACGCAATCGGCAACGCGGCCGTTATATTGGCGGCCGTGCTGGTGGCCCGCACCGGTGCGACCTGGCCCGACACGATCATGGCGCTGGCGATCGCGGGGCTGTTCCTGCATTCGGCATGGGAAATCGCGCGTGATGCGCTGCGGGATCTTGTTCAGGCCAGGTCTGACAGGCGAGGCGAGGACGGGACCCCACCAAAGTAAAAAGCGGCGCGCAGGGGCGCACCGCTTTCTTCCAAGTCTTGCGGCAAGGGCCGTGTGGCGTCAGTCGAGCCAGCCCGCGAGGTTGCTTTCGATCACTTTCGACAGCGCCGCGATATGGGCGTCCTCGTCGTTGAGGCAGGGGATATAGGTGAATTGCTCACCGCCCGCGTGTTCGAAGCTCTCGCGGATTTCCTCGTTGATCTCTTCCAGCGTCTCGATGCAATCAGCCGAGAAGGCGGGCGCGATCACGGCGATCTTTTTCTTGCCGATCTCTGCCAGACGCGCGACCTCTTCCACGGTATAGGGTTTCAGCCATTCCTCGGGGCCGAACACCGACTGGAAGGTCGTGGTGATCTTGTCGTCCGACCAGCCGAGCCGCTCTTTTAGCAGGCGCGTCGTTTTCTGGCACTGGCAATGGTAGGGGTCGCCCTCCATCAGGTAGCGCTTGGGCATTCCGTGGTAAGAGACCACGAGGATATCGGGCTTTTCCTCCATTGCGGCATAGCCCTTCTCGACCGATTGGGCGAGCGCGTCGATATAGGCGGGTTCGTCGAAATAGGCGGGAACGGTGCGCACCGGCGGCTGCCATTTCAGGTCCATCAGCGACCGGAAGAACTCGTCGTTCGCCGTGGCCGAGGTCGCCCCGGCGTAATGCGGATAAAGCGGGAAGAAGAGGATCTTCTGGCAGCCCTGCGCGACCATCTCCTCAACCTTCGATTTGGTCGAGGGGTTGCCGTAGCGCATGCAGAAATCGACGATCACGTCATCGCCATAGCGTTCGGCCATGGCCGCCTTGATCTTGGCGGTCTGGTCCTTGGTGATGGTCATCAGGGGGCTTTCGCCCTTTTCCTCGTTCCAGATCGACTTGTAGGCCGCGCCCGAGGTGAACGGGCGCTTGGTCAGGATGATGAGCTGCAGAAGCGGCTGCCATTTCCACGGGCTGTAGTCGATCACCCGGCGGTCCGAGAGGAACTCGTTCAGGTAGCGGCGCATGGACCAGTAGTCGTAATTGTCCGGGGTGCCGAGGTTGGCGATCAGAACGCCCACGCGGGCCGGAAGAATCTTCGGGTGGTCGGCGGGGGCGTGCGCCGGGCATTTCGCTTCGGCGTTGGATTTGGCGTCCAGCATGTCTGGGGTCCTGACGTTCAAATGTTCTTTTTCGGATTGGGGGGACATAACCGGATTTCCCCCCGCGTCAATCTCGCTTGGGGCGCGCAATGTCGCCTGTGGCAAATTCTTCGGTGCCCAGGGCCTCGGCCAGGCTGCGGCTGGCAGTTCCTGGGCGCAGGGGCTTGGGCTGGCTTTCATCCGGCGCCCAGCCGGTGAGGAATACCGTCTCGAAACTGGCCATGACACGGCCCTCGGGGGCGGCATAGGCCTGCGCGTAGCGGTTCGCAGCATCCAGAAGCACCGATTTCCGCGTGGGCGCGCGGCGGCGCAGGGTCATGGCGTTGGTCTCGCCCATGGCGCGGAGGTCCCGCATCAGGTGCAGGGCGGAAGCATAGCTGACCTGCCGCAGGTTGCTGTCGGCCACCGGCAGCGCAAATCCCGCCCGCTGGAGCAGGGCGCCAAGGTCGCGGATCTCGCCCATGGGCAGCACGCGTGGAGACAGGCCGCCGGTCTGCGCTGCCTCGGCCTCGGCCAGGGTGGCGCGTAGTTCCTGAAGGGTGCGACCCCCGAAAAGCACGCCAAGGAACAGCCCGTCGGGCTTTAGCGCGCGCCGGGCCTGCACCAGTTGGCCGACCGGGTCGTTGGCCCAATGTAGCGACAGCGCGTGGACCACCAGGTCGTGTGCCTGGGGTTCCAGGTCTAGTGCCTCGGTATCTGGCACGATCCGCGCCTCGGGGAAGAGCGGCGACCAGACCTGCGGAAACGGGGTGATGACGGCGGGCGTGGTAAAGTGCCTGTTAACCTCGGTCAGCCTTTCCTGAACCTCGTCCGCTGCCTCCTCGTGCAGGAAGAGCGCGGGCGCATCCGAGCGGAGCGCGCGTTCGCGCTGCCGCTCAAGCGCGGCTCTGTCCGTGAGTTCCGGCGGGGTGGTCATCGCAGCCTCTCCATCTGTTGCGGTGATAAGGAGGGCGGGCCTCAAATGCAAAGACTGTTGCGCCTGATCTACCCGCCCACCTGCGTCAGTTGTGAGGCGCTGGTGGAAGAGGCGCGCGGCCTTTGCGGAGCCTGCTGGCGCGAAACCCCCTTCATCGCGGGGCTGGCCTGCGATCTTTGCGGCACGCCCCTGCCGGGTGAGGCTGGGGGCATTGAGCATTGCGACGATTGCCTGACCATTGCGCGACCTTGGGCAAAGGGCAGGGCCGCGCTGCTTTACAAGGATAACGGCAGACGCGTCGTGCTGGCGCTGAAACATGGCGATCGGCTGGATCTTGCGATCCCGGCGGCGCGGTGGATGGCCGCGGCGGGGCGGCACATCCTGACACCCGGGGCGCTTCTGGTCCCGGTCCCGGTCCACTGGTTGCGCCTCGCGCGGCGGCGTTACAACCAATCCGCCGTGCTTGCCCAGGCGTTGGCCCGCCAGACCGGGCTGAAGGTTCTGCCGGATGGGCTGGTCCGGACCCGCCGCACGCCGGTGCAGGACGGGATGGGGCGCGATGAGCGGTTCCGCAACCTGCAGGACGCGATCCAACCGCATCCCCGCCGTGCAAGGATACTGCAGGGGCGCGAGGTCATCCTGATCGATGACGTGATGACCTCGGGCGCGACGCTGGCGGCAGCGACCGAGGCCGCCCATGCAGCCGGTGCAACCCGGGTATCCATGCTGGCACTGGCGCGCGTTGCGAAGGATGCCTAAATCCCTATAGTCCGTCGCGAGTTTTGGGAATCCTGCCATGCAGCCTGTCGAAATCTACACCTCTCCGTTCTGCGGGTTCTGCCACGCGGCCAAGCGGCTGCTGTCCGGCAAGGGCGTCAGCTTCACCGAGATAGACGTCATGATGGAGCCGCAGAAACGGCAGGAGATGATGAGCCGCGCCCACGGCCGCCATACCGTGCCGCAGATCTTCATCGGGGAAACCCACGTGGGCGGCTGCGACGATCTCTATGCGCTCGAGCGGGCGGGCAAGCTCGACCCGCTTCTGGCTGGGTGAGGTGCGGACCGGGCTCATACAACTCAGCGCCTCTGACGATCCCGGGGCCAATCTTCCGCTGACACTCCACTATGTGCGCCAGGCCGCGGCCCATGGCGCGCGTTTCGTTCTGACGCCCGAAGTCACGAACTGCGTCTCGACCAGCCGCGAGCGTCAGAAGGAGGTGTTGGCCCGTGAAGAGGATGACATCACCCTTGCCGCGCTGCGCGCCGAGGCCGCGGCGCTGGACATCTGGATCCTGATCGGATCGCTTGCCCTGAAGACCGACGATCCGGACGGGCGTTTCGCCAACCGGTCCTTCCTGATCGCGCCCGATGGCTCGATCCGAGCGCGCTATGACAAGATCCACATGTTCGACGTGGAAATCGGCGAGGGCGAATCCTACCGGGAATCCGCGGGATACCGCCCCGGAACCCGGGCGGTTCTGGCCGAGACCGACTTCGCGAAGATCGGCATGACGATCTGCTACGACATCCGGTTTCCGCATCTCTATCGCGCCTTGGCCAAGGCGGGGGCGCAGATCCTCACGGTGCCCTCGGCCTTTTCCCCGGTCACGGGTGCCGCCCATTGGGAGAGCCTGATTCGCGCCCGCGCCATCGAAACCGGCTGTTTCGTGCTTGCCCCGGCCCAGACCGGCACCCATCCCGCGACCGCCGGAAAGCCCCGCAAAACATACGGTCATGGCCTTGCCGTGTCCCCCTGGGGCGAGGTTCTGGCCGATAGCGGCGATATGCCCGGGGTCACTTTGGTTGATCTGACCCTCGGTGATGTGGATGATGCACGTATGCGCATACCTTCCCTGACCCACGACCGCCCCTTCGAGGGCCCCTGATCTGACATGCAAGAATCCGACGAGAGCCTTGCCGTCGCCCTGTTCAGCGAAATCTTCATGGCAGACCAACTGGCCCGGACCCGCTTGGCCAAGGCCCTGCCCAAGGGGATGGAGTTGAGCCACTTCACGGTGCTCAACCAACTGGCACGCGGCAATCAGGAGAGGACCCCGGCGCAACTGGCCCGGACCCTGAACGTGACCCGCGGGGCAATGACCAACACGTTGAATCGTCTGGAATGGGCGGGCCATATCCACGTGCGCCCGGATTGGGACGACGCGCGCCGCAAGCTCGTTTCCATCAGCCCGGCCGGTCGTGCCGCCCGCGCCGCAGCGCTTGCCGCCGTGCTTCCGGTGGTGACCGAGGTTGTCCGGGCCATCGGCCAGGACCGGGCCAGGGCCGTCCTGCCGATCCTGCGCGAGATGCGCCTTGGCCTAACCCCGACGGATGCTCGCCGTGACATAGTTGACCGAAAGGTCTTTGTCCGAGAGTGACCAGTTCCAGGTCACCGGGTTGAACACGAAACCCTTGCGGTCCACCGGATCGAGCCCGGCCCTGGAAATCAGCGAAAACAATTCGTCGGGCGTGATGAATTTCGACCATTCGTGGGTGCCCTTGGGCAGCCAGCGCATCACGAATTCCGCGCCCACGATGGCCATCATGAAGCTTTTCGGGTTCCGGTTGATCGTCGAGCAGACCATCAGCCCGCCGGATTTCAACAGGTCATGGCAGGCCCGCAGATAGGCGGGCGGGTCCGAGACATGCTCGACCACTTCCATGTTCAACACCACGTCGAACTGTTCGCCCGCCTCGGCCATCGCCTCGGCGGTGGTGTGGCGATAGTCGATCTGAAGGCCCGACTGCTCGGCGTGAACGCGGGCAACCGGAATGTTGCGCTCGGCGGCATCAGCCCCCACCACGGTGGCGCCAAGCCGCGCCATGGGTTCGCTCAGCAGTCCGCCACCGCAGCCGATATCGAGGATCCTGAGCCCCTCGAACGGCATCGGCGCTGTCAGGTCCCGTCCGAATTCCGCGGCGATCTGGCTGGAGATATAGTCCAGACGGCAGGGGTTGAGCATGTGCAACGGCTTGAATTTGCCGTTCGGATCCCACCATTCGGCGGCCATGGCTTCGAATTTGGCGATTTCTGCCGGATCGACGGTTGTCTCGCTGGTTTGCATCGAGGGAATCCCGTTATCATTGCTTCTGCCCCATGGCGGGGCGGTTTGAGCCGATATATAGAGCGAATATGGACAAGTTCGCAGGACATAAGAGCGCAGCGCAATTTCTCTACCCGCCCATCGACCCCTTCGACCAGCGCATGATGGACGTGGGCGACGGGCACCGCATCTATGTGGAGCAATGCGGCAACCCGCAAGGCCAACCCGTCGTTGTTCTGCACGGTGGGCCGGGGGGTGGGTGTTCGCCGGCGATGCGGCGGTATTTCGACCCGAGCCGCTGGCGGATCGTCCTGTTTGACCAGCGCGGCTGTGGGCGTTCGCGGCCCCATGCGAGCGTGGAGAACAACACCACCTGGCATCTTGTGGCGGATATCGAGAAGATCCGCGCGGCGCTGGGCATCTCGCAATGGGGTGTCTTCGGCGGAAGTTGGGGCGCGACGCTGGCGCTGATCTATGCCCAGGCCCACCCCGAGGCGGTGCGCAACCTGACCCTGCGCGGCGTCTTCCTGATGACCCGGGCCGAGCTTGACTGGTTCTACGGCGGTGGCGCGGGGCAGTTCTGGCCCGACGTCTGGTCGCGGTTCGAGGGGATCATCCCAGAAGACGAGCGCCACGACCTGATCGCGGCCTATCACCGGCGGCTGTTCTCGGGCGATGTGTCACTTGAAACTCGCTACGCAAGAGCTTGGGCTTCCTGGGAAAATACCCTTGCCTCGATCGACAACGACGGCCCCGGCGGAGACAGCCCGGCGGAATATGCCCGCGCCTTTGCCCGGCTGGAAAACCACTATTTCTCCAACGCCGGGTTCCTTCAGGAGGACGGCCAGATCCTGAAGAACATGGACCGGATCGCCCGGATCCCGGGCTATATCGTGCAGGGCCGGTATGATATGATCTGTCCGCCGGTCTCGGCCCACCGGCTGCACACGGCCTGGCCCGCCTCGCAACTGAGGATGGTCCCCCGCGCGGGACATGCGCTTTCCGAACCCGGGATCAGCGCCGAGCTGGTGCGGATCACCGACCGGTTCGCCCGCAATTTGTGACCGCGCGGCGAATCAGGGGTTAACCTTCTGAAATCCTGAGTTTTTCCAAATCGGAAAATTATCGGAATTCTATCGGGTTTTCATCGGACTTTTGCACAGGCCCCGGGAGCCGCTTATTGCGGTTAACGGGGTGGTAGGTGGTGGGAGGGGGTGCCGGGCTGAAGCCCGGCCTACGGCGGGTGTTGGGGTTCGCCGAAGATCAGGTTGCCTGTTGCTGGTGCGGTGGCGTCTAATCGTCTTTCCCATCGGCAAACAAATCAAGGTCCCGTTTCATCAGCTCACCGTCGACAAGCAAGGTAATGACGTGGTCAGCATAGATGGCCAGTTCGCGCCCATCAGGCAGGTTGATGCTGAGGTAGGGTGTGTCGTCTATCCACTTCATGCCCGCCTTCAAGCCAGCCTTCTGAAATGTCTCACCGATGTGCTCGAGCTTTGCCTTCGACAGCTGACCGAAGACGGCCTCAAGATCCATATAGATGTCTACCCAATCATCCTCCGACAGGTCCGGGATGTTTGCCTTAACGAGGTCGTCCAACTGCATCCCTGGTCTCCGTGCCCCTGCCTTGGCCGTCGTCGCGGCTTGGACCAACGAAGCCGGAACCTCTGTGCCGTGCAAGTGCCGAGTTCCATGTGAGCCGGAGAGCCACCCCCCACGCGCATGGCGGGTTTGACGGAAAACGGGGAAACATTCCGGCAACTTGGGCGTTGGGCCTCACAAACCTGCTTTTGCTGGCGCGGGGCATGCGATATGACCCCGCCTGAATTGAGACCAAGGAGAGCCGATATGGGCTACAAAGTCGTCGTTGCGGGCGCCACGGGCAACGTGGGCCGTGAAATGCTGAACATCCTCGCCGAGCGCGAGTTCCCGGTGGACGAGATCGCGGTGCTGGCCAGCCGCAAATCGCTCGGCACCGAGGTCAGCTTCGGTGACAAGACGCTCAAGACCCAGGACCTCGACACGTTCGATTTCACCGGCTGGGACATGGCGCTCTTTGCCATCGGCTCGGACGCGACCAAGACCTATGCGCCCAAGGCCGCCAAGGCGGGCTGCATCGTGATCGACAACTCGTCGCTCTATCGCTACGACCCGCAAGTTCCGCTGATCGTGCCGGAAGTGAACGCTGATGCGATCGAGGGCTACAAGAACAAGAACATCATCGCCAACCCGAACTGCTCGACCGCGCAGATGGTGGTGGCGCTGAAGCCGCTGCATGACCGCGCCAAGATCAAGCGCGTGGTGGTGTCGACCTACCAGTCGGTGTCCGGCTCGGGCAAGGCGGCCATCGACGAGCTGTGGGACCAGACCAAGGGCATGTACGTGCCGGGCCAGGAAGTGGAGCCCAGCGTCTATCCCAAGCAGATCGCCTTCAACGTCATCCCGCATATCGACGTCTTCCTCGAGGATGGCTCGACCAAGGAAGAGTGGAAGATGGTGGCGGAAACGAAGAAGATCGTGGACCCCTCGATCAAGGTGACGGCGACCTGCGTGCGCGTGCCGGTCTTCGTGGGCCATTCGGAATCGATCAACATTGAGTTCGAGGAATTCCTGGACGAGGACGAGGCCCGCGACATCCTGCGCGAGGCCCCCGGCATCATGGTCGTCGACAAGCGCGAGGCCGGTGGCTACGTGACCCCGGTGGAATGCGTGGGCGAGTTCGCCACCTACATCAGCCGGATCCGCCAGGACTCGACCATCGAGAACGGGCTGAACCTCTGGTGCGTGAGCGACAACCTCCGCAAGGGCGCGGCCCTGAACGCGGTGCAGATCGCCGAAGTGCTGGGGCAGCGGGTTCTGAAGAAGGGCTGAGGCCGAAAAAAGTTTTCTTGGATTTGGGCGCCTTGCAGGACGGGGCGCCCATTTTTTGGTCAGAATAAAAACTCCATTGTTGACGGAATCGCACAAATCCGCGACTGTAAATTCACGACGTGGAGTGTGAGTAAAATGTTTAACGAGTTGTTCCGCCAGTTTGCGCGGCTGTTGGGCCGTGACCTTCCCCTAGATACCTATATCAGCCGCCGTGGTGCCGATGGGCGCGACCGCCTGTCCCAGTCGGAAATTGCGACGCTGTTCCAATCCGACCTGCGCCATGAGACGGTGCGGTTCCGGAAACGCTCGGAGCGGCGCCGGGTGGAAAACGGTAATGCGTCGTTCGACGACAACGTCCCCTTCCTGCTGGTGACGACGGCCAGCTCTCCCTTGAAAGCGGCGGTCATTTCGTAAGGCCAAGCGGCCCCGAGCGACTCGTCACGCATCATCTCTGACCCGAGCCGGAGCCCCGGCTTGGGTTTTTCGCGTTGCCTTACCGGGCCGTTCCGGAAGGCGTCGGGGGGTAGTGCCGCGATGCAAGAGCCCGCCCACGCCATTGTCGGCCCAGGGGCCGTGCAGCCGCGCTGTGGTGGCCGCTGAAGACCCTGCATGACCGCGCGCAGACCAAGCGCGAACCGATCTTCGTGGCGGGTCGGAATCGATGAAAGCCGAGAACAGTCTGAACGTCTGGCGCGTGAGAAAAAATCCTCGAAATGCGGGGATTTGAACGATGTTCAAGCCATCGAATTGGTGGTATGGCGTTTTTTTTGAAGAAAATTCCAAAAAAAATATCTAAGTATTTTAAATACTTAGCGCCATTTTTCACCTAATTTTTGGTATACCAGATATGGTATACCAAAAAGCGCATATTGACCGAATCGGGTTTGCGCGAGACATTCATCCCCAGTTTTTGTGGAGAATTGATCTGATGTTTGACGAGTTCCTTCAACGCTGTGTGCGTCTCTTGGGCCGGGAAATTCCCGAGGATACCGAAACAAGCCGCTGTGGTGCCGATGGGCGGGAACGCCTGAGCAAGACCGAGGTGGTGAGCCTGTTTCAATCTGATCTTCGATATGAAAACGTGAGATTCCGCAAGCGATCGGAGTGGCGGGAGGGAAACGGTGATACGTCGCTCGACGATAATGCCACGTACCTGCTGGTGGCGACGGCCAGCTCCCCCCTCAACGCGTCGGCTGCTGCCTAGGGCCCGGCGGCCCTGATCGACACGCCGCGCACCATCCAAAACCCGCGCCGGAGCCCCGGCCCGGGTTTTTTTGTGGCCTCGCCGTCGAACTAGACCGACACGAAGCCCTCGCGCGTGGGATCGAAATATTGCAGGCTGCCCTCGCCGATATCGGTCCAGAGCCCATGCAGTGCCAAGGTCTCGGCTTCCACCGCGTCGCGGACGAAAGGGAAGCTCATCAGGTTTTCCAGCGAAATCAGAACCGCCTGCTGTTCCAGCGCGTGGCTGCGTTCGCCGATGTCCTGGATGCCTTTCACGCGCTCATAGCCCGGACGCAGGATGTCCATCCAGCGCCCGACGAAGCTGGTCTTCTCGTCCAGTTGCGGCGCCTTTCCCTCGCACATGTCCTGACAGCCCTGCACGCCCCCGCATTTCGAATGGCCCAGAACGATCACATGGGCGACCTTGAGCGCATTCACCGCGTATTCCACCGCGGCCGAAGTGCCGTGCTGGGCGCCATCGGGTTCGTAGGGCGGCACAAGGTTGGCGATGTTGCGGTGAATGAAGAATTCCCCGGGGTCCGCCGCGAACAACGAGGTGACGTGAACACGGGAATCGCAGCACGAGATCACCATCGCGCGCGGACGCTGCCCTTCCTCTGCCAGTTTCCGGTACCACGCCTTGTTCTCATCATAGGTCGTGGCTTTCCAGCCCTGGTATCGTTTCGACAGAAACGCCGGAAGAGGCTTGGCGTGGTCCATTGTTCACTCCTGGTTGCCCTGCCGGGCTTTTGCTCGGGTTTCGTCACAAATCGAACGAGTTTCGGAAAAAGTTTCAACCATTTCTTCAGTTATCCAACTCGATAAGGCACGGAAAGCGCCAAGTGTGCGAAGGGACAGATTGATGAACGTGGCACGGCTCAGAGTATTTGAACAGGTACGCCTTGACCGCGACCGTCTTGCTACCCTCTATCGTGAAATCGGTGAGCGTGGGACGGAAAACCTCATCGAAGAGGCGATGGAGCAGATCGCCACCCAGCTGTCCAACATCCGCAAGGCCATGAACGAGCGCAAGCTTGCCGACGTTCATCGCAGCGCCAAGAACGTCCGTATCCTGGCCGAGCAGATCGGCATGCCGCTGCTGGCTTCGGTCGCCAGCGACGTGATGCAGGTCTGCCGCAATGCCGACCGCACTGCGCTTTATGCCACCGTGGCCCGCCTGACCCGCATCGGTGAAAACTCGCTGATCGCCGCCTGGGGCCTGGAAGACCGCATCGTCTGATCCCGCTTGCAGGCGCATCCTGAACGGATAGGTTGGGGCTGATCTCCAAACCGCCGCAGGATGCCATGTCACTTACCTTCGCGCCCGACGACGCCCCGTCGATTCCGCTCGTTCTAATCGACTCCGACTCTTTCGACGCCTGGACCGAGGACCAGCCTGCCCATGTGAAAAGCTGGGTGAACGCCATGGGCTTCACCGGAAAACTGGGCGCGACGCTGGTCATTCCCGACAAGGCCGGAAGCCCGGGTTTTGCTGTCTTCGGCATGGGGACCCCGGCGCAGCGTGCGCGGGGACGGTTCCACCTGGGTGCGGCAAGGGCGGCCTTGCCCGAAGGCACCTATCACATCGAAGGCGAACTCGGGCCGGACGACATGGCCGAGGCCGCGCTGGGTTGGCTGTTGGCCGGGTATCGCTTTGACCGATACCGGGGGAATTCCGCGCCCAAGGCCATGCTGCGCCCGCCCGTTGGCGTGGACGCCAAGCGGCTGGAAGCCATCGCCGCCGGTGAGGCGCTGACCCGCGACCTGATCAACACACCCGCATCCGACATGGGCCCGGGCGAGTTGGAGGACGCCTTCCAGAAGCTCGCCTCCGAGTTCGGCGCCGAAAGCACGGTGATCCGTGGCGAAGAGCTTCTGTCGAAGAATTTCCCGATGATTCATGCGGTTGGCCGTGCCTCGACCCGGGCGCCGCGCTTGCTCGACATGCGCTGGGGTACCGAGGGGCCGACGTTGACGCTGGTGGGCAAGGGCGTCTGTTTCGACACCGGCGGGCTGGATATCAAGCCCGCGGCTTCGATGGGCCTCATGAAAAAGGACATGGGCGGCGCCGCCACGGTTCTGGGGCTTGCGCGCACGATCATGGCGCTGGGCCTGAAGCTGCGGTTGCGGGTGCTGGTGCCCGCTGTCGAGAACGCGATCTCGGGCAGCGCGTTCCGGCCGGGCGACATTCTGACCTCGCGCAAGGGGCTGACGGTCGAAATCAACAACACCGATGCCGAGGGGCGGCTGGTGCTGGCCGATGCGCTGGCGCTGGCCGACGAGGAGAAGCCCGACCTGATCGTGTCGATGGCGACACTGACCGGGGCGGCGCGCGTGGCCGTTGGTCCGGATCTTGCGCCATTCTTCACCACCGACGCGGGCGTGGCCAATGCTCTGCGCGCCGGGGCCGAGACCGCGCGCGACCCGGTCTGGGAGCTGCCCTTCCACGCGCCCTACGAGAAGATGATCGAGCCCGGAATCGCCGATCTGGACAACGCGCCTTCGGGCGGGATGGCCGGGGCGATCACGGCGGCGCTGTTCCTGCGCCGCTTCGTCGAGGCAACGCCGCGCTACACCCATTTCGACATCTATGGCTGGCAGCCGATCGCCGCGCCTTCCCGCCCCAAGGGTGGTGCCGGGCAGGGCGCGCGGGCGCTTCTGGATGCGCTGCCGGATCTGCTGGGCCTCTGATGGACCGGCGCCTGACCCCTGCGAACGGACGGGTGGCCGCCGTTCACCTGCAAGGCACGGTCGAAGCCGAACGCTTCACCGAAGGCGAATTGCGCCAGGTTTCCGTGCCGGTGGCCTCGATCTGGGCCGCGCCCGACCGCGCCCGGCGGGAACGGCAAGTTCTTCTGGGCGAACAGGTCACGGTTTACGAGGTGCGGGACGGAATGGCCTTCGTGCAATCCCGCCGCGATGGCTATGTCGGCTACGTCTCGGACGCGCAGCTTGGGCCGGTAAGCGAGGCGACCCATGCCGTTTCGGTCCCCGCGACGCATTTCTACCCGGCTCCCGACATCAAGGCGCCCGAGGTGATCGCGCTTTCCTTCGGGGCGCGGGTCCGGATCGTGGCAGGGCAGGGTGAATTCTTCGAGACCGACCAGGGAAAGTTCATCCCGAAACCGCATTTGCGCCCGCTGAACCGGCCCGTGACCGACCCGGTCACGGTAGCTCAGCTGCATTTCGGTGCGCCGTACCTTTGGGGCGGAAACTCGATCACCGGGATTGATTGTTCCGGCCTGGTGCAGGCGGCGCTTCTGGCGGCAGGGCAGCCCTGCCCGGCGGACAGCGACCTGCAGGAAAAAGCGTTGGGCCGCGAGTTGCCCGAAGATACCCCTGCCGAACGGGGTGACCTCTATTTCTGGAAGGGTCACGTGGCGATCGCGGTGGATGGCGAGACGCTGATCCACGCCAATGCCTACCACATGGCCGTGGCCTATGAGCCGATTTCCGAGGCGATCGAACGGATCGAAGCACAGGGCGGCGGGCCGGTCACCGCGCGCAAGCGGCTTTAGTCGACCGGGCGGATCAGCTTGCGTTCCAGTACCTGAAGCACTGTCTTCAGATCATGGCCGCGCTTCAGGATCTGCCCGTCCATGCCGACCACCGAGTAGAGCCCCTGCCGCATCCGCAGCTTGGGCCTTTTTTCGATCCGGTAGAGCGGATGTTCGGCGGTGCGCCGGAAAATCGAGAAGATCGCCACTTCGCGCAGGTTCGAGATGCCGTAGTCGCGCCATTCCCCGGCGGCGACCATCCGGCCATAGAGCGCCAGGATCACACCCAGTTCCCGCCGGTCGAAGGCCACCTGTTCGGGCAGTTTCGTCGGTCCAGAGAACGGCGTGGGCGCTTGGATGGTCATGAGGAAAGACTGACCCTTCGGATCGGCGAAATCAAGCGCAGCCCGCGTTTGGACTGCAAAAGACCCGTGAGTTTCCGCAATCACATCTCAAAGCTGCCGCTTTTGGAGGGCAAACAGTTCACGTGGCGCGCAAACGCAGATCGCACCTTCGAGATTTTTAGCCCCCACCCCTCTTGGGATGTGAGCGTTTGCGCCCCACTATCTTCCTCAGTCAAGTTCAGGCAAAGGCCCCGTGGCAGAACCAGCCCGAGGACATTGCTGCGCCGTGGGCGTAGTAAAGCCAGAGCCTTTCGCCGCCCTCCACCGTCACCTGCCAGTAATCGCGCACGCCGGACCGCCAGTCGGGGTCGTCCAGCCACCATTCCGGGGCGATCCGTTCGGGGCCTTGGGCGCTGACGCTCTGCCAGTTGCGCCCACGCCAACGGAATTGCAGCGGCAGCGCCGGGCTGTCCGCGGCATGGACGGGCTCGGGACGCCAGAGCAGAAGCGGCCGCGGCGTCGGCGAGGCGGGCCAGTCCTGCGCGGGCTCCGACCAGGCGGCGGCCAGTACCTTGGCGGTCTTCTCGGGGATATGACTGTCGGCCGGGTGCAGCCGGGTGATCGCATCAAGGCCCACCCGTGCCCCGATCCGCCCGATCAGGTCATCGAGCCCCGGCCCTGCCGCCTGCCGCCGCGCGGCCTCGGCCGAGGCCTCCATGTGGCCGCGATGCTGGCGGGCGTGGACCGGCTCGGTCACATGCGCCTCGATCCGCAAGACGTCGATGCCGAACCCGGCCTCGACCTCGCCCAGTTTCATCGCCAGCAACGGGCGGATCCGGTCCGGGTCGGCCGAGGGGCGCGCCAGCCCCACCTCCAGCGCCTGCACCGTGTGATCGGCGCGGAAAAAGTGCAGCCGCACGCGCCGGGCGCCCTGGCCCGCGCCTTGCAGCTTGCGCGACAGGACCGGCAGCATCCGGTCGAGCCCGGCCAGGATGTCCTCTTCCAGCCCGATCAGGTCGGGCAGGGTCAGGCGGACCGCGAAGTGCAGCTCGGGGCGTGCGGGCGAGATCGGCTCGGGTTCGCTCCCCAGTGCCTGGTCGAGCCGCTGCACCAGCCCCCGCCCGAACCGTCGCGAGAGCGCCGCGCGGGGCATGCCCATCAGGTCCTCGACCCGGCGCAGGCCCAGACGGTTCAGCGCGGTGGTGGTGGGTTCATCCAGCCGTAGCGCCTCCACCGGCAGGGGCGCCAGGGCCGAATGCGTCCGGCCCGGCGGGGCGATGCGAGCGCCCCGCTCGCCCGGAGGTTGCAGGCGTGGGGGTGGGCCGCCCCGTTCCCAGTTGCGGCGCCGCGCGGCCCGGGCGCGG
The DNA here is from genome assembly GCA_014762635.1 of Paracoccaceae bacterium. Classification (GTDB taxonomy): domain Bacteria; phylum Pseudomonadota; class Alphaproteobacteria; order Rhodobacterales; family Rhodobacteraceae; genus JABURR01. The sequence goes on from JABURR010000094.1 coordinate 29,798, forward strand.
GTGGCGCGGGCCTCCTGGTCGATGGCGTCACCGGTGCGCGTCATCCGCCCCGGCTGCCCGGCGAAGCGCGCCAACGCCCAGGCCGCGCCACGCGTGTCGGCGATCCCGGCATGGATAGAAAGCTCCAGATCGGCGCATTCGGCCTCGATCTGTTCCAGGATTGCCTCCTCCCCACCAAAGAGATGGGCGCAGCCGGTCAGGTCGATCACCAGTGCCGCCGGGGGCTCCTCGGCCACCCAGGGGGAAAACTTGCCCGCCCAACGCCGGAGCGCGGCCAGAAACGCGGCCTCCGCCGCCGGGCTTGCGGGCCGGGTCAGCAGCGCCGGGCAGATCGCCAGCGCATCGCCCAGGGGCTGGCCCACGCGCAGCCCCGCCGCCTCGGCCTCGGCGGAAAGCGATGAGATGACCTGCATGTTCGCCTCCTCCCGCACCACGGCGAAAGGGCCGCGCGGCAACCCGCGGTCCATCCGCAGGTAGCGTTCCGCGGCAAGGCGCGGGAACCAGAGCGAGAGAATCCGGCGGTGAGGCATCGACTCGGCAACAAATGTTCTATATTTGTTCCAAAATAGAACGGGCCTCGCGCGGAGTCGAGCGCCGCCGGAAGGTCAGCCGCAGAAGAGGCGCGTCACCCGGAAGCTGCGGTCGTAGGAGATGTTCAGCCGCTCGGGGTTGTGGTCCATGGTCACAGCCTCATCGGGGCCGATGAACCGCACCGGAACCCCGAAATCCACGTTCACGAGCTGGGCGCGGGGCTGGCCAACGAAATGCTGCAGATCCCGCGCGCCGCAGGGGTCGGGAATGCTGGCGTCCGGCAGGGTCGGACCTTCGGCGACACAGGCGCTGAGCGCGAACAGGACAATCAGGAACCTCATGGCCCTGATATTAGCAGAAAAAATCCGGTTGAACATCTTGATGCGCGCAAATCCGCCAGCGCCGTGACACCCAACCGGAGTCATGAGTCAAACCAGCCTAGTGCCCCTTGCCCGGGTTATCAGGGTCAACACCATCAGGGTTGTTGCCGCCACCGCAGTTGGCGTCTTCCTCGGTCTCTGGCGCTTCGTCGATCTCGGGCGGCAGACTGATATCCACAACCGCGCCCGCGTCGTCACAGATCTCTTCGCCGGTGGGACCGCTGTCGCCGCCGGGTTCTATCCCCGTGCAGGCACCAAGCCCCCAATGCAGCAACCCCTAGCATCATTGGCAAAATACGCATGACAATCTCCTTACCCTTGATCAACGGCCAGAATGCGACCGTCTGATTATCAAGCTATAAACGCCGCAGTGGCATTTCGAGATTACGAGCGCGGGCGGATTGTCGCAGAGCATCCGGCTGCACATCATCGCTTGCGCGAACACCACATGCGGTTAGTCTGGCCCAAACCGATTTTCAGGGAGGACAACATGAGAACCCGTGCAGCCGTGGCCACTGCGGCCGGAAAACCCCTGGAGATCATGGAGGTCAACCTCGACGGCCCGCGCGCGGGCGAGGTGCTGGTCGAGGTCAAGGCCACGGGTATCTGCCACACCGACGAGTTCACCCTGTCGGGCGCGGACCCGGAGGGCCTTTTCCCCGCGATCCTGGGCCATGAGGGCGCGGGCGTGGTGCTCGAGGTGGGCGAAGGCGTGACCAGCCTGAAGCCCGGCGATCACGTGATCCCGCTCTACACGCCCGAATGCCGGGAGTGCGAATATTGCCTCAACCCCAAGACCAACCTCTGCCAGTCGATCCGCACGACGCAAGGTCAGGGGCTGATGCCGGACGGGACCTCGCGGTTTACCACGCTCGATGGCGATCCGATCCTGCATTACATGGGCTGCTCGACCTTCTCGAACCACACCGTCCTGCCCGAGATCGCGCTGGCCAAGGTGCGCGAGGACGCGCCTTTCGACAAGATCTGCTATATCGGCTGCGGGGTGACCACGGGCATCGGCGCGGTGATGAACACCGCGAAGGTGGAGATCGGCTCGCGTGCCATCGTCTTCGGCCTTGGGGGTATTGGGCTGAACGTGATCCAGGGGCTGCGGCTGGCGGGGGCCGACCAGATCGTGGGCGTCGACCTCAACCCCGACAAGAAACCCATGGCCGAGCGCTTCGGCATGACCGATTTCGTCAACCCCTCCGAGGTCGAGGGCGACCTGGTGCCCTATCTCGTGGACCTGACCAAGGGCGGTGCGGACTACACTTTTGATGCCACAGGCAACGTGCAGGTGATGCGCGCGGCGCTGGAATCGGCCCACAAGGGCTGGGGCGAGAGCGTCATCATCGGTGTGGCGCCCGCCGGGGCCGAGATTTCCACCCGTCCATTCCAGCTGGTCACCGGTCGGGTCTGGCGCGGCACGGCCTTCGGTGGTGCCCGTGGCCGGACCGACGTGCCGAAGATCGTGGACTGGTACATGCAGGGCAAGATCGAGATCGACCCGATGATCACCCACAGCCTGAGCCTCGACGACATCAACAAGGGCTTCGACCTGATGCACGCCGGCGAAAGCATCCGCAGCGTGGTGGTGTATTGAGGCCAATTCGGTGAGAGGCGCACTTGCCTTTGCCGCAACGATCTGGGGCGCGGGCGTCTGGGCCGATGAAGTCATGACCCTTCAGTGGGAGGCGGGGGTGATCCCGTTGCAGCCGGGCGACATCTTGGCCGCCGAGGCGGGTGAGGGAGGCGTCGCGGTTCAGTTGGAGCCTGAACTTGCACGGGATTTCGCCAAGCTGACAGAGCTTCTCATCGGAGAAACCATGGCGATCCTCGTCTGCGGGACGGAGGTCGCGCGCCCAATGATCCGGGCCCGGATCGATGGCGGCAGGATCATGGTTCCGGCAGAGTCCTCGGCCGAGACGGTGCGTGTCCTGTTGGGCGAGGTTCCCTGTCAGGGTGGTGCACATGGAAAAGCCGGATCGACGGAGTGACCACGTCATGAACGTGTGGCCTGACCCTGAGATTCGCCCCGCGCGACCCGAGGACGCCGACGCCATCTGGGCGATCCTGGAGCCGATCTTCCGGGCAGGCGATACCTACACGATTGACCCGGATATCCCGCGGAACGCGGCGCTGGCCTATTGGATGGGCGCGTCGCATGGCTGTTTCGTCGCCACGGTCGAGGGGCGGGTGCTGGGCACCTATTACCTCAAGCGCAACCAGGCTGGCGGCGGGTCCCACGTCTGCAACTGCGGTTATGCTACCCACCCCGACGCGCGGGGGCAGGGCATTGCCCGGGCGATGCTCGACCATTCGCTGACTGCTGCCCGCGCCGCGGACTTCCGCGCCATGCAGTACAACTTCGTCGTGGCCACCAACACCCGCGCCGTGGCCATCTGGGAACGCGCCGGGTTCGAGACCGTGGGCCGCCTGCCCGGCGCGTTCCGCCACCCCGAATTGGGTTTCACCGACGCGCTGGTCATGTACAAGGACCTGACCAAGGAGGACTGATGCCTGACCGTGACCGCCCGCTCTATGCCGTGCTGATCGATGCCGACAACATCCCGGCGAAATACGCGAGTTCGATCCTGAAGGAGATCACGTCCTTCGGAGAACCTGCGCTGCGCCGGGTCTATGGGGACTGGTCCTCGGGGCAGCTGCAGGGCTGGACCAAGGTGACGCGGGAGCTTGGCCTCGTCGCTCACCAGGAAACCGCCAACACCAAGGGCAAGAATGCCTCTGACATCGGCCTTGTGATCGACGCGATGGACATTCTGCACACGGGCCGGTTCGACGGGTTCGTGCTGGTCTCCTCCGACAGCGATTTCACCGCGCTGGCCAACCGGGTGCGGGAACAGGGGCTCGACGTGATCGGCATCGGCGAGGGCAAGGCGCCCGAGGCGCTGCGCAACGTGTGCAACCGCTTCATCCTGATCGAGAACATCATGGACGAGCCCGCGCCCAAGGGCCAAAGCCCCGCCGCCAAGAGCGGCAAACTCGCCCCGACCGAGGCGGTACCGATGATCCTGAAAGCCATGGACAAGATCCCGCAGGATGACGAGTGGTACGCGCTGGGCCAGATCGGCCAGTACATCATGGCCGACAATCCGGATTTCGACACGCGCACCTATGGCAAGCGCAAGCTGAGCGACCTCGTACAGGACCTGAAGCGGTTCGAGACGAAGAAGGTCGGCAACCAGCTTCACCTGCGGCGGGTCGACTAGGCGCGATACCGCGCCATGAACACCTCGACCGCGCCTGCGATGACCCGGTCGATTTCCTCCTGACTGACCCCGCTTTTCAGGCCGAGGATCAGCTTGGTGTGGAGCGAGGCCTTGCACAGCTCGGGGAATTGCGCAGCGGCCAGCTCGATATCGTCGATGCGGAGTTCGCCTGCCGCGACCCGCGCTTCCAGGTATTCGGCCAGCACCGCCTGCGCTCGGGCCGGGCCCGAGGCGTAGAACTCGCGCCCGATCTCGGGGAAGCGGCCGCTTTCGGCCACCGCGATGCGGAAGGTCTGCAGCCCGAAATCCGAAAACAGGAATTGCACCATGGTCCGGGCCGCGAAGGTCAGCACCTGCTCGGCGGGCAGGGTCGGATCCACCTTCGAGATCGCGGCATCGGCCTGGCGGCCGCATTCGGTCTTGGCGACTTCCATGAACAGCAGTTTCTTGTCAGGGAAGTAGCTGTAGAGCGTGGCCTTTGACACGCCTGCCGCCGCGGCGATGGAATCGACCGAGGCGCCTTCGAACCCGTCGCGCATGAAGACCTCGCGCGCGCCTTCGAGCACCTGGTCGAACTTTCGGCCCCGTTTCACCCCTTCGGTCAATGCGTTCATGGATTCCCCCCGAGACAAATCAACATAAACCGATCAGTTCAGTTTCGACAAGCGCGCAAGCCCGCTATGATATGGTCGACACGGGGTTGCCCGGGGCTGGAAATAGCATAACTTAGAACTGTTCTAAAAAGAAAGAGGCGACAGATGATACCCGGTGTCACGAGTCGAAGACGGTTTTCCGACCTGAGCGAGCAGGAGATCCTGGCGCTCGCGATCTCCTCCGAAGAGGACGACGCACGCATCTACCGCAGTTATGCCGAGCGGCTGAGAAAGGATTTTCCCTCGTCCGCCAAGATTTTCGATGGCATGGCCGAGGAAGAGGACACCCACCGCCACCGCCTGATCGAGTTGCACCAGAAACGGTTCGGCGACGTGATCCCGCTGATCCGGCGCGAGCATGTCTCGGGCTATTACGCCCGGCGGCCCGTCTGGCTGGTGGAAAACCTCGGGCTGGAGCGGATGCGCGAAGAAGCCGAGGCGATGGAGCGTGACGCCGAGCGTTTCTACCGCAAGGCCGCCGAACGGACGAGCGATGCCGACACGCGCAAGCTTCTGGGCGATCTGGCTGCCGCAGAGGCCAGTCATACCGACAAGGCCGACAAGCTGACCGAGGAACATCTGGACCACGAAGCCAAGGGTCAGGAGGACCGCGCCGCGCACCGGCAGTTCGTTCTGACCTGGGTGCAGCCGGGGCTTGCGGGGCTGATGGACGGGTCCGTCTCGACCCTCGCGCCGATCTTCGCGACGGCCTTTGCCACGCAGGACACCTGGACCACGTTCCTTGTGGGCCTTGCCGCATCCGTGGGGGCGGGGATTTCCATGGGTTTCACCGAAGCCGCGTCGGATGATGGGGAACTGTCGGGCCGTGGCTCGCCGTTGAAGCGCGGGCTGGCCAGCGGCGTGATGACGACGCTCGGTGGGTTGGGCCATGCGCTGCCCTACCTGATCCCGGATTTCTGGACCGCCACGATCACCGCTTTTGTCGTGGTGTTCATCGAGCTTTGGGCGATCGTCTGGATCCAGAACCGCTTCATGGAGACCCCCTTCCTGCGCGCGACCTTCCAGGTCGTGCTTGGTGGCGCCTTGGTCTTCGCCGCGGGCGTGCTGATCGGCGGGGGCTAGGGCCGCTCAGGCGGGGGCAAGGCTGCCCGGCGCGCGCGGCTTCGACCGGATCAGGATCGCCAGAACGATGAGGATATTCAGCATGTTCCAGCCGATCCCGTTCACGAAGGCCAGGAAATACGAGCCGGTCAGGTCGTAGATCCAGCCCGATATCCAGCCGCCCCCTGCCATCCCGACGATGGTCGCCATGATCACGAAGCCGACCCGCGCGCCGGCCTCTTTCGCGGGCATGTATTCCCGCACGATCACAGCGTAGCTGGGCACGATCCCGCCCTGGGCCAGGCCGAAGACCAGGCTCACCAGGTAGAGGGAGGTCAGATCGCCCGCGGGCAGGAACAGGAAGAGCGCGGCGCATTGCAGCACCGAGCCCAGAAGCAGGGTGCGCACCCCGCCCAGCTTGTCGGCCAGAAAGCCCGACGCGAGCCGCGAGCCGACGCCGCCCAGAAGCATCAGTGACAGCATTTTTGCCCCAGCCTCCGACCCGAAGCCAAGGTCGACGGAATAGGCAACGATATGCGCCTGGGGCATGGACATGGCAACACAACAGCCGATTCCGGCAAGACCCAGGAGCAGAGTCAGTTTTCGGGGTGAGAACCCCGCCGTGGCCCTGTTGAGCGCCGCGCGTTCGGTCGCGATGGCGGATTGCTCTTCGGGCATGGCGCGACGCAGGAAGAGCGACAGCGGCACCATGACGATGACGGCTATTCCCGCCAGTACGAAATAGACGGCTCGCCAGCCCTGATCGGCGAGAACGCCGGCAAGAATTGTCGGCCAGATCGCACCCGACAGGTAATTGCCGCTTGCCACGATGGCCATCGCGATGCCCCGGCGGCGCAGGAACCAGTGCGAGACATCCGCGATCAACGGCCCGAAACTGGCCGCCGTGCCGAAGCCGATCACCAGTTGCAGGAGTGACAGCACCCAGATCGCCGGGGCCATGGTGGCCAGTACGAAACCGCCTGAAATCGTGGCCGCGGCCCCCATCAGGCATAGGGTCATCCCGAACCGGTCCGCCGCGCGGCCGATCAGCAGGTTGCCCAGCGCGTATCCGATCATCGTGAAGGTGTAGGTCATCGACACGCCCGCGCGGTCGACTCCGAAATCGGCCTGAACCGCAGGCATGATCACAACGATCGCCCACATGCCCACGTTCCCCACCACCGCGATCAGCAGCGATACGCCAAGGCGGGTCCAGGAATAGCGGCTGTCGTGAAGGGTGGGCTCGGTCATGGCGCGACGCTAGTGCGGGGTTTTGCCACTGTCCATCTGCATTGTCGCGCGTGGTTGCATTGGCCCCGACACAAAGCCATAACGAGGGCCGAACGATGTGGAGCGACCCATGACCAACTATCTGGAGTTCGAGAAGCCGCTGGCCGAGATCGAGGGCAAAGCAGAGGAACTGCGTGCCCTTGCCCGAGCCAACCCGGATATGGATGTGGAGAAGGAGGCGGCGGGCCTCGACAAGAAGGCCGCCGACATGCTGAAGGATCTCTACAAGAACCTCACCCCCTGGCGGAAATGCCAGGTGGCGCGGCATCCCGACCGGCCCCATTGCAAGGATTACATCGACGCGCTCTTCACCGAGTACACGCCTTTGGCGGGCGACCGGAACTTCGCCGACGACCACGCGGTGATGGGCGGGCTTGCGCGGCTGTATGGTACCCCGGTCATGGTGATCGGCCACGAGAAGGGCCACGACACAAAAAGCCGGATCGAACGCAACTTCGGCATGGCGCGCCCCGAAGGCTATCGCAAGGCGATCCGCCTGATGGAGATGGCGCATCGTTTCAAGCTGCCGGTGATCACTCTTGTCGATACCCCCGGCGCCTACCCGGGCAAGGGCGCGGAGGAACGCGGCCAGTCCGAGGCCATCGCGCGCTCGACCGAGAAATGCCTGCAGATCGGCGTGCCGCTCATTTCGGTCATCATCGGCGAAGGCGGTTCCGGCGGGGCGGTGGCCTTTGCCACGGCGAATCGCGTGGCGATGCTGGAACATTCGGTCTACTCGGTTATCAGCCCCGAGGGCTGCGCCTCGATCCTGTGGAAGGATTCCGAGAAGATGCGCGAGGCCGCCGAGGCGCTGCGCCTCACCGCGCAGGACCTCGAGAAGCTCGGTGTGATCGACAAGATCATCCCCGAGCCCCTGGGCGGCGCCCAGCGCGACCGCAAGGGCACGATCGAGTCGGTGGGCAAGGCGCTCGAGGTGATGCTGAAGGACCTGTCCAAGCGCACCCCGCAGCAGCTTATTCAGGATCGCCGCAAGAAGTTCCTCGGGATGGGATCGAAGGGCCTCGCCGCCTGATCAGCGCAGCGGCGCGAAGTAGGCATCCCGCATCGTGCAGTCGCGCGCCACGTCCGGCGCGCAATCGCGCGGAGCCAGCTCCCGCGTCAGGCAAATCCGCACCTCCTGGATCTGCCCCGATTTGCAGGTGACCGTCAGTCTTTCATCCGAAAGGCCGGGATTTTCCTTCAGGAACGCCTCTTCCACCACCTCTGCAGGCAGGCGCACCGGCCGGGTGAGCTTGCGGAACACCTCGGGCCGGGTCACGGCCTCATAGGCGCTGCGGGCGGCGTCGAAATAACTCTCGGCGTCCAGCCCCGAACAGCGCCCGTGCTTCTTCCACTGGTACCAGGCCGACCCGGCACTGCCCATGATATCGGTCATCGCGGCGGTTTCCGCGCGGGTCGCTTCGCGATGGGGCGTGCTGCAATAGCTGGGCCAGCCATCCTCGTATTGTGGCCAGAGCCCGTGCAGCACCCAGCCCGCGCCGCTATCCTCGGAACATTGCTCCGCGCCGCGCGCGTCGCCTTCCAGCGCGCACCAGTTGGGCGACCAGCTCAGCGCCAGCAGGTAGTAGTCGAAATCGCCTGCCCGCTCGCCCTCGGCATGCGAAATTTGGGCAAATGCTGTGATGCAGTAGCCGAGTATAAGAGAAAATGTCCGCACCTTTCATTCCTGCATGCTGGGTGACGGGATCAAATCCTTTGCGCGTGGTGCTTCTTGAAAACTCACCAAAGATCGCTTGATCACGCGTTCATGGCAAGTTGCAGTGATGCGGAGTTTCGGATCAAGCCGCATAGTTAGCTCGATTGTTTTGCGTCCGCAAAATGGTGCGACATAGAAATGTCGTGGAAATCCATAAAAGCCGGGCTGCGTATTGCTCAGGAAGTTTTCCAAATAGCTGAAATCGTGAACACGAAAGCGCGCCCCCTTCGGCAAACTCTCGTACCACTGCTCAAGTTCGGACATGCGCGCACGCAGGCCTTCTTCGCTAAACCTGCCAAGGTGTAATCGCGCCAGGATATGTCGGTAGTTTGGGCGTGCCATAGTACGCCATCGTGGGTACCATTGAGCATTAAGCAACTCGATCATGTTCCCGCGCAGCATCACTTGGTCTCTTGGCAAGCGGTCCGGAAGCCCGGCGATCAAATCCAGACGTGGGCCACTGATTGAACCGGTCGCAAATCGGAAAGAACGGATACGTTGTCGTCGTTTGAAGCGGCTTTCTCGTTCCACCACCTCGGGATCGTCCACGGAGATTCTTTGAAAAGGAATACCAAGCTTTTCGGAAACCAAATCAGCCGACCTTGAGTCGAATTCGGAAATCCAATTGTGAACAAACGTGAAAGCCATCGTGCAGCTTCGAATGTCTTCTCCAGTCGCGGCAACCAAGAAGCGAGAGTCGCGGCCACCGGACATGGATAGAAGGGTCTCCCGGCTCCGAATGATAGCTGACGCGGTTCTTGCAACCGAAGCGGCGATCATGTCGACGACCTCGTCAGACGACAGACTGCCAGTTTCGAACACATGGTCTGGAGATGGCCAATAGCGGTACGTCTCGAATGAACCCAAATCAAGATAGTGGTTCGCAATTAGCCGACGAACATTCGCATCACAGGTATAGCCAAGTCCGTAGTTCGACTGACCCCCTCGGATTGCAACGGCGTCAAAAGTCGGAGTGGGTTCTACCTCGCGGTCTAGAACCAAGAAGGTGGTTGAGCCGACGGTTTTAGTAGTCGCATCATAGACTACGCCAAGGCTTGCCGCTGGATCCGGATAGACACGTTCCATGCCTTCCTCGCGGCAAATGATCACAAACCTGCCGCTTAGGAATTCGAAAAAGGCCTCGATCTTCTCGAAAGCCGTCGTTCCAGGCTCGGAAACCACCTCCCGAGCCCCCAATATCCCTTTTGTCTCGTGTACGGCCACTCCGAGCAAAATGCCGATGCAGATGCCCTTCGTGTCGGTCAGTAGGCAACGAGGAAGAGAGCTTCCGATATACAGAGACCACAGGCCAAGTTCCAATTTCTTGAAATCACTAATTTCAAGGTTCTTGTTCTTCGTAAGAACAAACTGGTTTGCGAAGAGATCATCGAAGTCGAGCCCCGAGATGTCGCACCGACGCTTCGCCAAAGGCACTCCGGTAATCAATGGCTGCTCCCTACAAGTTTTCTGTCGCAGACGAGCGCTGAAGCCTCATCGCGGCGACGCAAATTCGGCCCGCATTTTCTCTTTTCTCCGGACGCGAGGATGACTATATACGCGTCAACTTCCCTGAAAACGTGGTAAGGGTCCAGATGGGCCAGCCGTTTTCCCGGCACGGAAGCATATTGTCGAAGGAGACGTGAGATGTCGAAACCAATCATGGCAAAAGCGACCGCCGTCTGGCTGGTGGACAACACCACTCTGACGTTCAAGCAGATCTCGGATTTCTGCGGTCTTCATGAGCTCGAGGTTCAGGGCATCGCCGATGGTGACGTCGCCACCGGCGTGAAGGGTTTCGACCCGATCGCCAACAACCAGCTTGAGCAATCCGAGATCGACAAGGCAGAGGCCGACCCGCTCCACAAGCTGAAGCTCAAGTTCAACCCCGCCGCCGTGGGCGAGGAAAAGCGCCGTGGCCCGCGCTACACGCCACTGTCCAAGCGCCAGGACCGCCCGGCCGCGATCCTGTGGCTGGTGAAGTTCCACCCGGAACTGACCGATGGCCAGGTTTCCAAGCTGGTTGGCACCACCAAGCCGACCATCCAGGCGATCCGCGAGCGCACCCACTGGAACATCTCGAACATCCAGCCGATCGACCCGGTGGCGCTGGGCCTGTGCAAGCAATCCGAACTGGATTCCGCGGTGCAGAAGGCCGCCAAGCGCAAGGCCGCCGAGGGCTCGGTGATGACCGATGACGAGCGCCGCAAGCTGGTGACGACCGAACAGTCGCTCGGCATGGAGACGGAGCCCAAGATCCCGACCGCGATCTCGGGGCTGGAAACTTTCTCGCTCAGCGATGACGACGAGAAGGAAGACGCGATTCCCGACGCGGACAGCTTCTTCAACCTCCCCAACGATGTTGAGGACGACGAAGACGAGGATTGATCTTCGCCTCGGACACAGATTGAAAACCCCGGTCCCGCGCCGGGGTTTTTCTTTTGCGCCAATAGCCTGAGCCGTGTCAGAACATGCAGGACGAAACCGGCGGAAGGGCAAGCCGATGCATGTTGCAGTGATCGGGCGGGGGCTCATCGGAAGCGCGGCGGCGCGGCACCTGGCCCGGGCGGGGCACGAGGTGACGCTGATCGGACCGGATGAGCCGGAAGCGCTGGAAACCCACCGGGGCGTCTTCGGCAGCCATTACGACGAAGGCCGGATCACCCGTGGCATCGACCCCTACCCGTTCTGGAGCCGCGTCAGCCGCGCCTCCATCGCCCGCTACGGAGAGATCGAGACCGACAGCGGCATCCGGTTTTATACCGAGCGGGGCATCCTGATGGCGGGCCCAGAAGGCGGTGAGCCCATTCGCAACGTGGGCCGGGTGGCCGAGGCCTCGGGCATTCCCTGCGAACAATTGGGCGACGCGGCGCTCGCCTCGCGATTCCCGTGGTTCCACTTCCCCGAAGGCACGTTGGGCTACCACGAAACGAAGGACTCCGGCTTCATCAGCCCGCGTGCGCTGGTCCAGGCGCAGGGTATCGCCGCCGAAAAGGCCGGCGCACGGATCGTTGCCGCCACGGCCACCGGGTTTCACGAGACAGGCGGCGGCGTGGAGGTCGAGACTGACGGCGGCACGATCACGGCCGATGAGCTTCTGATCGCGGCCGGGGGGTTCACCAACGGACTGCTGGACGAGGCGCTGCCGCTTTCTGTTCTGGCGCGCACGGTGGCGCTCTTTGAACTAGATGGGGCGGAGGTCGCGCGCCTGAAGGGCATGCCGCCTCTGATATACCTCTACCCTTCGGGCGAGGACCCCTACCTGCTGCCGCCGATCCTCTATCCCGATGGGCGCTGGTATCTGAAGCTCGGCGGGGACCGGGTGGATTTGCGGCTGGAGACCGAGCAGGACCGGCGCGACTGGTTCCGCTCGGGCGGCTCGGCCGAAGTGGGCGAGATGCTTACCGCCCAGATACGCGACCGTATCCCGGGCCTCGCCATCCGCTCGATCCACGTGAAGCCCTGCGTGACCACCTACACCCCCAGCAACCACCCGATCATCGACCGTCTTGGCCCCCGGGTCTCGGTCGCCGTGGGCGGCTGCGGGCGCGGGGCGAAATGCAGTGACGAGCTGGGCCGCCTCGGTGCCGAAGCCGCGCTGGGCCGCTGTGACCCGGACTTGGCGCTGGGTGCGGTGGGCAGCTAGAACGCCTTGCGCGCCTTGAGCGCGGCGGAGATGGTTCCGTCATCCAGGTAGTCGAGCTCGCCGCCAATGGGCACGCCCTGGGCCAGCGAGGTGACGCTGACGCCCATGCCTTCCAGCGCTTCGGCGATGTAATGGGCGGTGGTCTGGCCGTCGACCGTGGCGTTCAGGGCCAGGATCACCTCGGCGATCCCCTCGGCCCGGACCCGATCCACCAGTTTGGGGATGCGTAATTCTTCCGGCCCGATGGCATCGAGCGCCGAGAGCGTGCCGCCCAGCACGTGATAGCGCCCGTGGAAGACCTGCCCACGCTCCATCGCCCAGAGGTCGGCCACGTCCTCGACCACGCAGATCTCGCCGGTGGCGCGTTTCTCGGAGCGGCAGATGTCGCAGATGTCCGAGGTGCCGATATTCCCGCAATTCAGGCATTCCCGCGCGGTTTCGGCCACCTGCTGCATCGCCTTGGCCAGCGGCATCATCACCGCTCCGCGCTTCTTGATCAGGTGCAGCACCGCGCGGCGGGCCGAGCGTGGCCCGAGGCCCGGAAGCCGGGCCATCAGGTCGATCAGCGCCTCGATATCGCGGGTGGCCTCGGTCATGGGGAAACGGTCCTCAGAACGGCAGGTTCATCCCCGGCGGCAGGCCGAGGCCCTCGGTCAGCTTCTGCATCTCCTGCTGGCTGCGCTCGGCGGCCTTGGCCTGGGCGTCCTTGATCGCGGCAAGGATCAGGTCCTCGACCACTTCCTTTTCGTCGGGGTTGAAGATCGACGGGTCGATGTCGAGCCCGGTCAGAACACCCTTGGCGGTGGCGGTGGCCTTTACCAGCCCGGCCCCGGATTCGCCGGTCACGGTGAGGCTCTCGAGCTGCTCCTGCATCTCGGCCATCTTGGTCTGCATGTCCTGTGCGGCCTTCATCATCTTGGCCATGTCGCCAAGCCCGCCCAAACCTTTCATCATGTCGCGCTCCTCAATCCTCTTCGAAGGGGTCCCATTCATCCTCCACCTCGGGCAGCGCCTCGTGGGCGGCCTCGGCGGCGATTGCGTCGGGGGTCCTGATATCGGTGATCTTCGCGCCGGGAAAGGCCTCGAACACGGCCTTGACCAGCGGATGGTCCTGCGCGGCAGCTTCCATCTCCAACCGCTCGGCGTCGCGCTCCTCGGCGATGGTCTTGCCGCCGCCTTCGTTGACGAGGGTCACGGCCCAGCGCGCACCGGTCCAGCCTTGCAGCCGCTGCGCCAGCCGCGCGGCCAGGTCGCGCGGGGCGTCCGGTGTGGGCTCGAACTCGATCCGCCCGGGGCTGTAGCGGGCAAGGCGGAGCGTGGTTTCCACCTCCACCAGCAGTTTCACGTCTCGGTTGGTGCGAATGAGCTCCACCACCTGCTCGAACTGCGCATAGCGGGCGAGAGAGGTGTCCGGCGCCTGGGCCAGCGCGGTCGCCGTGCCATGGGAGGTCACGCCCCCGGAAGGCGCGCGGGTGGCCGAGGGCGCATGGGTCGCGCCGCCGCCACGCGGGGCCGGAGCGCCGCCGCCGGGCTGCGGCGGGGGTGGGCCGTCCTGCAACCGGCGCACAAGGTCCTCGGGCGCGGGCAGGTCGGCCACGTGGGTCAGGCGGATCACCGCCATCTCGGCGGCCATCATCGCGTTGGGGGCCTGGGCGACCTCGTCCAGCGCCTTCAGAAGCATCTGCCACATCCGGGTCAGCACACGCATCGGCAGTTTCTCGGCCATGGCAAGGCCGCGATTGCGCTCATCCGGGCTGACGGTGGGGTCCTCGGCGGCCTCGGGGGTGATCTTGATGATGCTGACCCAATGGGTGATCTCGGCCAGGTCGCGCAGCACCGCCAGCGGGTCGGCCCCGTCGGCATATTGCCGCGAAAGCTCCGTCAATGCGCCGGCCGCGTCGCCGCCCATGATCAGGTCGAACAGGTCTAGAACCCGGCCGCGATCCGCCAGTCCCAGCATCGCGCGCACCTGGTCGGCGGTGGTTTCCCCGGCACCGTGGCTGATCGCCTGGTCGAGCAGGGATTGCGCATCCCGGGCAGAGCCTTCGGCGGCGCGGGTGATCAGCGCCAGCGCGTCATCGGTGATCTCGGCCTTTTCCGCATCGGCGATCCGGCGGAGCATGGCGATCATCACCTCGGGCTCGATCCGGCGCAGGTCGAAACGCTGGCAGCGGCTGAGTACCGTGACCGGCACCTTGCGGATCTCGGTCGTGGCGAAGATGAACTTCACATGGGCGGGCGGTTCTTCCAGCGTCTTGAGCAGCGCGTTGAACGCGCTGGTCGAGAGCATGTGAACCTCGTCGATGATGTAGATCTTGTAGCGGGCCGAGGCCGCGCGGTAGTGGACGCTGTCGATGATCTCGCGGATGTCGCCCACCCCGGTGCGCGAGGCCGCGTCCATCTCCATCACGTCCACGTGGCGACCCTCGGCGATGGCCACGCAATGCTCGCATGTGCCGCAAGGGTCCGTGGTGGGGCCGCTGGTGCCGTCGGGGCCGATGCAGTTCATCCCCTTGGCGATGATCCGGGCGGTGGTGGTTTTCCCGGTGCCACGGATGCCGGTCATGATGAAGGCCTGCGCGATCCGGTCCGCCGCGAAGGCGTTCTTGAGCGTGCGCACCATCGCGTCCTGGCCCACCAGGTCGGCAAAGGTCTCGGGCCGGTATTTCCGGGCCAGCACCTGGTAGGAGGGTTTGGACGCGTCGGTCATGGGTCGCCTGCGGGATCCTTCGGGGTTTCGCGAAGCCTAGTTGGGGTTGCGCCCGAGGTCCACCTGCTGCGCGGCTTTGCCCCGGGTCATCCCACATCTATTGTGCGCCGCCCATCGCGGCAATGCGGATCATGGTCGGATCGACCTCGTTGAGCAGGGCGCTGACGACGCGATATTCGGCCCGTTCCTGGCGGGGAAGGTCACGGTGTTCGCTGAGGAACCGGGCGCGGCCGTCCTTGAGATCAACGGAAACGCTTGAGGTTGCATAGATATAGCCGGTGCGGACATCCATGAAGGCTGCTTCGGCGCTCGCCAGTCCGCGCAGGGCATTGCGGCGCAGGCCATCGCCGTCGAGCTTGTAGAGGATCACGTAGTCCAGGTGCAGCCGTGCCGCCAGGCGCCGCACCTTTTGCGGGGCCGGAAGGCAGCAGTCCTCGTCCGGTCTGGGGACGAGGTTCGCCGCCATGGGCGTGATCGGCACGAACTCACCCATTGCCGCGTGACGCTTCCCGAATTCCGAGAGCAGTTCGGCCTCGGCAGGTCCGGGGATGCTGACGTTGTTCCATTCCATCCGCGCAACACCGATTCGGGCCGGAAATTGCAGATGCGGTTCCACGGCGGCGATCTGCGCGATCTCGGTGTCGATGGGACGCGCGCCGTCGGCCCGGCCGACATAATCGGCGCCGGAGCCGGTGTGGGTCCTGGCGCCACAGGCGCTGAGGGCGAGAAGGGCTGCAAGGGTGATGAGGGGTTTCATGGGGGCTCTCCAAAGAAATGTGTAAAAAGCACACTCATGAGATTCGGCTTTCGGGTCAAGAAAAAATGTGCAAAAAACACACATGACCCTGCCGCTCGATATTTTCCTGAAACCTCTCGCCCGTCTTATGATCGCGCGCGGCGTCCTGTTTTCCGCCGCTTCTCGCCAGTTGAAACACGCTTATATTCGCGGGGCCGAAGACCACGCCGGAGGGGCGGTCACGGACAGCCGGCTCAGCGTCATGACGGGGCTGCAACGGCGCGACCTCGCCAAACTGCGCGAGGAACGGGAAACGGAGGATGCGCCGCCCCGGCAGGTCAATCATCTGTCGCGTCTGGTGGCAAAGTGGCAGGCGGATCCGGAAATGAATGGCGCACCCCTGCCTCGGCGCGGCGACGGACCTTCGTTCGACACGCTCGCCCGGTCGGTTCGGCAGGATGTCCACCCCAAGGCGATGCTGGACCAGCTTGTCGCAGCGGGTACTGTTGCGATCCGCGATGATGACACGGTGGAACTGCTCCAGCCTTCGTACCAGCCCCTGCCGGGGAGCAGCGAACAACTGGCTTATCTCTTCGACAACGTGGGCGATCACCTGGCCGCGGCAACCGAGAACCTGCTTGCCGATCACCCGCCGCATTTCGAACGCGCGGTGCATTACAACCAGTTGTCGGAAAAAGCTGTCACGCAGCTGGATGCGTTGTACCGTGAGCGGCAGATGGCGCTCTTGCAAGAGCTGAACGCCGCCGCAGCAGAGCTGCAAGCCTCGGACCCGGGCTCATGCCGGTTCAGGGCAGGCGGATATTTCTACTCCGAGGAGGAGGAGACATGAAGAAACTGATCGCGATCCTGCTGCTGATCACCCTTGCAGCCTGTGGGCAACGCCTGCCGACCTGTGACCCCGATGGCGGCATCGGCGGGACAGGGGAATGTCAGAGATCTGTGGAAAGGTGAGAGGCTGGACAACGACCCAAGCGGGACTCGTTACGGCTGCTTCCTTCCGGACCTGACCGGGTTGGCGAGGCGCTCGCCCGCGCCAACCTCTCAAGCCCGCATATAGGCCCGAAGGCCCGGATTCGCAAGCGGCTCAGCCGCCGAAGAGCGGGTGCTGGCAGGTGAACCCGCCGAAACGCCCGGTGCAGACCGTGTCGAGGCGCGGACCATCGACGATGGCGGTGGTGGTGAACATGCCGGGCAGGAATTTCACGTCGAGCCGCCGCCGGTAGGTCTCGTAGCAATCATTGATGCTGAGCTTGCAGCTTGCCAGGGTCAAGGCGGCGATGGGATCACGCGCCTCTTCGACCTCGCGGTTCAGGACCACGTCCTCGATCTCGGCCCGAAGCTTTTCGTTGAACGCCTCTTCTCCCGGGCGGGTCGCCCAGGCGCCGACGGCGGCACCGGCAAGAACAACGGCAAGTAGGATCAGGATGCGCATCGGGCTGCTCCGTTTTTATGATTTGCTGGGGTCATAGCCGGTTTGCCCCGGCTTCGGAAGCCTGCGGCTCAGAGGTTGATGCGGAACCGCGCGAAACCGCCGGGGCCGTTGCCCGCGTCTTCGATGTCGAGCCCGCTCATTGCGGCCAGAAAACCGCGCGCCCTGGGGCCGGTGTCGAACAGGACACTGGTTTCCGGGTGTGCCGCAAATCGCCAGTCCGGCCTGGATCCGGGATCGATCTCCCCGGTTTCGGCGATGTAGCGGCGCAGGATATCGCGGTTGGTTTCCTGGGTTTCAAAGATCAGCCGACCGTTGGCAGCCACCGGGAAATCGGTGCCCGCGACGCGGTAGCTGTTGGTGGCGATGACGAACTCCGTTTCGGGCGTGACCGGCACACCTTCGAACGTCAAATCCCGTATCCGGCCGCCCTCCGGGTCGGCCCTCCGCCCACAGCCGGGGTATTTCGGCGCCGCGCAGACGTCGATTTCGTAATCCACCCCGGCAATCGTGTCGAAGGTGTAGCTGGGGAAATCGGGATCGAGCAGCACTTGGTCCGGACTTCCGGGCGTGATCTGCCGGAATACGCTGGCCGAATGCTCCAGCCAGTCAAGGATGTCGGCCCCGGTCACCTTCAGCGCCCGGGCGCTGTTGGGGTAGATGTAGAGGTCCGCGATATGGCGCATGGCCAGGTCACCGGCCTCGACCGAAGTGAAATGGCCCGGTCCGCCGCGCCCGCCCGCCTTGAACGGCGTCGCGGCCGACAGGACCGGAAGGCCTTCGTGCTCGGTTCCCGCGATGGCGGAACGAATGAACCAGCGTTGGGACTGGTGTACCACGCGCGTGGCGGGATCGTTGCCGACCAGGGCGAAATAGGAATGCAGTGGCGCAAGGCTGCGCCCGACCGGCCGCCTGACATAGGCCAGCGTCGCCTCGTGATCCTTGCGCGTCGCCGCGAGGGTCGCCGGGTCTTCGAGGAGGCTGCCCTGATCGGGAGCGGCCGAGGTGATTGGCCGAACCTCGCTCCGGTGCTGGGCGAGGCGCCATCCGGTCTCGTGCTTCTCCAGCAGCAGGTCGATGACGCCAAGGTGCGAGCCCCAGAACCCGGCCATGACGGCGGGTTTCCCATGGAGCGTCCCGTTCTCGGGGTCGACCCCCTGCCGGGAAGGCACGGACGGGTCCGGAAAGACAAGATGGGTATGACCCGCCAGAACCACATCCACGCCGTCCACCGCGGCCAGGGGCACCGAGGCGTTTTCCATGTTCGGACGCGCCGCGGCCTCCCCGATCCCGGAATGACTGAGGGCGATCACGAGGTCCACGCCCTGACGACGAAGCTCCGGGACGAGGTCCTGCGCGGCCTCGACCATGTCGCGCGCCTCGATCCGGCCCTCGAGGTTGCGCCGGTCCCATTGCATGATCTGCGGCGGGACGAAGCCGATCACCCCGATCCGAAGATCATGTGCCACGCCGGTCCCATCCAGAACGCGCCGCTCCAGCACGGCGAAGGGTGGGAGGAGGGGGTCATCCGCCTGCGGATCATTGGCGGACCGCGCGATATTGGCCGAGACCACGGGAAATGCGGCGCCATTCATGCAGTCCAGCAGGAAATCCAGCCCGTAGTTGAAATCGTGGTTACCCACCGTGGCGCCATCATATCCCAGCGCGTTCATGGCCGCGATCACCGGGTGCGGAGCCTCTGCACTGACCCCACGCTCATAGGCGACGAAATCGCCCATCGGGTTGCCCTGCAGGGTATCGCCATTGTCGAACAGCAGCGTGTTAGGCGCTTCGGTCCGGGCCTGCGCGATCAATGTTGCGGTGCGCGTCAGGCCCACCGTCGGCTGCGGGGCATCGGCGTAATAGTCGTAGCCCTGGATGTGGCAATGCAGATCTGTGGTCTCGAGGATCCGCAGGTGGACCTGGTCCGCGCCCGGATGGTTTGGAAACAGAGTCGGAGGCTGCACGACTGCCCCTTTTTGGTTTTGGGCGCTGAGCGCCTAACGCTTCGTAAAATCCGCACTTTTGTGCGAACGCGCACAGACACTAGCACCCTCATCCCCATGAAACCACCAGAACTTGCACGGATCGAACATCTAGTCGCCCGTTTGATCTTGTCGATGGCGCGTGGCATGAAATCTGAAACAACGGAGAGCGCGCATGAAACTGGCAGAGACCGTGACTTTCGGCGGATCGGGGCTCGACCGGGCAGCGCATCTGCGCGGCAACCCGGACGAACTCGCGGCCCTGGCCGCCGCCGCCGATGCGCGCTGCCTGCCCATCTGGCGCGGCAAGCCCCTGTTTGCCGGGGAAAATCCACAGGCCGGTTGGCTCGAGCCCGGTCATGCCCTCTTCGCGGATGCCGATGAGCAGTCGATCTTCCTTGGCTTCGACGGTGGCGCGCCTTGTTTTGCGCGCGATATCTCGGACTGGGAGCCGGAAGACCTGCCCGACACGCTGGGCGCCTTCTTCGATCCGTCCGAGCAGCGGCACCCGGCGCTGGACCCGGACCAGCGCTTCGGCGAACTGCGCGGGGTGATGTCCCGACTCACACCCCGCGATGCCGAACTCACCGCCACCGCCAAGGCGATCCTTGGCTGGCACCAGAGCCACGGGTACTGCGCGCGTTGTGGCGAGAAGACCGTGATCACCATGTCCGGCTGGCAGCGCGAATGCCCGGCCTGCAAGGCGCATCATTTCCCGCGCACCGACCCGGTGGTGATCATGCTGATCACCCGGGGCAACGAGGTGCTCATGGGTCGCTCGCACCCCTGGCCCGAGGGGATGTATTCATTGCTCGCCGGGTTCGTGGAGCCGGGCGAGACGATCGAGGCCGCCGTCCGCCGCGAGACCTTCGAGGAAACCGGCGTCCGTGTGGGCGAGGTCGGCTATCTCTCCTCGCAACCCTGGCCATTCCCGGCCTCGCTGATGATCGGCTGCCATGGCCTCGCCGAGAGCCATGAAATCACCATCGACCCCGCTGAGATCGAGGACGCCAAATGGGTCAGCCGTGAGAAGATGATGGCCGCCATGGCGGGCGAGGACGAGACGCTGAAACCGGCGCGGCGCGGGTCGATCGCCCATTTCCTGATCCGTCATTGGCTGGCCGACCGGCTGGACTGAGGTTGCATGAAACTCTCGACCCGTGACGATATCGAGGCGCCCATTGAGACGGTCTTCTCCGTGGTCAGCGACTTCGCCCGGTTCGAGCGCATGGCCCAGGCCAAAGGCGCGCAGGTCGCGCGGACCGACGATCTGACGGAGGCCGGCATCGGCATGGGCTGGGACGCGCGGTTCCGCTTTCGCGGCAAACCGCGCGAGGCCCGGCTGGAACTGACCCGCTACGACCGGCCCGAAGCGCTCACCGTCACCTCTCGCATGGGCGGGATCGAATCGGAATTCACCATCGACCTGATCGCGCTCTCGCCCCGCCGCACCCGCATGATCGTGGGGCTCGACCTGCGGCCCAGGACCCTCTCGGCGCGGCTGCTGATCCAGTCCCTGAAATTCGCCAAGGCCAACCTCGAACGCCGCTTCACCCGCCAGGTCGCCCGCGCCGCCCGCGAGATCGAGCGTAGGTGACGGGGTTCACGATGCATTCGGTTTGAAAGGCCGGAACGGAGGGTCACTTCGCCCTGGCCAGTGCGCCCGTCAAAAGGCACGGCGCTGGCAGAGACTTCTTCCAATCTGCGCAAACCCCCGAAACCCGCCGTAGGCCGGGCTTCAGCCCGGCGCGTGCGTCGCCGGGTGGTTTCCTGCCGCCTTGGGCGCGCAGGAAGCCTGCGAAGAATTCCGATAAAAGTCCGATAGAATTCCGATGGTTTTCCGATTGCGGATTCGGGGGGTGGGTGGGTGCCGTCAGTGCCGCCGGGGATCCGCCGGGTAGACGCCGAGAATCTTCATGTAATCGGTGAAATAATCCAGTTCCTCGAGCGCCATCTTGACGTTCTCGTCCTCGGGGTGGCCCTCGATATCGGCGTAGAACTGGGTCGCCAGGAACGAACCGCCGACCATGTAGCTTTCGAGCTTGGTCATGTTGACGCCGTTGGTCGCGAAACCGCCCATCGCCTTGTAAAGCGCCGCCGGGATGTTGCGGACGCGGAAGACGAAAGAGGTGATCATGCCGTCCTCGCCTCGGCGCGAATAGTCGGGCTCGTTGGTCATGATCAGGAATCGCGTCGTGTTGCGGCTGTGATCCTCGATATGGCGGGCCAGAACGTCGAGGCCGTAGATTTCCCCTGCAAGATCAGAGGCTAAAGCGGCCTGTGTCGGGTCGCCTACCTCCGCCACGTGCTGTGCGCTGCCTGCGGTATCGGCGCCTACCACGGGCCGGATGCCGTGTTCGCGCAGGAAGCCGCGGCACTGGCCCAGCAGTACCGTGTGGCTGGTCGCGGTCTGCACCTGGTCGAGCTTGGTGCCCGGCACCGCGAGCAAGTTGATATGGACCCGCACGAAGGCCTCGTCGACGATATGCAGCCCCGAATCCGGCAGGAGCGAGTGGATATCGGCCACCCGCCCGTAGGTGGAGTTCTCCACCGGCAGCATGGCAAAGGCGGCCTCGCCGCTGCGGACCTTGTCGATGGCGTCCTCGAAGGTGCGGCAGGGAATGGGCTCCATCTCGGGCCGGGCTTCGCGACAGGCCTGGTGGGAATAGGCGCCAGGTTCCCCCTGGAAGGCGATTTTCTGGGTCATTTGGTGGCCTGTTCTGGCAACAAAGGGCATTCAGTCGTTTGGTCGCGGCTCTTATACCTTGAAAGCCCCGCGTGGAAACGGGTAGATAGCCCGAAAATCGCAGCACGGACGGAACGACACATGCTCGACACAATGACCTTCACCAAGATCGTCGGCGGCTTCTGCGGTACGCTTCTGATCTTCCTGCTCGGAAACTGGGCGGCCGAAACCATCTACCACGTGGGTGATGACGGCCACGGCGACGGGGTGCAAGCCTATGCCATCGACACCGGCGAGGATCACGGCGGCGCAGAAGAGGAAGCCGCTCCGGCGATTCCCTTCGAAGAGGTGTTCGCCTCGGCTGACGCGGGCAAGGGCGAAGGCCTGTTCCGCGCCTGTGGTGCCTGCCACAAGCTTGAAGACGGCGCGAATGCGACGGGGCCGTACCTCTTTGGAGTGGTTGGCCGCGACATCGCGTCGGCGGGCGGGTTCGGCTACTCCGACGGTCTGTCGGCGCTGGAAGGCGACTGGACGCCCGAGGCTCTGTCCGGCTTCCTTGAAAACCCGAAGGCCTATGCCCCGGGCAACAAGATGAGCTACCGCGGCATGGCCGATGTAGAAGACCGCGCGAACCTGATCGCATATCTCGCCACCATCGGCGGATAAGCGAGGCCTCCGGGCGAAGAATTGGAAGGCCGCCCTCGAGGCGGCCTTTTTTGTTGCGATTGGGGGTTTCGGCTCACCGGAACTTGACGCAATCTCGGCTTGAACTGTCGACAGTCGGCAAATTAGCCTAGATGGCAAAAGAGCAGTCGTGCAACGCCCCGGAGGAGACGCCCATGCACACCCGCCCCGCCCGTGCCCTGGCAATTGCCGAAGCCCGGCCCGCGCTTTCCAATCGCATCATGGCCGGTGGCCTCGCCCTGCTGATCGGCGTGACCGCCCTGACACAGGCCCGCGCGCAGGAAACCATCGTCTCGCACGGGATCTCGACCTTCGGAGAGTTGAAGTACCCGTCGGATTTCAAACATCTGGACTACGTCAATCCGGACGCGCCCAAGGGCGGCGAGATGTCGATCTGGGCCTTCGGCGGGTTCGATTCGATGAACCCCTACACGATCAAGGGCCGGGCCGAGCGGCTGTCCTCGATCTTCTACGAAAGCATGCTGACCGGAACCTCGGACGAGATCGGCTCGGCCTACTGCCTGCTGTGCGAGACGATTGAATACCCCGAGGACCGGTCCTGGGTGATCTTCAACCTGCGTCCCGAGGCGCGGTTTTCGGATGGCTCGCCCGTCACGGCCGATGACGTGGTCTTTTCCTACGAGACTTTCCTGACCAAGGGGCTGAACAGTTTCCGGGCCGAGTTGACCAAGAAGGTCGAGACGTTCGAGGTCCTGGGACCGTACCGGGTGAAGTTCGTCTTCAAGGAAGGCATTCCCACCCGCGACCTGCCGCAGGACGTGGGTGGGCTGCCAATCTTTTCCAAGGCGCATTACGAGGCGAACGGCCTCGACCTGGAAGAAAGCAGCCTGACGCCGATGCTTGGCTCGGGCCCCTATGTTCTCGAGAATCTCGAAATCGGCCAGACTTCGGTCTACAGCCGCAACCCCGACTATTGGGGTGCGGACCTGCCGATCAACATCGGGCGCAACAATTTCGACCGGCTGCGGCTGGAGTATTACGCCGACTACAACGCGGCCTTCGAGGGTTTCAAAGGTGGCAGCTATACCTTCCGGGACGAGGCCGCGTCGAAGATCTGGGCCACGGGCTATGACTTCCCGGCTGTCGAACAGGGCCACGTGGTCAAGGCAGAGCTTGAGCATGGCAACAAGGCCACCGGCCAGGCCTTCGTCCTGAACCTGCGGCGCGAGAAATTCCAGGACCCCCGCGTGCGCGAAGCCATCGGCCTGATGTTCAATTTCGAATGGTCGAACGAGACGCTGTTCTACGGCCTCTATGACCGCGTGAGTTCCTTCTGGGACAACAGCCCGCTGGCCGCGACCGGCCTGCCGAGCGAGGCGGAACTGGAAATCCTGCGCCCGCTGGCGGACATGCTGCCGGAAGGCGTGCTGGACAGCGAGCCCTACAGCCAGCATGTCTCGAACGCCAAGCGTCAGCTTGACCGCGGCGCGCTGCGCAAGGCCTCGGCTCTGCTGGACGAAGCAGGGTGGCCCGTGGGGGATGACGGCGTACGCCGCAACGCCCAAGGCCGGACGCTGAGCGTTTCGATCCTGAACGACAGCCAGACCTTCAACCGGGTCATCAACCCGTTCGTGGAGAACCTCAAGGCGCTGGGCGTGGATGCGGAACACGAGTTCATCGACAACGCACAGATGACCAACCGGGAACGCCCGCCGGAATACGATTTCGACATCGTGACGGGTTTCGTCTCGACCTCCTACATCCCCGGCACCGAGCTACGGCAGTATTTCGGCTCCGAGACCGCCGACAGTTCCACCTTCAACAAGGCGGGCTTCCGCTCCGAGGCGGTGGACAAGCTGATCGAGGTGGTGCTGAACGCCAACAGCCAGGAAGAGCTCGACGTTGCGATCTCGGCCCTTGACCGGGTGCTGCGGGCCTACAAGTTCTGGATTCCCCAGCGGAACAAGAACGTCTACACAGTGGC
Source organism: Paracoccaceae bacterium (assembly GCA_014762635.1). GTDB lineage: Bacteria > Pseudomonadota > Alphaproteobacteria > Rhodobacterales > Rhodobacteraceae > JABURR01. The sequence continues at coordinate 54,500 of JABURR010000094.1, forward strand.
CTATTATGACATGTACGAGCATCCCGATCCGCTGCCGCCCTATGCGCTGGGGAACCTGGATTTCTGGTGGTACAACGCCGAAAAGGCCGAGGCGCTGCGTGCGGCCGGCGCGCTGCGCTAGGGGGAAATAGCACCAGATGGGCGCCTATATTCTACGACGCCTGCTGCTGGTGATCCCGACGCTGTTCGGGATCATGGTGGTCAACTTCACCCTGACCCAGTTCGTGCCGGGCGGGCCGATCGAGCAGATCATCGCCCAGATCGAGGGCGACGGAGACGTGTTCGAGGGCTTCGCCGGTGGTGGCGAAGCCGGGGCCGACAACGGCGCCTCGGCGGGCGCGGATGACCGCTACCTTGGGGCGCGGGGCCTGCCGCCCGAGTTCATCGAGCAGCTCGAGGCCGAGTTCGGCTTCGACAAGCCGCCGGTGGAGCGTTTCTTCAACATGATGTGGAACTACATCCGCTTCGATTTCGGCGAGAGCTATTTCCGCTCCATCGGGGTGATCGACCTCGTGCTGGAGAAGATGCCCGTCTCGATCACGCTGGGCCTCTGGTCCACGTTGATCGCCTACATGGTGTCGATCCCGCTGGGCATCCGCAAGGCGATGAAGGATGGCTCCAGCTTCGATACCTGGACCAGCGGCTTCATCATCGTGGCCTACGCGATCCCTGGGTTCCTCTTCGCGATCCTGCTGCTGGTGCTGTTTGCGGGCGGATCCTACTGGCAGATCTTCCCGCTCAGGGGTCTGGTCTCGGACAACTGGGAGGATCTGAGCGCGCTGGGCAAGGTCGGGGACTATTTCTGGCACATCGCGCTGCCGGTCTTTGCCTCGACCATCGCATCCTTCGCGACGCTGACGCTCTTGACCAAGAACTCCTTCCTTGACGAGATCCGCAAGCAATACGTGATGACCGCCAAGGCCAAGGGGCTGAGCGAGGGGCGCGTCCTGTATGGCCACGTCTTCCGCAACGCGATGCTGATCGTGATCGCGGGCTTCCCCGGCGCATTCCTGAGCGTCTTCTTCGGCGCCTCGCTGATCATCGAGACGATTTTCTCGCTCGACGGGCTCGGGCGATTGGGCTTCGAAGCCGCAGTGGCGCGCGATTACCCGGTGATCTTCGGCACACTCTTTTTCTTCGGCCTCATCGGCCTGGTCGTCGGGATCCTGTCGGACATGATGTATGTCTTCGTCGATCCCCGCATCGATTTCGAAACGCGGGAGACCTGAGATGACCCAACCCGCAGACACCCCCCTTCCGCCCCGCAAGCGGCCCTGGCTCTCGCCGCTCAACCAGCGGCGCTGGCGCAATTTCACGCGCAATCGCCGGGCCTATTGGTCGCTCTGGATCTTCCTGGGGTTCTTCGTGGCCTCGCTCTTTGCCGAGTTCATCGCCAACGACAAACCGATCGTGGTGAACTACCGCGGCAGCTATTTCACGCCGATCTTCAACTTCTACCCCGAGACGGCCTTCGGCGGCGATTTCAAGACCGAGGCGGTCTATTCCGACATCGAGGTACAGTGCCTGATCATCTCGGGCGGGCTGGAAACCTGCTTCGACGACCCCGAGGGCGTGATCGCGCAAAGCGAAACGGGCACCGTCGACGGGGAGGAGATCGTGAAGGGCTGGATGCTCTGGCCGCCGATCCCCTATTCCTTCGACACGATCAACGACATCAACGGCGCGGCCCCCTCGGCCCCGGATGAGGACCATATCCTTGGCACCGATGACACCGCGCGGGACGTGCTGGCGCGCGTGATCTACGGGTTCCGCCTGTCGATCCTGTTCACTCTGATCGTGACGGTGATCACCTCCTTCGTTGGCATCATCGCCGGGGCGATCCAGGGCTTCTTCGGCGGCTGGACCGACCTGATCTTCCAGCGGGTGATCGAGATCTGGGTCTCTACCCCCTCGCTCTACGTGATCATCATCCTTTTTGCGATATTGGGGCGCGGGTTCTGGCTGCTGGTCTTCGTGACGGTCCTCTTCGGCTGGCCCGCGCTGGTGGGCGTCGTGCGGGCCGAGTTCCTGCGGGCACGGAACTTCGAATATGTTCGCGCCGCCCGGGCACTGGGCGTGTCAAACTGGAAGATCATGTTCCGCCACATGCTGCCCAACGCCATGGTGGCGACCCTGACCATGATGCCCTTCATCGTCACAGGCACCATCGGAACGCTGGCAAGCCTTGATTTCCTGGGCTTCGGCCTGCCGTCCTCGGCGCCGTCGCTGGGGGAGTTGACGCTGCAGGCCAAGCAGAACCTGCAGGCGCCGTGGCTCGGCTTCACGGCCTTCTTCACCTTCGCGATCATGCTGTCGCTGCTCGTCTTCATCTTCGAAGGCGTGCGCGATGCCTTCGACCCGAGAAAGACATTTCAGTGAGCAGTGTTCTGGAAATCAAGGACCTGTCGGTGACATTCCGCCAGGATGGCCGCCGGATCGAGGCGGTGCGCAATGTGTCATTCGAGGTGGGCAAGGGCGAAACCGTCGCGCTGGTGGGGGAGTCCGGCTCGGGCAAGTCGGTCACGGCGCTTTCGACCGTGGCACTTCTGCCCGACAGCGCCGAGGTAACAGGGTCGGTCGAATACCTCGGGCAGCAGATGATCGGCGCCCCCGAGGAACGGCTGCGGCAGGTGCGCGGCAACGATATCAGCTTCGTCTTCCAGGAGCCGATGACCTCGCTCAACCCGCTGCACACGTTGGAGCGGCAGCTTGGTGAGAGCCTTTCGTTGCACCAAGGCCTGACCGGTGCCGCGGCGCGGGCGCGTATCCTTGACCTGCTGCACAAGGTGGGGATCAAGGATCCGGAATCCCGGCTCGGGGCCTATCCGCACCAGTTGTCTGGCGGGCAGCGGCAGCGGGTGATGATCGCCATGGCGCTCGCGAATGGGCCGGAGCTTCTGATCGCGGACGAACCGACCACGGCGCTTGACGTGACGATCCAGGCGCAGATCCTCGATCTGCTGTCCTCGCTGATCCGGTCCGAAGGCATGTCGATGCTGTTCATCACCCATGACCTTGGGATCGTGAAGAAATTCGCCGACCGGGTCTGCGTGATGAAGGATGGTGAGATCGTCGAGCAGGGCATCACCCGCGAGATCTTCGCCAACCCAGAGCACGATTATACCCGCAAGCTCCTGTCGGCCGAATCCACCGGCACCCCCGACCCGGTGCCCGACGATGCCGAGGAACTGGCCCGCACCAAGGATCTGAGGATCTGGTTCCCGATCCAGCGCGGCTTCATGAAGCGGACCGTTGGCCACGTGAAGGCGGTCAATGCCGCGACCTTCTCGGTCCGTGCGGGGGAAACGCTTGGGATCGTGGGGGAGTCCGGCTCGGGCAAGACCACGCTGGCGCTGGCGATGATGCGGCTCATTTCGTCCGAGGGACCGATGATCTTCCTTGGCCGCGACATCCAGGGCTGGAAATCGGGAGAGCTTCGCCCGCTCAGGCGCGACATGCAGATCGTGTTTCAGGATCCCTACGGCTCGCTCAGCCCAAGGATGACGGTGGAGGAAATCATCGCCGAGGGTCTGACCGTCCACAAGATGGAGGGCGACCGCCGCACCCTGGTGGCCGAGATCATGGAGGAGGTTGGTCTGGACCCCACAACCATGCACCGCTATCCGCATGAATTCTCGGGCGGGCAGCGCCAGCGGATCGCCATCGCGCGCGCGATGATCCTACGGCCAAGGCTCGTGGTTCTGGACGAGCCGACCTCGGCCCTGGACATGACAGTGCAGGTTCAGATCGTGGACCTGCTACGTCGGCTGCAGAAGAAATACGGGCTGGCCTATCTCTTCATCAGCCATGACCTGAAGGTGGTTCGCGCCGTGGCGCACAAGGTCATCGTGATGCAGCACGGCGATATCGTGGAAAGTGGTCCGGCGGCGCAGATCTTCGACGCGCCGGAACACGAGTACACCAAGACGCTGATGGCCGCGGCCTTCGAGTTGAAGGCGGGCGGGGCGGCCTGATCAGCTTGGCCCGATCTCGGTGCAGTCGATGTTGCGCGCCGACAGGCGGCGGCAGGCAAGGGCCGCGTTTTCCTTGGTCATGCCCACGAAGTTCGCCTCGTATGCGCCCGACCGCGGCACCACCTTGCGCAAGGCGTCGTCCAGCATCCCGATCTCGGTGAGGGCGGTCTGCAGAAGGATCCGTTCGGCCTGGTAGCGCGAGCCGTATTTGCCGACGTTGATACCCCAGTGCCGACCGCCTGAGGTGGAGACGCGGGTGACGATCTCGTTCTCGATCTCTTCGGCGCTGGCCATTTCGGTCTCTGGCGCAGGCGGGGGCGTAGTAATCGCAAGCGGTTCAGATGCGGCCGGGGCCGAGGCCAGAACGATATCATCCGGCCGTTTTGGTGGCGTCACGTCGAGCGACAACGGGGCCGCAGGTGCGTCAGCCTCGGCCACCGTTTCGGCGGTGGCTTGTTCAAGCGCCGAGCGGATGTCGTCCTGCATCGCCAGCAGCAGATCCTCGGGCAATGTCGTCGGGCCGGGACGTGGCCTTGGGCGCGGGCTTTTGGCCACGGCGCGGACAAGTCGGATGGTCTTGCCAGCCATCGTGCCGCCGGGGCGGGCATCGGCGATGGCATAATCCGGCAGGGCGGGCTTGCGCACGGCGACCCGGCTTGGGGCCTTGCGGAAGCCGAGGTCCATGAGTTCGGCCACCTTGGCGTTGCGGGTTGCGGTGGAGCGGCCCCCAAAGACGGTGACAATAACGCGCTCTGACCTACGTTCGGCCGAGGCCACGAGGTTGAAGCCCGCCGCCTGGGTATAGCCCGTCTTGATCCCGTCCGCTCCGCGGTAGGCATCAAGGAAGCGGCGGTTGGTATTCGCCACCTCGCGCAGACCAGCGTGGGTGCTGCGGCGCGAGAAGATGTTGTAATATTCCGGGTAGTCGTAGAACACGTGCCGACCCAGGATCGTCATGTCCCGTGCGGTGGAAAGATGCCCGCTTGCCGTCAGACCGTGGGCATTCTTGAAGGTAGTCCGCGACATTCCCATCGCCTGGGCGGTGCGGTTCATCCGCCGGGCGAAAGCGGCTTCCGAGCCTTCGATCGCTTCGCCGATGGCGGTCGCCGCGTCATTGGCCGATTTCACCGCCGCCGCGCGGATCAGATAGCGCAGCTTGATCCGCTGCCCTGTGCGCAATCCGAGTTTCGAGGGCGGCTCCGCGGCCGCGTTGGCCGAGATTGTAACCTCGGTATCGAGGGAAATCTCGCCATTCTCCACCGCCTCGAAGGCGATGTAGAGGGTCATCATCTTGGTCAGCGATGCCGGGTGGAGCCGCGTATCGGCATTCTCGGAATGCAGGACCTCACCGGACCTCGCATCCATGACCAGCGCGGCATACGGAGCGGCGCTCGCCGAAATCGGCGCCGCAAGGAAAAGAATCACTATTAATAGAGTGTACAGCCCGTCGAGGGCCCACTGTCCCGAACGCGGTTTCACGCCAATTGCCTTTTACTGCCTCAAGTCCCGGGAGTTTCCCCGGTTGTTCATTGGCTACAGGCTAACACAGGGTGCTTTTCCAGAAAATACCTTATTTTCAATATCTTTTCGGGTGCACTTGAAGTGAATTTCAAGCTTCTGACCTAGGTGTGGGGGAGGCTGGCACCGTGATGCCCTACATCTGGGATATTTCGTCGACCAACGGCACCACGTGCGATAGATCGCGCAATTCGCGATAGCGGGCGTGACCTTCGGGCGGTTCGTGGTGTTCCAGTTCCCATGTCAGGTCGTGTGGGACGAAGACGCCCCAGCCACCGGCCTCGATCACCGGCACCACGTCGGACTTCAGCGAATTGCCGACCATCATCGCGCGGTCCGGCCCCTCGCCATGGCGCGCAAAGATCTCTCGGTAGACACCAGGCGTCTTGTCCGACACGATTTCGACCCCGTCGAACATCTCACCCAGGCCCGATTGCGCCAGTTTGCGCTCTTGGTCCAGCAGGTCGCCCTTGGTGATGAGCAGGATCCGGTGGCGCTCGGCCAGAGCACCGATGGTTTCCGGGACATGGGGCAGAAGCTCAATCGGGTGCTGCAGCATATCCTGCCCCGCCGCGATCAACTCACGGATCACCGAGGCCGGGACGCGTTCCTCGGTGACGTCGATGGCGGTTTCGATCATCGACAGGACGAAGCCCTTCACCCCGAAGCCGTAATGGCCGAGGTTCCGCTTCTCGGCCTCCAGCAGACGCTCGGCCAGGTGATCCCGCTCGGCAAAATCGGCCAGAAGATCGGCGAATCGCTGTTGGGTGATGCGAAAGAACTGTTCGTTCTGCCACAGCGTATCATCCGCATCGAAGCCGATTGTCGTCAGTGCTGCCGCCATTTCACTCTCTGCGCCGGGAAATCGTTCTCAAGGAACGCCGGACCCTTTTCATGGGAAACACCTCGCATATATAATGACTACGTATCGATTTGAACGTGAAAACCGGAGCTGTCTTGCCTATCCCCTTCCAGATCCAGATGTCGGACAAGGACGGTGGTCGCGACGGCGATCCCGGCGTTGTCCTGCAGACACGCTCGAAAACCAAGCGCCCGCCGCTCTACAAGGTCATGCTGCTGAACGATGATTTCACGCCGATGGAATTCGTCGTGCATATCCTTGAGCGGTTTTTCGGCCTGAACCACGCCCAAGCCTTCGAAGTGATGCTGACGGTGCACAAGAAAGGCGTCGCGGTGGTTGGCGTGTTCTCTTACGAGATCGCGGAAACCAAGGTCGGGCAGGTGATGGACTTTGCCCGCCGGCATCAGCACCCGCTGCAATGCACGATGGAAAAGGAATAGCGCTGCTGTTCCTCCTCCTCTCATGATCGGCGCGCGCCTGCCTCTTGCCTTCGAAAGCGGCCTGGAACTGCCGGAAACCGGCCGCCTCGCCGTGTTTGGTCCGCGGCTGGGCGATGACCTGTCGGCCCTGCCGAAGGATCGCACCCAGATCATCCAGCGCTTCAAGCCCGATTTCGACGCCTTCGTCGCAAAGGGATATGACTGTGTGACCGGGACCGTGGACACCTATGCCGCCGCCATCGTGATCCTGCCCCGCGCCAAGGCCGAGGCGCGCGCGACCCTCGCCGGTGCTGTCGCGGCGACCGGGGGCGGGATCGTCGTGGTCGATGGGCAGAAGACCGATGGCGTCGACAGCCTGTTGAAGGACATTCGCAAGAGGGCCTCCCTGGGGCAGGTCATCTCCAAGGCCCATGGCAAGCTTTTCTGGTTCGAGGGCGGCGATTTCGCCGACTGGGCGCAGGATGCCGAAGATATCCAGCTTCCGGGCGGGTTCGTCACTCGCGCAGGTGTGTTTTCCGCCGATGGCGCGGACCCCGCCTCGCAGATGCTGGCCGAGGCGCTTCCGAAGAAGCTCGGGCGCCGGGTCGCGGATCTTGGGGCCGGTTGGGGGTTTCTTGCCGCCGCGATCCTTTCGCGCGAGACCGTGGACGAGGTTCACCTGATCGAGGCCGACGCCGTGGCGCTGGACTGCGCGCGGCGCAACGTCACCGATCCGCGGGCGCGGTTTCATTGGGAAGACGCAACGCGATTCCGGTCTGCCGAGAAATTCGACACGGTGGTCATGAACCCGCCGTTCCATGTTGGCCGGGCGGGCGATCCGGGCCTGGGGCGCGCCTTCATCGCGACCGCCGCCGCGATCCTGAAGCCCGCCGGAGAGCTATGGCTTGTGGCAAACCGCCATCTGCCTTACGAAAAGCACATGGCAGAGCACTTCCGCGAGGTGCGGGAAATCAGCGGCGACAACCGCTTCAAGCTGCTCCACGCCGCACGCCCGCTGGCCCGCACGGCCCGGTAGAGCCCAGGTTCCCCCAACAGGATTCCCCAAGATGACCTTCTCGATTTCCGGCAAGACAGCCATTGTGACCGGCGCCGCCAACGGTGTCGGGCTGGCCATCGGACGCCATTTCGCCGAGCAGGGCGCCAACGTGGTCTTCGCCGACATGGACGAAGCCCGGCTGATCGCCGAAGTGGGCGAGGAAGCCGCGCGGGAAGACAGCAACATCCGGTATTTCGCCGGAGATCTGCGCGAGAAGCTGACCATCGCCAACCTGCTGTCGACCACCATCGACGCGTTCGACCGGGTGGATATCCTGGTGAATTCCAGCCGCCAGATGCGCGTGTCGGACCCGCTCAACCCCGATGACGATGCGGTCGAGGCGCTTCTGAGGCAAAACCTGATGACCAGCCTGCGCATGACCCAGGTCGTGGCCAAGCGTATGATCGCCCAGGCCGAAGCGGATGGCGGCGCCGAGGGGCCGATCGGCTCGATCATCAACCTCTCGTCGATCGCGGCCCGGCGCACCCATGCGAATCTTTTGGCCTACTCGGTCTCGTCCGCGGCGCTTGACCAGATGACCCGGTCCATGGCGGTGGCGCTGGCGCCTCAAAAGGTGCGGGTTAACGGCGTTGCCTTCGGCAGCGTGATGAGCGCCAGCCTGCAGGGCGCCTTGCTGGAAAACGAGGATTACCGGGACACGATCATCGAGAGTACGCCATTGGCCCGCATCGCCAGCCCGAGCGAGGTGGCCGAGGCGGCGCAGTTCCTTGCTTCGGACGGGGCCGGGTTCATGACCGGGCAAATCCTGACGATCGACGGGGGCCGCACCCTGCTCGATGCGGTGGACACCCCGGCGCACTAGCCCTCGGGAAAGGCGCTCCGGCATTCGGCCACCGCGATGGCCGACCGCTGCTGCAATTCCGCGCGCTTGGCCAGAAGCTGGTTCAGCTTGCGCTGTTCGGCAGCCGGGTCGATGGCCTCGGGGATCTCGCGCCGCTCGGTGACCGGTTCGCTGCAGAAGGTGACGTTCCGGCTTGGCATCCCGCAGAAGGTGAAGCGCGTCCGCACAGTCGTTTCTTCGCGGATCGAATAGCCCCGCTCAAGGTTTTGCTGAGTCTCCGCGATAAGCTGGTCGACCACGCGCAGGTCCTCGGTCGCGGCGGTCTCACACCGCTCACGCGGGCTGGCGCAGCCGGACAGGACGACAAGGCAGGCAAGAACGAACGCATGGCGCATGGCAAGATCCCTGGAAACCTGAACACAGCCTAAGACGTGAAAACGCCCCGGCACAAGCGGCACCGGGGCGTTTGAACGACTTGAGCGGTCCGGGGCCTAGCGCAGGTCGGGCGCGGTGGCCTCAAGGGTCAGGTCCGCCGCGATCTCGTCCAGAGACTTGGTCTCGGTGCGGTTCTCGCCCAATCGGCGGACCGAGACGGTGCGCTCCTCGACCTCGCGGTTGCCGATGGCCAGGATCACCGGGACCTTGCCCACCGAATGCTCGCGGACCTTGTAGTTGATCTTTTCGTTGCGGGTATCCGCCTCGGCGCGGATGCCCTTGGCACGCAGGGTCTCCACCACCTCGTTCACGTAGTCATCCGCGTCCGAGGTGATCGACGCCACCACAACCTGCCGCGGCGCGAGCCAGAACGGCAGCTTGCCCGCGTGTTCCTCGATCAGGATACCGATGAACCGCTCGAACGAGCCCAGAACCGCGCGGTGCAGCATGACCGGGCGATGTTTCGCGCCATCCTTGCCGATATAGGTGGCGTCCAGACGCTCGGGCAGGACGAAGTCCACCTGCAGCGTGCCGCATTGCCAGTCGCGCCCGATGGCGTCGGTCAGAACGAACTCCAGCTTCGGTCCGTAAAACGCGCCTTCGCCGGGGTTCAACTCGAACGACCAGCCCGCGGCCTCGGTCGCGGACTGGAGCGCGTGTTCGGCCCGATCCCACACATCGTCAGCCCCGGCACGCACGTCCGGCCGATCCGAGAACTTCACCTTGAAGCTGTCGAAGCCCAAGTCGCCGTAAACCTTGGAAAGGAACTCGATGAACCGCTTGGTCTCGGATTCGATCTGGCCTTCTTCGCAGAAGATATGCGCATCGTCCTGGGTAAAGCCGCGCACCCGCATGATCCCGTGCAGCGCGCCCGAGGGCTCATAGCGGTTGCAAGCGCCGAACTCGGCCATGCGCAGCGGCAGGTCGCGATAGGACTTGAGGCCCTGGTTGAACACCTGCACGTGGCAGGGGCAGTTCATCGGCTTCAGCGCGTTGATCGCCTTTTCCCGGGCGTGTTCCTCGTCCACTTCGACGATGAACATGTTTTCCTGGTATTTCTCCCAGTGGCCCGAGGCTTCCCAGAGCTTGCGATCCACCACCTGGGGCGTGTTCACCTCGACATAGCCGCCGCGTGTCTGCATCCGGCGCATGTAATCCTGCAGCGTTGTGTAGATCGACCATCCGTTCGGGTGCCAGAACACCTGGCCCGGCGCCTCTTCCTGCATGTGAAAGAGGTCCATCTCGCGGCCCAGCTTGCGGTGGTCGCGCTTGGCCGCTTCCTCGAGCATGTGCAGATGCGCCTTGAGGTCGTCGCGGTTCTTGAAGGCCACGCCATAGATCCGCTGCAGCATCGGGCGCGAGCTGTCACCACGCCAGTAGGCGCCCGCCACGCTCATCAACTTGAACGCATCGGCAGGCACCTGGCCTGTGTGCTGGAGGTGCGGGCCACGGCAGAGGTCCTGCCAGTCGCCATGCCAGTACATGCGGATCGGCTGACCGTCATCGGGGATCGCCTGTACCAGCTCTACCTTGTAGTTCTCGCCGCTGGCCTCGTAATGGGCGATGGCACGGTCGCGGTCCCAGACCTCGGTCTTCACCGGGTCACGGGCGGCGATGATCTCGCGCATCTTCTTCTCGATGGCCCCCAGATCTTCGGGGGTGAAGGGCTCGGTGCGGTCGAAGTCGTAATACCAGCCGTTCTCGATCACCGGGCCGATGGTCACCTTCACATCGGGCCAGATCTCCTGCACGGCGCGGGCCATGATATGGGCGAGGTCGTGGCGGATCAGTTCCAACGCCTGCGCATCGTCCTGCATCGTGTGGATCGCGATCGAAGCGTCGCTGTCGATCGGCCACTGCAGATCCCAGTGCGCACCATCGACGGTGGCCGAGATCGCCTTCTTCTGCAGCGATTTCGAGATCGAGGCGGCAACCTCGCCGGGCGTCACGCCCGCGTCGAACTCACGCGAATTGCCATCGGGGAATGTAAGGGAAATCTGGGCCATCGGCCTTTCTCCTCGTCGGTTTGGCGCCCACGGAACGCCCGGTTGCGGGTATGTCGGCGGCAGAAATGGCCGGAGAGCCGCGCCGGGTCAAGCCGAAATCGCCGGAATTCCATGCTTGGTCCGGTGCTGGCACATGGTCCCGCGCCTTGCAATCCGGCCCCGCAGCGGCGAAACCCGGTCAGGACCAGAAACCGGGACGGGATGATGACCGAACTTCTCAAGACGCCCTCGGGCCGCCGCATCGCCTTCAACCGCAGCCCCGGCGCAGGGCCGGGTGTGGTGTTCCTGGGCGGGTTCAAGTCCGACATGGAGGGCACGAAGGCCGTACATCTGGAAGCCTGGGCGCGGGCGCAGGGCCGGGCCTTCCTGCGGTTCGATTATTCCGGCCATGGTGAATCGTCCGAGGCCTTCACCGACGGCTGCATCGGTGACTGGGCCGAGGATGCCGAGGCCGCGATCACCAGCCTGACCGAAGGGCCGCAGATCCTCGTCGGCTCCAGCATGGGCGGGTGGATATCGCTGATCCTTGCCACCCGGATCCCCGACCGCATTGCCGGGATCGTCGGCATTGCCGCTGCCCCCGATTTCACCGAAGACAGCATGTGGGCCAATTTCACCGACCGGCAAAAGGCGGAACTGGCCGATACCGGGCAGGTGGCGCTGCCCTCGGACTACGGCGAGCCCTACATCATCACGCGAAGAATGATCGAGGATGGCCGCAATCACCTCGTCTTGCGCCAGCCCATGCCGCTGCCGTTCCCGGTGCGGCTCTTGCAGGGCACGGCGGATGCGGACGTGGAGCGCTCGGTCCCGCTGCGCATCCTCGACCATGCCGAAGGCGCGGATATCCGGCTGACCCTTGTCAAAGGGGCGGATCACCGCTTCTCGACCCCCGAATGCCTGTGGCTGATCGAGAACAGCGTGGCCGAGGTTCTGGATATCGTCCTCAGCCGGTAACGGATTGAAGTTGCTGGCCCATGGGTCAGATGGGCGAAACCTCGCCGAGAGTGTCGCGCCGGGGACTCGGGGTCCGGGAATTGCGATCTGACAGGATTGACCGGGGGGCTGTGCATGGCAGTGTGAGGTCAAACGAGGCGACCGAGCAATTCATGCGCGACCCACTGGTTCTTCTTCCGGCAATCTTGTGCGACGCGAGGCTTTTCCTCGCGCAGATCGCCATGTTTTCGGACCAGCGCCCGGTGATCTTCGCCCCCTTGGCCGAGGGTGAAACCATCGAGGAGATGGCCAAGGCCCTGCTGGAAAACCTGCCGCCGACATTCGCACTCGCCGGCATCGGCATGGGCGGCGTGGTTGCGATGGAGATCCTGCGCCGCGCCCCGGATCGCGTGACCCGCATCGCGCTCATGGACACCAATGCGCAGGCTGAGATGCCCAATGTCGCCGCCGAGCGGGAGTTGCTCATCGCCAAGGCCCGGGCCGGAAACCTCGCCGATGCGATCGGGACGGAGATGAAGGCAAGTTTCCTTGCCCAGGGACCGCACAAGGCGGAGATCCACCAGCTCGTCATGGACATGGGAATGCGCCTCGGGGCCGAGACCTTCGTGCGCCACTCCCGGGCGATGATGCGCCGCCCGGACCAGCAGAAGACCCTCCGCACCGCGCGCGCGCCCGCGCTGGTGCTCTGCGGCGAAGAGGACCCGGTTTGCCCGGTGCGACGGCACGAATTCATCCAGACCCTGATGCCCGCCGCGACCCTGCGCGTCATCCCCGGCGCCGGGCACCTGCCGCCGCTGGAACAGCCCGAGGCGGTGAACCAGGCTTTCCGCGAGTGGCTCGACGCGCCGATGATCCTGAATTGATCGCGCGGCCCTGGGGTGCCACAGTTGCCCCGCCAACCAAGCTGACCAAAGGGTGTCGCCATGACCCAGCCGCCTGATGCCGATGCGCGCCGCGCCGTCGCGCCGGTGATCTGCTACCCGACCGACACGCTCCCGGCGCCGGACATGGCGTTCTATGGCGCCGTCCGTGCGGGGCTGACCAAGGTAGGAGAAGTCACGGTCCCTGCGCGCGAGGCGCGCTGTGCCGAGATCCGCGCGGGGCAGGTCTTCCGCATCACCTCGGTCGAGGGGCCGCAGGTGGGCGATTTGAACCTGTGGAACCTTTCCGACCTGTCCGAGCGGTTTTTCTCGGGCAAGACCAGGGCCTTGCACGGTACCCACGTCACCACCGGAGAGCGGCTCTGGAGCAGTTTTCCGCACCTGCGCCCGATGGCCACGATCACCGCGGATACGCTGGGCTGGTACGGGATCGACGGGTTCGGGGGCTCGGTGCATGACGTGATCGGGACGCGCTGCGACCCCTATACCCACAACCTTCTGAGCGGCGGGCAGTATCACCATTGCTGCCACTCGAACCTCACCCGGGCGCTGGCCGATCACCTTGGCATCCCGCGCGCCGAGGCCGAGCCGCATATCCATGACGTGCTCAACGTCTTCATGTGCACCGGTTTCACCCGGGACACGGGCCAGTACTTCATGAAGGCCAGCCCCGTAAGACCGGGAGATTACCTGGAATTCTTCGCCGAGATCGACCTGCTGGCCTGCCTCAGCGCCTGCCCGGGTGGCGACTGTTCATCCGAGCATTCCAGCGACACGGCCGCCTGTCACCCCCTGCTGATCGAGGTCTTTGACCCCGCCCCCGGCAGCCTCGACGGCTGGTCCTCACCACCGCCCAACGGGTACGACCGCAGCCACGGTGCCTGACCTGAACCCCCTCAATCCGCTCACCCACCCTTCCGATACCGAAACACACCCGTGCCGGTGGCGACGGTGAGGCCGGTTTCGTCCCGGATGATGCCTTCGGAGAAGAAGGTGGACTTGCCGCCCCCGGTGCGGCGGCCCTCGCCGATCAGGATCTCGCCCACGGGGCGCGACAGGAAGTTGGTGTTGAGCGAGAGCGTCATCGCCAGCACTTTCCGCTCGGGGTCGCCGGTGTAGCTGCCGGAAAAGCCCATCACCGTATCCAGAAGCACCGCGTAGATGCCGCCGTGGGGGATGCCGTAGCGGTTCATCAGTGGCGGGGTCAGGGGCAGTTCGAAGCGTGCGAAATCCTGTTCCCAGCCGGTGATGGTAAAGCCCAGATGCGCCTGCAGCGGATAGGGCGGCTCGATCAAGTCAGGGTTCAGATCGGTCATGTGCGGGCTCCGTGATCCTGTTGGCTGAGCGCCTTGCCGGCCGCGATCAGACGGTCACCGTAATCCGCCATCAGCGCCTCGGGCGAGATCAGGAACGACGGGCCGCCGATGTTCATCGAATAAAGCCGATCGCCGTTGAGCGACCAGACCGGCACTGCGATGCCGTTCACTTCCTTGCGCCACGAGCCGAAGGAGGTGCAGTAGCCATGCTTGGCGTAGCTGGTCAGCGCCTCTTCCACGCTCTGGCGGATGCGGGTCTCTTCCTCGGGGCGTTCCTGGATCGCGAGATAGATCATGTGGGCGCGTTCCTCCTCGGACATGCCCGCAAGCGTGGCGCGGCCCATGGCGGAATGGAAAAGCGGCAGCCGCGCGCCCACGTTCATCGTCAGCGACACCGCCTGGGTCGAGCGGCGCACCGCCATGTAGACGATCTGCAGCCGGTGGCGTTCGCCCAGGGCGGCGGTCACATGGGGGTTCGGCCCTTCGCAGAGCTTGCGCATCTCTTCCTTGGCAAGCTCTCCGATCTCCATCCCCGAAAGCACACCATAGCCCAGCGCCAGCACCCCGGGGCCTAGGCGGTGGGTTCCGGTACGTTCGGAATGGACCAGGTAGCCCAGCTTGCGCAGCGTATAGGTCAGGCGGCTGACGGTGGGTTTCGGCAGGCCGGTGCGGGCCGCGATCTCCTGGTTGGTGAGCGTGGTCTCGTCGGGGCGGAAGCAGCGCAGAACCTCAAGCCCGCGCGCCAGGGCGGTCACGAAATTCCGGTCCTCGCCGGTTTCGAACTCATCGTCGTGCTTGTTCATCGCCATAACTGGTCACCTCGCTATCCGGCCCGCCGGGGGGATTTCTGTCGGGTCGCAGAGTCCATCACAACACCTCGAACAGCCCGGCCGCGCCCATGCCGCCGCCCACGCACATGGTGCAGACGACCCAGCGCGCGCCGCGGCGTTTGCCTTCGATCAGCGCGTGTCCCACCATGCGCGCGCCCGACATGCCATAGGGATGCCCGATGGAAATCGCGCCGCCATCGACGTTGAGCAATTCGTCGGGGATGCCCAGCCGGTCGCGGCAGTAGAGAACCTGCACCGCGAAGGCCTCGTTCAACTCCCAAAGGCCGATGTCGTCCATCTTCAGCCCATGCCGTTCCAGCAGGCGCGGGACGGCGAAGACCGGGCCGATGCCCATTTCGTCAGGGGCGCAGCCCGCCACGGCCATGCCCGCGTAGCGGCCCAGCGGTTGCAGTCCGCGCCGTTCGGCCTCGCGCGCCTCCATCAGCACGGCGGCCGAGGCGCCGTCGGACAGCTGGCTGGCGTTGCCCGCGGTAATGAAGCGGCCCTCGGCGATGCGGAGGCCGTCCTTCTGAACGGGCTGGAGTTTCGCCAGGTCCTCAAGCGCCGTGC
The DNA here is from genome assembly GCA_014762635.1 of Paracoccaceae bacterium. Taxonomy (GTDB): domain Bacteria; phylum Pseudomonadota; class Alphaproteobacteria; order Rhodobacterales; family Rhodobacteraceae; genus JABURR01. The sequence continues at coordinate 70,127 of JABURR010000094.1, forward strand.
CGGGGCGGTTGCCTTCGTCTCGGGAAAGCGTCACTTCGCGGTCGCTGACCTCGCCGGTCTCGCGGTCCTTGACCTTCATGGTGGTGGTGATCGGCACGATTTCATCGTCGAAGCGCCCGGCTTGTTGCGCGGCGGCGGTGCGGGCCTGGGACTGGACGGCATAGGCGTCCTGCGCCTCGCGGCTGATGCCATAGCGGTCGGCCACCACCTCGGCGGTTTCCAGCATGGTCATGTAGATCTCGGGGCGACTGGCCACGAGGTCCGGGTCCTTGGCGCGGAAGGTGTTGCGGTGTTCGTTCTGCACCAGGCTGATCGATTCCACGCCGCCGCCCAGGGCAATCTCCATCCCGTCCGAGACGATCTGCTTTGCCGCCGTGGCGATGGCCATCATCCCGCTGGCGCATTGCCGGTCGAGCGACATGCCCGCGACTGTCTCGGGCAGGCCCGCGGCCAGCGCGGCCTGTCGCGCGATGTTGCCGCCGGTGCTGCCCTGTTGCAGCGCCGCGCCAAGGATCACGTCCTCGATCTCGCTACCCTCAAGGCCCGCGCGCTCTACCGCCGCGCCGATGGCATGGGCGGCAAGGCGCTGGCCCTGCGTGTCGTTGAACGCGCCGCGATAGGCCTTGCCGATGGGCGTGCGCGCGGTCGAAACGATGACGGCGTCTCTCATGCCTTCTCTCCTTGTTGGGGGGCCGGTTCGAGGATCCTGAGTGTCAGCCAGTCCGCCACCAGCGCCGGGCGGTCCTGCCCTTCGATCTCCACAGTCACGTTCCAGCCCAGGGACAGTTCGCCGGGCCGCCGTTCCTCGCATCCGGTCAGGACGAAGCGCCCACGGACGCGGGTCCCTGAGGGCACCGGGCTCACGAAACGCATCCGGTCGAAGCCGTAGTTCACGCCCATGGCCGCGCCCTCGATCTCGGGCAGGGCCGTGCGCGCCAGTTCCGGCAGCAGCGAGAGGGTCAGGAAGCCGTGCGCGATGGTGCCGCCATAGGGGCTTTCGGCGGCGGCACGGGCCGGATCCACGTGGATGAATTGCCAGTCGCGGGTCACGTCGGCGAAGCCGTCGATCATCTTCTGATCCACGTTCAGCCAGTCCGACAGGCCGATCTCGGTTCCCTTGCGGGTCGCCAGTTCCTGGGGTGTTATCCTGTCCATCCGCCTTGCCCGGATTGCCCTTTGGCTGCCGCGGGGCGACAACCTCTCATTCCGTCACGGTTTTGCAATGCAAAACAAGATTTCGCAAGTCGCACAGGCGGGTTTCGGGCCACCGGCGCTGTTTTGACGCCATTTTTCCAACCAAAACGCCATTCCGCCGTGATTCTCCGCTCGCAGGTTTTCCGCATTGCAAAACCTCGTGCCGAAAATATACGATCCGCGCCAACAGGCGAGGATCAGGGAGAACGCCATGAATCTGTTCGATCTATCGGGCAAGACAGCCCTCATCACCGGCTCGACCCGGGGTATCGGCAAGGCAATCGCCGAGGCGATGGCCGAGGCGGGCGCGAAGGTGGTGATCTCGAGCCGCACCGCCGCCGATTGCGACAGGGTCGCGGCAGAGATCACCGAACGTGGCGGCGAGGCGCGCGCGATCCCCGCCAATATCTCGCGCCCCGAGGAGATCGAACAACTGGTGGCCACCACCGAAGCCGAACTGGGCCAGCCCGACATCCTTGTCTGCAATGCCGCGGTGAACCCCCATTTCGGCCCGTTCCTCGATGTGCCGGACGACGCCTTCGACAAGACGATCGAGGTCAACATCCGCTCGAATATGCGGCTTGCGCGGCGGGTGGTTCCGGGAATGCAGGAGAAGAAGGACGGCGCCATCGTCATCGTGTCGTCCATCGCGGCCTTCAAGGGGTCGATGAACCTCGGGCTTTACGCGGTGACCAAGGCCGCCGACGCGCAGATTGTCCGCAACCTGGCCGTGGCCTACGGGCGCGACGGGATCCGGGTGAACGGCATCGCGCCCGCCGTGGTGCGCACCGATTTCGCCCGCAAGCTCTGGGACACGCCCGAGCGTGAACGCAAGCTCTCGGCCAGCTACCCGCTGGGCCGGATCGGAGAGCCCGAGGACATCGCCGGGGCGGCGGTGTTCCTCTCGGCCAAGTCGGGTGCCTGGATGACCGGCCAAACACTCATCATCGACGGCGGCTGGTCGGTTTCGGACGGCTCAAACGTGTGACCCGAACGCCGGCGTCTCCGTCAGGCGATCAGACCCAGCTCCGCGTCGCTCGCGCTTCCGGCGTATTTGTCGCGCGGGGGCCAGGGGCGGTCTTTCCAGTGCGGCTCGAACGTGAAGCTTGAGATCTTCCGACCCTCCACCAGTGCGCCGTTGCCCGCACCAAGCGCGTAATCGTAGTAGAGTTTTACGATCTCTTCCTCGGTGACCTGATTTGTCGCTTCATGGGCCATGCAGGCCTCTTTCCACGCGCGCACCCGGTCATAATCCGGCCCGTCCGGCAAGCTGAACCCTTCGTAGTAGTCGAGAAACCAGAAGCGTTTGAAGATCGGCGCAAAGACAGCCTCGGCCATCCCGAACCCGTCGAAAAGATAGGGGCCTTCGGGGCTGTGATGGAGCAGCAAGTCGTTGAGGTCGCGATAGAGGGACAGCAGCTTGCCGTTGAACTCATCACGGCGCGCGGGGTCCTGGTTCATCACGAACAGGTAGCCCGTGGTGGTAAACGGCCCTTCTCGGGCGATCAGCATCGACTCCACCGCATGTTCTTCGGGATCGCTCCGCCGCAGCAGCGGCGCGCCCAGCACTTCGTCGAGGTAGCGCAAGATCACCAGACTTTCCTTGATGATTGCGCCGTCGGGCGTCTCGAGCACGGGAAGGGCCGTCGTGCCGCGTGTCTTGGCCAGCAGGGCCGGATCGCGCGGCTTGGTGATGTCCACGACCCGGAACTCGACCGCATCCCGCCGCCCCCGCAAGGCCAGCAGAACCTCGAGGCGCTGGGAAAACGGGCAGACGGGGATGTGGTAGACGATGTGTTTGGGGGTCATGGTCTTGATGTAGCGGTGAGCTGACAGAACGGAAGGGATCGGTGCGCTTGCACCCCCTACTCCGCCAAAGCCCGCATCTCCTGGATCAGGTCGGACTTGCCTTCGAAACCGATGCCGGGCAGGTCGGGCATGGTGATGTGGCCGTCGATGACCTCGACCCCGTCGGGAAAGCCGCCGTAGGGCTGGAACAGGTCCGGGTAGCTTTCATTGCCGCCCAGCCCCAGCCCCGCCGCGATGTTGAGTGACATCTGGTGCCCGCCGTGGGGGATGCAGCGGCGCGGGGACCAGCCAAACTGCTCCAGCACGTCGAGGGTGCGCAGGTATTCCACCAGCCCGTAGGACAGGGCGCAGTCGAATTGCAGCCAGTCCCGGTCGGGGCGCATCCCGCCATGGCGCAGCAGGTTGCGGGCGTCCTGGTGGGAAAAGAGGTTCTCCCCGGTGGCCATGGGGGCGGGGTAGAACTCGGACATGGCCGCCTGCAGGGCATAGTCCAGCGGGTCGCCGATCTCCTCGTACCAGAAGATCGGGTAGTCCCGCAGCATTTTGGCATAGGCGATGGCGGTTTCCAGGTCGAAGCGGCCGTTGGCGTCCACGGCAAGCTGCGCGTCATTGCCGATCTCGTCCAGCACCGCCTCGATCCGGCGGCGGTCTTCGTCCAGCGGGGCGCCGCCGATCTTCATCTTCACCACCGTGTAGCCACGATCCACGTAGCTGCGCATCTCGGCGCGCAGGGCGGTGTCGTCCTTGCCGGGGTAGTAATACCCGCCCGCGGCATAGACGAAGACGCGGGGATCGGCTTCGATCCCCTTCATCTCGGCCAGCATACGGAAAAGCGGCTTGCCCGCGATCTTGGCCACCGCGTCCCAGACCGCCATGTCGATGGTCCCGACCGCGACCGAGCGTTCGCCGTGGCCGCCGGGTTTTTCATTGGTCATCATCGCGGCCCAGACCTTCCCTGGGTCGATGTTGTCGTCCGCTTCGGTCAGCAGGCTTTTCGGGTCGGCCTCGAGCACCCGGTCGCGGAACCGCTCGCGGATCAGCCCGCCCTGCCCGTAGCGCCCGTTGGAATTGAAGCCGTAGCCCACCACCCGGCGCCCGTCGCGTTCCACATCGGTGACCACGGCCACAAGGCTCGCGGTCATTTTCGAAAAGTCGATATAGGCGTTGCGGATCGGCGAGGCGATCGGCTTGGTCACTTCGAGGATGTCGACGATGCGCATGTCTGCGGGCCTCCGGTCATGGACTGTGCGCCGCAGGGGCGCCCGATGTCAGGGAATAACGGAGTGAGAGACGAAGGCAATATCTGCGCAGGGGAGAGGCCGCCTATTCCTCTTCAGCCGTCAGTTCGGGCGTGTCACCGTTAGCCTGCCAGATCATGTAGTTCAGATAGGCCGCGAAGCTGATCCAGAGCAGGTAGGGGAGCATCATCACACCCGCGCCGATGCTGAGGAAGAAGAACGACACCGTCGCGCCGAAGACCGCGATCCAGAGCGCGCCCATTACGATCAGCGCCGCACGAACCCGGTGCAATCCGAAGAAGACCGGCGTCCAGAGCACGTTGAACGCGATCTGCATGGACCAAAACGCCATGCCGAGGGCGTTGCCGGGCATGACCGCAGCGCTGGCCGCGGCGGAGGCGATGAACAGGTAGAGAATGCCCCATGCCACCGGGAAGGCCCAGTTGGGGGGTGTCCACTCGGGCTTTTCCAGGGCTTCGTACCAGTCACCGGGCTTGAACAGCATTCCGGTGGCACCCCCGGCCCCGCAGGCCGCAAAGAAAATGAAGAACAGTAACCAATCCATGCATCGATCTTACGAAATCCGCGCGGCAGGTCCAGCGTCCTGATGCCAGGCAGGCGGCTCTCTGCCGGGATCATCCGTGCCGGGTTCCTTTTCCCGGGCTCTGGCCTATTCGGCGGCGATACCCATCATCGGGTCCGACGCATCCGGAACAAGCCCGGCCAGAATCTCGGCCGAGCGCAGGACGCCCGTCACACCCGCGCCGGGCTGGGTCCCCGCACCGACGAGAAAAAGTCCCTCGGCCTCTTCGCTGGCGATATGCGGGCGGAACCAGCCGGATTGCAGGAAGTCGGGCGCCAGGGAAAACCCGGCGCCATGGAGGTAGTTATACCGATCCCGAAAATGCTCGGGCGTGAAGACGAGACTGGCGGTGACGGCATTCTGAAAACCCGGGATGATCCGTCCAAGCATGGTCGCGATCTTGCGGCGGTAGGTCTCGGCCTGGCGCTTCCAGTCCACGGGGTTATCGAAATCCAGGTTCGGGGCGGGCGCCATGGCACAAAAAGTGTCGTCGCCGCGCGGGGCGGCGGAGGGATCCGTCGCCGTCGGTCGGTGCAGGATGAAGCTGGTCTCGAGCGGCAATTGCCCACCGCGGGACACCTCTTCCATCAGGCCCTTGTACGTGCGACCGTTCACGATGGTGTGGTGCCCTACGTCCGGCCAACGCATCCGTGTCCTCCGGGTTCCGAAATGCCACAGGAACGTGCCCATGGTTGGACGCAGACGCGCCAGTCGCTCCCTGGTCCAGCGGCCGCGAATCTGGTGCCGCATGAGGTGCCCATAGGTGTGGTGCGGATCCGCGTTCGAAACGACGATATCGGACTTCAGAATCCGCCCGTCTGCCAGCCGGACCCCCTCGGCCCGTCCTCCGCGCAGGCGGATTTCATCGACCTCGGCGCCGAGAATGAACTCTCCACCCTGCCGGCGGATCACCGAGGCCATGGCCTTGGCAACGGCGCCCATTCCACCGATCGGGTAATGGACCCCGTATTCCCGGGTCAGATGGGAAAGATAGAGGTGCATGGAGGATGTCCGGAACGGATCACACCCCACGATCAACGGGTGAGAACTGAACGCCATGCGCAAGCGCGGATCCCGGACCCTGCGGGCGACATGGGTATATAGCGCACGATCGGCACGCAGGGCCGCCAGGGTCGGGAGGACCTTCAGCATTTCCCGCTTGCGATGAATCGGGTGGGTACCGAATGTCTCGACGAAGGCGCGGTAGCGACGCTCGGAATCCCGAACCAGGCGGTCATAGCCTGCGAGATCGCCCGGTGCGATCCGTGAAACCTCCTTGCGGGTGGCCTCGGCCGAGGGCTGGGCTATGAAACTCGCCCCGCCGGGCCAACGGATTTCATAGTACGGATCGAGTTGACGCAACTCCACCTCGGCGTCGAAATCACGGCCACACGCCCCCCACAGGCTGCGAAAGACCGCTGGGGTGGTAACAATGGATGGCCCGAGGTCGAACCGGTGCCCGTCCTGGACGCGCGTGGTGCCACATCCACCCGGCATATCGAGCTTGTCGATCACGGTCACCCGATAGCCCTTGGCGCCCAGCCGCATCGCCGCAGCCAGACCGCCAAGACCAGCTCCGATAACAAGTGCGCTCAAGGCTTTCCGGGCGGCGGGTCGCGTCATGGTAAGATTCTACTGTGTCCAGATTCATTTACAACAAGCAATTTGATCAAAAAATCGCAAAACAATTTTCTTTTATGTTTACATACTGTGTGTCATCTTTGATTTACAGTGGTGGCGCTTGCCTTGCTTAGGCCGTGCGCCGGGGCGAGATGGTGGCAGATCGCCTGAAGGTTGCGATTGCGGGGCTGTGGGGGAAACAGGCCGCCTTGCGCAAGAAAAGAGAGGCCGAATGACCCAGCCCTACCCGTTTTCGGCCGTCGTCGGTCAGGACCAGGCCAAGCTTGCCGTAATCCTCTGCGCGATCGATCCGGGGATCGGCGGCGCGCTGATTTTCGGGCCGCGGGGAACCGGGAAGTCGACCATCCTTCGCGGGCTGGCAGGGTTGTTGCCGCCGATCCGCCAGGTCGAAGATTGCCCGCTCAATTCCGAGGACCCCGGGGATTGCCCGGACTGGACCGGGATTTGCTCACATAAAATCGTTCTGGCGCCCACCCCTGTCGTTGACCTGGTTCCGGGTGAGAGCGCAGAAGGTTTGAGCGGGTCCGTCGAGACTTCGGGTCCGTCCTCGACGGGCGGCATGATTTTCCGCCCCGGACAACTTGCCCGCGCCAATCGCGGTTATCTCAACATCGATGAAGCCAACCTGATCGCAGGGCAGGTCCTGGAGCGCCTGCTGGACGTGATCCGCTCGGGCGAGAACAGGCTCGACGAAGAAGGTCATTCGATCCGGCATACGTCGCGCTTCGTGCCGATGGGGGCCTGCGATCCGGCCGATGGGCCGGTGGAACCGGATCTACTTGGCCTTTTCGGCCTGACAGCCCGATCCGACACCCTGCGCGATATCGACGGGCGGGTCGAGGTGATCCGCCGTCGTCACGCCCATAGCACCGAGACGGATCGGTTTCTGGAAGACTGGGCGCCACAGGATGCGCGACTGGCAGCCGAGATAGCCGCAGCCCGCGAGGCGCTGGCCAATATCACGGTGTCCGAGATGGCGATCCGGAATGCGGCAGAGCTTGTCCGTTGGCTGGAACTGGAAGGTCACGACGGGGAAACCGCCCTGATCCGGGCGGCACGGGCGCTCGCCGCCTACGAAGGCGCGTCCGTCGTCGATGCGTCGCATCTTGGCCGCGCCGCGCCGCTGGCGCTGCGCCATCGTCTAAAGGACTATCCGCTTGGCCGCAGCGGCGCCTGCGCGGTGGAAGCCGCCGTGGAAGACCTGTTCGGAGATTTCCGGACGGCGGCAGAATGACGCCCCAGGTCGATCTCTGGACCCGGGCCGAGCTGGCCCTGACCCTGCTGGCCGTGGATCCGGTCGGGTTGGGCGGCATGTGGCTGCGCTCCAGCGCGGGCCCGGTCCGCGACCGGCTCGTGTCGGGCTTCGATGTGCTTCCGATCCCGCTGCGCCGTGTCCAGGCCGAGATCGGGGACGGGGCGCTCATGGGCGGGATCGATCTGGCCACCTCCCTGGGCGCGGGCCGGATCCTGTTCGGGCGCGCCGGCCTTGGGGAGCCCTCGGCGCTGCTTCTGAGATTGGCCGAACATTGCCCAACGGGGCTGGCGGCCTGGCTGGGCCGCGCGCTGGATGACCGTCAGCATTGCCTTCTGGCGCTGGACGAGGTGTCCGAGCCCGGAACCGCCCTGCCCCCGGCGATTTCGGAACGTCTGGGCCTTTGTGTCGCGCTCGACGGGCTGGCCGAGGCCGAATGCCCGCCGCTGGAACTGAACCACGGGCTGATCGGACGGTCCCGCGACCGGCTGCCCTTCGTGTTCCTGCCGCCGGATGCGCCGGGCGACCTGGCGATCCTCGCGGCGCGGCTGGGCGTGGACAGCCTGCGCGCCCCGATCCTGGCGCTGAACGCGGCCAAGGCCTCGGCAGCGCTTTTCGGACGCGGCACCGTGGTCGAGGATGACCTGATCCTTGCCGCAGAACTGGTTCTGTCGCATCGGATGCCGTCCCCGGATGCCGAGGTGGCGCGGGATGCGACCCTGGAACGGCTCTCGCCTTCGGTGCAGAAATTCCTGTCGGCGCAGCGCCCCGAGACATCGCGGCGGGGCGGGGCGGTTGGTGCCCGTGCGCACCGCCGCGCTCGGCCCGAGCCGCGCTGGACCGAGACGCCCGACAAGGGTGCGCGGGTCGACCTCGTGGCCAGCCTCCGGGCCGCGGCGCCGATTCAGAAGGCGGCCATGACGCAAAGCGCGGAGGGGCCGGCAATTCACCTCGATCCGCCGGGCAATCCCGCCGAGGCCCCGGCATCCGAGGGTGAGCGGCTGCTGATCTTCGTGGTCGATGCATCAGGACCCTTTGCGATGGCGCGCATGACCGAGGCAAAGGCCGCCGTCGCGATGATCCCGGACGCGGAGGCGCTGGTGCGTGACAATGTCACCCTTCTGGCCTGCGGGGCGGAAGGCCCGACCCTGGAACTTCTGCCCGCGCCGCTGCTCGGGTCGGCCAGCGCGACACGGGCTGGCGAGTCCTTGGGAAGCCCGTTGACCGGGGGGTTGCGGCTTGCGGCCGTGATCGCCGGGGAGGCCCTCGCCAAGGGCATGGAGCCGATCCTCGCCGTGCTCTGCGATGGGCATTCGGCCCCGGATGACGGCGCCGTGCAGGCGATGCGCGATCTGCGCGCGCTGGATCTTCTGGGCGTGGTGATCGACAGTAGCCCGAAGCCGGAGCCGTTGCTCGAGACCCTGGCCCGCGAGATGGCAGCGCCCTACCTGTCACTGCCGCAGGCCGCGGCCACGGGTATTTCAGCGGTTCTGGGCGCGGCCCTGACCGACTAGACCAACGGTGATTTCAAGCAAAAAGCCCCGCCGCAAGGATGCGGCGGGGTAAGTCGTGCCGTGGTTTGGCCACAGGCACCGGCGGTAACTGTTTGTTTTTTCAGAAGGATGGATGCTCAGGTCATTTCGGCGCGGATCTGCTGGCGCAGCAGGTCGATCGGGACGTTCTGCCCGTCGCGCTTGAAGTGCCAGTAGGTCCAGCCGTTGCAGCTTGGGGCGTGCTCCAGCGCGGCGCCCACCTGGTGGATCGAGCCCTTGGACTCGCCCGAAATCAACGTGCCGTCGGCCCGGACCTTGGCGCTCTTGCCATTGGCCGAGGTCAGAACCTCACCGGGACGCAGCATGCCACGCTCGACCAGTTGGCCGAAGGGCACGCGCGGCTCGGCGCGCTTGGAGGCCGAGACGGTCAGCGCCTCGCGGTCGAACTTGCGGACCTTGGCGATGCGCTTCTCGGCCACTTCGCGATAGGCGGCTTCGCGTTCGATGCCGATGAACTCGCGCCCCAGCATTTTCGCCACAGCGCCCGTGGTGCCGGTTCCGAAGAACGGATCCAGCACCACGTCGCCGGGGTTGGTGCTCCCGACCAGAACCCGGTGGAGGAGGGATTCCGGTTTCTGGGTCGGGTGGGCCTTCTCACCATTGGAGTCTTTCAGCCGCTCGTGCCCGGTGCAGATCGGCAGCACCCAGTCCGAGCGCATCTGGATGCCCTCGTTCAAGGCCTTCAGGGCCTCGTAGTTGAACGTGTATTTCGCGCCCTCGTCACGGCTGGCCCAGATCATCGTCTCATGGGCGTTGGTGAAGCGCTTGCCGCGGAAGTTGGGCATCGGGTTCGACTTGCGCCAGACCACGTCGTTCAGGATCCAGAAGCCCTGGTTCTGAAGCGCCGCGCCGACGCGGAAGATGTTGTGATAGCTGCCGATCACCCAGATCGCGCCATTGGGCTTGAGCAGGCGCCGCGCCGCGGCCAGCCAGTCGCGGGTGAAGCGGTCATAGGCCTCGAAGCTGGCGAACTGGTCCCAGGCATCGTCAACCGCATCGACCTTGGAATTGTCGGGGCGGTGCAGATCGGCCTTGAGCTGCAGGTTGTAGGGGGGGTCCGCGAAGATCAGGTCGACCGACGCTTCCGGGAGACTGTTCATCAGTTCGATGCAGTCGCCAGACAATATCTCATTGAGCGGCAGCTTTGCCGCTGCCTTGTTCTTCGTTTTCATCATCTCTGCCTCGTCCCGCGCCTTTTGCGGCGCTTCGTTCTATTTGAACCCAAGATGAGTCAAAGGTGATTCGCAGTCAATTTCTTTTTTGAATCAGCGTGTTACAGAATGTTCTTGATACAAGATATTGTGCACCGGTGCGAAGCTTCTTCTATGGTGTGGGGTCACCCCTAGCGTTTTCAGCGCCTCTAGGTGCGCCTTGGTCGGGTAACCGGCGTTCTTTTCCCATCCGTAGCCGGGGTGCTGACGCGCCAAATCCTCCATCAACCGGTCGCGTTCGACCTTGGCGATGATCGAGGCTGCCGCGATCGACAGGCTGCGCGCATCGCCCTTGACCACCGCTTCGGCGGAACAGGGCAGCGGATCGGGCAGGCGATTTCCGTCCACAAGCAGGTGATCGGGCGGCGTCTTCAGCCCCGCCACGGCCCGCCGCATGGCCAGAAGCGAGGCCTGAAGGATGTTGATCTGGTCGATCTCTTCCACGCTGACATGGACGACCGAGACATCCGCCACGGCCCGGATCTCATCGTAAAGCGCATCGCGCCGCCGCGCGGTCAGCGCCTTGGAGTCGTTCAACCCGACGGGGATGTTTTCGGGATCAAGCCGCACCGCGGCTGCCGTCACCGGCCCGGCCAGCGGGCCGCGACCGACCTCGTCCACGCCGGCCACAAGGTGCGCGCCCCGGTCCAGGGCGGCGGTTTCAAAACTGAAATCGGGGGTCGATCGGGGCATGGGCCCTTAGAACCGTGCCGCGCGGCCGGTGGCAAGAAAAAAGGGGGCGGTGGCTTTCGCCAACCGCCCCAAGTGGGGACGCGGTGCAATGGGACGTAATACCGCGTCCGGGACTGGAAACTCAGTCGTCGTAGCGTCGGTAGCGGCGATAGCTGCCGGAATGACGGTCGCCATCGCGGTAGTCGTGGTCACGGCGGCGGTCCCAGCCGCGACCCGAGTCACCGATGCGGAACCCGTTGTGGCGCAGGCAGGGGACACGATAGAGGTGGCGGCGATTGTCACCGATCCGCAGCGTGTCACGGCACTGGCGCGGCAGGTTGGCGGCACCTTCTCCGCGACGCTCGATGCAGCGCTGGGCCACGTAATTCATCCGCTGGCCCCGGAATTCCACCCGGCGGATACAGTCGGCAGGGACAATCCCACGGGCGCGCGGCGCATGGCGATAGCGGGGCTGGTAGCGCGGGCGCTCATCATAGCGGTAGCGATCCGAATGGGTCAGGGTCACGGCCGGGGCGTCGCGCTTCTCGCTTGCGACGGCGGCCAGCGTGCCCAGGAGAACAAGCGCTCCGATGGCACGCACGGCATCGTCCGTGTCGGCCTTGGCGGGGCGGGCGTTCAGGCCGCCGACGGCCAGGGCCGTGGCCAGGATCGCGGCGGTCATGATCTTGTACTTGTTCATCGTCTTTCCTTTCTCGTGCGGTCGAACGGACAGGCCGAACGTGATGGAAAGACCGTGGCGCCGGGGCAGGTGGCTAAACAATATCGGCAGGCTGCTATCGGATAGCGTCCCGCGCGGCGTGGCTTTGTTATTGAATATCAACCGGCGTCGCGTCAGTGTCTGCACATCATGAAACGCTTCCTCTCCTCCCTCCTCCTGGCAATCCTCCTCTCCGGGCCGGCTTTTGCCGACTGCTATGCCGACTACAAGGCGAAGCGGGACAATCCGCTTCGACTGCATTACGGGGTGATCGAATTGCCGGAGGCCGCCTGTTCAACCGATGCCGCACGATCGGAAATCGACAGCCGCATCGGGCGCGATGGCTGGCAACTTTTGACCGTCGTGTCTGTGTTCGATGAAAACGGGTTGAACCAGCGGCGCGAGGCCGCTGGCGATTTCTTTCTGCGCTACTGAGCCGTTTCAGGCCTCAGCGCCACGTCGTGTAGCCGATGGTCAGTGTCTTCGGTGACCCGCCCGAGACATTGTTCAAGCGGAACTGGCTGATCCGGCCCTCATTCGTCTTCATGCAGACATAGGACCCCACGGGCACATCCGACAGCGACACGCGTGACGTGGTCATCCGTGCCGAGGCGCAGCCGTCGCGGCCACGGTTGGAGCGATTGCCGACGCCGATGCGCGCACCGTTGATCGGGGTCAGGTAGAGGAGACTCGCGGTCTCGGCCTGGAACCAGAGGTCCGCCCCGTTGCTGCCGATGGATCCGTTATCGAAATTGACCTGGTAGGTCTGACGAAGCTGCACCTCGCCGGTGGAATAGGTCGGTCCCGGCGTCGCGCGAGCTGCGCATTCGAACCCGCCGCGCACCGCGCGGCAGTCGCCCTCGGGCGCGTAACGCTGGATGCTTCCGGCGGGGCCGTAAACGCATTGCAGCGCCTTGCGGCCGCCGGAAAAGGTGATGATCCGGGTGTCCGTGAGGCTGTTTGCGATCGGTGTATTCCACCACCCGTTGGGCAGATTCGTGGTAACCTCGCTTTGGATCTGGCTGACCGGGCAGCGTATGGTTTCCGCGCTGGCGGCGGGCGCCAGAAGCATCAAGGCAAGGGTGGCAAGGGCAAAACGGCCCGGGATACATGTAAATTTCATGATCAGCACTCCTTCTGAACGATATGCCCCCACCCAACAGGCGGATGGTCGCCGCAATCTAGCACATTTGTCGCTTCGCCGTGCCAGCTGGGCATACCCGACTTGACGCCTGCCCTTGTGCTGCCAACTATGCCGCACCCGACGGAGGCCGCCCTTGACCGATACACCGCCCCCCGAACCGCAGACCGCCTTGCGCGTATCCGTGCCGGGCAATCGTGTCGTCTTTGGCGGCATTGCCGCCATCGTGCTGATTCTGGCCACAACCGCAGTGGTGATCTTTGCCAGCCTGCCCGATGCCAACGCCTTCAACGCTCGGGTTGAGCAGCTCTTTGTCGAAAATGCCGATCTTACCTCCAACGCCGAATTACGCCTGCTGGAGATTCTCGCCCAGTCTGGCACGTCGTTTTCCGAGGTTCTGGCCTCATACCGGGCCGTTATCTTCATCCTGCTGATCTTTGCGACCGCCCTTTTGATCGCAGCGGTTGTGTTCCTGGTCACGATCATCGCACTCAATCGTCGCATGTCGGAAGTTGAACGGCAGGGGATCCAGGTCTCCTCGCTTCTGATCAGTCGCGACGAGCGCGCGGTCTACCTCAACAACATGGAACTCAAGCTCACCGAGGCGGCGATCGAGACGCTCGCCGTGCTGGCCGAGGCGCGGATGGACGAGGACGTTCTGTCGGGGGCCGAGATCGAGGCGATGATCTCGGGCCGGGACGCGTCCGATTGCGAGGAAGCCGCCGGCGCGACCCGGATCAAGCGCCTGCGCGACGCGCTGGGCAACCAGATCGTCAGCGAACTTCTGATCAAGAACATCGCGCGGCGCGGCTACATGCTGGCCATCGACAAGGGTGTCATCCGCATGATCTGATCGGGCCGAAACCGACCCGGGACCCGCGATGCTGCACCTCTTTTCCAACCGGACCTTCGCCCGCCTGTTTGCCGCGCAGGTCGTGGCGCTTCTGGGCACGGGGCTGATGACCGTGGCGCTGGCGCTCTTGGCCTATGACCTGGCGGGCGCGGATGCGGGCAAGGTTCTGGGCACGGCGCTGGCGATCAAGATGGTCGCCTATGTGGGGCTATCGCCGCTGGCCGCCGCGCTTTTCGGGCATCTTCCAAGGCGCGCCGTCCTGGTGGCGGCCGACCTTGTGCGCGCGGGGGCGGCCCTATCGCTGCCCTTCCTGGCCGAGGTCTGGCAGGTCTACCTAGCGATCTTCGTGCTGCAGGCGGCCTCGGCCAGTTTCACGCCCACGTTCCAGGCCACGATCCCGGACGTGCTGCCCGAGGAGGAGGACTACACCCGCGCCCTCTCGCTCTCGCGGCTGGCCTATGACCTCGAGAACCTGCTGAGCCCGGCGATCGCCGGTCTGCTGCTCTCGCTCATGGGGTTCCACTGGCTTTTCGCGGGGACCGTGGCCGGGTTCCTGCTCTCGGCTATGCTGGTCATGGCCAGCGCGATCCCGGCGGCGGAAAAGGGCAAGGCCCGCGGTTTCCGCGATCGGCTGGTACGCGGGACGTGGATCTACCTCTCCACCCCGCGGCTGCGGGGGCTTCTGGCGCTGAACCTCGCGGCGGCCTCGGCGGCTGCCTTCGTGCTGGTGAACTCGGTGGTGCTGGTGCGCAGCACCTACGGGCAGGATGAACGCGCGCTGGCGCTGGCCATGGCCTGCTTCGGGCTGGGCTCCATGGCGGTGGCGCTGGCCCTGCCAAGGGTGCTGGCGCGCACCGGCGACCGGCTTGTGATGTTCGCCGCCGCCGCGCTGCTGGGCGGGGTGCACTTGGTTGCCGGTCTGGTTCAGGCCCGCACCGGCTGGTTTCCCTGGCCTGCGCTGCTGGTCCTCTGGGGCCTGAGCGGCGCGTTCTACACGGCGGTTCTGACGCCATCGGGCAGGCTCTTGCGCCGCTCGGCCCATGCCGAGGATCGCCCCGCCGTCTTCACCGCGCAATTCGCCCTGTCCCATGCCTGCTGGCTTCTGACCTATACGCTTGCTGGCTGGGGAACCGATCTACTCGGGCTGGCGGGGATCATGGCGCTGCTGGGCGGGCTGTCGCTGGCTGGCACGGGGCTCGCGCTGATCCTCTGGCCCGGCGCCACCTCGCAAGAGATCGAACACGCCCACCCCGACCTGCCCGACGACCACCCGCACCTGATGGGCGCCCAAGCCCACCGGCACCGCCACGCCGTGGTGATCGACGACGAACACCGGGCCTGGCCAACGCAGGGGTGAATTGGGCGGAGAGAGTGTCTAGGGTCACGCATAAAGCCGACTTTGAAACACGCGAGTCAAACCATGCAACGACCGGTCATGAAATCGCTCTGGGACGAGGTGTTCCCGCCGGAACACGACTCTTACGACAGCGACATAACGGACATATCTTATCCCGATGATCCCTATCGTCCAGCGACCATGGAGAAATTGGAGATCACGTTGGAGCTCTATCCCTATGACGAGAACGACGTCAAAGGCGAGACGATCCACCGCAAGATCATTGCCCATGGCGCCTATGTCTTCAACTGGCCTCCGCGCGAGTTCATCGTCAATCAGATGCTGAAATCGATCGATGTGTACCCGGATATCATTCGGCTGGACATTGTCACCACTGGCTCACTCTTACGCTTCGAATGCGACAGCTACGAGATTGTGAACTTTGAGCCGAACGGCGCTGACGAGTGCAGCGATCCGTGAGACGTTCCGTGGCCTGATCCTTTATACCTCTATACCTCCGGTCCTGCCGTAGGCCGGGCTGAAGCCCGGCACATCTATCCCACCACCGACCACCCCGTTAACTGCCCTAGGCGGCTCTTGGGGCCAACGCAAAATTCCGATGAAAACCCGATAGAATTCCGATGGTTTTCCGATTTGGGAAAACCTTGGATTTCAGATGGTTAACCCCTGATTCGGGGCGGCGCCACCAGTGGTGGGCAAACCGCTCGGTGATCCGCGTCCGTGCGGGGGCGACCCCAGGTCTGGAGGCGCGTGGCCTCGACGCTCACGGGAAATATTCCCGCTTCATGCTCGAAAACCGCCGCCCCTCGAGGAAATCGTTTCCGCCGGGAAAATTTCCCATGTTATATGGCGATAAATAAATATCTGAATTTTGGACTGAGAGGGTCAGGGATGACGGACAATCCGGAGATGAGTTTTCAGCGAAAAAGCCTGTTTCAACAGGGATACCACCATTTTTCCGAGGCGGAGCTGGCCCAGCTCGAGTGGGGGCTGAGGTTCACCCCCGCGGTCTGTGCGTCGATCGCAGCCGTGGCGCTCTACATGCAGGCGCCCTATGCGCTTCTGGTGATCTCGTTCCTGGGTCTCTACGCCTTCTTCTTTCCGGCACACCATCCGATGGACCTGATCTATAACCACGCCGTCCGGCATCTGTTCGGCGCCGTGGCCCTGCCCGAGAACCCCTTGCCGCGCCGCATGGCCTGCCTGGCGACCGGCTCCATGACCCTGATCGCGGCCCTTCTTTTCCTGAACGACATGCCGCAACTGGCCCTTGTCGTCGGGGTCGCGCTTCTGTGTCTGCAGGTGGTCGTCATCACCACCCATTTCTGCCTGATGTCCTGGATCTACGAATACACCATGCGCGCGCTGGGCATGTGGGAAAAGGCCGCGCCGGTCGATGTCGCCCGGGACTGGCTGAAGAACGGGGGCGTGCTGGTCGACGTGCGCAGCCAGAACGAACATGCGGCGGACCCGGTGCCGAACTCGGTGAACCTGCCGCTGGAAAACCTGGACGACAACCTCGACGAGTTCCGCAAGATCAAGGCGGTCCTGTTCTGCCAGTCCGGCGCGCGGTCGCATTTGGCGCAGAACAAGCTGCGAAATCACGGGATCGAGGAAACCGTCAACCTTGGCGCCCGGCGGCGGGTCGACGAACTCTGAGACGGCGTTACCTGCCGTCGACGCTTGGTTTGCCTGGCGACCCCGGCAGGATTCGAACCTGCAACCTGCCCCTTAGGAGGGGGCTGCTCTATCCAGTTGAGCCACGGGGCCGCTTGCTGCCTTTTTCGCGGGAAAGCGCCTGAAGCGCAACTGATGAAAGGGGAAGTCGAAAAAGGGGGAATGCGTTTGGCCCACCTTCCCCCTCTCCGCTCCGGCGTGTGGTCGACGGAATCGACAGCGCCCGAATTACCAGTTAGCGCTAACTTAGTCCGATATCGAGACTTGGACAAGACCTCTGTTTGGCGCTAACACTTGGGACAGGAAAATTCATGAGGAAGACCCCCCGTGAACAGTGACCCCCTGCATTCCGGCAAGCGCCCCCTGACGCTTCGAGATGTGTCCGAGGCCTCAGGTGTCAGCGAAATGACCGTCAGCCGGGTGCTCCGCAACCGTGGTGATGTCTCGGACAAGACACGTGCCAAGGTCCTCGAGGCCGCGAAGCAGCTTGGCTACGTCCCGAACAAGATCGCCGGAGCCCTGGCATCGAGCCGGGTGAACCTTGTCGCGGTTATCATCCCCTCGCTCTCGAACATGGTGTTCCCCGAGGTGATGACCGGCATTTCCGAGATCTTCGACGACACCCCTCTGCAGCCCGTGGTCGGCGTGACCAACTACCACCCCGAACGCGAGGAGCGGGTTCTGTACGAAATGCTGTCCTGGCGGCCCTCCGGTGTCATCATCGCGGGGCTGGAGCACAGCGATCCGTCGCGTGCGATGCTGGAGGCCGCAGGCATCCCCATCGTCGAGATCATGGATGTGGACGGGGAACCGGTCGACGCGGTCGTGGGGATCTCCCACCGCCGGGCGGGCCGGGAAATGGCCAGTGCCATCGTCGAGCAGGGATACCGGCGGATCGGGTTCCTCGGCACCAAGATGCCCCTCGACCACCGCGCGCGAAAACGGTTCGAAGGCTTCACCCAAGCGCTTGCCAAGCACGGGATCGAGGTCGCGGACCAGGAGTTCTATTCTGGCGGTTCGGCCCTCGCCAAGGGGCGGGAGATGACCGAAACGATCCTGAAGCGGACGCCGGACCTGGATTTCCTTTATTATTCCAACGACATGATCGGTGCGGGCGGCTTGCTTTATTGCCTGGACAAGGGGATCGACGTGCCCGGGCAGATCGGCCTCGCTGGGTTCAACGGGGTGGAACTGCTGGACGGGCTTCCGCGCAGGCTTGCCACCATGGATGCAGGACGGATCGAAACCGGCCGCACCGCCGCGCGCATCATCGCCGAACATGCCGGCCAGAGCAGCGCGGGCGCCGAACGTGTCGTGCTGACACCACAGTTGGACTTCGGCGACACGCTCAACCGGAGCTAGGGGCATAGACCTCCGTCAAACAGCCTTTCCCAAAGGTCTCTTTGCGCGGCCTTGGGCCGCTGCTGCCGGATTTCGTTGGCATTCTCTCCGGCCAAGGCCGCGATCCGGTTCGGGGCGTCGATCAATCCAGACACCGCATCGCTCCAGGCTTGACGGCAGTCCGGCAAGGAGTGGCACCTTTCGGGCCCGAGACCATGCCGCCCAGCCCAGCCCTGCGAGGCGACCAAAGCCGCGCCGAACTGGGCGTATTCCTGTGCCTTGTTCGCGGACCGCGCCGCGTTGAACTTTCCGTCGAGGCAAGGGTAAAGCCCGATGTCGAAACGCCTGCCCGCCATCCAGCGCCGGTAGTCGGGCCATGACAGGGCCGGAACCACCTCGACACGGGAGTCGTATTTCCAACAGGCTGGGATCGGGTGGTTGGCGGTCACTGTCAGGTGGAACTCCGCGCCGGTTTCAAGCAATTCTTCCAGAACGGGGCGGATGAAAAGAAAATCCGCGCGATGGCTCCATGCTCCGAGGAAGGCAATCCGCGGAACATCCGCCACGGCGGGCATCGCAGCGTCAGGCCAAGCCGGGTCCATCGTGACAACGGGCGTATCTGGCCTGAGCGTCCGGTATCGAGCCGAAAGGTATTCCGACCCCGTCACGATGATATCCGCCCGTTTCTCGAGCGACAGCCCCGCCCAGGCCTCGTCCCGCAACAGCTTGGCGCGGTAGAGCGGCGGCAGCGAGGGATCGACCAGCCCCCCACGCCAGTCATCGTCGATCAGGTAGATCAGCCAGGAATGCTCCGGCAGGTGCGCCAACCCCCGATGGTGCCGCATGACGATCAATGTCTGGCCCCGGCGGAAGACGGTCGGCGCCAGTCGCTCGATCTGACCCGTGCGCAGCAGATCGGCGCAGGAAAAACCGAGGTAGAGGTCAGCGGTCGCGCTCACCCCGCCTCCTGCAAGCGCCGGACCATCTCCGCCACCGCTGCCTCGCGCCCCTCGGGGTCGTAGAAGGAGCCTTTCACCTGGATCGTCCCAAGGGCCCGTTCAAAGCTGGAAAAGAAGGCCCGGTCCACAGGTTCGGGCCTTTGCCAGAACCGGTCCAGCCCGGCCTGATGGGTCAGCCCCGGCAGATCGTAGATCGCCAGCCCCAGCGCACAGACCGGAACGCCCGCGCGCAGGGCATGGATCCCGGTGGTGGAATTCACGGTGACCAGCCCGGCGCTGCCCGCGATCCACGCCTCCAGATTTCCGCCACGCACGGTGTGAACGCGCGACTCGATCTCCGCACTGAGAGCCATCCGGGCAACCCGCGCGAACCAGCGGCCCAGCCCGTTGTCGAGCGGATGGAGCTTCACCACGAGTTCCAGGCCCGGTGGGCTGAAGCGCGCGAAGGAGGAGATGACCTCTTCGAGGAAATCCCGCAGATCCCGGTAGGGTGAGGCCGCGCGGATCTGGTAATCCGTCGCCATCTGCAGGGCCACGAGGATATAGCGGCGATGGTCCCGCCGCATTTCCCGTTGCAACGCTATCGCCCGCGCCTCGCGCCGCCGCGCCAGCACAAGCTCAGGAAGCCAGCTCAGGTAGTCGAACGGCGGCCAGACCGCCCGGTCGCTTCGGTAGAAGGGATAGAGCAGACGCCCGGCTTCGGCTGACAGGTGGAACGAAACCTCCTGCGTGGCCTCTGCGGCAAAGGAATGGCTGTAGCGCTGCACCGTATCGGGCTTCGGCGCGTGACCCGCAAGCGCTTCAATCGCATTCCGGTCACGCGGAAAGGACGACCAAGGCCCCATCCCGCCGGGTTCAAGGGTCAACCAATCCGGTCGCAGGTAGCCATGCTCCACGGCCCAGGTTCGGCAGCCCACCCCCTCAGCCCCCTCGCGCCCGACCACGTGATAGGGCTGGCGGTCGGCGTAATAGAGCACATCCGTCACCCCCTCGGTTAGGATCAGCCGCTCCAGCCACCCGCGCCATGCCGAGAACCGGCCCCGAAAACTGATGGCCCCGCCCGCATCCCAGAACAGCGCATCGGCGAGGCAAAAATGAACCTTAACCACCCGGTAACCCTGCGCCTGCAAGCCTTGCGCCAGCCGGGGCCAGAACCGCGAGGGATGGCCTTGCAAGAACAGGAACACGCGGCGCTCGTTTCGGAACTGGGTGGCCCGCACCCCCTGCAAATGAAGATCGTGAAGTGTCATGAGACCGAAGACCTCCGACGATGTTCGACCAAAGCCCACCTGACATTCTTGACGGGCGCAGGCTCGTCTTCCTGCAAGGCCCATCCTCGCCCTTCTTCGGACGTGTCGCCCGCGCCTGCCAGGCGCTCGGGGCCGAGACCCTGCGGATCGGTTTCGCCCCGGGCGACCGTCTTTACTGGCCCGCTCGGGCCGGGCGCTACATCGCCTACCGGGGGCGCCCCGAGGACTTTCCCGGATGGCTGGAAAAGACACTGTTCGCGATCGACGCCACGGATCTGGTCATGCTCGGGGATGGGCGGCCCTATCATCGCATGGCGATCGACCTGCTGCGCGGAACGCCCGGCGGCCCGACCCCGTGGATCGTCGAACAAGGCTACATGCGCCCCGACCTTATCGCCATCGAACCTTGGGGGCGCGGTGCGCGATCGACCATCCCAAAGGCGTTCAGACAAGAAATTCCATCCCCGCCCCCCGCGTTGCCGAGCGCCCCGCCTGCGGATTCCTTCCTCCGCTATGGGCTTCTGGACATGGGCTACCACCTGCCCAACCTGTTCTTGGGCCCTTTGCTGTACCCCCACTACCGACCCTACGCGCTGGACGGGCCGGTCCGGGAATATGCCGGATGGGCTGCCAAGGCCCTGCATCGGCCCCTGCGCCGACAGATGACGGTAAAGGCCCAAGCCCGCATCGCGCAGCACACAGGGCCGATTTTTCTGTTTCCGCTGCAACTCGCCACGGATTTCCAGTTGCGGCGCGATGGAACCGGGGCGCCGCAGGAACAGGTGATCGATCAAGTTCTGACCTCCTTCCACGCCCATGCCCCGAAGGACGCGCTGTTGGTGATCAAGGAGCACCCGCTCGACAACACGCTTCGGCCTTGGTGGCGGGCGGCGGATCGAAACGAGCCGAGCGTCTTTTACCTGCCCTCGGGCGATATCTCGGTGCTGCTTGCCCGTGTCAGTGGCGTCGTCACGATCAACAGCACCGTGGGCCTTGCCGCGATCCTGCATGGCATTCCATGCCATGTTCTGGGTCGCGCGATCTTTGACATGCCGGAACTGACCCACAGCGGCGATCCCGACCGGTTCTGGACTGAGCCGATGACGCCCGATCCCGCGTTTGCCAAGCGGTTCGCGGGGTTTCTCATGCACTACCATGTGCCCGGCACCTTCGACGGGCCCGGCGCCAAGGTTGGGGCCGAGAACGTCGCGAAACGCTTGGCGCGACCCTTTCCGACACTCACTCATCGGACCTGACCCGCGAACTTCGGGGCATGTGGCAGCCAATGCGCCGTCGCGGCCACGGCCTCGCGGATCATCCCCTCGTCATGGTTGACGGTGACGAAGAACCGCAAGCGCGCTGCCCGGTCCGGCACCGCGGGAGCCATCACCGGCATCACGTTGATCCCCTCGTCCAGCAGCTTGCCCGAGAGCCACGCAGCGCGGTGGGAACTTCCGACCATCACCGGGATCACCGCGTATCCCTGCGCCGGGCCGTAATCGAGACCGGCGGATCGCGCCACCTCGAGGAAGCGGCGAGAGAGGGCGCGCAGCTTTTGAACCCGGTCAGGTTCCCGCTCCAGCACTGCAAGCGCCGCCGAAGCGGCCCCGGCCATCGGCGGCGGCAGGCCCACTGAATAGACGAACCCTGGCGCGGTGTGGCGCAAAAGGTCGATCAACTCGGCGCGTCCGCCGATCACCCCGCCGCAGGAGGCCAGCGCCTTCGAAAGCGTCCCCATGCGGATGTCGATACCGGCCGGATCGATGCCCTGTTCCTCGGGCAACCCCCGGCCCGTGGCACCCAGCACGCCCAGCCCATGTGCCTCGTCCAGCATCAGCCAGGCATCGTGCTCCCGCGCCAGGGCCACATATTGCGCCAGATCCGGGCAATCGCCATCCATGGAATAGAGCGACTCAATGGCGATCAGTGCGCGGCCATATCGCGACCGATTCAAGCAAAGCCAATCCCCCAGCCAGCGCCAATCACTGTGCGGCACCGGTTGGTGCGTGGCACCCGAGGTGCGAATGCCCTCGTAGATCGAGTTATGCGCCAGCGCATCCGACAGCACCACGTCACCCGGCCCCACGAGGCTGCGGATCACCGCGACATTCGCCGCGTGGCCCGAAACAAAGGTCAGCGCCGCCTCCACCCCGAGGAACTCGGCCAGTTGCCGCTCGAGTTCTCCATGACAGGCCGCCTCTCCGCCCACGAGGCGCGAGGCCCCGGCCGATGCGCCCCAGGTTTCCGTGGCCCTGGCCATGGCTGTCATGACCTCCGGTCTTCGGTAAAGCCCGAGGTAATCATAGGACGAAAAGTCCCGAACCCAGCGCCCGCCAATCCTGACCTCGGCCCCCCGCCGGGCTTCGACGATGCGGTCGAACGGCGAAACCAGACCCAGTTGCGCGGCGGCGCTCCGGATCATCTCCATGCGGCGGAGCGCTGGCAAAGTGCAGAACTCGCGCGCTGACACCGTGCCTGAACCCGACGCCGACGGCATGTCACCGCGCCGTTTCTCCAATTGAGCGAGCAAATCCCGGGTCTCGGGCGTCATGCGCTGTCCTCCATCGCAAGATGCTGCCGAGCCAGCCTCTCGGCCTCGTCTGGCCCGTGGCAGGGGGCCACGATCAACCGGGCGATCTCGCCCAGGGTCAGCGCCTCGAGCCCCGGAAGGGCCAGGTCAGCCCCCAAAACCTCCTCCGTCGACAGGCGGAAACTCATCGCAGCAAGGCTGTCGACCCCGATCTCGCTCAAGCGGCGATGCACGTCGATCTCTGCCGGGTCCTGCCGCAGAAGACGTCCCAGTTCCTCCTGCAGAACCGCCAGAACCTTGCCCCGCGCTTCCTTCGGCCCGAGATCGGCGATCAGCGCCCGAAGATCGCGCAGCGACTCTGCCCGCTCCGGCAAGTCCATCAGCTCAAACAGCGGACCGGCCAGAACCGGCAAATCCTGCCGCAACCGCGCCCAGCGCATCGGCGCGATGGTGAGCGTCGCACCCGGATCTTCCGCGCGCAGGACCTCTTCCAGCCGATCCAGCGCCTGCCTCACCGTCATCGGTTCGGCCCAGACCCCAAGCCTTTCGCGCAGTTCCGGGTCCCGCGACAAGAGACCGACATCTGCGATCGGGCCGAATGCGATGGCCAAGGCGGGCAGCCCCTCGGCCCATCGCCTCTTGGCCAGCCCCTCCATGAAGGCATTTGCTGCCGCATAGGCACCCTGCCCGGGCGTGCCGATCCGGGCCGAGACGGACCCGAAGAACCACAGGTGACGTGGGTCCAAGCAGCGCGCGAGCCGGTCCATGTTGCACGCGCCCGCCACCTTGGGCGCCAGAACCCGGGCGATCCGCTCCGCATCCACAGCATCAAGGGGCGCATCATCATAGACACCCGCGCAATGCACCGCCCCGGAAAGCCCCCCGTTTTCGGCGATTTCCTCCGCCAAGGCATCCATCGCAGCGGCATCTGCCACGTCGCAGGTTCGGACCTCGACCGACACGCCGGTACGTCGGAGATGATCAAGGGCCGAACCGTCCGCCTGCCCGCTGCGGCCTATTAGCCACAACCGGGTCGCGCCCTTGTCCGCCAACCATTCCGCGACGGCGAGGCCCACGCCGGATGTTCCGCCGGTGATCAACCAGTTGCCGTAAAAATCCAGAGTCGATGATGACCCTTGCGGAACCGGCTCTCGGGGCGGCTCGACGATAACCTTCCCGATATGCCCGGCATCCCGCATGAGCCTGAACGCCTCACCCACGTCCTCCGCCGGAAACGCCCGGAATGGGAGCGGCTGGAGCCGCTTCTCGGTCAGATTTTTCGCAAGGCGGGCGAGGACCGGTCGCAGGACTTCTGGCCGCGCGGCCAGAACCTCGTCAAGATCGAGGGCGAAGTAGCTCACGTTCCGCCGCAGCGCACGGGTGTGCAAAGGCGCATTCTCCGCGAAGTCGCGTTTGCCCAACTCGACAAAACGCCCGAACGGCCCGAGGTACGCCAGGCTTCGGGCGCCCCCCTCGCCGGACAGGCTGTTCAGCACCACGTCCACGCCGCGCCCTTCGGTGACATTGCGCACCAGATCCTCGACCGCGCCGGATCGGCTGTCGGCCACGTGATCGATACCCAAGGCCCGCAGAAAACGCCGCTTCTCCGGGCTGCCCGCCGTGGCGATGACCTTGGCGTCGGCGGCTCTTGCGATCTGAACGGCCGCGAAGCCGACACCCCCCGCCGCCCCGTGGATCAAAACGATTTCGCCCCGGGTCAGGCGGGCCAGCTCCGTCAAGGCGTAGTCGGCGGTCAGGAAAGCGACCGGAAGGGTCCCCCCCGCTTGTGGCGTCACGTCAGGGGGCAGCGCCAGCACCATGCCTTCGGGCACCGTGACATGGCTCGCGAAGGCATCCGGCGCGATGCAGGCGACGGGTTGCCCCACCTGCAGACCCGTGTCCGGGCCCGCGCGCAGAACATGGCCGGTACATTCCATCCCGAGTCCTGTGCCGAGATATCCGTTCTCGACCATTTCCGGCGGCAGTAGCCCTTGGGCCAGCATCACGTCGCGGAAATTGAGCGCCGTAGCCGTGACCTCGATTTCCACCTCGCCCGGGCCAGGGGCACGGCGTGACGCAATCTCCCAGGTGAAGCCCTCAAGCCGCAGATTGCGCCGCGCGAGGGAAAGTTTCCATCTTCCCTCTGGCTTGGACGGTTCGCGTTCGGCCTTTGGTACGATTCTCGGGGTGAAGGCCCCCTCGGGCGTGACGCGCAGTTCGACCTCCTCCGATCGGGATATCAGGTCTGCCAACCGTGCGTGCGCCACCGCCCCGGAAACGATCACCGCGCGCATATCGCAGCCGGATTCGTTTGCCAGAACCCGGCGCCAGGCAAAGAGCATGTCGGCCTCTGGACCGCCACAGGCGAGAAGCCAGATCGGGCTGCACGGCCGCTTTTCACGGCATTGGTTCAGGATACCGGCCATGACGGCTGCGATCCCGTCCCCCTCGACCGCCCAAACCGGGATGGCGCCTTCACCAGCTTCCGTGACTCGCCGGAGGCCCTCGGCCAACGGCCCTGTCCCCCTGATATCCAGCGCCCGGAGATTTGGCTCGGCCGCGCTGCCTTTCCGGTGCAGCGCGACAACCCCCGGGGAGCTCTCCAGCACCGTCCGTTCGAGGTCCAAACCACTGGCCCGGAAATCCGCCTCCAGCCGCGTGAGGCTACATCCAAAGGCGTCCGGCTGGCCAATCTGGCCAAGCTCGTCGGGCGCGCCCTCGAGGCAGAGCGTTTCAACCGACCTGGCGGCGATCCGGGCGACGTCCTCACGGGTTTCGGCTGATGCCCATCGGGAGAGGCCCAACCCTACCACCAGATCGAATCGGGTCGACCTCAGGTCGCCCAGCGCAGCCAGGCGGACCCGGCCCAGTTCCGAACGCGCCCGGTGCGGTCCGGCACCCTGTTCCGGCACGATGGTCAGGTGAGCCCCATGCCGGCGAGCGGCGGCGGCCAGAGACGGCGGTACATCCCCCACGAGAAGAATCCGACGCGGTGCGCCCTTTTTGGCCCCGTCCAGAACCGCCGATGCCGCGCGAACAAGATCAAAGGTTGGCCGCCCCCCGGCCCCCTCCACAGCCGCCAATCCCGTCCAAAGCAGGTCACTCGCGCCCGGCGCGGCCTCCGCGATGGCCCGAAGGATCGTGTTCGCCTCGGGCCAGGGGCATTTGCCCGTGGACAGGTTTCCGAGCCGGTTGCTGGCATCCCATGCAAGTCGCGCGCCCAACGCCTCGCGTAAAAGGTTTTCCGGGCATTTGGCGTCATCCTGCAGTGCCATCTTCCGGATCACCGGACCAAGGAACGGGGACGTGCCGCCCGCCACCGGCACCTCGATCTCGTCCCAAAGGTCAGGCTCCGGCTTCGGGCTGGGCATGGGGCGGAGGCGCAGGCCGTCCAGCCACAAGAACACCCGTCCAGACCTCTCCGAGAACCGGATATCGGCGACAACACCTTCGCCAGCCTGCCGTCGGACAGTCACCTCCACGCCCGCGATCCGCCCGGGGCTGCCCATGCGCACCCGCTCCACGCCGGTCGGGATCAGGGCACCCCCCCGGCCTTGCCCGATGATCGCGGCCACCGCATGCAGCCCGGCATCCGCCGCGCAGGGGTCAAACAGGAGTTCCGGGTCGTTCGGCGGCAGGTCGATCCGGCCGAAAGCACGGCTCCCCTCGCATCGGACCGACGAAAGCCCCCTGAACGCCGACCCGTAGTCCATGCCTGCCGACGCAAGCGCCGTGTAGAGTTCATCCGTAGGCTCGCCCTCGCCGGCCACCAGGCATTCGGTCCGTGCGGGGGAAGCCGTCAGAACGCTGGCGCGAGCGATCGTGGTGAATGTCCCGTCGCGCCCCGTTTCAAACGTCAACCGCCGCGATGGGGCATCGAACCGCGTCCGCGTTTCAAGAACATGGTCGTCAGGCACCTCCAGCGCCTGCAGGAAATCGACATCGCGCAATTCGACGCCCGTGCCACCCTCGCACTCACGCGCGGCGGCGGCCAGGGTTTCGAGGACTGCCGTCGCGGGGAAAAGAGCCCGCCCCCCGATCCGGTGATCCCCGAGCCAGGGGCGGCGAATGCGCGCGATATGCCCACTCCAGCAGGGGTGTTCCGCGTCCTGACGCGCGCCGAGAAACCCATGCGGCGGCCGCTGCCCGAACAGGTCTGCACCACGGGTCGGCTCAAACCGATAGTCCTTCCGATCGAACGGATAGGGCGGCAGGTCCGGCATCGTCGCGGGTCGTTCCCCGAGCATCGCCGCCTCGTCCAGCGCGCCCCCTGCGGCGATCACGTCTCGGGCAATCTCGTCGGGGTTCCGGGGCGGGTCGGTCTGGGACAATCCGGCGATTACCTGACCACTTGCTCCGACCTGTTCCAGCGTGTCTCGGATCGACCCCGCCAGAACGGCCTTGGGAGAGACCTCCACGAATAATTCGAACCCATCCCCGGCCAATGCCTCCACGGTCTGCCGGAACGCGACCGGCTCCAGCGCATTGCGCCCCCAATAGCCCGCCGTCGGCGCCCCTTTGAACCGCTGACCTTGCCACCCCGAATAAAACGGAATCTGCGGGACGTGTGCCTTGATGCCCGCCAATGGACCAACGATTTGATGCAATGGCGGAGCAAGCATCGGGTTGTGATAGGCATAGGGGACCGGTAGCCGCCGTGCCGCGATCCGGGCAGATTTTGCGGCCTGCAGAAGCGCCTCGACCACGCAGGGCTCACCGCTGACCGTGACATTGTCCGGCGCGTTCTCTGCGGCGATGGCAACGGGCAAAGCCTGCGTCTGGATGAGATTTTCCACCGCGCCCCGCGATGCCGCCAGAACCGCCATGGCGCCGGTGCCGCGCAACGGCGCGAAGGCCGCCGCGCGGCTTGCGACCACTTTTGCACCCGCCGATTCCGACAGCGCCCCCACGACGACGGCAGCCGCGACCTCGCCCATTGAGTGGCCAAGAACCGCCGCCGGGCGCAGCCCCTTTGCGGCGAGGGCGCGACAGAGCGCGACCTGAAGGGCAAAGAGCAGGGGTTGCGCGACTTCGGCTCGGGTCAAGTCTAGCGAGGGGCCGGTCGTTAAAAGGCGCGACGTGATATCGACTCCACCCGCCGCAACGATATGGCGTGCCACCCGCCGGAACACGCGGCGGAATACCGGGTCGTTTCGATACGTTTCCCGCGCCATGCCCCGCCAGAGGGCCCCGTTTCCGCAAAATACGAAGACCACGGGCATAGGTTCGGGGCGATTTGCTGCGCGGGGCACCCCAGAACCCTTGGTGGCTTGCGCGAGGGAGGCCCTGAGAGTCCCGGCGTCACCTGCGGGCAGGCACATTCGGAGCCGGTGGCGCGGAAGACACCGGTTGGCCGCCGCAACTGCACGGGATAGATCCGCGCCTTCGTTCCTGCAAACTTGCTGCCAATCCCTGGCCATGCTCTCCAACGCCGGACGCGTCGCAGCCGTCAGCAAAAGCGCTTTCGGCATCGGTGGAACTGGATGGGTCTTGCCCGGTGCCAAATCCGGTTGCCGGATCACCGCATGGGCATTTACCCCACCGAAGCCGAAGGCACTGACCCCGGCGAGCCAGGGGGATTGTCGTTCGGGCAATGCGCGCGTTGCGTCTGGAAGGTCGAGGTTATGCGCCGCGAAGTCTATTGCCGGATTGGGCTGCGTGGCGTGCGGGACACCGGGCAGAATGCCGTTCTCAAGCGTCAACTGCGCCTTGATCAACCCAACCAGGCCTGCCGCCGGTTCGAGATGTCCGAAATGCGCCTTTGCCGCACCAAGAGGAAGCGGCATCGACCGGTTCTGCCCAAGGCTCTGGCCCAAGGCTGCGGCCTCGATCGGGTCGCCGACAGCGGTTCCGGTGCCATGTGCCTCCACAAAGGCAAGGTCCTCGGGGGAGGCGCCTGCCGCGGCCAGCGTCGACGCGACCAGCGCCGCCTGCCGCTCCCGCGAGGGATGCGCCAAGGCGGTTCCGGCGCCGTCGCTGTTTGTTGCCGTAGCGCAGAGTATCCCCCGCGCCCCAACAGCCAAACGCCGCGCCACTTCCATCCGTTGCAACAGGACGACCACCGCGCCCTCGGCGCGCAGGTAGCCATCAGCGCCCGCTGCGAAGGGGCGGCACTGCCCGCTGGGCGAGAGCATCCCGGCCTGCGAAAACCCTACGAAGGGGATCGGCGACAGCAGAAGGTTCACGCCCCCCACTACCGCGGTCTCGATCTCTCCGGTCTCTAGTGCCTGCCTTGCCTGGTGCAGCGCCACGAGGCTCGAGGAACAGGCCGTGTCCACGGTCAGGCTCGGCCCCCGGAAATCCAAGTGCTGCGAGATCCGGTTGGCCAGGATCGACAGCGTGTTGCCCAGCATGAAACGGGGCCCCATCGCCGCCGGGTCCTGCAGCGCAAGGGTCGAATGGTCCGCAGCAGAGGCCCCAATGAAGACACCCACCGCGTCGCGGTCCAGCCGGGCCGGATCACAGCCCGCATGATCGAAGGCCCGCGCGACGGTTTCCAGCAGGATGCGTTGCTGCGGGTCCATCTGTACCGCTTCGGCCGGGGAGATGCCGAAGAAAGCCGCATCGAAGCCGAAAGGGTCATCCAGAACGCCCGCCCGGCGCGTGACCGATCGGCCTGGCCCGGTGCCCAGGAACCTGTCCGAGGACCAGCGGCTCTCCGGCACCTCCGAAATTACGCACCGGCCGGAACGGATCACCTCCCATGCCTCAGCTGCGGTTTCGGCCCCGGGCAGGCGGGCGGCGTATCCGATGATGGCGATGTCGGCCAAAGGCTCCTCCGGGCGGGTTCGGGTCACCCCCGAACAGCACCGCAGGATGGTTAATAGCGCGTTACTTTTGCCTCAGAGCCGCCGCGAGGTCGCGAGGCTCGCCACCAATCAGGGCCGGATCCAGGGAGTGTCCGTTCGGCGCTTGCCGCACGGCCTCCCCCTGCGCACCGATGTCGAAAGCATAGACCGGCAGGCCCGTGGCCAGCGCCTCGTGCACGGTGAAGCAAAAGGTTTCGGGCCATATCGAGGGGATGAACCACGCGCCGATACGGTAGCGGCGGGCAAGCGCGGCAATCTCGGCCCGATCGTAGGGGCCGTGGGCCCTGATCCGAGGATGCGCAAAGGCCGGGTCGAGTTTTCCAATGACCGAGAGGCCAAGCCCATTGTTGGCCCTGGCAAGCCGATGAATAACCTCACCTCCCTTGTCGCGCCCGATATTGCCCAGAACTCCCAACGCTGCGCCGTGGCAAGGGTCAAGCGGCGCGGGCGCCCATGGCACGAAATGGGGCTCGATTCTCGCTTTGGCCGCGACTTCGGGGAGTATGCGGCGCAGGTATTCCAAACTGGATCCAGAGAAGACGATGATGTCCCCGGTGCGCCCCAGAATATCGCGCCAACTTTCCCGCCAATCGAGGATCGAAGACACCCCGCCCTTGGCCGCGATTGGTAGGTTCCGAAAGCAGGCCGCGCAGGTTTCTGCATCCGGCAGACCGCAGAACCTGCCACCCGCACCGACCAGCGTATGAGAAGGGCAGAGCGGGAAATGATCATGGAAAAGAACCGTTAGCCGGTCCTCGGGGTACAGGCAGGCCTGCACCTTCTGGAGAAGATCGAAGGGCGATAGCGGTCCGACAAGACAGGAATAGATCACGTGCTTGGTTTCAGGGATGCCGAGATAGCCGGGCAAATCCTCGACGGGAACCTGGCCGATCAGCGGGGCATCGCCCCCATGCACCTCAAGCGTCAAAAGGGCCCCGTTCGCCGTTGGACGCAGAACCAGCGCCCCGCAGCGGGCCTCATGCAGCCGGTCCTGCAGCCAAAGCTCCGCCCCTCCGCCCAACCGATGCGCGAGATAGATCGGCACCTCGCCATCCCCAAGGGCGCCGATTGCCAGCGCGAGCCGCGGGCCGATCAGGGGGTCTTCCTTGCGAAAGAGGCTCACCGACGCGTCGAAGTCCGGATAGCGCCGTGACAGGCGGTGCGCCCCGTCCTGCCGCAGCCTATGCCGGTCATCGCCGAAGGATCGCCCCCCGCGGTGCGCCACGAAAAGCGACCCGAGCCCGAGATGGGCCGCGCCGAGCGCCGCCGTCTTGCGGCACCAGTCGACCTCTTCGCCGTAGCCACGGCCGAAGGCAGGATCGAGGCCCGGCACCCGGTCAAGCCAGGTGCGGCTCATGGCCATGCAGAACCCGACGCCGGTCGGGGCCTTCGCCTGGGCACACGTCCAGTTCAGCCGGGCGGCGATGCGGTCTATGCGTCGTGCCTGATCTTCCCGCGCGCCCGGAACGGTGAATATTTCGGCGTTGTCAGACATCGGCGTGACCGAGGCCACGCCCGCGTCGGTAAGGATGGGGGCGATCAGGCGGTCCAGCCAGCGGTCTGGCACCATCGCATCGCTGTTCAGCAGGACCACATGGCCGGTACAGTCGGAAAGGGCGCGGTTGACCGTTCCGACGAAGCCGAGGTTTTCCTCATTGATCGTCAGGCGCGTGTTCGGACGTGCCGCCTGCACATCGCGCAGAAGGGGCAGAATGCGCGGATCGGTCGAGGTATCATCGACCAAATGGAGCCTGTGGGCCGCGGCGGTGTAGCGCAGCAGGGCGTCGAGACAGTCGCGCAGATCGTCATGGGCGTTGAAGACCGGCAGGATGATGTCGACCGGCTCTGCCAGCTTCGGGACGGGCTGAGGTGCGAAGATCGCGTGCGCGGCAATCGGTTCCGACGTCGCGCCACCAAGGAGCGCCTGCTCCAACCGGTCACCTGCCGCGCTGTCTCCGCGCAAGAGATATGCCATCAAGTATCGGCGATGCCGGAACGGGAAGAAGGTCAGCAGCCCAAGCGTCCGACCCCAGGATAGCAGGTCGCCCTTTCCCCCGCGCGAAGCGTGGTGCCGCTGCAGAACCCAAAGGGCCTTTCGCAACCGGGCCGCGAGAAGGCGCGCATTCGTCCGCGCGGCGGACCGGGCAAAAGGCGCCTTGCTCAAGCCGGGGATGGAGGGCATCGGGACCGGACCTTTGTCGATGGAGCTGGGTCCGGTGTGGCCGGGAAGGTTTCAAGGAATCCTTAACCCTGAAGAAATGCTGTCTTTCGCGGGTCTAGGCGGAGGTCTCGACGAGGAGTTCCTGCACTTTTGCCTTCACCAGCGGCTTCGACAGGAAATCGTTCATGCCGGCCTCGAAGCAGCTGTCCACGTCTTCCTGCAGCACACTGGCGGTGAGCGCGATGATGCGGGTGCCCGTATTCGGGCCTTCGCTTTCACGGATCCTCCGTGTCGCCTCAAGCCCGTCCATCTCGGGCATGTGCATGTCCATGAGGACCAGGTCGAACGAGTGTTCCCCGGCTGCGGACACCGCGTCCTTGCCGGACTCGACCGCCGTCACCTCGAAGCCGAGATCCTGCAGGATCGCGGTGGCCACGGTACGATTGACGAAATTGTCGTCTGCCACCAGCACCTTGCGCATCTCGGGAGATGCCGCGACCGGGGCGCGGGGTGTGGGCACCCGCTCTTGTACGATGACCTCTTCGACCTTGGTTTCGGGGACGTCGGCCTCCACCCGCTCCAACGGCAGGGTGAACCAGAATTTGCTGCCGCGCTCGGGTGCGCTCTCCACGCCGATCTCGCCGCCGAAAGCCGAGACGAGCGCCTTGGTGATGGACAGTCCCAAGCCGCTGCCGCCGAACCGACGGGTGCGACCATCATCGACCTGCTCGAACCGTTCGAAGATACGCCCATGTTCACTCGTTGGAATCCCGATGCCGGTGTCGATCACCTCGAACCGCAGGATGCCGTCGGCGTCGGGGGCTGCGCAGACCCGGACTGTCACGCCGCCACGTTCGGTGAACTTGATCGCGTTGCCCACCAGGTTGATCAGGACCTGCCGCAAGCGATCCTCGTCGCCATCATAGTTGCCGCGCACATCGTCCGCGATTTCGGAGTTCAGGTAGAGGTTCTTCGTCTCGGCCGGGGCCTGCAGGATGTCCAGAACGTTGCCGACAAGCCCGTCCAGGCCGAACCGCTCCTTGCGCAGGGTGATCATCCCGGCTTCGAGCTTGCTGAGGTCGAGGATGTCGTCGACGATCGACAAGAGCGCCTTGCCGGACTTCTGGATCGTCTCCACCTGATTGCGCTGGGATTGAGACAGGTCCCCGTCGAGAAGCAGTTCCGCCACGGGGATCACCCCGTTGAGCGGGGTCCGGATCTCGTGGCTCATGGTGGCGAGGAAGCGCGACTTGGCCTCCAGCGCGGCTTCGGCCTCGGTCCGGGCGACCTTGAGCGACACGGTATTCTCGAAGATCTGCGATCGCATGTCCGAGAAGCTTTGGGCAAGACGCCCGACCTCGTCGGAGGAGGCCTCGGGCAGACGGGCCGAGAAGTTGCCCGCCGACATCTCGTCGGCGGCGGTCGCAAGAACGCTGAGGCGGCGCGTTACCAGCCGGTCCAGCAGATACCCCATCAGGAACATCGCCGACATGAGGAAGGCAAAGGCCAGGATGGCCATGCGAGCCTCTTCGCGATGGAGGATACGGATCTCTTCCGCCAGGTCGACGGTGACATCGAGAGTGCCGAAAGTATCGCCCCGAAACCCGATCACATGTCTTGCGCGCACGAGGTTCGGCCCATCGACCGCCTCGGGCGTCGACAGGGGGTAGATGCGCCGCCCATCCGGGCGATAAAGGGACAGCTCGAGCCAATCAGGGTGACGGTCCTTGACGTGATCAAGGGTCTCATAGGCCGCCGCGTACTGGCCGCTGAGCAGGAAAGGCAACAGGCCATCCACGAGAATCTCGACTTGCCGATGCACGTCGCGGGTTTTGGCTTCGGTCAGCACCACCGCAACGCGGGGCAACCAGACAAAGTGAAAGAAGCCAGCGATGGCAACGGTCACCGCAAGAACGATGACCGTGAAACGCCTGCGGATCGATTGGTTCTTCATGATCCTGCTGCCTCCAACCTTCTGATCAGTTGGTTACAGCTTCAATGTAGAAGTCTTCAAGGTGCATTTCCTTAAGGATCTCGTAGTCGGACACCTTCGCCGGAACGGCCTCGAGGAGGGGAACCTGCTTGAGCAATTCCTGGCCTTCCGGGGTCATGGCCAGGTCCAGGAATGCCTGCCGCACGGCCTCTGCAACCTCGCGCGGAACCCGGGGATGCACGGTGATCGGATGCGGTGGCAGCTTGCGGGTTTCGTAGATGATACGCAGCTGGTCCCGGATCTCGGGGTCGAGCGAGCGGAAGGTGCCCATGACACCCCCTGCCGCCTCGGCTTCTCCCAGGGCAACGTTCAGATAGGCCGAGCTGTGCGTCGCCACGTAGCGCGGTTTCACGCTGATGTTGTGAATGCGATCCAACTCCGCCCGCATCAGTAGCGATGCACCCAACGCATTCGGGGCGGGAAAGGCGACACGCTTTCCGTCGAGGTCCGCGACCGACTGATACGGGCTGTCCTTGTGAACCACCAGCACGCCGAAAAGCTGCCGTGCACCGTCGCGGATCAACGGCTCGTAGCCCTCCGCCTCGAAGGCAACCAGCGAGTGATAGGGGTTCATATAAGCGAAATCGAACTCGCCATTCGCGAAGGATTGCTCGAAATCGGGAATTCGTGGAGACCCGACCATGTGAAGTTCGTGCCCGACCCGGCTTTCGATCTCGGCAAGTATCGGCGTCCAGATTGCCGAAAGCTTTCGCGCCTCGAACTGAGGGACGACGCCGAACGAATACCCGGCTTCCGCCGCCGAGGGCGTCGGCAGGGCCGCGACAAGTGAAACTGCGCCCCCGAAAAGGAAGCTTCTGCAGGTGGTCAGGAAGTCGGGACGAACAAACATGTCGAGTTCCTCGAATAGACGGTTTCCTCAGTTATCGCTGCGCCGCGGCGGCACGAATACTATCCAAAAGTGTAGGATGGCGAGGCAAAGGGATATCGCCTTCAACGAGCGTTTCCAGATGGGCCAAAAAAGGTACTTTTGATCCATAATCTGCACAGATTTGCATGTATTTTCTGGAACGGGCGCAAATGCCGTGCCAAAAGGGAAATGAGCGGCCAACACACGCCGCAGGCGAGCGGGACTTATTTCGAGCATGAAGATTCTTGTCGCAGACGATCACGACCTTGTACGCGAGACCATCGCTCTCCTGATTGGTCGCGATGAAAACACGACGGTGGTTCAGGCCTCCACACTTGACGAGGCCTTGGCCGAAATCAAATCGGCCGGAGACATCGACATTACCCTTCTCGACTACGACATGCCGGGCATGAACGGGCTTGAAGGCCTCAAGAGGGCGCTGGAGGCCACCGGCGGACGCCCGGTGGCGATCATTTCCGGCACCGCGAACAAATCCGTGGCCGACGAGGCGCTCAAGCTTGGCGCGGCGGGGTTCCTGCCCAAGACGATCCCGTCGAAGTCGCTTCTCAACATCCTCAAGTTCATGGCCATGGGCGAAACCTATGCGCCGCTCGACCTGATGACCGCCGAGGAGGAAGACGATACCTCCAGCGACCTGACCCAGCGCGAGCGGCAGGTCTTGAAAGGCATCGCCGAAGGCAAGGCCAACAAGGAGATCGCGCGGGATTACGACCTTCAGGAAGTGACCGTGAAGCTCCACGTCAAGAACGTTTGCCGCAAGCTCTCGGCCAAGAACCGCACCCACGCCGCGATGATCGCCCGGGACCGCAACCTCGTCTGAGGCTGCGGCGCCCAATGGCGAAAGGCCTAGCGGTTCTCGATCAGCGCGCGCACCATCTCGACCCGGTTGTCCACGATCTCGCGGCTACGGCTGGCCTCGATATTGAGCCGCAGCAGCGGTTCGGTGCTGGATGAACGCAGGTTGAGGCGCCACTCGGGGAAGCTCATGCTGATCCCGTCGAGGCCGTCCATTTCCACTGCGGCGGCGCCTAGCGCATCGATCACCCGGGCCATCGCCGCATCCGGGTTGGCGATCTTGAAGTTGATCTCGCCCGAGGAGGGGAATTTCGCCTGCATCTCGCCCACCAGGGCCGAGAGGGGCTGCCCGGTGGTCGACATCCGCTCGATCACCTTCAGCCAGGGGATCATGCCGCTGTCGCAATACATGAAATCC
The DNA here is from genome assembly GCA_014762635.1 of Paracoccaceae bacterium. Taxonomy (GTDB): domain Bacteria; phylum Pseudomonadota; class Alphaproteobacteria; order Rhodobacterales; family Rhodobacteraceae; genus JABURR01. Next base: position 106,171 of record JABURR010000094.1, read on the forward strand.
GCGAAATAGTGGTGCGCCGACATTTCGCCACCATAGATCGCCCCCGCGTCACGCATCATGCGTTTCACATGGGCGTGGCCGGTTTTCGAGACCACGGCCTCGCCACCGAACCGCGCCACGATATCGCGGGTGTTCCACAGCACGCGCGGGTCATGGACGATGCGCTCACCGGGCGCCTCTTCGAGGAAGGCCGCCGCGAGGAGGCCGACCAAATATTCGCCATCGACGAAGGCACCGGTCTCGTCGAAGAAGAAACATCGGTCGAAGTCGCCGTCCCACGCAATCCCGAGGTCTGCACCGGTTTCGCGCACCGCGTCAGCCGTCGCCGCCCGGTTCTCGGGCAACAGAGGGTTCGGGATGCCGTTCGGGAAGGTGCCATCCGGATCGTGCTGGATCCGGTGCACGTCCAGAACCGCACCGGCGGCCTGCAACTCTTGCAAAATGGCGTCGAACGCCTGCCCGCCAACACCGTTCCCCGCGTTGACCACCAGCTTCAGCGGGCGGAGTTGGTCGGGTTGGACGAATGATGCGACCTTGCGCGCGTAGTGCTTGCGCACCGAGACGTGGCTTCGGGTGCCCCGCCGAAGATCGTAGCGGAATTCAAGTCGGTCGGTCAGGAACTCGTGCTTGATCGCGTCGAATTCCTCCTGCGTCAGGGGGCGGCTGCCCGGACCCACCATCTTGAAGCCGTTGTAGTCGATCGGGTTGTGCGAGGCCGTCACCTCGATCCCGCCGCTGGCGCCAAGGTGCGCGGTTGCGAAATAGACCTCTTCGGTGCCCGACAGGCCGATGTCGGCCACGTCCATTCCGATGTCGAGAAGCCCCTCGATGAGCGCTTCCTGCATCGCCGGGCTGCTGTCGCGGCAGTCCCGCCCGACCACCACCATTCCGGGCGACATGACCTTGGCATAGGCCCGGCCGATCCGCCACGCGGTCTCTTCGTTGAAGTCATTCCCGATCTGGCCGCGAATGTCATAGGCCTTGAAACAGGAGGCCGCGGCGGGGCTGCCCGACGGGCGCCCCGGGTACCGAAACTCATGCACGCTCATAGATGTCCTCGTACCTGACAATGTCGTCCTCACCAAGGTAACCGCCGGTTTGCACCTCTATCAGACGAAGGGGGAACTTGCCGGGATTTGCAAGGCGGTGAACTTCTCCCAGCGGGATGTAGACGGACTGGTTTTCACCGACGAGCTTCTCCTCGGAACCAATCGTCACGGTCGCCGTGCCCTCGACCACGACCCAATGTTCGGCACGGTGCACGTGGCTTTGAAGCGAGAGCTTGCCGCCCGGCTTCACCACGATGGACTTGACCTGGTAGCGCGAGCCCAGGGCCAATGTTTCGTAATATCCCCAAGGCCGGTGATGGCGGGGGAATTCCTCGGCCTGCGGGGCGCGGGCCAGTTTCAGCGCGGTCACCGCCTCGCCAACGTCCTGGGTGGCGTCCAGATCGGTGATCAGAACCGCATCCCGGGTGGCGACGGCCGCGATGTTGCGCAGCCCGATCCCGACCACCTGAACCGAGTCGTCATCGGACCGCAGCAGCGTGTCCTTGCAATGCAGCGCGGTGGCAGCACCCGTCAGGCCGACGCCATCGCCATCGCGATCGCTTTCCTGCCAGACCGAGCGCCAGCTTCCCAGATCGTTCCACCCGGCGGAAACCGGCACGACAGAGCCGATCTCGTGCTCCATGATCGCGTAGTCGATCGAGATATCGGGAGCGTCCACGAAGCTGTTGGCCAGGCGGAAGAAATCGAGGTCGTGCTTGCCGTCGCGCACGGCGGTTTTGACCGCGGAGCGCAGCTTCGGCGCGTGGCGGGCAAAGGCAGCGCGAATGGTGCGGACCGAGAACAGGAAGATCCCCGCGTTCCAGACATAGCTGCCCGAGGCGACCATACGCTCGGCGGTTTCCTGATCCGGCTTCTCGGTGAACTGGACGTAGGTCTGCGCCTCTTCATCCGGGGCTTCCGGATCGGCGAGCTCGATATATCCAAAGCCGGTTTCCGGACCGGTCGGGCGGATGCCGAAGGTCACGATCTCGCCACCGCGGGCGCGTTCGGCCCCGGCGGCCAGGGCGCGGCCAAAGCTCATCGTGTCGCGGATCAGGTGATCGGAGGGCGCCACCAGGATCAGGGCATCCGGATCGTCCTGGGCAATGATCTCGGCCGCGGCGCAGATCGCCGGGGCGGTGTTGCGGCTGACCGGTTCGATGACGATCTTGTGCCCGCGAGAACCAATCTCGTCCATCTGCTCACCCACGGTGAAGCGATAGTCGTTCGCCGTCATCAGGACCGGGGCAGCGCATCCAATATCCTCCATCCGCCGCACGGTCGTCTGCAGCAGGCTTTCCTCGCCGGTGAGGCGGGCGAACTGCTTGGGCATGCTCTTGCGGGAGACGGGCCAGAGGCGTTTGCCGCTGCCGCCACACAGGATAACGGGGCGAATGATACTATTGGACATGGCGGGCTCCTTTGATGTCACGCGGACGGTGAAGAGATGATTGACGAACGGTCGTCACGAGAGAGGATCCGGATCAGGCACAGGATCAGAACCAGAGCCGCCAGCGCGAGCTGGCACCCCAACTTGAGCGTCAGAAGGCCCGCCAGCCCCTGCGGGCCTTCTGACGCAAGCTCCAGGATCACGAAGACCTGGAGGGGGGACGCGATGATCACGGCAAGGATGCCCGAGCGGTCGCCAAGACCGGCAAGGAACGTCGCCGCGAGATAGCTGAAAGTGAACGCGATCGAGGCCAGACCCGCCATCCACAGATGGGGCGCAGCCGGAAGATAGGAAGCGCCGACGACAAGCCGCAGAAGGGCTTCGGGCGCGAAGATGGTGGCGGCTCCGAACGGGATGGCAACTGCCAGAAAAAGCCATCCTGCCGGAGCCGCCTGCGCAAGCGGAGAGAAGCCGGTGCGCGAGGTGGAGGCCACCGCCGGCAGCAGGGCCGCGGCAAGGCCGAAACAGGCGAAGAACTGAATACGCTGAAACAAGGCGAAGGCAGCGACATATCCGGCTTCGGTATCCGACAGCAGGAACTGCGCCAGCACCACATCGCCGTCCAGAAGAATGACCTGGGCAACCTGAAGGGCCGCGAAGGGCAGGGCCGCGATGCCGATGGCCCGGGCAACCGGCAGCGCGTCCGAGGTCGCGCCCTCAGCGGCGGGCAGTTCATTGCGGATGACGAACCACCCGGCAAAGATCGACAGGGCGATCGCGGCAACCACGCCTTCAAGGCCAAGGCCCGCATGCCAGGCACCGATGCCCCCGGCAAGGCGAACGCCCATCTCGGCATTGGCCGACAGGATCACGGGGCGCACCGCAAGCTGGCCGATTACGACCCCGCGCAGAAGGCTCAGCGGTGCGGTGAAGGGAAGCGAGGCGAACAGGATCAGCAAGGCCCATTCGGAGCCAAGCCCAAGATGGCTGTGCAGGGCGGTGAACAGGAACAGCGCGGCCACGACGGGAAAAAGAGCCAGCAGCGCCACGAAGGCCCGGCTGTTGATCCGCGCGATCTGCGTCAGCAACCCGGCGTCAGTGCCATCGGCCCGCGCGACAAGGTGGCTGACGGACATCTGAAGCGCGCCGAGAATGCCCAGCAGCGCCAGTTTGATCGTCATCAGGGTTGCAAGGTCGGCAAAAAGCTCGGGTCCCATCCACCGGCTGAACAGCATGTTGAAAGCCAGATTTCCGGCATTCACCACGTTGGTGGAGAGGAAGATCAGCAGCACGGGGCTCGCCAGTGCGGCGGCAAGCCCTGCGGGGCCGATCTTGCCCGGGGAATATGTGTCGACCGATGCCATATCAGGCGGTCAGGTAAACGGGTTCGAGGGAAGCGAAAGCGAGCTCTGCGTCCCCTGCCGTCTGGACGGGGGAGGGAAACCCGCCCAGACGGCTTTGCGCGATCAGGCGCAACATTTGCAGACCACTCTTTACCACAGCCCTCCCGGAAACCTTGGAGCCAGCAACTTCGCTCCACTCGGCAAGCGGCATCTCGTAGAAGGCACGGGTGCGATCGGACGACCCGTCGGAGATGCGCGTGAACAACTCGACATCAAAAAGCCAACCCGCGGTGAACGGTTGCGCCAGGGCGCGGCGCAGGTTGGCGGTATTTCTCAGCATCTTCGCGCCGCACTGGGTGTCGCCGATCGGCAGGCGCACGGCCACGCGGGCCAGCGTCGCGCAGATCCGCGAGATGCAGCGGCGGGCGACGGTCCGCTCGATCCGGTGGCCGAGCATGACCCGGCGGGAACCGAAGATCACTTCGAGATCCGAGAACCGGTTCGCGACGCGGGCGAAATCGACGATCGCATCAAGCGGGGTGGCCAGGTCGGCATCCCAGTAGCCCACGTGGCGGACGCGCTTGGTGGTCGCGAAGAGCAGGCCCTGGCGAACGGCCTCGGCCTTGCCCGAGTTCTTCTTCAGGCGCAGGACGTCGATCCGCTCGGGGCAGACCGCGTGAAGCGTGGAGAGAACCTCGAGGGTGGCATCCTTGCTGCCGTCGTCGACGAAGACCAGGGAGACCTCGGGGGTCTCGGCCAGGAAGCGCAGGAAGGCTGCGCTGTCGAGCCGCTCGGCTTCGTTGTAGCAGGGCACCACGATGGAAATCTGGGTGCTCCGAGACTGACGTTCCGCGGGGGACGGAACAAGGCCACGGGGAGGAGTGGCGGGTAGGTCGATCTTGGTCAGAACAGTCATCGGAGCACCTCTTAAAACCTTTCCAACTTTATGCTTCATCAGGGCCATTCGAGTCTCAGTGCCCGAGGAATAGGTTTGCGTGTCAGAAGGTTACTGGGCTGGTCGGTGGGGTAGGCGGCACTCGTCTTTGGGGTGGTGCCGCCTATCCTTTCGGATGGGTCAGGCGGGGAGGTTTTCGCCGCTCTCGACCGGGGATTCGGTGATTCCCGCCTGCAGGCGCCGGAATTTTTCCACGTGGAACTCGATGACCTGCGAGAACGGCATCCCGAGAGACGCGAGTCGGTTGCCTTCAGCGATCTCTGCGGCAAGCTCTCCGTCCCGCAGCAGGCGCGCGATCGCGGCGGCCATGCCGGGGGCATCGCCCGGGGCATAGTTTTCGCCGGTCAGCCCCTCGTCCTGGCAGAGATCCACGAAATCGCCGATCCGCGGGAACACCGGGACGGTGCCATAGCTGGCGGCCTGGTGCAGAACGCCCGAGCTGCCGGTGGTCGAGTTGTAATCGAAGACGCAAAGCCGTGCGTTCCCGAAGAACTCGGGGATGTCCTCCTCGGCGACATAGCCGTGGAAGATCACGCCGGGATCATCGCGGCGCGCCTCGGCAACCTCTTTCAGGTAGCCCGGGGTGCTGGGGTGATCGGTCCCGCCGATGACCAGCTCCAGATCCGGGTTGTCGCCCCCCTCGCGCAGCAGGTCGAAGGCCTCGAGCAGCGTTTCGAGCCGCTTGTAGGTGCCGAACTTGCCCATGGTCACGATCCGTGCGAGACGATCGGCAAGGGCCGGCATGTCCTGTCGGTCGGTGTCGAAGGTACCATGCGGCACCAGCGTGACGTCGGCCTTGGGGAAACGCTCCTGCAGCAGATCGGCGTAGCTGCTGAGCGTCACGGTGACATAGCTGGAGGCCATCATCGCGCGGGTCACGACCTCTCCGCCGGCCTTCACGATGCGCTGCCGGATCGGCTGGCCGCGCAGGATCGTCTTTTCGAGGTCGATCCCGGCCAGGATGTTATGGGCAATAAGCCCGCTCGGGTATCCCATGGCGCGGGTCAGGGCCGGGGCCAGGAGGCCCAGCGCCGCCGGAATTTCCCGGTCCCCGAAGCTCGCGGTCTGCAGGTTGAACAGGACGCCGTCCGGCCGCGTGGCCCGGATCGCCTTCAGGATCGCCGGGCCCGCGGTGACGGAGTTGTAGGACCAGACCCGGCGGACCCTGATCTTGGGGTCCAGAACGAATTCCGGGGCGGGCTCGTCCAGCAGGTCCGCGATGACCGTGACGCTTTCCACGTCGGGTCGGTCCGCGAGGCCACGCGCCAGGTGGTACCCGTATTCATTGAGGCTCTGCAGTCCCGGGGGGAAGGCGCTGACCAGGGCAATGTGCAGCCGGTTTTCCATGTTTCGTCTCCTGATATGTGGAGACGCGCCTTGCCCCGGGAAGGCCGGGTCCATGCTAGGGCAGAGAGCCGGTCGGAACCGCGGGACGACGCGTCCCGCCGTCGAAAATTCCTTGAGGCAATATGCAATTTGCGCCCCCGGGGGTCGCTTTGGCATTGGGCTAGCCGATGGCGGCTTTCGGACAGGTGCGGACCCGATCGGATACCGCCACCTCACCTTTTGGATAGGTTTCGGCCGCCCTAGTTGGTGGCGCCTTGGGACAACCACGCCTTGAACAGCGTTCGGACTGTTTCAGCAGCGGGCTTTTCCCGGTCCCCATCGGCAAGCAATCCGAAGCCGGACTGCAGCCCGCGGACCCAAGGGGAGGCGCCGACGACGCTGGCGTCGGGGTCGGCGAAGTCGTGCAGGGTCCAGACAAAGATGCCGTCGGCATCTTGCAGCGCCTCGATCCGGTCACCCAGGCGCGTCGCCTGCGCGGCCTCGGATCCCGGGAAGCTCGCCGCCACGGACCAGGAGCTTTCGCCGATCTCGGTGACGATCACGCGCTTGCCACCAGACAATTCACGCACCTCGTCAAGCCGGGCCGCTGCCCCTTCCAGCGGGGCGTAGTCGTGGTAGCTGACCACATCCAGCAGGTCGACCAGGGTTCCGCCGTGGGAGGCCGCTGACCAGCCGATGGTCAGCGGCAGGTCGGGCGCGTCCTGCCGGATGACCGCAATCATCGTGCGCAACCAGGCTTCAACCGTGGCCGTGCCATGGGCCGGGTAGTCGAGGTCAGGCTCGTTCTTCAGATCGACCAGAACCACCGAGGGCGAGGCCTGCAAGACCGGCAGCACGGTTTCGAGGTAGCGCACATCCTCGGCCCAGGTTCCCGGCGCATAGCCGGGGCGGAGGTCAAAGAGGGTCGGGATCGTGTGCAGGCCCAGATCTTCGGCCGAGCGCAGGAAGGTTTCAAGCTTGGCGATATTCCCGGCGCTGATCTCGGGATCGAGGAAATCCGCGCGGGGGAGGAAGAACCGGACGCTGTTCGCCCCCAGTTCGGCGATCTTCTCAAGGTCGGCACGGACAAGGTCCGCATCGAACTCCGGCCAGAAGCCGCGCCAGGGGGTCTCGGCGGGATAGTAGTTTAGCCCGGCCATCTCAGGGATGTCCGAACCTGTCAGATCGGTCTGGATCGGGGCCACATCGACCCGTTCATGGCTGAACACCCGCCAGCCCGTGGTTTCGTTCATCAGTGTCGTGACAGTCCGGTCCTCGCCCATCCCGAAATAGGTTAGGCGATCGCCCTCGGTCGCATAGCGCACCACCAGTGCATCCGACCGCACCTGAAGTACCGAGCCATCCAGGTGGAACATCTCGGGCCGCGCGGTCTGGCGCAGGATGACCATCTGCGTGCCATCCTCCACGGCCTGCCGGGCGGATATCCCGGCGCGCTGCAGCGCTACGCCCGAGAAATAGTCGGGCAGGATATCCGTGTGACCGGTGGTCATGGCGCTGGCATGAGCCTGCCACGCCATCGAGATCGCCCGACCGACCCGGTATTCGTCGTATTCCGTGAAGGGCCGAACCAGGGCGCGCGTGGCCGGTTCCCAGCCAACGCTGGAGAAATGCGGCGCAACCGGGGAAAGCGCATCGCTGAGGTATTGATGCAGAACCCGGCGCTCGGTCGCGCTTTCCAATGCGCGCGCTGACACGAAGACCAGAGTCACGAGGATCACCGCGAACAGGGTTACGGTCAGGATCTTGGCGCGTTTCTTCATTCTGCGACCTCCACGGTGCGGTCTTCAAGGTCGGCGGCTGTCAGGGCCAGGGTGTTCGTGCCGAGGGGGCTCATCACCTCGAGCCGGATCGGGAAGTCCCGGGGGCTGATCGGGAACATCGCCGAGATCATCCCGTCCCGCAGCCAGCCGGTATATCCTGCTTCCACGCTCTGTGCGGAAATCACCGTCAGCTCCACCGGGGCGCCGTCGTTCAACACGTGTCCCATGTCGGTCAGGAACGGGCCGACGGTGATCTCCACCGCGTCGATGTCGGCAAGGGGCATCGCGGTTGCTTCAAGTTCTCCGCTCTGCCGGACAGGATCGACGCGCAGCGGGTCCGCGCCAGAAGACATGGCGCCCAGAGCAAGGTGAACCGATCCGGCCGGGGGCATGTCGCGGGTCAGGATCGTCGTCTCGGCCCGCGCGTCGAGAACCGTGGCCGAGGCCAGCCCGTGCATGCCGCCGGGGTGGCTCAGGATGGCTTGCAGGGCAATACCGTCCTCGACCGGGTTGCCGAACCTGTCCGCAAGCGGGGCCGAGGCGAATTGGTGGAACTGCTCGGTGCGCATCGCCTCGGCTGACGGGGCCACCACGGGCTGCACCGAGGCAATATCCGACACAACGCGATAGGTGGCGCGATTGGACTGGCGACGGCCCGCGCCGACCCCGGCGTGATAAATCCGCGCGACCGGGTCGGGCCGGAACAGATGATCGGCAATGCCGGACCGGGTGGTTTCCTCGACCCGCTTCGGCCCAAGGGTGAAATCGCTGCCCGTCCCGTCGGGGACAAGGTTTCCAAGGGCATCCAGAACGACCGTCACCGCGTGGGCTTCGTCCTTTCCGGCAACCAGGCTCTTGGGGCCAAGGAAGAAGAGAACCGTTTCGACCTCTCCGGGCGCAATCAGGGACGCCTCAGCCTTTTCCGGATCGACCGCTTCGACCAGCCCGGCCCAGGCATCGCGCCCGTCGCGGGCCTCGTCCGTCGGGAACAGGCCGAAGGCATCCGTGGTGAAGGCGCCCTCGGCCAAGGCCTCATGGGTCATGGAAAGAAGGGCAAAACCGAAGACAAGGATCGGGCGCATGGGACTACCTCAGAACAACGGATCATGGGTCATCGACGTCACCAGCAGGCGCATCGAGCGGTACCCGGTCTCGGGATCAAGCGGCAGGGTTCCCGCGTCGGCGCCGGGCAGGCTCAGATCCGCCTGCATCTGGCTGCCGTTGGTCAGGATCTTTCCGGTGGGGATCTCGGCGATGACCTCGATCTCCTCGCGGGCGGGGAGGGCCAAAGAGAACGGCGCGCTCTGGCCCGGGTAGAGGTTCGTTTCCACGAACCCGGCCTCGGCCCAAATCGGGCTGCCATCCAGCCCGAACAGCAAAACGTTGATCCGCGTGATCGTGGCGGTTTTGGTGCCGGTGTTGACCGCAAGCCCTGTCAGGACCGGGGCGCCGTCGACAAGCTCCGCACGGATCCCGTTCAGGGACACGCCGCGATAGAGGTCGCGCCCGGTCACGAGCGCCCGCGCCTCCATCGAGGCGGCATCGGGCGCGGCCTCAAGCTCGGGCGGGATGAACAGTGTCGGGTCGAATTCGCCCCGGGTCTCGGCGGCTTCCAGCGACAGGACGCCCTCGAAATCCACCCGGAACCCGGCACTTTCGGCCGGCAGCAGGCGCTGGCCATTGACTCGCCCGGCAGCCTGCCAGGCCAGTGTCTTTTCCGTGCCCTCGAGATTGGCGAAGAGGGTGACGGCGGCAGGGTCCGCATCGGCATTGGTCACCTGGCCCAGGACGGAGTAGCGACCATCCCGGCGGACTACCCGCGCCCCGTCGATCGCGATCCGGGGGCGATCCAGCCGATCCCGGTGCAGATCCGTATCGGCCCGCGGCTGGCGACGGCCGACCACGTTCCAAGCTACCTCGCCCTGCCGCTGCAGCCGGACCGGCGTCTGGACCGGGCGAAGCCCCATCGGGACAACGAACCAGTGATCCCCGCGCTTTACCGTCCGCAGCACCAGGGTCTCGGTCCGCATGTCCACGGCGGTAAGCCAATGGAGCTTGACCTCCCAATCCCGCAGGGTCGGGCTGGTCTGGGTCTGCTTGATGTCCATGTCGGCAAGCTTGCCATAGGAGGCCAGCAAGCCGCCCTTCCAGCGCCAGTTGAACATCACCTCTTCGAAATCGCCGCGGGTTTCGGGGTCGAGCAGGGCATAGGCGCCGTCGAACCGGCGGAAATCGAGATTGTCGAAATAGGCCGCGATGACCTGATCGGGCGCCAGGGGCGTCGCCGCCTTTCGCATGAGCATCGTGGCAAGGCCAGAGGCAGAGATTACCGTCGCCAAGCCGAGGGCCAGCACGATCAGCCGGACCCGCCGGGGATTGGTAAAGCCGCCCGGGGCCTCCTGCACTGGTCGAAACTCGGAGAGTTTGGCCCCGAAGTTGCGCCGCAATGCGCTGAGCGCGAAGAGAAGCCCCGCCGACAGAAGCGCTGCCGGGGGCAGGATGCCCCACATCATCGCATGACTGCGCGGAATCTCGATCCGGGGCTGGAACAGTGGCAGCGGCGAGATATCGGGCTTTTCCCAGACCACCACCCCGTTCGAAAGGCGGTTCAGCCGGGTCCAGCCGCTGAAATGCAGAAGCGGATCATAGAAGGCGTCATTGGAAAAGACGTATTTCAAGTGATACCGCTCGGCATTCTCGATGAACTGCCGCAGAGAGCCTAGGCCCGGAACCCCGAGGTATTTCGCGTTTTCCAGCCGCTCGACCGAAAATCGTGTCATGTCGGGCAGGCGGCGTGCGGAATGGTAATTCCCGTCAACCGATTGCGCGGTGGTCTGGGCCGAGACATAGGCGAACTGATCCCCGAACCCGAGCGTGAGATAGCGCCAGCGGTCATGCTCGTCCTCGTCGAGGAAGCGCGCGATGGGCGTCGGGTCGATGAAATCCGGCTGGGTCGGCTGGATCGTGGGAAGGATCGCGGCGAAGACGGCGATCCCGGTCATGCCCCCGAAGATGCCGCCCACGATCAGGCGATGCACCCCCTGGCCAAGCGCGCGGCGTACGGCCTCGCCCGAGCGGCCATGCAGCAGACCGTCGAACATCAACCCCAGGAACGGCAGGATCAGGATCGTCGCCCAGAAGGTGAAGCGGTCCAGCGTCAGGATGTCGAAGGCGCCTCGCAGGATCGCGCGCGAGATCGGCGTGGTGCCCCCGGTTCCAAGGATGAAGCACAGGATCACCGACAGCCCCAACGGCCAGAGCCGCGTGGTGAAGGTCTTGTAGACGGCATAGGGCAGGAACAGGATCGCCATGCCCCAGGGCAGGGCGAAGAAGATGAACCCCAGGTCAAGCCGCTCGATGAAGCTTTCGCGGCTGCCGTGGGGGATCGGCACCTGGGTAATCGGATCGCTGATCGACCAGTACCAATAGGGGAAAACCGTGATCACGATGGCCGAGAGCATGAAGACCGCCAGGACCAGGCCGCGTGCGAAGGGCGCGACAAAACGGCGGGCGCGGCGCAGGCGGGATGCGCCGGGCATCGGCGACAGCTCAGCCACTGCGCGCAGGGCCTGAAGCGCCAGCGGAATGATGAACAGGACGCCGCCGAAGATCGTCGTGACGTGATGGGCCGCAGTGGTGGCGGCGGCGAAGACCACCGCGGTGACGAAATCCTTGAACTTGCCAAAGACGATCCAGCGATAAACCGATGGCAGCCCGTTCAGGAAGATCCCCAGCGAGCAGATCGTGGGCAACTGGCCGAACAGGTGAATCGTTTCCGAGATCGACGACGACAGCGTCAGCGCCACGGCCGCGTAACCGGCCGCCCGGGGCCGAACCCAGAGCAGCGCGAAGCGATAGACCCCGATCACCAGCAGGATCAGCCCGGTCATCTGCACCACGATGAACGCCGCCCTGAGCGGCATCACATACATCAGCGCGCCCATGGCCATATGGGTGCCCGGCGGATAGGAGGTCGTCGCGAACCCGGTGTACCAGCGCGGCTCCCACGGGTCGAACCAGCTCCGGTGATAGTGGTCCCCGAAGAACATGTGGATATAGGCGTCGTAGGTATTGCCGTGGGTGAACGGCAAAAGCCCGCCATGAAACAGGACAGCCGCCGCCAGCGCTACCAGCAGAAGGCGCAGGCCCTGGCTTTCTTCCTGTCGGTCCGTGGCCTGGCTCATGACTTTCGGCGCCTGTTATTGCGTTCGACGATCCGATGCGTCCAGCCGCATCGGATCGTCGACCGTCGACAGCTCAGACGAGCTTCTTGTCCCGCGCGATGATTGCCGCGTGGGTCCGGTTCATGGCGCCGATCTTGCGCCGCATGGAGGTAACATGAAGTTTCACGGTGACCTCCTGGATGCCCAGGTCGCGGGCGATGTCCTTGTTGGACTGCCCCTTGCAGATGCCGCGCAGCACGTCGCGCTCGCGCGGGGAGAGGATCGAATCCGGATCCTCGGCGGGCTTCTGCATGAAATCCACCGGCGCGTAGATCTCGCCGGCCGCCATGAATTTCGCCGCGCTTGCCATGGAACGGGAGGCCAGGGTCTTGGGAATGAATCCCGCCGCACCGGCCGCGATCGCCTTGTCGACGATGGCCCGCGGCACGTCGCCGGACAGGATCGCCACGGGGCGATCCTCGTTGGCCTTCTTCATTCTCAGAAAGCCGTTCAACCCGTCCATGTCAGGCATGTTGTAGTCCAGCAGCACCAGGTCATAGCTACCGGATCTCTTGATGTCCGAGATCGCATCGCCGAGACTACTGGCGGTGCGCACCTCTTCTATTCCCGATGACTTCAGGAAGGCGGCGATGGTCTCGTGGACCAGCTCGTGATCGTCAGCAACCAGAATTCGCATTACTCTTACCCTTCAATACTTGAACGCGTTCAGTTGGTCCTGCGAGGCATCCATCTTTGGTCTAAGGTCAGGTCCCCACCACCGCCGTTGAAACCAACCGTTTTGTAAAAACCTCGCAAAAATAGGGATATAGAATAATCGATCTGCGGCCAATCAGGCGTAAGTATTGGTGGGATAGTGCAAAAGGAAACGCGACCTATCCCAATGGATAGAATTCTATTCCTATGCATTGATGACCCGGTCCGAGAGGTGTGACACCTTCTGTCCTGTCGCCAGAGACTGACAGCAAAGGTTTCCAGTTATGTGCAAGTATCGAGTTCCAGCGGCCGTCACGGCCGCGCTGTTTCTCTGGGTCGGAACTGCTTCGGCATCCGACCTTCCCATGCCCGAAGGCGAGGTTGTCCTGACCGTGTCGGGAAACATCGCCACAGCAAATGACGGAGATCGCGCCCTGTTCGATCTTTCGATGTTGCAGGGCATGGGGGCGACACGAATTTCCACCTCGACCATCTGGACCGACGGGGTGCAGAGCTTCACCGGCGTGCCCCTGTACATTCTGCTGGAGGAACTGGGCGTGACCGGCGGGACGCTCCGCGCGACGGCAATCAATGACTACACGGTCGAGATACCGGTCACCGACGTCGGAGAGACGTTCCCGATCATCGCCTACCTACGCAATAGCGAGGTAATGTCCATCCGGGACAAGGGCCCGCTGTGGATAGTTTACCCGTATGACCTGAGCCCGGAATACCGGACCGAAACATCCTATGCGCAGAGCATCTGGCAGCTTGATCGCATCGAAGTGGTGGAGTGACGCCATGGCAAGCTCTGCACAGCGCGACACATATGCGATGACAGCCAGGCCACGTGCTGGTCTGGCCTTGATCGGACTGGTGATCTGCGCCTTGGGTATCATCTATCTTGCCTCGGACATTCGTCCGAGGATCGAAGAGTTGGCGACCTCCAATTCGGATACGATCCAATGGTCCCTCGGCCAAGCCGAGGTCGAGCTGCTTGCGCTTCAGGCCGCTGTACGCGCGCCTTCGACCGGTGGCGCGGTGGATTTTCAGGAAGTCCGCCGTCGGTTCGATGTCTTCTACAGTCGCATGGACACGATCGCTCGGGGGGCGCAGTATGCGCGAATCTTGGAAATCTCGCGAAACCGAGAGACCCTGGCTGCCGTTGACAGGTTCCTCGATTTTGGTTCAGGCATGTTTGAGGGACGTGAAGCTTTTTCCCCATCCGATCTGTCGGCGATGGATCAGGCAATTTCTCGGATCCGGCCCGCAATACGAAGTCTGAGCCTAAGCGCAGTCGGCCTGTTCGCGAAGGATGCAGACGCGAAACGCGCCGAGGTGTCGAACTTGTTGCTCGAGGTGGCCGGCCTGACGCTCATCCTAGTCGCGACGCTCTTCGTCTTCTCGTCGCTTTTTCTGCACCTGGTCTATGTGAATAGATCCCGCGTGTTGGAGCAGGCGCGCACGACGTCCCGTCTGGCGGCCGTGATTTCCACCTCGCTAGACGCGATCATCGTCGTTGATCGGTCAGGTCGGATTCTAGAGTTCAATTCGGCAGCCGAGGATATTTTCGGCTATTCGAAGCGCGAAGCCTTTCATCAGGACATGGGTGATCTGATCATCCCCAAGCACCTGAGGGCGGCCCATGAGGCCGGCATGGAACGCTACAGGAAGACCGGCGAGCGCCGCGTCACCGGCAAGGGGCTTCTGAGGCTGGAAGCCATGCGCAAGGACGGATCGGTGTTTCCGGTGGAAATGTCGATTTCCGCAGCCGGAAGCGTCGGCGACGAGATCTTCGTGTCCTTCCTGCGCGACATCTCAACCAGGGTCGCGGCGGAAAAGGAACTGGTGGAAGCCCGTGACAAGGCTCTTGCCGGGGAACAGGCCAAGGCTGACCTCCTCGCCGTGATGAGCCACGAGATGCGCACCCCCCTCAACGGCGTGCTGGGCACGATGGACCTCTTGCGGACGACCCCGCTGAACCAGCAGCAGAAATCGTACCTCGAGATCATGCGTATGTCCGGAAACCTTCTGCTGCATCACCTGAACGGTGTGCTCGAGATATCCAAGCTCGACTCGGGCAGTGTCGAGATTGCCTCTGTTCCCTTCGATGCCAACGAGATGGTCAGGGAGATCGCCGAAAGCCAGAAGGGCCTTGCCAAGAGTGCTGGTAATACCTTGAGCGTCGAGACCTCCGATCCCACGATGGACAACGTTGTCGGGGACGTGATGCGGGTCCAGCAGGTGCTGCTGAACCTCGTGAACAACGCGATCAAGTTCACCCGCAACGGCCATGTGAGCATCGAGTGCCAGCGGCTTGGCGGCGGAGAGATGGTCGAGTTCCGCGTCAAGGACAACGGAATCGGCATCAGCGCCAAGAACCTGTCGCGGATATTCGACGACTTCGTCACGCTGGACGCCAGTTTCAGCCGCCGCACGGAAGGCACCGGCCTGGGCCTGGGTATCTGTCGGCGGGTCGCCGAGGCCCTGGGTGGCCAGATCAACGTGCGCAGCCAACCGGGCGTGGGCAGCGTCTTTACCTTCCGCGTTCCATTGTCATCGGCTGGCGGCAGGCTTTCCAACGCGGCAACCAAACGCCTGCCCAAGACCCTCACCGATCTTTCGCCACGCAACACGCCCCTCTACGTGCTGCTTGTCGAAGACAACCACGTGAACCGCGTGGTGGCGCGCGAAATGCTGGAAAAGCTCGGCCACATTATCAGCGAGGCCCACAACGGGCGCGAGGCTGTCGCACTGGCCAAGAAATTCGCGTTCGATCTCATCCTGATGGACATCAGCATGCCCGAGATGGACGGGGTGACGGCCGCGCGCAAGATTCACGAGACGTGTGAATTGAACAAGACCGTTCCGATCGTTGCCCTGACAGCAAATGTGCTGCCGAAGGATATCGAGTACTATGAAGATTCTGGAATGTCGGCCACGGTGACCAAGCCCGTGTCGACCGCAGACCTTGCGGAGGTGATCATGTCTGTTGTCTTGAAATCCCCGAAATTCACCAAAGAGGAACCCCAGCCGATGCAAGAGACGGACCTGATTGATTTGTCCCTGTTCGAAACCATGCAGCGAGACCTGGGCGAAGACCGGATGGCCGCATTGGTGAAAAACTTCCTGTCCGACGCCGAGCCCCGGGTCGAAGCCCTGCTGGGCTGGGGAGAGGTCACGACGGATCCGTCGGGGCTCAAGGCCGAGGTACACAAGCTGGCCGGATCCGCCGCCGTCTTCGGTGCCGTCCGTCTGCAACGACTTCTGAGCGGGATCGAGACCGCGCTGCGTCAGTCGGACTTCGCGTCTGCGTCGCAGGGCATGTCGAAAGTAGAGGACGTCTGGAGGGACACGCGCGAGGTTCTCGCCGCAGTCTGACGTTCTCGCGGCGATCCCGGCACCGCACCCCAGCCGGGATCGCTCAAGTTTTCAGCCGAAGGCGGCGTCCAGCGCGATCTCGATCATATCGCCGAAGCTTTTCTCGCGCTCGCTCGATGGCAGCGACTCTCCGGTCAGAAGATGGTCGCTCACGGTCAGGACCGAAAGCGCCCGGCGCCCATGTCGGGCCGCCAGGTTGTAAAGTTCAGCCGTTTCCATTTCGACCGCCAGGATCCCGTGGCGAGTCATGAGTTCGTTCAGGTCGGGCCGTTCGTCATAGAAAACATCTGACGAATAGATTCCCCCGACATGATGCGGAACGCTGCGGGATTCGGCGGAGCTTGCCGCCGCTTTCAACAAGGACCAGTCCGCGCAGGGGGCGAATTGGAGCTCCCTGAAAATACCGCTCGACGGTGTGGAAATCGTCGAGGCGGTCATGGCGATGATGACATCGCGCAGTTTCACGCGCTCCTGCATCGCACCGGTAGACCCGATCCGGATCAGCGTCCGTGCCCCGAAATCCCGGATCAATTCATTCACGTAAATGGACAGGGAGGGCATTCCCATTCCGGATCCGTGAATGGTGACCGGGTTTCCTTTCCAGGTCCCGGTGAAGCCAAGCATGCCCCGCACCTCGTTCACGAGACGCGGGGAGGTCAGGAAATTTTCGGCCGCCCATTTGGCACGGTACGGATCACCGGGAAGCAAAACGGTTTCGGCGATATCGCCGGGATTGGCCCCGATGTGAACGGTCATCTGGTTCAGATGGCCAGATCGTCCGGCGAAACACCCTTGGCCAGCGCATCCTTGAACCACGCCGGCTGGCGTCCGCGACCGCTCCAGGTGTCAGAGGGGTTTTCCGGATTCCGGTATTTCGGCACCGAAGCAGATTTCCCGGATTTCCGCTTGCCCGACACTTCATCGAGGCTGAACCCGAATTGACGGACGGCTTCTTCAGCCGCTTTGCGCGCTTCTTCCTTGCGACGCTGATCGAGCGTTTTGAGCGCCAGTTTCACATCGGCCTGAAGCTTTTCGAGTTCTTTTTTTGAAAGAGAATAGAGATCGATGTCCATTTCAGAGTCCCCCAGCATTGGAATTTAGACATACTAGCAAGAATTCTGCCCTAAATATAATCAATCTGGCGAAAGAAAACAAAAAAGTATTGGGTATCGAAAATTATTCCGATTTCGCAAAGTTGACCCAGGGTCACCCTTCTTTTCCGGAGGTCTGTCTCGAGCGACTCGAGGGAATTCAATCTCTGTTATTCCGCCGCAACCGCTTCGGGATCTGCCAGCGCAACGATATCGAACATGATTCGATTCAATTCGAAGTCCTTTGGCGTGTAGATCTTCGCGACGCCCATTGCGCGCAGGTGCTGTGCGTCATCCTCTGGAATGATGCCGCCGACAATGACCGGAACATGGCCCAATCCTTCCGCGCGGACGCGGTCCATGACCTCCGCGATCAGGGGCAGATGCGACCCGGACAGGATCGATAGCCCGATCACATGGGCATCTTGCTCTTTCGCGGCTTCGACGATTTCCGATGGGGTCAGACGGATGCCCTCGTAATGGATGTCCATGCCGCAGTCCCGCGCGCGGGCGGCGATCTGCTCGGCACCGTTGGAATGGCCATCCAGCCCCGGTTTGCCGACCAGGAACTTCAGGCGCCGCCCCAGGCGATCCGACACCGCGTCCACCGATGCGCGGATCTCATCCAGCCCCTCGGTCCGGTTCGAGGGGTTCCGGCTCACGCCGGTGGGGGCCCGGTACTGCCCGAAGGCCGCGCGGATCACGTCGGCCCACTCGCCGGTGGTGGCGCCCGCCTTCGCCGCCTCGATCGAGGGCGTCATGATATTGGCGCCGGTCTGGGCCGCTTCGCGCACCTTGGCCAGAGCGGCCTGCACAGCGGTTTCGTGGCGATCCGCACGCCAGGCTTCAAGCCGCGCGATCTGGTCGGCTTCGGCATCCTTGTCAGCCACCATGATCGCCTCGGGGCCGGACGTCAGCGGAGAGGGCTCGCCGCTCTGCCAGCGATTCACGCCCACGACCGTGGTTTCGCCCGCCTCGATCCGGGAAATACGCTCGGCGTTGGCCTCGACCAGGCGGCCCTTCATGTAGTCGATCGCCTGAACCGCCCCGCCCATGCCGTCGATCTGCGCAAGCTCGGCGCGCGCGCCTTCTTTCAAAGCCTCGACCTTGGCGGTCACCACCGGGTTGCCGTCGAAAAGGTCGCCGTATTCCAGCAGGTCGGTCTCGTAGGCCAGGATCTGCTGCATCCTGAGCGACCATTGCTGATCCCAAGGGCGCGGCAGGCCCAGCGCCTCGTTCCAGGCCGGAAGCTGCACCGCGCGGGCGCGGGCGTTCTTCGACAGCGTCACCGCCAGCATTTCCAGCAGGATACGGTAGACGTTGTTTTCCGGCTGCTGCTCGGTCAGGCCCAGCGAATTGACCTGAACGCCATAGCGAAAGCGGCGGTACTTGGCGTCCTCGACACCGTAGCGATCCCGGCAGATCTCGTCCCAAAGCTCCACGAAGGCGCGCATCTTGCACATCTCGGTCACGAAGCGGATGCCCGCGTTCACGAAGAAGGAAATCCGCCCCACCATCGAGGGGAAATCCGCCGCATCCACCTTGCCCTTCAGGTCATCCAGCACGGCCGTCGCCGTGGCAAGCGCGAAGGCCAGTTCCTGTTCCGGCGTCGCCCCGGCCTCCTGCAGGTGGTAGGAACAGACGTTCATCGGGTTCCACTTCGGCAGGTTCGCTCGCGTATAAGCGGCGACGTCCGTGATCATCCGCAAGCTGGGCTTCGGCGGGCAGATATAGGTGCCCCGGCTGAGGTATTCCTTGACGATGTCGTTCTGAACCGTGCCCTGCAGGGCGGCGATATCGGCGCCCTGTTCCTCGGCCACGGCGATATAGAGGGCCAACAGCCACGGCGCCGTGGCGTTGATCGTCATCGAGGTGTTCATCTTTTCGAGCGGGATCTGGTCGAACAGCGCCCGCATGTCGCCCAGGTGCGCCACCGGGACACCGACCTTGCCGACCTCACCACGGGCGAGTTCGTGATCGCTGTCGTAGCCGGTCTGAGTCGGCAGATCGAAAGCCACCGAAAGCCCGGTTTGCCCCTTGGCAAGGTTCCCGCGATAAAGCGCGTTCGACGCCTTGGCCGTGGAATGGCCGGCATAGGTACGGAAAAGCCAGGGTCTGTCGTGCTCGGTCATGGGGCACCCGTCATGTTGCAGTGCAGCATTCTTACGGCAGGCAATAATATTTCGCAATGGGCAATATTTGGGTTCTATTGTGACCCTTGAGAATCGGGGCGGTATGATGTCCGATTGCGCCCGCGTTCGCTGAACCGTCGCGTGCATTGGGGGAACCACGGTAATAGACCGGCCTGCGCTTTCATCAATCGGGCCTCGCGCACAGGTCACGTTCTCCAGTGCACAATCCAAGGTGTTTTTCGCAGATTGAATCGCGTTTAGACACGTACTTGCCCAATTTCGGCCAAGATGCCGTGGGCAGATTGTTTCCGGGTTGGCAATAGAAGCCCGGTCTGAGGCTCAGTCCAAAGGCAATGTAGTATGATGTATTCGCCACGTGGCAATGTTGATCAAAGGCAGAAGCGCATCGCGCTCCGCCTCCAGATGCCGGAAGAGGTATCGCAGGAAGAAACGGTCCCGGATAAGCCGGTAGCACCACGACCGCAGGAGGGGAAAATCCTTCAGGAAGTCGATCTCTCACCGCTTGAGGCGCTTGCCGGGTTCGTCGGCGCATGTGTCGCCGATGCAGAATCCGGAATGGTTGTCCTGTCCATCGGGGAATTCGACTTCGAACTGGCGGCCGCGATGAACGCGGAAGTCCTGAAGGCCAAGCGCCGCGCGGTAAGGGGCCTCCGACTCGATGACGAGATCGAGGATATCCTGATTTCGCTGGGCAAGCAGTATCACCTGATCCGTCCCCTGTCGGCGGAACAGTCGCTGTTCACCTATCTTGTGCTCGACCGGACGCAGGCCAGCCTCGGCCTTGCCCGGGTCGCCTTGCGCAACCTGGAGCGACAGGACGCCTGACGCCCGCTGAACGCGGTGCGTGGTGAAAATTCGGGTAGCCGCGGCACAGGCTGCAGCCGTGGCATAAGGGGAGGGGCCGGTCGCTCCGGCATTCCCCCGGCGGGCCGACTAAGTCCCTCAGTCGGCCCGCCATCGTATTGCTTGTCAGACGTTCTCACCCACGCCAGAGTTGATCCAGATGACAAGCACGGTGGAACTTCCGCTCTGGCTCGTCCTTCTGGGGGGCGCCGCTCTCGCTGTAATGGTCCTGCAGCGAGCCCTGTTGCCGTCGGCGCGCTGGTACCTGAGGCGGCGGATGGAACGGGTGGTGGCCCACCTGAACGAACGGCTTGAACGCCCGATCCAGCCGTTCAAGCTGGCGCGTCGCCACGACATGATCCAGCGGCTGATCTATGACCCCAAGGTCATGGAGGCGGTGGCCGATTACTCCCGCGCGAATGGCGTACCCGAACAGGTCGGAGTCGAGGTTGCCGAGCGTTACGCGCGCGAGATTGTGCCCTCGTTCAGCGCCTCGGCCTATTTCGGTATCGGCATCCGGCTCGCGCGCTGGCTGTCCACCCGGCTTTTCCATGTCGAGATAAGCTATGCCGACGAGGCCGCGATCTCGGACATTCCGCCCGAGGCAACGGTGATCTTCGTGATGAACCACCGCTCGAACATGGATTACCTGCTGGTCACCTACCTCGCGGCAGAGCGCTCGGCGCTGAGTTACGCGGTGGGCGAATGGGCGCGGATCTGGCCGTTGTCGGCGCTGATCCGATCCATGGGCGCCTATTTCATCCGGCGCAGGTACCGCGACGACCTCTATCGCCGGGTGTTGGCGCGCTATGTCCAACTCGCCACGGCGGGCGGGGTTGCACAGGCCATGTTCCCCGAGGGCGGGCTGTCGGTCGATGGTCGCCTGGCAGAACCCAAGCTGGGGCTTCTGAGCTACATGATCGAAGGGTTCGACCCGGAAGGGCAGGACTTCGTCTTCGTTCCCGTGGCGTTGAACTACGACCGGGTGCTCGAGGACCGGGTCCTGACCGATGCCGCGGCAACCGGAGATCGCCGGTTTCGCGGCTCGTTCCGCACGGCCTTCGCCTTTGCCCTGCGCTGGTTCTGGCGGCGGGTCACCCGCCGGGCGCGGCGCTTCGGGGCTGCCGGTGTCGCCTTCGGCAAGCCATTGTCGCTGAAGTCCATGTCCCTGACGCCAGCCAGCGGGGCGCAGGTGGTTGGCAACATTCTCATGGAGCGGATCGCCGAGGTCATGCCGGTCTTGCCGGTGCCGCTGGCGGCGCTCGTCCTGACGCGCGAAGGCCCGGACCTGACTCGCGATGCCTTCATTCGCGGGTTCCAAGAAACCGTGTTGGCCCTGCGAGGGATGGACGTGCGGGTTCATCTGGGCGCGGAAAGCCCCGAGATGGCAGCCGAAGCAGCCCTGACCATGCTCAGTCTGCGGAGAATGATATCGACGGACCGGGGTGTTGTCCGGATTGAGCCGAAGAGCGCGGCGCTCTTTACCTTTTACGCCGCCTCAATAGGCCACCACATGGATGCAGTTGCGGCGAAGATCTCGTCCGATTCCGGTCAATCAAAATTGGACGAGACATAAAATTACAAAATCCGACATTATATGATTGCAAAGTTACTCTCCAGCTCGTAATTCTGGGGTCGAGAGCGCATCGATTCTGCGATGCGGCAAAGACAACAGGAGCTTTGTGGCAGTGATGGCACTGGATAACGAAACAGGACTGGCGACTTACGACGCACCGCAGAAAGATCTCTACGAGGTCGGTGAAATCCCCCCGATGGGCTATGTCCCGAAGCAGATGTACGCGTGGGCGATCCGGCGCGAGCGTCACGGCGAGCCGGAGCAGTCCTTCCAGGTGGAAGTCGTTGATGTGCCGACGCTCGACAGCCACGAAGTGCTGGTCCTCGTGATGGCGGCGGGTGTCAACTACAACGGCGTCTGGGCCGGTCTCGGCGTGCCGATCAGCCCGTTCGACGTGCACGGCGCCCCCTATCATATCGCGGGCTCCGACGCGTCGGGGATCGTCTGGGCCGTGGGCGACAAGGTGAAGCGCTGGAAGGTCGGCGACGAGGTCGTGATCCACTGCAACCAGGACGACGGCGACGACGAGGAATGCAACGGCGGCGACCCGATGTTCTCGCCCAGCCAGCGGATCTGGGGCTACGAGACGCCGGACGGCTCCTTCGCGCAGTTCACGCGGGTGCAGGCGCAGCAGCTCATGCCGCGGCCCAAGCACCTCACGTGGGAGGAATCGGCCTGCTACACGCTGACGCTGGCCACGGCCTACCGGATGCTGTTCGGTCACCATCCGCATGAGTTGAAACCCGGCCAGAACGTGCTGGTCTGGGGCGCGTCGGGCGGGCTCGGTTCCTTCGCGATCCAACTCATCAACACAGCTGGCGCCAACGCGATCGCCGTGATCTCGGAGGAGGACAAGCGCCAGTTCGTCATGGACCTCGGCGCCAAGGGCGTCATCAACCGCAAGGAATTCAACTGCTGGGGCCAGCTGCCCACCGTGAACACGCCGGAATACAAGGAGTGGTTCGGCGAGGTGCGCAAGTTCGGCAAGGCGATCTGGGATATCACCGGCAAGGGCGTGAACGTGGACATGGTCTTCGAACACCCCGGCGAGGCGACCTTCCCGGTCTCGACCTTCGTGGTGAAGAAGGGCGGCATGGTGGTGATCTGCGCCGGCACCACCGGCTATAACCTGACCATGGACGCCCGCTATGTCTGGATGCACCAGAAGCGCATCCAGGGCAGCCATTTCGCCCATCTCAAGCAGGCCGCCGCCGCCAACAAGCTGATGGTGGAGCGGCGCATCGATCCGTGCATGTCGGAAGTCTTCGATTGGTCGCAGATCCCCGCGGCCCATACCAAGATGCTGCGCAACGAACACAAGCCCGGCAACATGGCGGTGCTTGTCCAATCCCCCAGGACTGGTCTGCGCACTCTGGAAGACGCATTGGACGCCGATCCCTTCCGGTAAGGCTCCCAACCTCCGGCGGAACCGCCCGTGCCCGGCCTCCAGCAGGGTGCGGGCGGTTCACGTTTGGGGTGTCACCTCGCCATTTCTGGGGAGGTTGAATCGGCGATTTTATCGGGCGCCGAACAGCGCCTAGGCTCCGTTTCATCACCTATTAACCAAACCTGCGGAGAGTCCCATGGCACATGAGTGGATCATCGACGTCCTGTCAGACCTGAAGCGTTACTCCGACCGGAACGGCCTTCTGGACCTGTCAGATCAGATCGACCGAATGGTGTCCGTCGCCCAGTCGGAAATCGCGTCGAGCGGGGCGAGTTTGCCGCAGGTGGTGGTGTGGAATGGGCGACGATCTAAATTCTCTTCTCGACCGGCTGCAAGGCGTCACGAGCCGTGAGGCGCTGCAGGCCGAGATCGCCCGCCTCAGGGACCATTTCGAGGTTGAGCATCTGGTCTACCACTCGGTCTCAGGCGCGGGTGAGCAATACGCCGCACTGACCTACAGCCAGGATTGGGTCTCCCACTACGTTTCTCAGGGCTATGCCCGCATCGATCCCGTGGTTCGTGGCTGCCTCCGCAGTTTCGAACCGGTGGACTGGCGCGCCCTGGACTGGACTGGGCGCCAGGTCACCGGCTTCCTGGACGAGGCGCTGGATGCCGGTGTCGGGCGGCAGGGCCTCTCGGTGCCGATCCGCGGGCCGGGCGGGCAGTTCGCGCTGTTCTCGGTCAGTGACCGTCGGCAGGACGTGCTCTGGCAGGCGCACATGGGCCGAAGCCAGCGTGACCTTCTTCTGGCAGCGCATTTCGTGAACCAGCGCGCGCTTGAGATCGACGGGCGCACCACGCTCTGCGCGCGGGCCTTGTCCCCGCGAGAGATCGACGCGCTGACCATGCTGGCCGTGGGGATGAACCGCCCGCAGGCGGCGGAGCGGCTGGCGATCTCGGAACATACCCTGCGCGTCTACATCGAAAGCGCCCGCGCCAAACTGGGCGCGCTCAATACCACCCACGCCGTGGCTAGCGCCCTCAGCCAGGGGCTTCTGCTTCCCTGAGCACAAGGACCGCACGCCCTGGTGAGGCGATCTTCACCCCTTCCACGCAGCTTCCGCCGGATCATAGACACCTGCGAGGGCCCCATGATCCGCTATCTCCACGGCCGCGAGTTGCACCTGTTCCCGAAACTGCGCGACAGCATGTTCCGCGACCGCGCCGCGCAATTCGGCGACCGCCTGGGTTGGGAGGTCGCCGTCACCGGCGGGCGTGAGCGGGATCAGTATGACGATCTCGACCCGCTCTACGTAATCTGGCAGGGCCGCGACGGGTCCCACGGCGGGTCCATGCGCTTCCTGCCCACCACCGGCCGCACAATGCTGGCCGAGCATTTCGATTACCTCGCTAGGGGGCAGGCCCCGCGTGATGCAAAAACTTGGGAATGCACGCGCTTCTGCCTTGCCCCTGGCAGCGCGCCCGGTGTCTCGGCGGCGCTGCTGCTGGGGGGTGCGGAGCTTGGCCGCCAGTTCGGGCTAACCCATTCGGTGGGCGTATTCGATGCCCGCATGATCCGCGTCTATCGCCGCCTTGGCTGGGCGCCGCGCCTCATCGGACGGGAAGGCGACGGACCCGCCGCCCTCTGCGCCGGGCTCTGGAGCTATTCCGAACCCACGCGCCTCGGCCTACTGCGCCGCGCCCGGATCAGCGCCCAGCTTTCCGCGCTCTGGCTCGCCCGCGCCTTCGGTCAGGCGCCCGCGACCCTCTGATCGCTCTGGCGCACGGTGCGGCCCGGGGATAGGTTTGGGCCATGTCCGTGCCCGCCCTCCAGCTTTCCGACGACCAGGCCGAAGCCTATGACCGAGTGACCGAAATGTTGCGCGGTGCCGGCGTCGATCTGGACGAAGGCATGCTGACCCCCCGCGCCGATGGCAAGGAGCAGGTGCTTGCCCTGATCGGCAAGGCCGGATCGGGCAAGACCATGCTGCTGGCCCAGCTTTACGAAGCTTTGGACGAGGCCGGGGTCGAGGTCGTCTCGGGCGATTACGAAAGCCGCAAGCGGCGCGAAAGGCGCACGCTGGCGATCCTTGCCCCCACCAACAAGGCGGCCAGCGTCCTGCGCAACCGCGGGGTGCCTGCCACCACGATCCACCGCATCCTCTACACCCCGGTCTACGATCCGGAATACGAGAAGATTGCCGAATGGCTCGCCGGGAACGGCGACCGCCCCGAGGTGGAAGGACTGACCGATCAGGCGCTCGACCGGGCCTATGCCTTTTTCCAGACCGTGAAGTCGATCCCCGGCGCGCTGGCGGCGGCGGGGCTGAGGGGCTCGGACTTCATCACCGGCTGGAAACGCCGGGAGGAACCGCTCGACATCGGCTTCGTGGACGAGGCCTCGATGCTCGACGCGCGTCAGTTCGATGACCTGAAAGAGATATTCCCGACGCTGCTACTGTTCGGCGACCCAGCGCAGCTTGCCCCGGTGAACCAGTCGGGCAAGATGGTCTTCGACGACATGCCCGAACAGCGCAAACTCATCCTGCACCGGGTCCACCGCCAGCAGGACGACAACCCGATCCTCGATCTTGCCCATGCGCTGGGCGACGACTCCCTCAGTTTCGAAACCTTCGAACGCATGGTCGAAGACGCCGCCCAGCGCGATGATCGGGTCGTTGTGGCGCCACGGGTCGAGGCCGACCTGATGGCAAGATCGCCGGTCTTGGTCTGGCGCAACGCCACGCGGATCCGGCTGATCCACGCCTTCCGCGCCGCCTATGGTGCGCCCTCGGATGCGCTCCTGCCCGGCGAACCGCTCATCTGCGACGGCATCGAACTGCCGCTCAAGCATCGCAAGAAACGCATCGACCTGGAGGCACGCGGCCTGATCAAGGGCGCGCAGGTGGTCTACCTCGGCCCCGGGCGCAAGCCGGGCTTCTCGCGCCTGCACGTGGTCGGATCAGACGATCCACAGGTCAGCGCAGCCTCGATCGTGAAGATCGAGATGCCCGACGAGGAAGAGCCTTTCATTCCCTTCGCCGCCCATATGGGCGCGACCTTTTTGCATGGCGCGGCGGTCACGATCCACAAGGCCCAGGGCAGCCAGTGGCCTCAGGTGCAGGTCTTCGCCCCCGATATCTGGGCCGCCTCCCGCACCGGGCGGATGGAGGCGGGGATCCCACTGTGGAAACGACTCACCTACGTGGCGATTACCCGGGCCGAACACCGGCTTTACTGGGTCACCCGGGCGCGGTTGGCACGGCCCCAAGGACCGCTGGACACGAGCGATCTTGCGGCGCCTGCCACCCCGCTGGAACTGACCGGAGACGACACATGACCAAGACCATCCTGATCACCGGCGCCAGCTCCGGCATCGGCCGCGCCACCGCGGATCTGTTCCTTGAAAAGGGCTGGACCGTGGGCCTGATGGCCCGACGCGTCGAAAAGCTGGAAGAGGTTGCCGCAGACCGGCCCAACGCGATCGTGCTGCCCGGTGACGTCACCAGCGTCGAGGATGTGGATTCGGCCTTCGACGATTTCACCGCCAAGGCGGGGCGGTTCGACGCGATCTTCAACAACGCGGGCATGTTCGGCCCGCAGACAACCATCGACGAGGTCTCGCCCGAGGATTGGCGCCAGGTGGTGGAGGTGAACCTGACGGGGATGTTCCTGTGTGCCCGCGCCGCCTTTGCCCGGATGCGGCGGCAAGAGCCGCAGGGCGGGCGGATCATCAACAACGGCTCGATTTCCGCCCAGACCCCGCGCCCGGGCTCGGTCTGCTACACGGCGACGAAACACGCGGTGACCGGCCTGACCAAGACCATCAGCCTCGATGGGCGGGCCTTCGACATCGCTTGCGGCCAGATCGACATCGGCAACGCCCGCACCGAACTGGTGGACGAGTTGATCGAACGCGCCCGCGCCGCCGACCCCGACGGCCCGGAACCCGCCACCATGGACGTGCGCCACGCCGCCGAGGCGGTGCTGCACATGGCCGAACTGCCGCTCTCGGCCAACGTGCAGTTCATGACGGTGATGGCAACGAAAATGCCCTTCATCGGACGCGGGTGAGGGAGGTGGGAGCCTGACCCGTTTGCGAACTGAAAGAGTGTGGTTGCGGTTAGAAAGGCTCAACCGCCCCCTGAAATAAAGGACTCATCCAAGCTTACGGTCAGCCTGTCGATTGGGCCAACGTGCTCGCCTTCACAAGAACGAAGCATGTCAAAATCATTATGGTACGTGGCAAATCACAGTTCCGGGCATCGAACCCCGTAGAAGCCGATCTCGTAGGCAAGACCCAGTGCAGTCAGATTGGTGATAAGCCCCGAAGCTGTCTCGACCAATATTTCGATCCCACTGTAGAGAACCCGATAATTTCTTCCAACAAACAAGTCCATGTCGGCGCAAAGACCTGCTTCATTGAACCTGACTATGAAGTCCGTTTAGCCAATTTCTTCAAAACGGGCACCCGAGGTTATCGGGCCACACCTCTTGAACGGGACAAGGTGAAACGAAGTCATCGTGGGATAAAGTCCGATAGAAGTCCGATAATTTTCCGATTTGGAGTTCGGGTGTGTCGGAGGTCAGAATTCCACGCCGATCTGCGCCTTGATGCCCGAGCGGAACGGGTGTTTCACCAGCTCCATTTCGGTGACCAGGTCGGCGATCTCGATCAGCTCGTCCTTCGCGTTGCGCCCGGTCAGGACGACGTGGGTCATGGGCGGTTTTTCCTCGGACAGGAAGCGGGTCACCTCGGCGATATCGAGGTAGTCGTAGCGCAGGGCGATGTTGATCTCATCGAGCAGGACCATCCGGTTTTTCTCGTCCCGGATCAATTCCTTGGCCTTTTCCCAGGCGGCCTGGGCCATCTCGGTGTCGCGGGTCTTGTCCTGGGTTTCCCAGGTGAAGCCCTCGCCCATGGTGTGGAAGCTGCAGATGTCGGTGAACCGGTCCAGGATCAGGTCGCGCTCGCCGGTGGACATGCCGCCCTTGATGAACTGAACCACCGCGCAGGGCATGCCGTGAGCGATGCAGCGGAAGATCATCCCGAACGCGGCCGAGCTCTTGCCCTTGCCCTTGCCGGTATGGACGATGATCAGCCCTTTTTCATCGGTTTTCGTCGCCATGATCTTGTCGCGCGCGGCCTTTTTCTTGGCCATCTTCTGAGCGTGGCGGTCGGCATCGTCGGTCATGGAATTTCCCTTGTTTTCATGGGTTCTGGCCGCGTTCTATCAGAGGAACCAGCCAATCACCACGGGGGCAAGCAGCGCAGTCAGCAGTGCGTTCAGCCCCATTCCGATCCCGGCGAAGGCGCCGGCGGTCTCGTTCACCTGGAAGGCCCGCGCGGTGCCGATCCCGTGGCTGGCGACCCCCACCGCGAAGCCCCGCGCGCGCCAGTCGGGGATACGCATCAGGTTCAGAAGCGGTGTCGCGATCACCGCCCCGGTGATCCCGGTCAGGATCACCAGCACCGCCGTCAGTGTGGGCGAGCCGCCGATCGCCTCGGAAATCCCCAGCGCCACGGGCGCGGTGGCGGATTTGGGCGCCAGAGACAGCAGCGTCTCGCCCCGCACGCCCAGCGCCCAGGCAATGCCGATGGCCGAGAGGATCGCCGTGAGCGAGCCCGCAAAAAGCGCCGCCAGCATCGGGATCGCCGTCGCCCGCACCCGCGCGAGGTTGCTGTAGAGCGGTACCGCCAGCGCCACGGTCGCAGGGCCCAGCATGAAATGGACGAATTGCGCGCCCTCGAAATAGGTGCCGTAGGGCGTGCCCGTGACCCAGAGCAACCCGGCCAGAATCACCACCGCGATCAGCACCGGGTTCACGATCGGCAGCCGTCCCGAGGCGCGGAACGCCGCGTCGCCGATGGCATAGGCGACCAGCGTCGCGGTGAGCCAGAGCAGTGGCTCCTGCGAGAGGTATGTCCAGATTTCCGCGAATTCAGGCATCGGGCGTCCCCATCAGCCGGGCCAGCCCGACGAAGGTCAGAACGCCAACGATGATCGCCAGCGCCGTTGAGCCGACGATGGCCAGCAGGATTGGCAGGCCGTCGCTTCCCAGCCGCTCCAGGTGCCCAACGACGCCAACGCCCGCGGGCACGAACAGTAGCGACAGATGCGATAGAAGCCCCTGCGCCGTGGGCCGGATCGACGCCGCCGCCTTCGGGGCGGACACAAGGAACACGAGGAAATAGGCCATGCCAAGCACCGGGCCGGGAACGGTCAGGTCCAACGCGCGGGACGTGACCTCACCGGCAAGCTGGAACAGCAGGAAAATGGAGACATGAACGATCACGGGGCGTGGCCCTCCCTTTGTTTGCACGATGTTACGCGCTTCGGGATCGCAGGCAAGGCGAAGAGAGTGTCCGGGTGGTGTCAGAATTTCGTGACAAATCGCCCGAAAATTATGCTATTCTGGAGATCCCTAGTGCGTATCGATGTCCTTGTTACGCCCTGCGCCGGGGTCACCTCACGGATTTCGGCGCGGGGTTTTGTAAATGTAGCGAGTGATCCCTGGAGTCTTGAAGCCGTGCAGATTCTCCTGTGCGAAGGCCCGGGATCCCGAATGTTGGGGGCAGTCGGGATCCCGGGCATCCGCCGGACGGCGCAATCACCAAATGTTAAGTTCGAATTCGCCAAGATCGGCGGATGAAACATTTGTTCCCTCTCCTCCTTCTGGCGCTGGTCTTGCCGGGTTGCGACAGCCCCAGCCCGGCCTTCATGGGCGCGGCACCTACACGGGTTACGGTCGGCGGGATGGAGTTCCGGGTTTTCGCCAAGGGCAACCGGGCCGAGGTTCACCGCGTCTCGCGTCAATGGAAGCCTGCGAAGGCCGAGGTCTTCGCACGCGGTGCCATCGCCGCCGAACTTGCCACCGGATGCCGCGTGGTTCCGAATTCCATCGGCGGGGACGAGGCGATCGTGACGCTGAAGCTCGATTGCGAGGGCTAGTCGCCCTTCGTCAGGAGGCGGCGGAAGGCGCGACGGAGAAGGTCCAGTTCGGCGCGAAGCAAATCCACCTCGGCGCGGAGGTCCGCGTGATCGCCGGTCTCGGCAGTCAGGGTGAAATGGCCGAGGATCTGCCCTGAGCGGGTATCGCGAAGGATGAAGACCTGAACCCCGTCGCCGAGACGCTCCATGGGCACCTGGATCGAAAGCGTCCACTCACCGCTGGATGCGTCAGAAACCTCCGCGCCCGAAATCGGCTCACCGTCGTGAAGCACCTCGACATCGGTACGGGGACCGGTGAAACGCCCCGTCCACACCCCCGCCTGCAACCGCCCGTCGATCAGTTTCGCTTCGCTCATCTTTGCCTCACAGGTCGGCGCGCGGGCGGCGCGACAGGGTCACGTCCCGAAGGGTGATCCGATTCAGGGCCGGGTTCTCGAAGATCAGATCCACCCAGGCGCGCGAGATCTGACCCTCCTGGAAACCTTCGTGGGCCAGGTCGAAATCGACCTCCGCCGGAAGGCCCCTAACGGGAAACTCGCGCAGGATCGTCTTTGTATCGGGTCCGGTGCGCAGGTTCAGCCGGGCATACGCCCGAATATCGCGCTCGGCTTCGCAGGATGGCGCCACGCGCAGAACATGATGCGGGGAAAGGCCAAGGATACCGGCGTCGGGAACGGCGATTGCCAGCGACAGGTAGCTGCCCTCGAAGCCAAGAACCTCCAGCGCGAGACCGTGGCGCGAGACCGAGTCCCGACCGGTGTTGCGGCACTGACGCAGGGAAAACTCGGCCAGCGTGCAATCGTGGAACACCGACACCTCTGGCGAGAGCGTAGCCCCGCTTTCCGGAGACGCCAGGCCGGACAGCTCCAGCGCCCTGTCAAAAACCGGCGGGCGCCAGGCCCAATCCGCATGCAACGGCGCGGTGACAGGCGCAGGGGGGAGCCCCGCCTTGATCCGGCGTCGGGCGGCCGCGATCTCTCGTTCGGCCTCACGCGCGGCGCGGCGCTCGCCTCGAAGCACCTCGGCGGGCTCTGTGCCTGACAGGCGGCGCCAGCGGCGCAGGGTCCGGCGGTAGGCAAGTCGGTCAAGAAGCGACGGCATCGCTCGGGCTATCCTGCGATTGGTGCGGGGTTTCCGGGAATCATAGCAGCCCAACGCGTATAGGCCAGCGCCAAGCCGGGTTGGAACGGATCAGCGGTTCCTTGCTTCGACCTGGCGGACGAAAGCATCCAAGGTCCTGAGGCCGGTATCCGGCGACATCGGACGTTCCGCGAAGGGCACCACCGAAACGGTGACGATCCGGCCCTCGATGGCCAGAAAGGCGCGCCAATAGGCGGGGCTGACGTCAGGCAACGGATCGGGGCTGGTGTCGCGTGCATGGAGATAGAGCGCATCGCCCTCGGGCCGAGCCCAGATGATCTGAACCGTGCCCGGATCCCCCGAGCGGCTGAGCGCGCGGCGCCCGTCCTCGGTTTGCAGAAATGCCGCAAGGCGCTGGACCGAGTCAGAACTGGACGCGCCCTCGAACTCCGAGACCGTGGCGGTCAGGATGCCCGGCACCCGGGGGCGGCCCGCGTCGCGGGCGCGCGACAGCGAGGCGCAGCTTCCCAGAAGGACAAAAACACCGGCCTCTCCGCTCTCGAGAGAGGCCGTGTCGATGCAATAGCCGAAGGGGCCCGCGATGGTGACACTGTCGTCGGCGACCGAGACTTCCCGCACCGGCTCGCGCAGGAACAGGGAGCCGCCAAAGGCCGAAGTCACGTCCGGTATTTCCCCGCAGGCCACAAGGGCCAGCGGGGCCAGAAGCGTTATCGGCCAGCGCCGCATCGGATCAGAGATCCGGGTAGACGTGCGTCTCGGCCTTGGCGCCCGGGTGGGTCACGGCGCCAAGCCGGGTGGAGCCCACGAGCTGCGCGTATTTCCACAGCGCACCGCTGGCGTAGTTGGTCGGACGCGCGCCGGGCCAGGCTTCCTTGCGCTTGGCCAATTCGTCATCCGACAGGTCGACCGAGATCTCGCCCTTGATCGCGTCAATGGTGATCAAGTCGCCATCCTTGAGCAGCGCAATCGGGCCGCCATGGGCGGATTCGGGGCCGACGTGGCCGACGCAGAACCCGCGGGTCGCGCCCGAGAACCGGCCATCGGTGATCAGCGCCACCTTCTTGCCCATGCCCTGGCCCGAAAGCGCGGCGGTGGTGGCGAGCATCTCGCGCATGCCGGGGCCGCCTGCGGGGCCCTCGTTGCGGATGACGATCACTTCGCCTTCCTTGTATGCGCGGGCTTTCACGGCGGCGAAGGCATCCTCTTCGCATTCGAAGACGCGGGCCGGGCCGGTGAAGACCTGCTCGGCCTCGGACATGCCGGCGACCTTCACGATCGCACCTTCCGGGGCCAGGTTGCCCTTGAGGCCGACGACACCGCCGGTCTTGGTGATGGGCTTCTCCACCGGATAGATCACGCGGCCATCGGCTTCGCGGGTGATCTTGTCCAGTTCCTCGCCCATGGTCGCGCCGGTCACGGTGATGCAATCCTCGTGCATCAGGCCCGCCTTGCGCAGCTCCTTCATGACGACCGGCACGCCGCCCGCCTCGTAGAGGTCCTTGGCCACGTATTGGCCACCGGGCTTGAGGTCGACGAAATAGGGCGTGTCGCGGAAGATCTCGCAGACATCGTCCAGATCGAAATCGATCCCGGCTTCGTGGGCGATGGCGGGCAGGTGCAGACCGGCGTTGGTCGACCCGCCGGTGCAGGCCACAACGCGCGCGGCGTTTTCCAGCGACTTGCGGGTCACGATGTCGCGGGCGCGGATGTTCTTCTCGATCAGGTCCATCACCGCTTCGCCCGAGGCCTCTGCATACTGGTCGCGGCTTTCGTAAGGTGCAGGCGCGCCCGAGGAGTTGGGCAGCGCGAGGCCGATCGCCTCGGAAACGCAGGCCATGGTGTTGGCGGTGAACTGGCCGCCACAGGCCCCGGCCGAGGGGCAGGCCACGCGCTCGAGCACGGCAAGCTGTTCGTCCGAATAGTTGCCCGCTTGGTGCTGGCCAACGGCCTCGAACACGTCCTGGACGGTCACGTCGTGGCCTTCGAGCCGACCCGGAAGGATCGACCCGCCGTAGATGAAGACCGAGGGCACGTTCAGGCGGACCATCGCCATCATCATGCCCGGCAGCGACTTGTCGCAACCTGCTAGGCCCACGATCGCGTCATAGCAATGTCCGCGCATGGTCAGTTCGACCGTGTCGGCGATGGCTTCGCGCGACGCGAGCGAGGAGCGCATCCCCTCGTGCCCCATGGCGATGCCATCGGTGACGGTGATGGTGGTGAACTCGCGCGGGGTGCCGCTGGCGGCTTTCACGCCCAGCTTCACCGCCTGGGCCTGGCGGTTCAGCGCGATGTTACAGGGGGCGGCTTCGTTCCAGCAGGTGGCAACGCCGACAAAGGGTTGTGCGATCTCGTCCTCGCTGAGACCCATCGCATAATAGTAAGAGCGATGCGGTGCCCGCGACGGACCTTCGGTCACGTGACGGCTGGGCAGTTTGGACTTGTCGAACTTGCGCTTGAGCATTGCGGGCCTCCCTGAAAGTGCAGGCTCTGAAATAGGCGAGCGGCGCTGGCAGCACAAGCAGCATTGCGTTTTCCAGACCTGGCGCGGTAGCGTTCGGCAAGAGCAGAGGGCAGGCATGAGATACGACGCACAGCACGCATGGGTGGAACCCGCCCGGCCACGGGCCGCACTCTGGCGGCTGGTGATCGGGGTGATCCTGTCGCTGGCGATTTATGCGAGTTTCATTGCGGGGGCGGGGATCCTCGCCGGTCTTGTGGCGCCGTACCAGTCGGAGACGGTATTTTTCGAGATCGAACAGGGCGCGGACACCCCGCGCGCCATGCTGGTGCTTTTGTTCCATTTCGTGTTCTTCGCGGCAGCGCCGCTGATCGTGGCGCGTGTGCTGCATGGGCTTGGGCCGATCATGGTGACAGGTCCGCTCTCGCCGCTGGTCCGGGATTTCCTGAAATGCCTGCGCAACCTTGTTCTTCTGTCCGTGGTCATGATGCTGATTCTAGTGGGCGGAGAGGGCGAGGCCCCCATCCAACATCTCGAATTCGGGCATTGGTTGGTGCTTTTGCCCTTCGCGCTGCTGGGGGTCCTGATCCAGACCTCGGCGGAAGAGATCGCCTTCCGCGGCTATATTCAACAGCAGCTTGCGGCACGGTTCCGCTCACCCCTGATGTGGATGGTTATGCCTTCCGTCCTGTTCGGCATGGGCCACTACGCGCAGGTGGGGTTCGGTGCCAACGCGTGGTTCGTGGTGGCCTGGGCCGCCGCCTTCGGGTGCGCCGCGGCGGACCTGACGGCTCGAGCGGGCAACCTGGGTCCGGCCATCGCGTTTCACTTCGCCAACAACGTGATCGCCGTGGTGCTGGTCGCCCTGCCGGACAACATGTCGGGTCTTGCGCTCTACCACTACCCGTTCGACGGAACCGATGCCGAGGCGCTGCAGCCCTATATCCTGCTCGATCTGGTCTACCTCGGCGTGGCCTGGCTGGCCTGCCGCGTCGCGCTTCGCCGTTGATTGCATTTCCGCGCGACGGAGCGTATCTGAGGGGCGACTGCGTAAAGGGTGCTGAGGCTGCATGAACTGGATTTCGAACTACGTCCGCCCGAAGATCAATTCACTCTTCTCCCGGCGTGAGATCCCCGAGAACCTCTGGACCAAGTGTCCCGAGTGCGGAACCATGCTGTTCCACCGCGAACTGCGCGACAATCTCAACGTCTGCACCAGTTGCGATCACCACATGGCGATCACCCCGCGCGACCGGTTCGAGAAGCTGTTCGACGGCGGCATCTTCACCGAGGTGGCCGTGCCGGAGCCCACGACCGACCCGCTGCATTTTCGCGACCAGAAACGTTATCCCGACCGGATGAAAGCCGCCCAGCGCCAGACCGGCGAGAAAGAGGCGATGCTGGTGGCCGAGGGCGAGATTGGCCGCACCCCCATCGTGGCGGTGGCACAGGACTTCTCGTTCATGGGCGGCTCCATGGGCATGTACGTCGGCAATGCGATCATCGCCGCCGCCGAACGCGCCGTGGAGCTGAAGCGGCCGATGGTGTTGTTTTCGGCCGCAGGCGGGGCGCGGATGCAGGAAGGCATCCTGAGCCTTATGCAGATGCCGCGCACCACCGTGGCGGTAGAGATGCTGCGCGAGGCCGAGCTGCCCTACATCGTCGTGCTGACGCATCCCACCACCGGCGGCGTGACGGCCAGCTACGCGATGCTGGGCGACGTGCATATCGCCGAACCCAATGCGCTGATCTGCTTTGCGGGTCCCCGCGTGATCGAACAGACCATCCGCGAGAAACTGCCCGAAGGCTTCCAGCGCGCCGAGTACCTGCTGGATCATGGCATGCTCGACCGCGTGACCCATCGCTGCAAGATGCGGGAGGAGCTTGTGACCATCCTCCGGATGCTTCTGGGCCAGCCCGCCGCCGTGAAGGGCGACCTGCCCGCCCCGGAGCTGACGGAAACGCCCGAGCCCAACGAAGAGGCCTCAAAGGCCGATTCGTCCTCTAAAGCAGAAGACTCCAAAGCGTGACCGGCGCCACATCGGACGTCATCCTTGAACGGATGATGTCGCTGCATCCCAAGATCATCGACCTGACGCTCGATCGTATGTGGCGCCTGCTCGAAGCGCTTGGCCATCCCGAGCAGCAGTTACCGCCGGTCATCCACGTGGCGGGCACCAACGGCAAGGGCTCGGTCCAGGCGATGATGCGCGCGGGGCTGGAGGCGGCGGGTCTTAAGGTCCATGCCTATACCTCGCCGCATCTGGCCCGGTTTCACGAACGCATCCGCCTCGCCGGAGAACTGATCTCGGAACCCGAGCTCGCGCGGTTCCTCGACGAATGCGAACGCGCCAATGGCGGTGAGCCGATCACCTATTTCGAGATCACCACCTGTGCCGCCCTGCTGGCCTTCGCCCGGACGCCCGCCGACTGGACCTTGCTCGAGGTTGGCCTTGGCGGGCGGCTCGATGCGACGAACGTGGTGGAGAAACCCGCGCTGACGGCGATCACGCCGGTCTCCTATGACCACCAGCAATACCTGGGCGAAACCCTGCCCGAGATCGCCTCGGAAAAGGCCGGAATCATCAAGCGGGGCGTGCCCTGCGTTGTCGGCCCCCAGCAGGGCGCCGCAATGGAGGTGATCGAGGCGCAGGCCGCGCGGCTTGGCGCGCCGCTCATTGCTCAAGGCCAGCACTGGCATGTCTGGGAGGAGCGCGGGCGGCTGGTCTTCCAGGACGAGACCGGTTTGCTCGACCTGCCCATGCCGAACCTGATCGGCGCGCACCAGGTTCAGAACGCGGGCACCGCGATCGCCGGGCTGCGCCACCTGGGTTTCGGAGCGGAGGCCTGCGAAGCCGCGATCACCCGGGCCGAATGGCCCGCCCGTTTGCAACGACTGAAACGCGGCCCGCTGGTGGAGGCCGCCGGATCGGCGGAACTCTGGCTCGATGGCGGGCACAACCCCGCGGCGGGGGAAGCATTGGCCGAGGGGCTGACGCGCCTGCCCACGCGCCCCACCCACCTGATCGTGGGCATGCTGAACACCAAGGATATCGTGGGCTACCTGCAGCCGCTGGGCCGGGTGGCGGAAAGCCTTCACGCCGTCTCGATCCCCGGCGAAGCCGCGACGCTCAGCGCCGAGGAAACCCACGAGGCCGCGGGCCGTGCCGGAATTCCCTCGGTCGTGGCCAAGAATGTTCTCGACGCGGTGCGCGACATCGTGGGCAAGGAGCCGGGCGCGCGTATCCTGATCTGCGGGTCGCTCTACCTGGCGGGTTCGATCCTGCGCGAGAACGGCTGAGTTTCAGACCCGGCCTTCGCCCCAGCCTTCGCTCTGCATTTCCCGCAGGCGGCTGGCCGTGCGTTCGAATTCGAAGGATCCCGCCCCCTCGATATAAAGCCGTTCGGGAATATCCGCCGCGCTGACCACCAGCCGCACATGGGCCTCATAGAGCGCATCCACCAGCGTCACGAAGCGCTTGGCCTCGTTGTAATTCTCGGACGACAGCCGCGGCACCCCTTCCAGCACCAGAACCTTCACCGCCTCGGCCACGGCAAGATAATCGCCCGCTCCCAGCGGCTGGCCGCAGAGATCCCAGAACCCGGCCCGCGCCACGCCGTTGCGATATGCGGGCAACACGACCTTGCGGCCCTTCACGGTCAGTTCCAGCGGCGCGGCCTCGCCGCCGCTCAGTTCCATCCAAAGCTCGTCAATGGCGGCGCGCGCCACCGCGTCCACGGGGTGGAAATAGACCGGGCTGCCGCCGATCCGATCCTGCCGGTAATCGGTCGGGCTGGCCAGTTCATGCACCACCATCTTCTCTTTCAGAAGCGCGATGAACGGCAGGAAAAGCTGCCGGTTCAGCCCGTTCTTGTAGAGCTCGTCCGGCACCCGGTTCGAGGTGGTCACCACCATGACGCCCGCATCGAACATGTGCTGAAAGAGCCGCCCCACGATCATCGCGTCGGTGATGTCGATGATCTGCATCTCGTCGAAGGCCAGCAGGCGCAGACCTTTCAGTAGCTCCTCCGCCACTGGCTTCAGCGCATCATCCACGCCTGTCTTGCGCGCCTCGTGCATCCCGGCGTGGATCTCCTGCATGAAGGCATGGAAATGCACGCGCCGCTTGGGTGCGTCGACGGCCTCGACGAACAGATCCATCAGCATCGACTTGCCACGCCCGACACCGCCCCAGAGGTACAGCCCCTTCGGCGGTTCCGGCTGCTTGGAGAACAATCCCTTCAACCCCTTCTTCTGCGGCACCGTCTCCAGGTAGTGGCGGATCTCGTCCAGATAGGGCAGCACCGCCTCCTGCTCGGGATCAGCGCGCAGGTGGCCCTCTTCGATGCGGGCAAGATAGCGGTCATGCAGGCTCTGGGTCATCGGGCCGGGATTTATCCGCAGCCGGATCGAAAGGAAAGGTCCAGCGCGGCCGCTGTCTCGATATGTGAGACAGGTTGACCTTTGTGCGCCGCCTCGCCATTGGATTGCGCCGAAAGGAAATTCCGCATGACCAAGGCGCCGCTGTTCACCCCGGTTTTGATTGCCGGGTCGGTCATCCTGATGCTCAGCTTCGCGATCCGCGCGAGTTTCGGGGTGTTCCAGATCCCCATCGCAGAAGGCTTCGGCTGGATGCGGGCCGAATTCTCGCTGGCCATCGCGATCCAGAACCTGGCCTGGGGCATCGGGCAGCCGATCTTCGGCGCGATCGCCGAGAAGATCGGCGACCGGAAGGCGATTTTCCTAGGCGCGGTGACCTATGCGGGCGGGCTGGTCCTGTCTTCCCTTGCCGTCACGCCCCTGCAGCACCAGTTTCTCGAGTTTGTCGTCGGCTTCGGCATCGCGGGCACCGGCTTCGGCGTCGTGCTTGCGGTGGTTGGCCGCGCGTCGAGCGACGAGAACCGCTCCATGGCTCTGGCCGTCGCCACTGCCGCCGGGTCGGCCGGGCAGGTCTTCGGTGCGCCGGTGGCCGAGTGGCTGCTGGGCTTCCTGAGCTGGCAGACGGTCTTCGTGATCTTCGCCGCGACGATCCTTTCGTCGTTGTTCATGC
Organism: Paracoccaceae bacterium; assembly: GCA_014762635.1. Lineage (GTDB taxonomy): Bacteria > Pseudomonadota > Alphaproteobacteria > Rhodobacterales > Rhodobacteraceae > JABURR01. The sequence goes on from JABURR010000094.1 coordinate 144,889, forward strand.
TGCCGATGCTGCGCTCTCCGGCGGCGCAAAAGGCCGAGTTGCAGGAGTCCATGGGCGAGATCCTGATCCGCGCCTTCCGCGATCCGTCCTACACGATGATCTTCCTCGGCTTCTTTTCCTGTGGCTACCAGCTTTCCTTCATCACGGCGCATTTCCCCGCCATGGTGACCGAGATGTGCGCGGCCATCGATCCGAGCGGAACGCTGGCATCGCTGGGGGTGGCCTCGACCTCGGCACTGGGGGCGGTGTCGATCTCGCTGATCGGCCTTTTCAACATCGCCGGAACGCTTTTCGCTGGCTACCTCGGTCAACGGTTGCCCAAGAAATATCTTCTTGCGGGGATTTATACGCTTCGCACGCTGGCAGCCGCGATCTTCATCGCGATGCCGATCACGCCGACCTCGGTTCTCATATTCTCGGCTGTCATGGGTGCGCTCTGGCTGGCGGTGGTTCCTTTGACCTCGGGTCTCGTCGCGCACCTATATGGGCTTCGCTACATGGGCACGCTCTACGGGATCGTCTTCTTCAGCCACCAGTTGGGCGGCTTCCTGGGGGTCTGGCTGGGTGGCCGCTTGTACGACCTCTACGGTGACTACACGCTGGTCTGGTGGATCGGCGTCGGCGTCGGGGCCTTCTCGGCCCTGGTGCACCTGCCGATCCAAGAGCGGTCGCTAGCTGGCGCCTCGGCCGCCTGACGCATCTTCACGCAGGAATTGATCCATGGCCGTGGCAACCTGCCGGGCATGGGAATGCGGAACCGCGTGCCCGGCGCCCGGGATGACCACGTGACGCACATCCGGGTTCAGCGCCGCCATCTTTTCCCGGGCCGAAGAAGGAATGATTGCATCGTCCTCCCCCCAGATGGCCAAGATAGGCAGGCCTTGCCGCTGCATGGCCTGTAGATCGGAATTGCACCGTCCTGCCACCATGTTCCGATAGCTGGACAAGACAGCGCGCAGGAATCCCCGGCTTTGGACCTGCTCCCGCATCCGATCACGCAAATCAGGAAGCGTTTCGGATGGCTGTGCATCGTCGACGACGCGCCGCCCGCCGAAGACCTGCATCACCCAATCCCCGAGTATCGGCACATTGCGGGCAAAATTCGCGGTGCCGCCTACCGAGTGCGCAAGCCCCGCAGGGGCGATCAGCACCAGACGCGCGATCTTGTCCGGCATCCTTCCCGCCTGCCCCATGGCGACACAGCCGCCCATGGAATAGCCGACCAGCATCACGTGACCCGAGATGCCCTGGTTTTCGAGGAGTTCTTTCAGTTGCCTGATGTGGAAGTCGCGGTTGTAATCCGCCTTGGGACGGTCCGAAAACCCGCGTCCGAACAGGTCATAGGTCAGGACGCTGTAGCCCTTTTCCACAAGTCCCTTCACGATGCCGTCGAAGACGAATGAGGGCGTGGTGATACCGTGAACGCAGACCGCAACCGGGCCACGGCTGGGTCCGTGCCACTGGTAATGGGTCACGCCGTCCGAAAGACGTGCGAATTGGCCAGGCGCCGCATCGCGGGCCTTCCTGTCCATGGGCGTCCGGCGCCATTCCAGGAAGAACGGCAGCGCTGCGAGTGCCAGGATAACCAGTACTGATACTACAAGGATCGAGGTCATCCCCGCCCTTTCCATGTTTCGAGGATATAGTTGCTCGTCATCAGGTCCAGATGCGCGCCGCCCCCGTTCTTGAAGACGGTGATATCCTCCGGCGCGCGTTGAAACGCGTTCAGGGTGTAGTAATCAGATACTACATCCACCGCAGTCAGGACGCCCCGTGCGATCGGATCCTTCAGCTCTCCGATATGGCCGATGGTCGTGGCGCGACTGTCCACGAAGATGCGCCCCCGCGTCATGAGCGCATCATCGGCCTCGCGCATGTCGGCGCGGTAGGCGCCGATCAGGTCCACGTGCTGGCCGGGTCGGAACCATTCGCCCTTGAGGATCGGGGATACGCTCATCGTGGCAGAGGTGACGATATCTGCCTTGCGCACGCCTTCTTCCAGGTCCGCGACCGCTTCGGTCTTGTCGAAACCGGCGGCGAAGGCCTTCGCGGTCTCGGCCGTGCGGTTCCAGACAAGGAATTCGGCCGCGGGGAAGGCGGCCGCATAGGCCTCGCGCAGGCTGCGCCCGACGGTCCCGGCGCCCACGATCAGGATGGTGCGGCTGTCGGGCCGCGCCAGTCGGCGCGCTGCAAGCAGGCTGTCGGCGGCGGTCTTCCACTTGGTGACCAGCGCGAAATCAAGATAGGCCTTCAGCACCCCGTCCGTATCTCCGAACAGCGAGACCGACCCGCCGATCGTCGGCTTTCCGGCGGTGGCATTGCCAGGAAAGACGGTAGCCGTCTTCACCAGGCTTCCCAGCCCCTCGATCCAGGCACAGCGGGTCAGGATCGTGTCGGAGCCGCGGGTCAGGAACACGTCCTCGGTCTGCGCCTCGGGCAGATCGTGACCGGCGGCGATGGCATCGGTCAGGGCGATCCAGTCCAGTGCCGCTTCCGCCTCGGGGCCGATCACTGGGATGTCTGCAGGCATGTGTCCTCCACTGTCAGCAGTCCTTCCTCGACCAACCTCCGCGCCCAGCCGTGCGTTCCATCGAACAGATGTGTCTGCCAGCCTCGCGCCTCGGCAGCCTTGATGTTGTCGGCCCGGTCATCGGTGAAAAGAAGCCGTCCGGGGACGATATCACAGTCTTCTTCGACCCGTTGGTAAATTTCCGGATTCGGCTTGATCATGCCCATGTGGCCGGAAATATACCGCCGGTCGAACTCTGACAGGAACGGGTAGTGCGGCTCGGCCAACGCAAAGGTTCCAATGCCGAAATTGGTGAGCGCGAAGACCGGAACGCCGCGCGCCCGAAGCGCCCGCAGAAGCTGGACAGATAGGTCGATCACGGGCGTGGCAAGATCCAGCCAGTTGTCGTGCCAGTGGCGGATTTCTTCCTCGAATTCGGGATAGGACCGGGCCGTTCCATAGACGGTCTCGCGGAAATCCTCGCCCCGGTCGATCCGATCGTTCATCCCGTGCAGATCAACGGTCTCAAACAGCGCCTTGCGCCGCGCCACGCCGAAAACGCGGTCGAAATACCGTTCCGGATGCCATTCAATCAGAACGTTGCCAATATCGAAAACAACGGCGTCAACCGCCATACTATTCCTCACGCATCGCCGCCTGTGTTTCACGGTCGAGTGCAGACAGGAAACGCGAGCGGTCCGCCTTTGTAAAGGGCCGCCCGCCGCCTTGCCGGAACGGATCCGCCGCGCGAAGATCCGTCATCAGGTCCCGCGTCGCCAGAACATTGCCGATATTGGCGCGGGTCAGGGCCTCGCCATTGGGTTTCAGCACCCGCGCCCCGGCCTCGACCACCTTGGCGGCAAGGGGAATGTCGGCGGTGATCACCACGTCGCCCTTGCCTGCGCGGTCGGCGATCCACTTGTCGGCCTCGTCCGGGCCCTGTTCCACATAGACCATTTCGACCAGCGGGTTCTGTGACGGCCGCAGTCCGCCGTTCGACACGAAAGCGATCTTCTGGCGATAGCGGGTCGCCACCGTCTCGGCCTCGGCTTTCACCGGGCAGGCGTCCGCATCGACATAGATCACGCGTAAAGCGCCTCGGCATGGAAGCTCACGTGATCTTCCATGAAGGTGGAGACGAAGAAATAGCTGTGATCGTAACCCTTCTGCAGGCGGACCGTAGCCTCCAGCCGCCGCAGGGCAAGAACCTCGGCCAGCGCCTCGGTCCGCAGGTGATTGGCGAACTGGTCCTCGGTGCCCGTGTCGATCAGGATCGGGATGTCGAGGCCATTTGCCTCGATCAGCAGGCTCGCGTCGTGATCGCGGCCTTTGTCGACATCACCCAAGTAGGCCTTGAACTGCTTTTGCCCCCATTCGCCGCCAAGCGGGTTGCAGATTGGCGAGAAGGCTGAAACCGAGCGGAACCGCCCCGGCGCCTTTACCGACAGTGTCAGCGCCCCGTGCCCGCCCATGGAATGGCCGGTGATGGATTGACGGGCCGGGTCGATGGGGAACTCGGCACCCAAGAGTTGCGGCAATTCGTCCAGGATATAGCTCTGCATCCGGAAATGCGGCGCCCAGGGCGCCTCGGTTGCGTCAATGTAGAAGCCCGCGCCCTGACCTAGGTCATAGGCCTCATCATCGGCCACGCCCTCACCGCGCGGAGAGGTGTCGGGAAACACCAGCGCGATCCCCTGCTCGGCGGCCCAACCCTGCGCACCGGCTTTTACCATGGCGTTTTCATGGGTACAGGTCAGGCCCGAGAGGTACCACAGCAGCGGAACCGGCCCGTCGCGCGCCTCATCGGGCAGGAACAGGCCGAAGGTCATGTCGCAGCCGGTGGCTGCGGAGGCATGGGTATAGACCCCCTGTGTCCCGCCAAAGCACTTGTTTTCCGAGATCATTTTCATCTTGGCCGCCTTTCGATCAGAGGTTGGAAATCCACGCGATCACCACCGAGACAGTGACGATCGACAGCGCCGTCGAGATCAGGATCGAGGCCGATGCACGCTGCGGCGCGACGCCATAGTGCTGAGCCAGGATATAGACGTTCCCCGCCACCGGCAGCGAGGCCGCCGCGATCATGACGCCGGCGGCGTAGGGGTCCACCCGGAACAGGAGCAGCGCCGAGATCGCAACCGCCGCTGGGTGCAGGATCAGTTTCGAAAACGAGAGCCAGACCGCCACCGAAAGCCGCTCGGCCGATTTCGACGCCAGTGAGGCCCCGATGGCGAAAAGCGCCCCGGGCGTGGCCGCCGACCCCAGGATCGACACGAACTCGTTCATCGGCCCCGGGATCGGCAAATCCAGCGCGGACCAGCTTAGCCCCACGATGATCGAGACGATCATCGGGTTTTTCAAAAGCCCCGTGCCGACGGTCACGAGGATCTTGGGGCTGAGCCGCCCGTCGCGGCTGCCGGTGATCAGGATCACGATCAGGCTGCCGAACACGATCAGGTCCATGGCAAGCACCAGCATCACCGGGCCGATCGCCGCCTCGCCCAGCAGGAGTACCAGCATCGGGATGCCAAGAAAGCCCACGTTGCCGATCACCGCGCATTGGGACTCGACCGCGGCCTCTGCCACCGGGCGGCGGCGGACCATCGCCACCACCGTGGCCAGCAGGTAGACGACGATTGTCGCGCTCAGGTAGGCGGCGACGAAGTTCCAGTCGAAAACCTCGGACATGGTCAGGTTGGCGGAAAACCGGAACAGCATCGCCGACAGCGCGAAGTAGAAGACGAACTTCGTCAGATATGCGGTGGCTTCCTCGCTGAAGAAACCGCTACGGCCCGAGCCGTATCCCAACCCGATCAATGCAAAGAACGGAAGGGTCTTGAGGAATATCTCGATCATGGATCGCCCCTAGCACGCAGGTGGGCGCCACGCCAGACGCTCAGCGGCCACGGCGCATCTCGGCCTGGCTGTGGCGCACGTCGCGCAGCACCTCGACCATCATCGCCGTCATCAGCCCGAAACTCAGGAACCCGTTGGCCGCCGCCATGCCCCCCAGCAGACGCCATTCGACCGGCAGCAGAAGATCCCCGAACCCCAGCGTGGTGAAGGCCACGAGGGCGAAGTAGACCGATGCTTCGAGCGTCACGAAGATATCGAGCAGAAGGAAGGCGAAGGCCCAGATCCAGACCATCGACGTCATCATCATCAGCACCCAGGTCACCGAGACGCAAAGCACCAGCATCAGCTTTGGCCCGTGCGGCTCGCGCCTGAGCCAGGGATGCAGCCGCGTGAGGATCGCCTCGAGCAGCCAGTAGGCCGCCCCGGCCACCACGACCGTGCAGAGGATGAGGGCCGTTCCGATGGCAAGTTGAACCAGCATCTGCGCCTTCCGGTTGCTGCCCCCGGATCATGCCGCGTGTGGCTCTGTGGTCAAGGGCCGGGCTGGACACGGGACCACGGCCCGCTTATCTCGGCGCCATGGCAAAGCTATCGAACCCCAATTACAAGGTCGTCGCGGAAAACCGCCGCGCCCGGTATGACTTCGCGATCGAGGAAGACCTCGAGTGCGGGATCATGCTGTACGGGTCCGAGGTGAAATCCCTCCGCGAAGGGCAGGCCAATATCGCCGAAAGCTATGCCGCCGTGGAGGATGGAGAGCTTTGGCTGATCAACAGCTACATCGCACCCTACCTGCAGGCCAAGACCTTCGGCCACGAGGAAAAGCGCCGGCGCAAGCTTCTGGTGTCGCGCAAGGAACTGGCGCGGCTCTGGCAGGCCACGGCCCGCAAGGGCATGACCCTGGTGCCGCTGGTCCTCTATTTCAACGACCGTGGCATCGCCAAGCTGAAGATCGGCATCGCCAAGGGCAAGAAGGCCGCCGACAAGCGCGAAACCGAGGCGAAACGCGACTGGCAGCGCCAGAAGGCCCGGCTGCTGCGGCAAAACCAGTGATCCCGGGCGCCCGCGCCCTTGCCACAGGCGGGACGCGGCGATAGGCAAGGCAGGACTCAAGACCCGAGGTGCGCCATGGCCACGAGCGATCCGAAAACCCTTGTGACGACCGATTGGCTGGCGTCGCACCTGAATGACCCCGACCTGCGGATTCTGGATGCCTCGTGGTACCTGCCCGGCGTGGACCGGAACGGGCGCGCGGAGTATGAAGCAGCTCATATTCCTGGCGCGCGCTTCTTCGACATTGACGAGATCAGCGACCATCGCAGCGAGCTGCCGCACATGGTTCCGCCGGTCGAGAAATTCATGAGCCGGATGCGCGCCATGGGCGTGGGCGACGGTCACCAGGTGGTTGTCTACGACGGCGCGGGCCTCTTTTCGGCGGCGCGGGTCTGGTGGCTGTTCCGCCTGATGGGCAAGACCGACGTGGCCGTATTGGACGGCGGCTTCCCCAAGTGGCAGGCCGAAGGCCGTCCGATCGAAGACCTTCCCCCCGTCGTCAAGGACCGGCACATGACGGTGCAGCGTCAGAACCACCTTGTGAAGGACGTGACCCAGGTCGCCCATGCGGCCAAGCTGAAGGACCACGAGATCGTCGATGCCCGCGCCCCTGAACGGTTCCGTGGCGAGGCGCCCGAGCCGCGTCCCGGACTGCGCTCGGGCCATATCCCGGGGTCAAAGAACGTGCCGTTCAAGGTTCTGCTGAACGACGACAACACGATGAAGGATCCCGAGGATCTGAAGGCCGCCTTCGTGGCCGCGGGCGTTGACCTGTCAAAACCGGTGATCACCAGTTGCGGCTCTGGTGTGACCGCCGCGATCCTCAGCCTTGCGCTGGAGCGGATCGGCCATGCGCGGCACTCGCTCTACGACGGGTCCTGGTCCGAATGGGGCATGTACAACGATCTGAAGGTCGAGGCGGGATGACGATCGTCCGCGCAGGCACCGAGGTCGATTACACCATCACCTTCCTCGAGATGGTGGAGCGGCCGTCCTATGACTGGCCCCATATGCCCGCCAATATCGCGGCCTCGCTTCTGCATGCCGAGGTGCCTCCGGTCTGGTACTTCCTGTCGCTCTATGACGCGGTCGGCCGTGACTACGCCTGGGAAGACATGCATGAACTGCCCGAACAAACGCTGGCGGACATGCTGCATGACCCGAAGGTCGAACTTTTCACCCTGATCAACAAAGGCTGGCCGCACGGGTTCTTCCTGCTCGACACCCGCGAGGAGGGTATCTGCGACCTCGCCTATTTCGGGCTGGTGCCCGAGGCCGTGGGCTCCGGGCTTGGAACTTTTCTGTTGCGCACCGCGATATTGACAGGATGGGACCGTCCGGGCGTGGAAAAGATGACGGTGAACACCTGTACGTTGGACCACCCCCGCGCCTTGCAGATGTACCAGAAGAACGGGTTCACGCCGGTGCGGCGTGAAGACCGCACACGAATTCTCACGCGTGACCGCAACCTGGCGCGCATACCTGACTGAAAGACAGAGAGATGCTGACAAACCTTACTCCGCAACCGGCCGACAAGATCCTGCAGCTCATGCAGGCCTATCGCGAGGATCCGCGTACCGACAAGGTTGACCTTGGCGTGGGCGTCTATCGCAATGCCGAGGGCGTGACCCCGGTCATGCGCGCGATCAAGGCGGCCGAGAAGAAGCTCTGGGAAGTGGAATCGACCAAGGCCTACACCGGCCTTGCGGGCGACCCGGCCTATGCCGCGGCCCTGCGCAAGCTGATCCTGGGCGACACGGTGGATGCCGGGCGCATTGCCGCCGTGGCGACCCCGGGCGGCACCGGTGCGATCCGGCAGGCGTTCGAGCTGATCCGGATGGCCTCGCCCGAGGCGACGGTCTGGCTGTCGGCGCCGACCTGGCCGAACCACCCCTCGATCCTGAAATACCTCGGGATGCGGATGGCCGAATACAGCTATTTCGACGACGCCACCCGCGACGTGGATTTCGGCGCGATGATGGACAGCCTCGGCGGCGTGCGCAAAGGCGACGTCGTCCTGCTGCACGGCTGCTGCCATAACCCCACCGGCGCCAACCTGACGCTGGAGCAATGGCAGGCCGTGGCCGATCACCTGAAGGCCGTTGGCGCGATCCCGATGATTGACATCGCCTACCAGGGCTTCGGCGACGGGCTCGAGGCCGATGCCGCCGGCACCCGGCTCATCGCCAAGCAACTGCCCGAGGTGCTGATCGCCGCAAGCTGCTCGAAGAACTTCGGCATCTACCGCGAGCGCACCGGCATCCTGATGGCCATCGCCCCGGAAACCGGCGCGCAGCCGCTGACCCAAGGAACCCTGGCCTATCTGAACCGGCAGAACTTCTCGTTCCCGCCCGATCACGGGGCGCGGCTGGTGACGATGATCCTTGAGGATGATGCCCTGCGCGCCGACTGGATGGCCGAGCTGGAAGAGGTTCGCAACGGGATGCTGGCCCTGCGCCAGCAGCTTGCCGACGAACTGCGCCAGCGCTCCAACTCGGACAGGTTCGACTTCATCGCCAACCACCGCGGCATGTTCTCGCGCCTCGGCGCCACCCCCGAGCAGGTCGAGACAATGCGCAAGGAAAACGGAATCTACATGGTGGGCGACTCGCGCATCAACATCGCGGGCCTGAACAGCGAGACCGTGCCGCTTCTGGCCCAGGCGATCGTCGACGCGGGCGTCTGACGCCAACCACACAAAGACAGCGAAAACCCCGGCCCTTGCGCCGGGGTTTTCTTTTGCCTGACAGAAAAAGCCCGGGCGCGAACGCCCGGGCAGTCAATCTCGAACTGACAGGAAGGGAGGTCAGCCTTTCGAGAAATCAGGATAGGCTTCCATGCCGAGCTCGGCCATGTCGAGGCCGTTGATCTCGGCTTCGGCGTCGACCCGGATGCCCACGGCGGCCTTGAGGATCAGCCACAGAACCAGCGAGGCCACGAAGGTGAACACGCCGTAGGCGATGATGCCCATAAGCTGGGTGCCGAAGCTCGCGTCACCGTAGAAGACAACCGCGATCGTGCCCCAGATACCGGCGAACAGGTGGACCGGGATCGCACCGACCACGTCGTCGATCTTCATCTTGTCGAGGAACGGAACCGCGAAGACCACGATCACACCACCGACAGCACCGATCCAGAGCGACCCGAAGAGCGTGGGCGCCAGCGGTTCGGCAGTGATCGACACGAGGCCGGCTAGGGCGCCGTTCAGGGTCATGGTCAGGTCAGGCTTCTTGTAGAGAACCTGGGTCAGGAGCAGAGCGGCGACAGCACCGGAGGCCGCAGCCATGTTGGTGTTGGCGAAGATGCGCGACACGTCGGTCACATCGCCAACCGTACCCATGGCAAGCTGCGAGCCGCCGTTGAAGCCGAACCAGCCGAGCCACAGGATGAACGTACCCAACGTGGCGAGGGCGAGGTTGGAACCGGGCATCGGAACGGTCTTGCCGTCCTTGTTGTACTTGCCGATACGCGGGCCAAGGATGAGAGCACCAGCGAGCGCTGCCCAGCCGCCGACCGAGTGCACGATGGTCGAACCGGCGAAGTCCGAGAAGCCCTTCTCGCTCAGCCAGCCGCCGCCCCACTGCCAGGAGCCGGAGATCGGGTAGAGGATACCGGTCAGCACGACAACGAAGATCAGGAAGGGCCACAGCTTGATGCGCTCGGCCAGGGTGCCCGAGACGATCGAGGCGGTCGCGGCAACGAACATCAGCTGGAAGAAGAAGTCCGATCCGACCGAGGCATAGTCCAGCGCCGCGTCTTCAGCGGCAAGGCCGACGGGCTCGAGCGAGGTGGCCGAGAAGAACGGGCCGAGCCAGCCCGAGATCGCCCAGCCATCGCCGGGATACATCAGGTTGAAGCCGATCAGCCAGTACATGATGGACGCGATCGAGAAGAGCGCGATGTTCTTGGTCAGCTGCATGGCGACGTTCTTGGAGCGCACGAGGCCGGCCTCGAGCATGGCAAAGCCTGCCGCCATCCAGAACACCAGGAAACCGCCCATCAGGAACAACAGCGTGGTGAGGATATAGGGCGTGGTATCGGGCGCAGCCTCCTGCGCCAGGCCCAACGTCGGCGCCAGGGTAACGGCCGCCGCGAGGGGAAGAACTTTCATCAGGTTCATCTGTTTTGTCCTTTCTTGAGGAACGGCCGCGCCTTAGAGCGCGTCTTCGTTGGTTTCGCCGGTGCGGACGCGCACGGCGCTGGCCACATCGAGAACGAAAATCTTGCCGTCGCCGATCTTGTCGGTCTTGGCGGTGGACTGGATGGTTTCGACGACCTGCTCGGCCATCGAGTCGGCAACCACGATTTCCAGTTTGACCTTCGGAACGAAGTTCACGGCGTATTCAGCGCCGCGATAGATTTCGGTGTGGCCCGACTGCGAGCCGAAGCCCTTGATCTCGGTGACCATCATCCCCCGTACGCCGATGGAGGTGAGCGCTTCGCGGACCTCCTCCAGCTTGAACGGCTTGATTGCTGCAATGATCAGTTTCACGTCTTTCCCCTTTGGATAGGCGGGACACCCCGCGGAGATTTCACGCCGCAAGAAGGAAGGCTGAGGAGGTGAGACTCAAGGAATCCGCCTTGTCAGATCGGGTGGATTTTGGTGATTAATGCACAATTTTTGCACAAATGGAGTGATGTGATTAATTAATGGGCGGATACACGATCCCGCCGTAAGAAACTGCGGCCTCCACATTTCGATTCGCGGACTGTATGGTCCGGGCAAACGAGCAGTCTCCGGACAGAGAAAAACAATGAGCGGTTCTGGACGAAAACGGCCCCCCCTGGTCGCCGAGCGGCGCTATCCGGCTGCCTCGGCGAAGAAAAAGCGGCCTTCCACAAAGTCGGCGTCGCGATCATCGTCATCGCGTTCGAAGCGTCGCCCTCGTCGCGGGGGGCGCGGGCGCGGGAAATCTTCGGGATTCCGGCGGGCCGTCGGCTTTGTCTGGCGGCTTACGTGGCGCAGTGGTGTGGCTGTGGGCCTGACCCTGGCGCTTGCCGTTTTCTATTTCTACACCACGCTCCCCCCGGTCGGAGATCTCCTTGATGGCCGCTCGCGCGGGTCGGTGACGCTTCTGGACCGCAACGGCGAGGTTTTCGCCTGGCGAGGAGAGCAGTTCGGCGGGCAGATCACGGCCGATACGGTTTCCCCGCATCTACGCAACGCGGTCGTGGCCACCGAAGACAAGCGCTTCCGCTGGCACCCGGGCGTCGATCCGATCGGCATCGCCAGCGCGATCCGGATCAACCTGCGTGAAGGGCGCGGCCCGCTGTCAGGCCATGGCGGCTCCACCATCACGCAACAGACGGCGAAGCTGCTTTGCATCGGCGTGACCTTCGATCGGGACATCTGGGACACCGAGGCCGAGTATGAGGCCGATTGCCGGGAAAGCTCGCTTTGGCGCAAGGCCAAGGAAGCGATCTTCGCCATGGCGATGGAGGCGAAGTACAGCAAGAATGATATCCTCACGATCTACCTGAACCGCGCCTACCTTGGCGCGGGCGCCCGCGGGTTCGAAGCGGCAAGCCAGCGATACTTCGGCAAGTCGGCTGCCGAGGTGAACCCGTCGGAGGCCGCGATGCTGGCAGGGCTTCTGACGGCCCCCTCGCGATATGCGCCTACGGCCAATCTGCAACGCAGCCAGGATCGCGCATCGGTCATCGTGGGTCTGTTGAAGGATCAGGGGTATCTCACCGCAGCCCAGGCGCGCCGTGCCTGGGACAATCCCGCGCAGCTTTCCGAGGCCGCCGCAGCGCGGGCCGGTGGCTATTTCGCGGACTGGGTGATGGATGCCGCGCCGAGCTTCCTGACGAGCGAAACCACCGAAGACGTGATCGTCCGCACCACCTTCGACCAGAACATCCAGAATGCCGCCGAGGCGGCCCTGAACGAAATATTCGAGACCAAGGTCCGTGAGGGCTCCAAGGCGCAGGCCGCCATCGTGGTGATGAGCGCCGATGGCGCGGTGCGCGCCATGGTCGGCGGGCGCAAGCTGCGCGGCGTGGCCGGTCAGTTCAACCGCGCGATCCAGGCCAAGCGGCAGACCGGCTCGGCCTTCAAGCCCTTCGTCTACGCGGCGGCGATGGAGCTGGGATACAGCCCGAACGATACGGTGATGGACGAACCCCTGGTGATGGACATCCCCGGCTCGGGGCGCTGGTCGCCCGAGAATTACAGTGACGAATACTATGGCCGCGTCACCCTGACCGAAGCGCTGGCGCGGTCCCTGAACACCGCCGCCGTGCGCGTGTCCGAGGTCATGGGGCGCGATTCGGTGCGGACCGTCGCTACCGATTTCGGCATCGATTCCACCTTGGCCGAGGGGCCTGCGCTGGCACTGGGCGTTTCGGAATCGACCCTGCTCGAGATGACCGGCGCCTATGCCGGGATTCTCAATGGCGGCTCCAGCGTGGCGCCCTACGGATTGGTCGAACTCAGGATCAAGGGCGACGATACCGCGCTCATGGGGCAGGACGGCGGCATCGGCGAGCGTGTGATCTCGGAAGAAGCCGCGCAGAAACTGATCTACATGATGAGCCGCGTCGTCGAGGCCGGAACCGGGCAGCGTGCCCGCCTTCCCGACCGCGAATCCGCAGGCAAGACCGGCACCACCCAAGCCGCCCGAGATGCCTGGTTCATCGGATTCACCGCCGATTACGTCGCTGGCGTGTGGATGGGCTACGATGACAACACGCCGCTTTCCGGCGTGACCGGTGGCGGGCTACCGGCAGAGATCTGGCACGAAACCATGGTCCGCGTGCATCGAGGCCTTCCGGCCCGCCCCTTGCCGATGCTCGCCCCGCCACGGCGGTCCGAGCCGATGTTCGAAAGAAAGAACGACCGTCGTTCTCGCGATACGCGTGGTGGAGGCACAGCCGAGGATGTGATCCTCGACGTGCTTGACCAGCTTTTCGGACGGCAGCGCTGACGCGTTTCAGCCCATTGTCTTGAGGTCGTTGATCAGGCGGTCCAGATTGCCGCGGCGCGAATCGAGCATGGCGCCGATCTCCGTCCGTTCGGCCTTGAGCAGGCTGATGCCTTCGATCAGCATGTCGAAGAACAGGTTCTTGCCGCTGCGATCAGAGACCAGGAAGGTCAGGTCGAATGGTGCCTCGCCCTGAAGAAGTGCGACTGTTTTGACCTCGTAGAAGGACTTCAGCGGACGCGCACTCTGGACCTCGATCTTGCCGCCTATGAATTCACGGAAGCGCTTCCCGTATTTTCGCGAAAGGTAGCCGCCGAAAGCCTTTGCAAACGCATCCAGCTGACTTCTTGAAGCCGAGCGCGCCGCGGGGCCGAGTGTGCTTCTCGAGATCGTGGGAACATCGCCGTATTTCCAGAAGATCCGCTCGAAATCTCCGTACATTCGCTGCTCGGACTTGCCGGAGTTGATCACGGAAGTGATATCGCCGACCACGTTGTCGATCAGCGCCCGGGCCTGCTCGGTGGTCAGCGCCGCCTGCCCACGTCCGGCGATCAGCATCGCCCCCGTGGCGGTTGTTCCGACCAGGAACATGCGGCGAGACAGGGTGTTATTCTCCATAGAGATCCTCATAGGGGTCATAGTATTCCGGTTCTTCATCTTCGCCTCGACCCGAAAGCTCGAAGCGCCTGTTTTCGAGATAGAGCAGACGCGCCTGTGCGTAGCTGTCAGCGCTTTCATACAATATGGCGTCGACCGTGCCCGAATAGCGATAGCGATCACCAATTATTGATGCCACCGCCGCACCGGTCGGAACCCAGACATATTCCGCGGGCAAGACATAGCTGATCGGATTCAGGAAAATGTCGACATAGATACCGACCATTTGCCGGCGAGTACCTGGCCCAAGGAACAGCATTTCGTGATAGGGGCCTTCTCCGACACCCCAGACATAGAGAGTTTCACCGAAATCGCTGCTGCGCTCATCGAGACCGAAATCTCGGGCAGGATTGAACAGGCCGCCTATGCCCATTGTCGAGTTGATCAGGAAGCGAAACGTGTTGTGGACACCATCCTCGACGTTCAACTGAAGAAAATCGTTCACGACGATGCGTGGCATATTCAGGTTCGAAGAAAAATTCTCGACGCCATTCCGCACGGGCTTGGGCAGCACGAAGCCGTAGACTTGCGATGTTGGCCGAAGCAGGGCGCGGTCGATCCCCTTGTTGACGGCATGGACCTTGCGATTGAAACGCTCGTTTGGATCATAGATTCCACTGGAAGTTTCCGGACGTGCGCAGGCCGACAGCGCCATCGCCCCCAATAAAACCGCGGCCAGCGGTCTCAATTGCCCAACTCGTTTCAGCCAGTTTGACAAGTCGCTCTGCCCTTCAACTCAACAGATTTTCGGAAAATATCTGTGTACCAACCCTAGCGTGACCCTCGGAATAATAGTGATCCTTCCGAGGCTTCACAATGGAGCTTTCCTAAACCTTCCGGCTATATGCGAAACTGTGACGCACAGGGCACCCGGCACATTCCCTGCCCAATCGGCAGCAACATCGCGGGAGTTCCAGCCTGAACCCATTGCATTTTTCGGTTTTCCGCCCGTGCGTCTGGGGCTAGCGTCGCCGCGAACCCAAACGGAGGATACAGGATGAGCGGCAAACACGAAGCACGGCTTGCCGAACTGGGTGTGACCCTGCCCGACGCCCCGGCGCCGGCGGCCAATTACGTGCCCCACGTGACCGTGGGGGACATGGTTTATGTCTCGGGCCAGATTTCGCAAGGGGCAGACGGGCTCATCAAGGGTAAGCTCGGCGCGGATATGGAGGTCGAGGCAGGCGCGGCGGCAGCACGAACCTGCGCGATCAGCCTGCTGGCGCAGCTGAAGTCGGCCTGCGGCGGTGACCTCGACCGGCTGGTCCGGGTGGTGAAGCTGACCGGCTTCGTCAATTCGACCGCCGATTTCACCGATCAGCCCAAGGTCATCAACGGCGCCTCGGATTTCCTCGTCGAAGCGCTGGGAGATGCAGGGCGGCACGCCCGTTCGGCGGTCAGCGCGGCCTCGCTGCCGCTGGGCGTCGCGGTCGAGATCGAGGCCATCTTCCAGATCGCATGATCGCGCTTCCCGAGGTCTTTCTCGCCCGGCCGCTGGCGCATCGCGCCTATCACGACGCCAAGGCCGGGCGGCCCGAGAATTCGCGCGCGGCGGTGCAGGCCGCGATCGACGCAGGCTATGGCATCGAGATCGACGTCCAGCTTTCGGCTGACGGGTGCGCGATGGTCTTTCACGACTACGAACTTGGCCGCCTGACCCATGAGAAAGGCCCGATCCGGCAACGCACGGCCCGCGAACTGGCGGATATTCCTCTGCGCCACGCCGGAGAGGGCATTCCCACCCTCGAGGAGGTCCTTGATCTGGTTGCGGACCAAGCCCCCTTGCTCATCGAGATCAAGGATCAGGACGGCGCGATGGGGCCAAACGTGGGGCCTTTGGAGGAGGCGGTGGCCGAAACGATCAGACCCTATGACGGGCCAGTGGCGGTCATGTCCTTCAACCCGCATTCCGTCAGGGAAATGGCCCGACTTGCCCCGAACATCCCGCGCGGCCTCACGACCAGCGCCTATGCGGCCAGGGACTGGCCGCTTCTGTCGGCGCCCGTTCGGGACCGCCTGCGGGAAATTCCCGACTACGAGTCGACCGGCGCGAGTTTCATCAGCCACGAGGCGGCGGATTTGCCTCGTCCGCGTGTCGCGGAGTTGAAGACCCAAGGCGCGCGCATCCTGTGCTGGACCATCCGCAGCCCCGAGCAGGAGAAAGACGCGCGGCGCGTGGCCGAGAACATCACCTTCGAAGGCTACGCCGCCAAAATTCCCGGTGCTTGACCCTGCAGGCCGCAAGGCCAAGTAAGGGCAGAGCAGGAAACCCCGAGGCCATGCGCGAAACCCGGATCGAGATCAATATTCACGACAGCCTCTCCGAGATCGGAGAGACCGATTGGGATGCCTGCGCCTGCCCCGAGGTCGCCGATGGCGGGCGCCCGCATGACCCGTTCACCACCTATCGCTTTCTTCATGCGCTGGAGGACAGCGGCTCGGTCGGCCCCGGGACCGGCTGGCAGCCGCGCTATCTGACCGCGTGGATGGATGGGGAACTCATCGCCGCCGCGCCGCTTTATGCGAAGGGGCACAGCCAGGGCGAATACATCTTCGATCACAACTGGGCCCATGCCTATGAGCGGGCAGGCGGGCGCTATTACCCGAAGCTGCAGATCGCCGTGCCGTTCACCCCGGCCAGCGGGCGGCGGTTCCTTGTTCGCCCCGGTTTCGAGGAGGCAGGTCAGGCGGCGCTTATCCAAGGCGCGATTCAGCTTGCCGAACAGCATGGCCTCTCGTCGGTCCACGCAACCTTCTGCACCGAGGAAGAAGCCAAGGTCGGCGAAAGCCTGGGGCTTCTGCACCGGGTCACGGACCAGTTTCACTGGGAGAACCGGAGCTATGCGGATTTCGAGGGGTTCTTGGCCGATCTCTCCTCGCGCAAGCGCAAGACCATCCGCAAGGAACGCCGCACCGCCCAAGACTTCGGCGGCGAGATCCGCGCCTTGACCGGAGACCAGATCGAGCCCGAACATTGGGATGCGTTCTGGGCCTTCTACCAGGATACGGGCTCGCGCAAATGGGGCACGCCCTACCTGACGCGGGCCTTCTTCGACTGCGTTCACGAAACGATGCGCGAGGACATGGTGCTTGTCCTGGCGATCCGGGATGGCCGCCCGGTGGCGGGCGCGCTCAACTTCATCGGGCGCGAGACGCTTTTTGGCCGCTACTGGGGCTGCCTCGAAGATCACCCCTGCCTGCATTTCGAGCTGTGCTACTATCAGGCCATCGACTGGGCGATCCGGCATGGGCTGCAACGGGTCGAGGCCGGGGCGCAGGGCGATCACAAGCTGGCGCGTGGGTACCTGCCTGTCACCACCCATTCGCTGCATTGGGTGGCGGACAAGGGTTTCCGCCGCGCCATCGCGCAATATCTCGAGTCAGAACGCGAGGCCGTGGACCAGGAGATCGAGATCCTCACCAGCTACGGCCCGTTCCGCAAAGTCACATCGGAGGACACATGACCGACAAGCTGACAGGCCCCGCCCGCCAGGCGGCGCTGGCCGAACTGGCCGGGTCCGGCTGGACCGTGGTCGAGGGCCGGGACGCAATTGCCAAGACCTTCACCTTCAAGAATTTCGTCGAGGCCTTCGGCTGGATGGCGAAGGTTGCCATCTGGGCCGAAAAGATGAATCACCACCCGGAATGGTCGAATGTCTACAAGACCGTCGAGGTCACGCTAACTACACATGACGCCGACGGGCTGACCGAACTGGACGCGAAACTTGCGAAGAAGATGGATGCGCTGACATGAATTTCGAGGACGTGAATATCGACGCGGTGAACACTTTCATCGAGAATTACCTGGGCGTGGTGATCGGGGCCGGCCTGAACATCCTCTACGCCATCGTGATCCTTCTGGCGGCGATGTGGCTGGGCGGTGTTGCCAAGCGCCGGCTGCAGGTCATCTCGCGCCGATATGAGCAGATCGACGACACGCTGTTCGATTTCCTCGGCACCGTGATCCGCTACGCGATCCTGATCATGGGCCTGATTTTCGTGCTGAACAGGTTCGGGATCCAGACCGCCTCGCTCGTTGCGCTGCTCGGTGCTGCGGGCCTTGCGGTTGGTCTGGCGCTGCAAGGGACACTGTCGAACATCGCGGCAGGCGTGATGGTGGTGATCTTCCGCCCCTTCAAGCTGGGCGATTTCATCGACGCGGGTGGCCAGATGGGCACTGTGAAAACCATCTCGCTCTTCACCACTGAACTGGCCTCGCTTTCGAACACCCAGATCATCCTGCCCAATTCCGAGGTCTGGGGCCGGCCCATCGTCAACTACTCGGTCTACAAGACCCGGCGGGCGGAGTGGGTCTTTGGCGTCTCCTACGGCGCCGACCTGAAGAAGGCCGAGGAGATCATCCGCGACACGATCATGAGCGACCCGCGCGCTCACAAAGACCCCGAGCCTTTCATCCAGGTCAACAACCTCGGGGATTTCTCGGTGGATTTCCTGGTGCGCGTCTGGTGCAACTCGGGCGATTTCTTCGCCTTCCAGGCTGACATGAAGCGCAAGGTGAAAGAGGCGCTGGATGCTGGAGGGATCGAGATCCCCTTCCCGACCCGCACGGTCCTTCAGGCCGCGGAATGAAAAGTGGGGCGCCCGTTGCGGCGCCCCTTTTCCGTTCAGATCATCTCCACCAGGGTCTCTCCACCGGTCATGTCGCAGACGCCGCGGGCCTCTTCGACCTGAAGCGCCTTCACCACGCCATCCTCGATCACCAGCGCGTGGCGCACGAGGCGGTCGAACATCCCAACCGGCGGGGCGCTGAAGGTCAGGCCGACGGCGCGACCGTACTCGCCATCGCTATCGGCAAGGAAGGTCAGGCCCGCAGCGGTGCCGCCGGTCTTCTCCCCCCAAAGACGCATCACGTGAACGTCGTTGTTGGCAATAACGATGATCTCGTCCACGCCCTTGGCATCGAACTGCCCCTTCGTGCGGATGAAACTGGGAACGTGAGCGGCATCGCAGGTGGGCGTAAAAGCCCCCGGCATTCCGACCAGAACGACCTTGCGACCCTTGGTCTTGCTCGACAGCGGCACCTCCTTCGGCCCGTCATCGGTCATCTCGCGCAGGGTCACGTCGGGCAGGCTGTCGCCAACGGAAATCGTCATTCACATCTTCCTTCAAGAGATTGCGTTCGCATTCCCGGACGATATAGGGTCCGCCACGGGATTGGGCCAGTTCTGAAATAGTGGGGAATGTAGGATGACGCATGTCGTGGTCGTCGGGGCCGGTCAGGCCGGGCAAGCCCTTGTCAGCAAGCTCCGCACCTCGGGCTACGAGGGTCGGATCACCATGGTCGGCGAGGAATTCGCGCCGCCCTACCAGCGGCCGCCGCTCTCGAAGGCCTATCTGCTGGGCGACATGGGGTTGGAGCGTCTCTACCTGCGCCCCGAGAGCTACTACGCCGAGAACGACATCACCCTGCGGCTGGGCGAGAAGGTCAGGGCAATCGACCCGGCGAACAAGACCGTTGGGCTGGGCGACAGGCCGCTTTCCTACGATGAGTTGGTGCTGACCACCGGGTCGCGCCCGCGCCGCCTTCCTGCGGCGATCGGCGGCGATCTGGAGGGTGTCTATACCGTGCGCACCCTTCAGGATGCCGATGACATGGCGCCCGAGTTCGAGCCGGATCGCCACGTTCTGATCGTGGGCGGGGGGTATATCGGGCTTGAGGCCGCGGCGGTTGCCGCCAAGAAGGGGCTCAAGGTCACGCTCGTGGAGATGGCCGACCGCATTCTGCAACGTGTCGCGGCGCCGGAAACCTCGGACTATTTCCGCGCTCTGCACAAAGGCCACGGCGTCGATATCCGCGAGGGTGTCGGCCTCGAGAAGCTGACCGGCACCGGCCATGTCAGCGGCGCGGTTCTGACCGACGGCAGCAAGCTAAAGCTCGATTTCGTGATCGTCGGCGTCGGGATCACCCCCGACACCACCCTGGCCGAGGCCGCCGGGCTGGAGATCGAGAACGGCATCCGCACCGACGCGCAGGGCCGTACGTCCGACCCGCATGTCTGGGCGGCAGGTGATTGCGCCTCCTTCCCCTATCGCGGCGGGCGCATCCGGCTGGAAAGCGTTGGCAATGCCATCGATCAGGCCGAACTCATCGCCCGCAACATCATGGGTGCGGAAGAGGCGTACGAGGCCAAGCCCTGGTTCTGGTCCGACCAGTATGACGTGAAACTCCAGATTGCGGGGCTGAACGCGGGCTATGACAGGATCGTGGTCCGGCCCGGTGAGAGCGAGGGTGCTCAGTCGCATTGGTATTATCGCGATGGCCAACTCATCGCCGTGGACGCGATGAACGACGCCCGCGCCTACATGGTCGGCAAACGCCTGATCGAGGGCGGAAAATCCCCCTCGCCAGAGGAAATCGCTGACCCCGCGACCGACCTCAAGGCGCTTCTGAAGGCGTGAGGATCATCGGCGGCGCCTTTCGCGGGATGACGCTCGCCTCCGTGGGCAAGGGGGATGCCTCCGCCCACCTGCGCCCGACATCGGACCGGGTGCGCGAAAGCCTGTTCAATATCCTGCTTGGCGGTCGTTTCGGTGATCCGGTCTCGGGCGCGCGGGTGCTGGACCTCTTTGCCGGGACCGGGGCGCTGGGGCTGGAGGCTCTGTCGCGCGGGGCGACCCATGTGACATTCGTCGATGACGGAGCCAAGGCCCGTGCGCTCATCCGCCAGAACATCGACCTGACGCGCAGCCACGGCGCGACCAAACTTTTCCGCCGCGATGCGACGCGGCTGGGTGAGCATCAGGGAGAGCGATTTTCCCTGGTATTCCTCGACCCACCCTATGGGAAAGGTTTGGGGGAAAAGGCGCTGGCATCGGCCATCGAGGGCGGTTGGCTTGCCCCCGGCGCGCTGATCGTCTGGGAAGAAAGCGCCGAGGTCACGCCGCCTGATGGCGTCACGCTGCTTGACGCGCGACGCTATGGCGACACGCATATCTCGATCCTCGAGTATCAGCCCGAAGCTTGACCGCGCCTAGCCGCCCCAGGTGGGGTGAAACAGCCCGCCCGGCGACAGGGTGAAGATCTCGAACCCGTCCGCGGTCACGCCGATGGAATGTTCGAACTGCGCGGAAAGCGACTTGTCGCGGGTCACCGCGGTCCAGTCATCGGCGAGAACCTTGGTTTCCGGGCGGCCCAGGTTCACCATCGGCTCGATGGTAAAGAACATGCCCTCTTCCAGGACCGGCCCGGTGCCCGGGCGGCCGTAGTGCAGCACGTTCGGCGGGGCGTGGAACACCCGGCCCAGGCCGTGACCGCAGAAGTCGCGCACGACGCTCATTCGGTGCGCCTCGACGTAGGCTTGGATCGCGTGGCCGATGTCGCCGAAAGTGTTGCCGGGGCGCACAGCCTCGATCCCCTTGAAAAGCGAGTCATGGGTCACCTGGATCAGGCGCTCGGCCTTACGGCCGAGCTTGCCGGCCACGAACATCCGGCTGGTGTCGCCGAACCAGCCATCCACGATCACCGTGACGTCGATATTCAGGATATCGCCGTCCTTGAGGGTCTTGGGTCCCGGGATCCCGTGGCAGACCACGTGGTTTACGCTGATGCAGCTTGCGTGCTGGTAACCTTTGTAGCCGATGGTGGCCGATTTCGCGCCCGCGGCCTCGACCTTCTCGGTGATGACGCGGTCCAATTCCTCGGTGGTTGCGCCGGGAACGACCAGCGGCGCGACCTCGTCGAGGATGCGCGCGGCCACCTCGCCGGCGGCACGCATGCCGGCAAAGTCCTGGTCTTCGTGAATGCGGATGCCGTCACGGGTCAGACGGGCATGGCTTTTGTCTTCCAACGGATCACTCCATCGTCATTTCGCCATTACATAGGTCAGAAGTCCGTCAGGTGCCAGTACCACGCGGGGCTTGTGGCGCAGGGTCCACGGGAAGGGCCTCGCCCAGGTCCACGCCCTCGGTGCTGATGCGGGTTCCATAGCACAGCATCTCGACCCCGGCGGCGCGGGCCGCATCAAAGGCGCGGGCGTAGGTGGGGTCAATATCCCCCGCCAGCCGCAGGCGCTCGCAATCGGTGCGCTGCACGAGGTAAAGCATCACCGCACGGTGCCCAGCCGCCGCCATGGCGCTCAATTCCTCAAGGTGCCGGGCGCCGCGGGCGGTCACGCTGTCGGGAAACTCGGCCCAGTCGCCATCGCGGCGCAGGTGGACGTTCTTCACCTCGACATAAGCGTCTGGAAGGCCCTGCTGCTGCAGCAGGAAATCGATACGACTTTTCACGCCGTATTTCACCTCGGGCCGCACATGGGCGTAACCGGCCAACTCCGCGATCCCGCGGCCTTCCAGCGCCTCTTTCACAACGCGGTTCGGAACGGCGGTGTCGATCCCGGCCCAGTGCCCGCCGGGCAGTTCCGCAAGACGCCAGCCGTATTTGAGCTTTTTCTTCGGGTCGTCATTGGGCTCCAGCCAGATCCGCAACCCCGGCTCCTTCAGGCCCAGCATCGCGCCGGGGTTGGGGCAATGGGCGCGCACGACCTCACCGCTTTCCAGCTCGGCATCGCTCAGGAACCGGTTGTAGCGGCGGATCAGCCGCGCGGGCACGAGAGGGGTTGGAAAGCGCATGGCGATGGACCTATACCGAGCAGTATCAGGGGACAAGGAGGGGAACCCATGCCCAACCCCACGGCGGCAATTCTGGTGATCGGCGACGAGATCCTCTCGGGGCGGACCCGGGATGCCAACATGCATTACCTCGCCAACGAACTGACCCACCGCGGCATCGCGCTGAAAGAAGTGCGGGTCGTCTCGGATGATCGCGACGCGATCGTCGCGGCGGTGAACGCGCTGCGCACCACCTACGACAACGTCTTCACCTCGGGCGGGATCGGCCCGACGCATGACGACATCACCGCCGATTGCATCGCCGCGGCCTTCGGCGTGGGCATCGATGTGCGGGACGACGCGCGCGCGATCCTCGAGAAGCGCTACTCCGAGCTGGGGCACGAGATGAACGAGGCGCGGTTGCGGATGGCCCGCATCCCCGATGGTGCTGCGCTGATCGACAATCCTGTGTCGGGCGCACCGGGGTTCTCCATCGGCAATGTCCATGTGATGGCCGGGGTGCCGCAGATATTCCAGGCGATGGTGGCCAGCGTGCTGCCGAAACTCACCGGTGGCGCGCCGCTCCTCAGCCAGTCGATCCGGATCAACCGCGCCGAGGGCGAGATCGCTGGGCCCCTGTCGAAACTGGCGAGCGATTTCCCCGACCTCTCGATCGGCTCTTACCCGTTCATCAAGGACGGCGCCTATGGGGTGAACATCGTCATTCG
Source organism: Paracoccaceae bacterium (assembly GCA_014762635.1). Lineage (GTDB taxonomy): Bacteria > Pseudomonadota > Alphaproteobacteria > Rhodobacterales > Rhodobacteraceae > JABURR01. Next base: position 168,186 of record JABURR010000094.1, read on the forward strand.
CGGCGCCGAGGGGGCACAGGTCGATGCCGCCGTGACCCGGCTCTGCACCGAGTTCGCGGAGTTCATCGGGTGACATTCCCCACCGCCGAGCAGGTCCTCGCGGCCATTGACGCCACATGGCCTGCCGCGTCTGTCCGGCGCGATGGCCCTTGGCTGATCCGCGACGGGCAGGGCGGCGGCAAGAGGGTCTCGGCGGCAACCCCGGTCGGCTCGGTGAGCGAGAGCGACATCGCCACCGCCGAGGCGGCGATGCGCGACCTGGGGCAATCGCCGCTTTTCATGATCGCGGACGGAGACGAGGCGCTGGACCGCTGGCTTGATGCACGCGGCTACGTCATCGTTGACCCGGTGGTGCTCTATGTCGGGGCCGTCGAAGAGCTTGCGGCCGAGCCCTTGCCACGGGTGGCAAGTTTCGAGATCTGGCCGCCACTGGCCATCATGGAAGAGCTTTGGGCCGCGGGCGGGATCGGCCCGGCGCGGCTTGCGGTGATGGCGCGCGCGGCCGATCCAAAGACCGCAATTCTTGGCCGGACCGATGACACTCCATCGGGTGCAGCCTTCGTCTCGGCCCATGAAAACATAGCCATGATCCACGCGATCGAGGTGTCATCGGCAATTCGCCGCCGAGGCACAGGCCGCAATATCCTGCGGGCGGCTTCGAAATGGGCCCAAAATCAAGGCATAAGCTGGCTGGCACTGGCTGTTACGGAGGCAAACGCCCCGGCGCGCGCCTTGTATTCTTCTCTCGGGATGCGATCTGTGGGACACTACCACTACCGCTCAGAAGAATAACAGTAGGCACGGCAGAACTTGACTAAATCAAAAGAGGCGACAATCGAGCTCGACCTTCCCATGGTCGATCCCTTGCCCGAGTCCACGCAGAAGTACTTTGACATCTGCGCGGAAAAGCTGGGCCTCGTGCCCAATGTGCTGCGCGCCTACGCGTTCGATATCGACAAGTTGAACGCCTTCACGACGCTCTACAACGACGTGATGCTGGCAGACAGCGGCCTCAGCAAGCTCGAACGCGAGATGATCGCGGTCGTCGTCTCCTCGATCAACCGCTGCTTCTATTGCCTGGTGGCCCACGGCGCCGCGGTACGCGAGCTTTCGGGCGACCCGATGCTCGGCGAACAGATGGTGATGAATTACCGGGTGGCGGATTTAAGCCGACGGCACCGGGCCATGCTCGACTTCGCCGCAAAGTTGACCGATTCCCCCCATACCGTTGAGGAAGCTGATCGCGAGGCTCTGCGCGAGGCTGGATTCAGCGACCGGGATATCTGGGATATCGCCGCCGTCGCCGGGTTCTTCAACATGAGCAACCGCGTCGCCTCTGCCGTCGACATGAAACCAAACGAAGAATACCACGCCGCAAACAGATGAAATTTCAACGCCTCACCCTTCCCCTGATGCTGATCGCCGCGCCCGGTATGGTGTCCGCCTTGTCGCTGGACCTGCCGGAAAATGCCGCGCGCGTGGCACAGCAGGTTGAGGCGCTCGACAGCTATGCGGTTCCGGTCGGCCCCTATCATGGCAACGGGATCGCGGCCCTGTCGGTCGAGGGCGAGGTGAACGAGTCGGCCTGGCGCTTGCCGTCCAGTGCCCAGACCACGCTCCAGATCATGACGCCGCTGCGCGAGCAGCTGGTTCAGGACGGGTTCGAGATCCTGTTCGAATGCGATGACCGGGAGTGCGGGGGCTTCGATTTCCGGTACGCGATCAACGTCCTGCCCGAGCCAGACATGCATGTGGATCTGGGGGACTACCGCTTCCTGACCGCGCGCCGCGCCGCTCCGGGCAAGGAGGCCGAGTACATCTGCCTGATCGTCAGCCGCAGCGCCAACGCGGGTTACGTGCAAATGACCCGGGTCGGCCCGGAAGATGCCCGGCCGGTCATGGTGTCCTCGTCGATGCAGAGCTTCCGCACGGCCGCCGAGCCGCAGGTGGAACCGCAGACGATTCAGGTGTCGCTCGAAACCGAAGGTCGGCTGACGCTGGAGGATCTGAGTTTCGAGGTCGGCTCCTCACGTCTGGGCACCGGGCCATTCGACTCGCTCGAATCCCTCGCTGCGTACCTCAACGCCAATCCTGACCGCGAAGTCGTGCTCGTCGGCCATTCCGACGCGGATGGCTCGCTCGAAGCCAATATCGCCCTCAGCAAGGCCCGGGCCGCCTCGGTCGCGGAACGGCTGGTGCAGGAGTATGGCGTTGCCGCAGGCCAGGTCTCGTCCGACGGTGTCGGCTTCCTGATGCCGCTGGCCTCGAACCTGACCGAAGAAGGTCGCACTCAAAACAGAAGGGTCGAAGTGGTTCTCACTTCGACCCAGTAATAGTGCACCTTTTCGGCTAAACCTACCGACTCTTTACCATGACTCAGGGCCCTTGTCCGCGAACTGGTGGACAAGGAAATCTATGAAGGCGCGCACTTTCGGCTGAGTGAAGCGCCCGGGCGGGTAGACTGCGTAAATCCCCTGAACCTCGACCGGGAGGTCGGGAATTGCTTCTTCCACGACACCGGTGCGCAGCGCATCGGAGTAGAGGAAGCTCGGGAGATAGGCGATGCCCAACCCGGAAATGGCAGCATTCAGAAGCGACTGTCCGTCATTCACGGTCAGCCAGCCCGACGTCCGGACCTGGCGCTTCTCGCCCGAGGGGGCGGTGACCTTCCAGACCGCGTTATTGGCCTGGTTGGAATAGTGCAGCAGCTTGTGATCGTTCAGATCGTCGATCCGCATCGGCCGCCCGTATTTCTGGAAATAGGACGGTGCGCCGACCATACGCTGGGTGGTTTCCGTCAGCTTGCGCGCACGCAGCGAGGAATCCTCCAGCTCTCCGATCTTGATGGCAACGTCGAACCCTTCGGAGATCAGCTCCACGTAGCGGTTGGTCAGCACCATGTTCAGGGTGATGTCGGGATACTCCAGCAGGAACTGCCCGACGATCGGCGACAGGTGATTGACGCCGAAATCCGTGGTGACAGACACGCGAAGCAGGCCCGACGGGGCGCTTTGCATCGAGGTCACCAGCGCATCGGCTTCGCCCGCATCGTTCAGGACGCGCCGTGCACGGTCATAATAAGCGAGGCCGATCTCGGTCGGGCTGACCCGACGGGTGGTGCGATTCAGCAGCCGTGCACCGAGCCGTGCCTCAAGCGAGGAGACGTGCTTGGAAACGGCGGATTTCGAAATCCCCATCTTCTTGGCCGCATCGGTGAAGCCGCCCTGGTCCACAACCGTGGCGAAGGCTTCCATCTCTGTCAGTCGGTCCATCTACGATCCGCCCTATCAACGCGCGCATGCATCCCACCGAGCGACTATGGTCGGGAATTCGGGCGAGATTGGGGACAAACTCTCACAATAAATGAAAATTATGTGGCACCGTCCCTGTACGCGAAACGCCAGAAACGGAATGTTCAGAGTTCTGCAGCCAGCCGGGCGCCTTGATTTATTGCTCTCTTGGCATCCAACTCCCCGGCGAAATCCGCCCCGCCGATGACATGAACATTTCGGCCGGATTGCTCTAATTGGTCAGCCAACCCCCGGTCGGAAACCTGCCCGGCGCAGAGAATCACTGTATCCGCCTCGATCAGCCGCGGGTTTTCCCGCGCCTCGCCACCGCTGACGTGCAGACCGTCCGCGTCGATTCGCTCGTAGTTCACCCCGCCGACCATCTGGACCTGCTTCATCTGCAGCGCCGCACGGTGAATCCAGCCGGTGGTTTTTCCCAAGCCCCGGCCCGGGCGCTCGGCCTTGCGCTGCAACAGCGTGACCTGGCGCGCAGCGGGTTCCGGGCGGGGTCCTGTCGGGGCAAGCCCGCCCCGATCCGTCTCCGGATCCGACACACCCCATTCGGTTTTCCAAAGGTCCAGGTTCTCGGTCGGGCTTTCCCCCTCGTGCACGACGTATTCCGCGACGTCGAACCCGATGCCCCCGGCGCCGATGATCGCGACCTTCTTTCCGACGGGGGCCTTGCCGCGCAGAACATCTATATAGCCCAGCACGTTCGGCCCATCCTCGCCCGGGATGCCGGGCACCCGCGGCTTTACCCCGGTGGCAATGATTACCTCGTCGAAATCACCCAGGTCGCCCTCGGACACCTCTTGCCCCAGACGAAGCTCAACCCCGGTCTTCTCGATCATGGTGCCGAACCAGTCGATCAGCCCGTGGAATTCCTCCTTGCCCGGGATGACCTTTGCCATGTTGAGCTGGCCACCGATCGCATCGGCCTTGTCGAACAGGGTTACCTTGTGCCCGCGCCCAGCGGCAACCATCGCCGCCGTCAGCCCCGCCGGACCGGCCCCAACCACTGCGATCCGCTTCGGCGCATTGGTCGGCCCATAGGTCAGCTCCGTCTCGAAACAGGCGCGCGGATTGACCAGGCAAGAGCTGATCTTTCGCGAGAACGTATGATCCAGGCAGGCCTGGTTGCAGCCGATGCAGGGCGCGATTTCCGCAGCCCGCCCCTCGGCCGCCTTCTTCACGAACTCTGCATCCGCCAGGAAGGGCCGCGCCATCGAGACCATGTCGGCGCAGCCTTCCGCCAGTACCGCCTCAGCCACTTCGGGCGTGTTGATCCGGTTCGAGGTGATGACCGGGATGCTTACCTCACCCATCAGCTTCTTCGTAACCCAGGAAAACGCCCGTCGTGGGACCGAGGTGGCGATGGTGGGCACCCGCGCCTCGTGCCAGCCGATGCCGGTGTTGATGATCGTGGCGCCGGCCTTCTCGATCTCTTTCGCCAGCGTGACCACCTCGTCCCAGGTGGAGCCATTGGGAACAAGGTCAATCATCGACAGGCGATAGATCACGATGAAATCGTCACCCACCGCCGCGCGCACCCGGCGCATCACCTCCAGCGGCAGGCGCATCCGGTTTTCATAGCTGCCGCCCCAGCCATCGGTGCGCTTGTTGGTGTGGGTCACCAGGAACTGGTTGAGGAAATACCCCTCCGACCCCATCACCTCGACCCCGTCATAGCCTGCTTCGCGCGCCCGCGCTGCCGAGGTCGCGAAATCCGCGATCTGCTTCTCGATCCCGGCCTCGTCCAGTTCACGCGGCGCATGGGGCGAGATCGGAGATTTCACCGGCGAGGGCGCAACGCAATCCGGCCCGTAGGCATAGCGCCCGGCATGGAGGATCTGCATCGCGATCTTGCCACCTGCGTCATGCACCCTGTCCGTGACGATCCGGTGGTGCGCGATATCCTCGGGCGTGAACAGCCCCGCCGCCCCTTCGAAGACCGCGCCTTCGGGGTTCGGCGCGATGCCGCCCGTCACCATCAGCCCCACATCGCCGCGCGCGCGTTCGGCATAGAACTCGGCGATGCGGTTCCAGTCCCCGGTTTCCTCGAGGTTGGTGTGCATCGAGCCCATCAGCACGCGGTTCTTCAGCGTGGTGAAGCCAAGGTCGAGCGGGGCCAGCAGGTGCGGAAAGGCAGACATCGTTACTCCTGTCATGTTTCCACGACCATGCCTGCGGCAAAATGACTTGTCACCCCGGACGCGGCGTCACCTGAGACTGTCGATCAAGGCCCGGGCCGAATTCGAGCGCGGCTGCCACAGCCCCCGGTCGATCGCCTCGGCGAGCCTCTCGGCAATCTCGCGCAGGGCGGGGGCATTCGCCTCGGCGATGAACTCCCGCGTTTCGTCATCCTCGAGGAAGGCCGCGTGCACCAGGTCGAAGTGGTGACCACGCACCGCGCCGGTGGTGGCGGCAAAGGCGAAAAGGTAATCCACCGTAGCGGCGATCTCGAACGCGCCCTTGTAGCCGTGGCGCTTGACCCCCTCGATCCATTTCGGGTTGACCACGCGGGATCGGACGACCCGGCCGATCTCGTCCTCCAGCGTGCGGATCACCGGGCGCTCGGGCCGGGAATGGTCGTTGTGATAGATCGGCCGGTCGCGCCCCTGCAGGGTACTGACCGCCGCCGCGGCGCCGCCCTCGAACTGGTAATAATCGTCGCTGTCGAGCAGGTCATGCTCTCGGTTGTCCTGATTCTGCACGATGGCCTCCGCCTGCGAAAGCCTCTGCTCGAACGCCGCCCGGGCGCGCGTGCCTTCCGCGTCCTTGCCATAGGCATAGCTGCCCCATTCAAGGTAGGCCTCGGCCAGGTCGGCCTTCTCGGCCCAGAGCCGCTCGTCGATCATCGCCTGCAACCCCGCGCCATAGGCACCGGGTTTCGCGCCGAAGACGCGGAACTGCCCCTCCGCCCCTTCGGCGCGGGCACGGGCGGCGGCGGGGTTCACCTCGTCCGGTTCGTCCAGCGCCATCACCGCGCGGGCTGCCGAATCCACCAGCGCGATCTGCTGCGGAAAGGCATCGCGGAAGAAGCCTGACACGCGCAGAGTCACGTCCACCCGGGGCCGGCCCAGCGCCGTGTGCGGGATGATCTCGAACCCGGTCACGCGCCGGTTTGCCGCGTCCCATTGCGGCTTCACCCCCATCAGCGCCAGCGCCTGGGCGATATCGTCGCCGCCGGTGCGCATGTTCGCGGTGCCCCAAGCGGTCAGCAGCATGGTTCGGGGCCAGTCGCCCTCGGCCTGCAGGTGTTTCTCGATCAGCAGGTTCGCCGATTTCCAGCCCAGCGCCCAGGCGGCGGGCGTCGGCACCGCGCGGCTGTCCACACTGAAGAAGTTCCGCCCGGTGGGCAGGGTGTCGGGCCGGCCGCGCGTCGGCGCGCCGGACGGCCCCGGGGCGACGAACTGCCCGGCAAGGGCGGTGAGAAGCCCCGCCCCCTCCGCCGGTCCACAGGCGCGGATCGCGGGCAGGATCTCGCCATGCAGCGCCTCCAGCACTGGGGCGGTATGGGTGAAATGTTCCGGCGCTTCGGACCACTGGACTGCCAGGATCGCCAGCCGCTCCAGCCGCTCCACCGTATCGCCAGCGGTCCGCCAGGGGGCTGTCCCTGTGGCCCAAAGGAACTTGTGCCGCGGCCCCTCCCACGGCGCGGCCATATCGCAATCGAGCGGATCGAAACCGCCCGGTTCGATCCCGCAATCCCGCGCCAGCGCCCGGATCAGCGAGGCGTTTCCGCCCGTCCCATCCCCGCGCGGCACCCGCAGGAGCGAGATCGCCAGGTCCCGCTCCTGCTCGCCCTCGGGCGAGGTGCCGAAGACATGCAGCCCGTCGCGGATCTGGGCCTCCTTCAACTCGCAGAGATAGGCGTCGAGCCTGGCCAGGTCCTGCTCCTCGTCCTCGCCCGAAAGCCCGGCATCCGCATCCAGCCCAGTCGCCGAAGTCAGGCTCAGGATCTCACGCCGCAGATGCTCGATCCGGCGCGGGTCGACCCCGGCGGCCTCGTAATATTCGTCCACCAACGCCTCGAGGTCCTTGAGCGGCCCGTAGGTCTCGGCCCGGGTCAGCGGTGGGGTCAGATGATCCACAATCACCGCCTGCGCCCGGCGCTTGGCCTGCGTGCCCTCGCCCGGGTCGTTCACGATGAACGGATAGATATGCGGCATCGGCCCAAGCACCGCCTCGGGCAGGCAGGTCTCGCTCAGGGCCAGCGCCTTGCCCGGCAGCCATTCCAGGTTCCCATGCTTGCCCATGTGCACGATCGCATGGGCGCCGAACGCGTGCCGCAGCCAGAAATAGAAGGCGAGGTAATTGTGCGGCGGGACCAGGTCGGGGGAATGGTAGGTCTCGGTCGGATCGATATTGTAGCCCCGCGCAGGCTGCAGACCCACCACCGCATTGCCGAACCGGTGGATCGACAGGGCGAAGGCCCCATCGGCGCAGAACGGATCGTCTTCCGGTGCGCCCCAACGCTCTTCGATCCGCTGGCGCAGCTCCCAGGGCAATGCGTCATAGGTATCACGGTAGTCGGAAAGGGGCAGGCGTTCGCCACCCTCCCGTGCGGCGCGGTCGGTCAGCCAGTTGGTCGGCCCTGCCATGATGTGCTCCATCAAGGCGGCGCTGTCTTCCGGTGCGCCTCCGACGCCATAACCTTCGGCCGCCAGCAGGCGCAGCACCCCCACGGTAGCCGCAGGCGTGTCGAGGCCCACGCCATTGGCAAGCCGCCCGTCCTTGTTGGGATAGTTCGCCAGAACCAGCGCCACGCGCCGTTCGGCCACGGGCGTGCGTCGCAGTCGCGCCCAGTTCGCCGCAAGGTCGGCCACGAAATCCACTCGGTCGCCCCGCGCACGATAGCTGGCGATCGGGCATTGCGTCGCCTCGTCAAAGAACGCCTCGCCCTTGAAGCTGATCGCCCGCGACAGGATGCGCCCGTCGACCTCGGGCAATGCCACGTTCATCGCGATGTCCCGGGCTGACAAACCGGTCAGGCCGCTTTCCCACGCCTCCTCGCCCGACCCCGCAAGCACCACCTGGAATACCGGGGCGCGGTTGGCGAAGGGGGCGGCCAATGGGTTCTCGGGTGCGTCCTCGCCCATTTGGGGCGAGCCTACCGCGAAGGCCGTGCAATTCAGGATCACGTCAGGCGGCGCCTCGGTGAAGAGTGCCTCGAGCGTGGCCACCGAGACCGGGTCCTTGAGCGAGGCCACGAAGATCGGCAACGGGTTCAGGCCCTTGCGCAACAAGGACCGCACCAGCCGGTTCACCGGGTTCAACCCCGCGCCCTGCAACAGCGCCCGGTAAAAGAGGATCGGCACCACCGGCGCGCCCTCGGCCCAGTCGGACCGGACGGTGGCCAGATCGGCCTGCCCGGCGCCGGGCCAATAAACGCCCGCACGCAGCAGGGGCCGGGCAGGCGGCGGTGTCTCGCCCCCCTCCAGCATCGCCCTGGCATAGCCAAGGAACCCGGCGGCGTTCTCGGGGCCACCCTCCACGAGGTAAGCCCAGAACGCATCGTAGTCCTCGTCCGACACGGTCGAGAGCTGGCGCAGCTCCGCATCTTCCTTGTCATCCCCGGGCAGAAGCGCGAAGGGCACGCCCGCGGCCTGAAGATGGGCCGCGTATTGCTCGACCCCGTAGCGCCAGTAGCCCGCCCCGCCAAGGATCCGCGCCACGAGAAGGCGGGATTTGACGGCGCATTTTTCCACATGCAGGTCCACCGACATCGGGTGGCGCAGATGCGCGAGGTTGGCGAGCCGCAGCACCGGGGGCGCAGCCATCTCGGCCCGCGCCTCGGAGAGGGCGGCCAGTTCCGTATCGGCGGCCGAGAGCACGACGATATCACCCGGGTCCTGGCCCAGGTCGACCGGTTCCTGCCCCTCGTCGATAGAGCCCGGGGTCGCGGCGAGAAGATGCATCAGCTTTCCCCCCGCTGGCGCGGGGCGATCCGCCGGGGGGCTGTCTGCCCCCCGGGCCCCCCGAGGATATTTGTGAACAGAAGAAGCATCCTTTGGTCGGAACGCTGCGCGATGAGACTCACGCCAGCGCGGCCTCGATCGCGGCACGGTCTAGCCCGGACTGGCCTATCACCACGAGGCGCGCCTCACGCGGTTCACTGGCGGCAAGGGGGCGGTCGAAATAGGTCTCGATCCGCGGGCCCACGGCTTGCAGTGTCAGGCGCATCGGCTTGCCCGCCACGGCGGCGAAGCCCTTGAGGCGCAGGATGTCATGGGTGCGGATCACTGCCGCCACCTGTTCGGCGAAGGCCTTGGGGTCGGTGATCTCGGGCCGGGTCACCACGAAGCTTTCGAAGGCGTCATGGCCGTGATCATGGTCGTGGTCGTCGTGATGATCGTCATCCTCGTCATCGTGGTGATGGTGGTGGTGATGCACCTCGTGCCGAGCCTCGAGGTCGTCCTCGGCCCCGGCGCCCAGCCCCAGCAGCACGTCGGCCGGCATCACGCCCATCGCCGTCTTGATAACCTGCACGCCCTCGCGCGAGCCTTGGGCGAGGCGGCCGCGCAGGGCGTCGACCTCGGCCTCGTCCAGCAGGTCGGACTTGTTCACCACGATCATGTCGGCGCAGGCGAGCTGATCCTCGAACAGTTCGGAGAGCGGCGTTTCGTGGTCGAGGTTCTCGTCCATCCTGCGTTGCGCCTCAACGGCGGCGAGGTCATGGGCAAAGCGGCCCTCGGCCACGGCCTTGCCATCGACCACGGTCACCACGCCATCGACGGTCACGCGGGTGGCGATCTCGGGCCAGTTGAAGGCGCGGACCAGCGGCTGCGGCAGTGCCAGGCCCGAGGTCTCGATCACGATGTGGTCGGGGCGATCTTCGCGCGCGAGCAGCTTTTCCATCGTTGGCACGAAATCCTCGGCCACGGTGCAGCAGATGCAGCCGTTCGACAGCTCCATGATATCGTCTTCCGAACAGGTCTCGTCGCCACAGCCCTTGAGGATGTCACCATCCACGCCCAGATCGCCAAACTCGTTGATAATCAGGGCGATTTTCTTGCCATTGGCGTTGGAAAGCATATGCCGGATGAGCGTAGTTTTGCCGGCGCCGAGGAATCCGGTGATAACCGTGGCGGGAATCTTGGCAGGCATGAAAGGCTCCGTTATCTGGAATGGGCTGCTGCGGCAGGTTTGTCGCACGCGGCGTGAAATGAAAAGACCGGGAGATCGGAAAGCATGCAGCGGATCAGTATTTGCCGGTCTTGCCAGGTTGAGGGCGCCGAGGCCCGGGGAAACCGGTTGGCCGAGGCCGTTGCCGAAGAACTGGCCCGCGATCCGGAGCTTGCGGGACGGGTCGAAGTTGGCCTGGTGGATTGCATGATCGTCTGCAAGCAGCCCGTCTCGGTCTCTGTGCGGGCGCGCGGCAAGGAGGCGTATCTTTTCGCCGATGTGGACCCCGAGGCGCAGGCCTCCGAGATCGTGGCCTTCGCGCGGCTGTATGACGAAAGCGCGGATGGCGCGATCACAGACGCGCGCCCCTGTGGCGATCTGCGTTTCAAGCTGCTCGGACGGATCCCGGCGGACCCGCCCGAACCGGTGTAGGCGGGGGCGCTCACGGCGTTTCGCGTGACCAGAAGGTCGCCGCCACAAGCCCCAGCACGACCCAGGAGGCCGCAGCCACCGCCAGCGAACGGGTGGCGAACAATGCGGAAAGCTCGGGCGGAGCGATGCCGAAATAGGTGTCGAGATGCGGCGCCCCGACCACGTGCGGCAACAGGATCAGGACGACTGCACCCGCCAATGCAAGCGCACCCCGCCCGAAGGCGATGAGCCCAAGCCCCGCAGCAGTGGTCGCGACGCAGAGCGCCCACCAGCCTTGGCGAAGGCCAAGATCGGTCGCGGTGGTTCCCGGCAGTTCCGGCGGCAAGCCCGCAGCCGGGGCAAGCTGCACCGCCACGAATCCGGCCAGCCCCCAGACCAGCCCGGACCGGGGCGTGACCCGGTGCCCGGCACGCTGGGCCAGGGCGAACCCGGCCACCAGGACAAGGGCGAAACCGGTATAGGCGATGAGGTTCATCGCCAGCGTTCCAAGGTGGCGGCCAAGCTCGGCGCTCAGCCCGACGCCACCCGCGACGGACTGCGGCACCCCATCGGCCCCGGCGAAATGCACGCGGGCGCCGGTCTCGAACAGTTCGCCCTCCAGAAGAAGGGGAACGACAAAGGCGAATTGCAGCAGGGCCGCCAGAACGCCTGCCGCAAGGCCAGCGAACAACGCGCTGGCAAAGATCTGTCGGGTCATGGCCTGTCAGGCGATCCGGTCAGTGGCAGGGGAACGCGATGGCATGGCGCTGGTCGTGGGCCACGTCATGCATCGCCGAGGCGTGCGAGAACCCCGCCGCAAAGACGAGAAACAGGCCGGTCAGCGCCGCGAAGGCGATCGGAAGCAGGCCGGAGTCGGATTGTGCCTGGGCAATGGTATGGGTCGTCATTCTCGTATCTCCTTTCCCGTCACACCCGACGGGCCTCAAGGTTGCCATGACATGGCTGGTCTCCTGGCTTGCGGGTCATCGCGCGGCGTCGCCTTCCCGGATCGCTCCAGTGGCTTTTCGACGGGCGCTCTCCGCTCACAGTCGCGGGGGCGGCTGCGGCATCGGGTCCCGATTTGGGTCACCCTCACCACATTCCCATTTCACCCCGGGCGCTTTGCGCCGGATCGGGGCACCATGTCCCTCCATTTGCAGCGAAGGCGGCCTGCGGGTCAAGGATGAAACCGACCACGCACCGTGGCTTTGCGGCATCGTCGGATGACGGATTCCCGCAAGATTTCGCCATATATTGTGGATAACTTCACCATTTACCCCAGATACAGGGGTTCATCATTGACTCAGGCCACCCCCGTCCCGACACTTGGGCCTTGGATGGAATCACGGCAGGGGCTGTGTCATGCGTTTCACGCGGCTGCGTCTCAACGGCTTCAAAAGCTTCGTCGACCCGACGGAACTGGTTATCGCCGATGGCCTGACCGGCGTTGTCGGGCCCAATGGCTGCGGCAAGTCGAACCTTCTGGAGGCCCTGCGCTGGGTCATGGGCGAAAACCGCGCCAGCGCCATGCGTGGCGGTGGGATGGAGGACGTGATTTTCGCCGGGGCTTCCTCCCGGCCTGCGCGCAACTTCGCGGAAGTCACGCTCACCCTCGACAACAGCGAACGACTCGCACCGCAGGGGTTCAACGAGTCCGACATCCTCGAGATCGTGCGCCGGATCACCCGCGACGCGGGTTCGGCCTACAAGGCCAACGGCAAGGACGTGCGCGCCCGGGACGTGCAGATGCTGTTTGCGGATGCCTCCACTGGGGCGCATTCGCCTGCGCTGGTGCGGCAGGGCCAGATATCCGAGTTGATCAACGCAAAGCCCAAGAACCGTCGGCGCGTCCTGGAAGAGGCCGCCGGGATCTCGGGCCTCTACCAGCGCCGCCACGAGGCCGAGCTGAAGCTGAAAGGCGCGGAAACCAACCTCACCCGCGTCGATGACGTGATCGAGCAGCTGGCCAACCAGCTTGCCCAGCTTGCCCGGCAGGCGCGTCAGGCCGCCCGCTACCGCGAGATCGGGGAGGCGCTGCGCCGCTCCGAGGGGATGCTGCTGTTCCGCCGCTGGAACGAGGCAGACGCGGCCCGGCAGGCCGCCGAGACCGAGTTGACCGAACGCGTCCGCGCCGCCGCCGAGGCGGAACGTGCCGCCCGCACCGCCGCCAAGGCGCGTGAGGAAAGGGAAGGCAAGCTGCCGCCGCTGCGGGAGGAAGAGGCGATCGCGGCGGCAATCCTGCAGCGGCTTCAGGTACAGCGCGACACGCTCGCCGACCAGGAAAGCCAGGCGCATCAGCAGATCGAGACCCTGCGTGCCCGCATCGAGCAGATGACCAACGACATCTCGCGGGAAGAGGCGCTGAACCGCGACGCGGGCGAGACGATCCAGCGGCTGGAGTGGGAGCAGACCGAACTGGTCAAGGCGGGCGAGGGCCATGAGGCGAAGCTCGAAGCCGCCGCTGAGACCGCGCGTGAAGCAGCCCGCGTGTTGCAGGAACGCGAGGAGACCCTTGCAGAGGTGACCGAGGACGTGGCGCGGCTTGCGGCCCGGCACCAGTCGGTCAAGCGGATGCACGAGGACGCGCGCAAGACGCTGGAAAAGACCGAGGCCGAAGGCGCCCGCGCCCGCGATGCCGTTAGCCATGCAAGCGGAGCCCTGGACGAGGCCAGCCGCGCCTTCGATACCGCCGGAAAGGCGCAGGGAGAGGCCCAGCGCCGTGCCGAAGCAGCCGAAGCCGCCTTGATCGCTGCCGACGAGGCGCGCGGCGAGGCGCAGGCACGCGAGGCCGAGGCCCGCGCTGGCCGGTCCGAGGCCGAGGGCGAGCTTGGCGCCCTGCGCGCCGAGGTGAATGCGCTGGCGCGTCTGGTGGAGCGCGATACGGCCGAAGGCGGGCAGGTGCTCGATCTTCTGCGGGTGGCGTCAGGCTATGAAAAGGCGCTGGGCGCAGCACTGGCCGATGATCTTCGCGCGCCCGCCGTGGGGGGCGACGCCGCCTCGGGCTGGGCCACGCTGCCGGCCTACGACAGTCCGCAGCCGCTTCCCGAAGGCGTGGAGCCGCTCACCGATCACGTAAAGGTGCCTGACGTACTGGCCCGCCGGATCACCCAAGTGGGCCTTGTCGAGGCCGCCGATGGCCCGCGCCTGCAGGCCGCGCTTCTGCCCGGTCAGCGCCTTGTCAGCCGTGAAGGCGACCTCTGGCGCTGGGACGGGTTCCGCGCCGGAGCCGAGGATGCGCCCTCGGCGGCGGCGCTGCGGCTGCAGCAGTTGAACCGGTTGCAGGAACTCAAGCAGGACATGGAAGAGGCCACCGCCCGCGCCGATGGTGCCCGGCAGGCCCATGAAATGCTCAAGGAACGGCTGGCGGAAACCACCCGCGCCGATGCCGCCGCGCGCGAGGCCCGACGCGATGCCGACCGCGCCGTGACCGAGGCAAGCCGGGCCCTTTCCAAGGCCGAGGCCGACCGCAACATCGCTGCGGGAAAGCTTGAATCGGCAAGTATGGCCGTAAGCCGGTTCGAAGAGGAAACCCTCTCTGCCCGCGCCTACATGAAGGAAGCCGAGGCCGCCGTGGCGGACCTGGGCGATCTGGACGCCGCCCGCGCCGAGGTCGAGGATGTCAAGCTCACCGTAGAGGCCGCGCGCATGACCATGCTCGCGAAGCGCTCGGCCCATGATGAGATCCGCCGCGAGGGCGATGCCCGCGTGAAGCGGCGCCAGGAAGTCACGAAAGAGATCAGCGGCTGGCGCCACCGGCTGGAGACTGCGGGCAAACGCATCGCGGAACTGGCCGAGCGCAAGGTGAAATCCGAGGCCGAACTCAAGGAAGCCTCCGCCGCGCCCGAGGAGATCGCCGCCAAGCGCGCCGAACTTGGCAATGCCATCGACGAAGCCGAAGCCCGCCGCCGCAAGGCCGCCGATGCCCTGGCCGAGGCCGAAACCTTCCTGCGCGACGCGGTCACCGCCGAGCGCGAAGCAGAACGCGCGGCCGGTGAGGCCCGCGAAGGTCGCGCCCGGGCCGAGGCCCGCGCCGATGCCGCCCGTGCCACCGTGGCCCACGCCGCCGAACGCATCGCCGAGGATCAGGACACCACGCCCGAGGCCCTGCTGGAGCAGCTTGGCGGCAACCCCGACGAGATGCCCGCCTCGGACATGATCGAAACCGAGGTCAACAAGCTCAAGCGCCAGCGCGACTCGTTGGGCGCGGTGAACCTCCGTGCCGAGGAGGACGCCAAGGAAGTTCAGGAAGAACATGACCTGCTGGTCAACGAGAAGGCCGACCTGGAAGAGGCGATCAAGAAGCTGCGTACCGGCATCGCGGGCCTCAACCGCGAAGGGCGCGAGCGTCTTCTGACCGCCTTCGAACAGGTGAACAGCAACTTCTCGATGCTCTTCACCCATCTCTTCGGCGGCGGCGAGGCCAAGCTGGTACTGGTCGAAAGCGATGACCCGCTGGAAGCGGGGCTCGAGATCATGTGCCAGCCACCGGGCAAGAAGCTCTCGGTGCTGTCGCTGCTCTCGGGCGGCGAGCAGACCCTGACCGCGCTGGCGCTGATCTTCGCGGTGTTCCTCGCCAACCCGGCGCCGATCTGCGTGCTGGACGAGGTCGACGCGCCGCTCGACGATGCCAACGTGACGCGCTTCTGTGACCTGCTGGACGAGATGTGCCGCCGCACGAACACCCGGTTCCTGATCATCACCCACCACGCGGTGACCATGAGCCGGATGGACCGCCTGTTCGGCGTCACCATGGGCGAGCAGGGCGTGAGCCAGCTTGTCAGCGTCGATCTGAAAAAGGCCGAGCAGATGGTGGCCTGACGCCGCGCTTCAGCCTTTCTTTACCATGCACGGGCAAAGTGCTGCCCGGGGCAGGTGGTGAGAGGTGGCCGATGCGTGAATTGATCGGACTGGTGGTACTCTTTCTGGTTCTTGCCGGGGCCGGAAACAGCACGGCGGATGAGGACGGACTTGAGGTCCGCCAGATGGTCGCCGCGAACTAAAGCCGCCCCAGCAACTCTGCCGTGGGCCAGGCATCCGCGGGCATACCCAAACGGCGTTGTTCCTTCTGCACCGCGATCCGGGTCTGGGCACCCAGGATCCCGTCGATCCCGCCTACATCGTGGCCGCGCGCGGCAAGCTTGCGTTGCAACTCCTTCATTTGCCCATCCGACAGGCCCGGTGCCGGGTTGCCCGCGTCAAAGGGCTGCGCCCCTTCCAGCCGGGTGGCGAAATAGGCGGCGGTGGTCACGTAGACGAAGCTCTGGTTCCACTCGAAGAACACGCTGAAATTCGGATAGGCGAGGAAGGCCGGACCATTCCGCCCCTGCGGCAGGATCACCGAGGCCTGCATCCCGCCCGGCCCGAGGCTCCCTTGCCGCGCGCGGATGCCCAGCCGTTCCCATTCCCGTACCGGTTTCGTGGTTTCGATCCCCGTCTCGGACCAGTCCAGGTCGCGCGGCACGGTGATTTCCTGCAACCAGGGCTCTCCCGCGCGCCAGCCGAGGCTTTGCAGCATCTTTGCCCCGCTCATCAGCGCGTCGGGCGGTGAGGTCTTGAGCAGAACATGCCCGTCGCCGTCGCCATCGACGCCGTTCTCAATGATGTCGCCGGGCAGCATCTGCACCATGCCGATCTCACCCGCCCAGGCGCCGGTGGTGGTGGCCGGATCGAAATCGCCATGCTCGTAGAGCTCCAGCGCGGCAAAGATCTGCGGCTGGAACAGCTCGGGGCGGCGGCAGTCATGGCCAAGCGTGACCAGCGAGTTCAGCGTGTTGAAATCGCCCTGCACCTGGCCGTAATCGGTCTCGAGCGCCCAGAAGGCCAGCAGCACGCCGCGGCTCACGCCGTAGTCACGCTCGATCCGGTCGAAGACCGATTTCCAGCGTTCGGCGTTTCGGCGGCCGTTGTCGATACGGTTCTGGCTGATGACACGGCGGGCGAAATCCGTGAAGGGAAGTTGGAAGACCCCCTGTGCCCTGTCGGCGCGCAGCGTGCGTTCATCCTGCCGGACCGGGGCGAAGAACCGCTCCACGGTGCGGCGGTCATGACCCCGATCACGGGCCTCGGCCTTCAGCTTGTCGACAAAGCCGCCGAAAGACCCACCGCAGGGGATCTGCGCCTCGGCCATGGGGGCAAGGGTCAGGGCAAGCAGGATCAGGGGAAGGCGCATCTTCGGGCTCCGGTCTGGTGTCGGGGTCACCCTAGCAGGCCCTCAGCCCCACGCAATCGCCGCCGCGATGACAAGGCCGAGAGCCAGCGTCCATGTCCGCCAGAGCGCGGCGACCGAGGCGCGAATCTCCGGCGCGCCGATGTCGCGGCGGCCCTCGGGGTGGACGAAGGGATAGTCGCGCATCTCGCCCTCGTAGCTGCGCGGACCGGAAAGCGCGACGCCCAGCACCGCCGCCATGGCCGCCTCGGGCCAGCCCGCGTTGGGCGACCGGTGCAGGCCTGCGTCGCGCCAGATCACCCGCGCGGCCGTGGGGCGCAGGTGGGCTAGCGCGATCAGCACCGCCGTCAACCGCGCCGGGATCCAGTTCAGCAGGTCATCGAGCCGCGCCGCGGCCCAGCCGAAAGCCTCGTGGCGCGGGGTTCGGTAACCGATCATGCTGTCGGCGGTGTTCACGATCTTGTAGACGAGGATGCCGGGCAGCCCTGCGACAAGAAACCAGAAGGCGGGCGCGATCACCCCGTCGCTGAGGTTTTCCGCGGCGCTTTCGATCGCCCCGCGCGCAATTGCCGGAGCTTCCATCGACGCGGTATCGCGCCCGACGATCATCGCGACCGACCGCCGCCCTTCGCCAAGCGAGCTTTCCAGCCCGCGCGCCACGTCGCGCACGTGATCTGCAAGGCTGCGCTGGGCCAGCAGGATCGCCGCGATCAGGAGACCGGCGAATTCACCATAAGGCAGCGCCTCGATCCCCATGCCCAACGCGGCGGTGGCCAGTCCCAACACCAGAACCAGCGCCACGCCCTTGAGACGCCGGGCGGCACCCAGATTGAACGCCCGATCGGCCCAGCCGATCACCTGCCCCATCAGCACCGCCGGATGCGGCAGGCGCGACCAGAGCCAGCGCGGCTCCCCCAGCAGCGCGTCGAGGATCATCGCGCCCGCAAGCAGCAGCGCCAAGCTCACAACGCGGCCTCGAGTTGGTCCCATCGGTCGGGCGCGGGCAGGCCGAGCCGCAGCCAGCTATCCGAATAGGGGAAGATGCGGCTCCAGACTCGGGCCTTGGCCAAACGCGCCTGCCACGCGGCGGCGTCATCGACCTTATAGAGACGGAACAGCGTGGTGCCGCCCACGACTTCCGCGCCCCTGCCGGTCATCAACCGGTCCAGTCGCGCCGCATCCTGCGCAAGCCGTTCGCGGGTCGCTTCGGCCCATCCGGTATCCTCCAGCGCCCGCGCGCCGATCTCCAGCGCGGGGCCGGAGACGGGCCAGGGGCCCAGCGCCTCGGCCAGCCGGTGGATGAGGGCCGGATCGCCGATGACGAATCCCAGCCGCAACCCGGCCAGCCCCCAGAACTTGCCGAAGCTTTTCAGGATCAGCGAGCCGGGCCGTTCTGACAGATCGATCAGGCTGTGGGCGGGATCGACGTCGCAGAAGCTTTCGTCGATCACGGTGAGCGGGGCATTGGCCTCTGCAGCGTCCCATAGCCGCCCGTCGGGATTGTTGGGATGGACCAGCACCCGGGCCGCGCTCCCTTCGACAGCCACGTCCCAGCCCGCGTTGCGAAACGCGGCGGCATGTTCGTTATAGGTTGGTCCGGGGATATCCACCCGGCCCGGCGTGGCCAGCGTCGGGATCCGGGCGATCAGGGCCGATGCACCCGGCGCGGCCAGCACGCCTGCACCTTTGGGAATATTCCAGAAGGCCCGCGCCGCGCGGGTCAGTCGCTCCATCGCGGCCCGGTCCGGCAGCGCAGCCCATGCGTCGACGGGTATATCGCCTACCGGATAAGGCACCGGGTTGATACCCGTGGAAAGATCAAGCCACTCGGCCCGCGTCCCGCCATGGCGGGCAATGGCAGCGTCGAGCCCGCCGCCGTGATCGCGGGACGCGCTCACTCACCCTCCGGCGGGGGGACGTGGCGGCTGACGAAATGGCCCTTCACGCCCTGCGGCCATTCGCGGAACGGGACCTGCCCGGTCTCGCTGGCGGCATGTTTGGAAGCGTATTCCACGATCGCCTCGGCATCCTCGGCCACCGGGTCGAACTTGCCCAGAGAATACCCGATCTTGCCCACGCCCTGAACGATGATGTTGCAGGCACGCTCGCACCCCATGGTGCAGGAGACACGGCGAGTGCGGACGCCCGACCCCTCGGCGCGTTCCTCGATCAAAGCCGCCAAGCGTTCGCCATCGGTCTGGGGCTGGGTCTCAGGGTCCCAGCCCTCGCGCTTGCAGGTGTCGCAGATCGTGATCCAAGTGGTCATGGGCGGCCTTTCGTTTCGCCCACATCAAGCGGATTTGCGGTCCGGGCGCAACCACCCCCGCGATCAGCCGCGCCCGTGCGGCTGGCTCCAGTCCAGATCCGGGCCTACGGGTACGATGCGGCAGGGGTTAATCGTCTCGTGGCTGTAGTGATAGTGGCGGCGGATGTGATCGAAATGCACCGTTCCGGCGACGCCCGGCCATTGGTAAAGCTCGCGCGTGTAGGCCCAGAGGTTGGGGTAATCCACGATCCGCCGGCGGTTGCACTTGAAATGACCGTGATAGACATGGTCGAAGCGCACCAGCGTGACGAACAGCCGCCAGTCGGCCTCGGTGATCGTGTCGCCCATCAGGTAGCGGTTGTGGGACAGACGATGCTCCAGCCAGTCGAGCGTGTCGAAAAGCTCACCCACGGCCTCGTCATAGGCCTCCTGCGTGCGGGCGAAGCCCGAGCGGTACACCCCGTTGTTGAGCGTGTGGTAGATCCGGGCGTTTACCTCTTCGATCTCGGCGCGGCGCGCCTCGGGCCAGTAGTCGTCACCATTGCCGGTGATCTCGTCGAAGGCGGAGTTCAGCATCCGGATGATCTCGGCGGATTCGTTCGAGACGATGGTGCCGCGTGCCTTGTCCCAGAGGACCGGCACGGTGACGCGGCCGGTGAACTCGGGATCCGCTTTAACGTAGACATCGCGCAGGAAGTGGCTGCCGTGCAGGTCATCACCGGTGGCGCCATCGAAATCGGTGCCGAACTGCCAGCCATCGCCCAGCATGTCCGGATGCACCGCCGAGACCGAGATGTGATCCTCGAGCCCCTTCAGCGCCCGGAAGATCAGCGCCCGGTGCGCCCAGGGGCAGGCATAGCTGACATAGAGGTGATAGCGCCCGCTTTCGGCCTTGAACCCGCCGGTCCCGGTGGGGCCCGCGCTGCCGTCGGCGGTGATCCAGTTGCGAAACGAGGATTCGGGCCGGACGAAGCGGCCTTCGGTGGTTTTCGCGATCGGTGCGGTGGTCCAGACCCCGCGTTCGAGATGTCCCATGGGGACCTCCTTTCCTAGCTCGTTGGGGGAGATATGCGAGACCACCCGGACGGAAAACCCGCGCCTCGGCGCAGGCACCTCTGCACAGATGCACAGACCGGGCCGCAAGGTCGCATTCCCCGCCCCGAGCGCCGTGAATTCCATTGCGACCGTCGGGACCGGCCCCTATACCCGGGGCCAGACGAAGCTCGAAATGGGCCAGAGAGGTTGGCTGCCATCCGGATCGACCCGCACCGGGGATCAAGGGGCAGCGTCGTCAGGCGAAAGCCCGGACCCTCTGCGCCCGCATGTATGAGAGGACCGGACGTGACCGCATCCATCCCCGCCCCGAAAGGCCCCGCGCGATGAGCAGGATCGGCGTGATGCTCTGTGGGCATGGCTCCCGCAGCCAGGCCGCGGTCGAGGAATTCGCCGCGCTTGCCCGCGAACTGCCCGCCTATCTGCCCGAGGGCTGGGAACTGGACTACGGCTATCTCGAGTTTGCCAACCCGGTGATCCGCGACGGGCTGGACCGACTGCGCGAAAAGGGCTGCGAGAAGATCCTTGCCGTGCCGGGGATGCTGTTCGCGGCGATGCATGCCAAGAACGACATCCCCACGGTGCTGAACACCTATGCCGCCCAGCACGGGATCGAGGTCAGCTATGGCCGCGAACTGGGTGTCGACCCGAAAATGATCGCCGCCGCGGGCGCCCGCGTCGAAGAGGCGGTCGCAAAGGCAAATGCCGAGCTGGGCGAGGTGCCCCTGTCGGAAACCTGCCTTGTCGTGATCGGGCGCGGTGCTTCGGACCCGGATGCCAATGCCAATGTCTCCAAGATTGCCCGGATGCTGTGGGAGGGGATGGGCTTTGGCTGGTGCGAGGTGGGCTATTCCGGCGTGACCTTCCCACTGGTGCAGCCCTGCCTGGAACACGTGGCGCGCCTGCCTTACCGCCGGGTGATCGTGTTCCCCTATTTCCTGTTTTCGGGCATCCTGATCGACCGGATCTACGGCTTCACCGACATGGTGGCCGAGGCCCATCCGGACATCCAGTTCGTCAAGGCGCCTTACCTTGGCACCCATCCCAAGGTGCTGGAGACCTTCGCCGAACGCGCCACCGAACAGGTGGGCGAGACCCCGCCGCCGAACTGCGCCATGTGCAAGTACCGCACCCAGGTTCTGGGCTTCGAGGCGGAACTGGGCGCGGTGCAGGAAAGCCACCACCACCATGTTGAGGGGCAGGGCGCCTCGGCCCCGGGCTCGAACGTGGATGATTGCACGCTTTGTGACACGTTCTGCACCGGGCTCTGCCGGTTGGAAGCGCAGGACCAACATCATCATCATGATCACGCGCATGGGCATCACCATCACGACCATGATCACCACGATCACCACCACGCGCCCTACCCCCACGCGGATCACCCGCTGGGGCCGGAAAGCGCGCGGAAACTGAAGAAGGCCTGAGCGCCCGCCGACGGACACGAATTTTCTCCGAAAATTCCGGCCCCGGCCCAACTGGCAGAGCAAGATGCGACCCTACGAGAAAGACCCTGCCGCGATCTACGCCAAGTCCTTCGAGACGGTGCGCAAGGAAGCGCGGCTCGACCGGTTCGGCCCGGGGATGGAGGCGCTGGCGATCCGGCTCATCCATGCTTGCGGCATGGTCGAGGTGGCCGACCGGTTGGCGTTCTCGCCCAGGGCTTTCGAGGTGGGGCAGGCGGCGCTGGCCGCAGGCGCGCCCATCTATTGCGATTGTGAGATGGTGGCCTCGGGCATTATCCGCCGGACCCTGCCTGCCGGGAACGAGGTGCGCGTGACCCTGAACGACCCGTCCGTGCCGGGCCGGGCTGCCGAGATTGGCAACACGCGGTCGGCCGCGGCGGTGGAGTTGTGGCGCGACGGGGTCGCGGGCGCGGTGGTGGCCGTGGGCAACGCGCCCACGGCGCTGTTTCACCTGCTCGACCTGATCGACCGGGGCTTCCCGCGCCCGGCGCTGATCCTGGGCTTCCCGGTGGGATTCGTGGGGGCGGCTGAATCCAAGGCCGAACTGGCCGCCAATGCCCGCGGCTGCGAATTCGTCGCCCTGCGCGGACGGCGCGGCGGGTCGGCCATGGCCTCGGCAGCGGTCAACGCTTTGGCCGCGGGCCTGCCGGGAGAGGCGACGTGACCGGGGAAAAGTCCGATAAAAGTCCGATGGAATTCCGATGGAATTCCGATAGCGAAATCGCGGCCCCCTGGCTGCATGTGGTCGGCATCGGCGAGGACGGTTTGGAGGGGTTGTCACCTGCCTCCCTCGCGGTGGTGGAGGCGGCCGAAGTCATCATCGGCGGCGACCGGCACCACCTGCTTGCGCCGGATCTGAAGGCCCGGCGGATCGCCTGGCCCTCGCCCTTCGACGCGCTGATCGACACGCTGGTTTCCCTGAAAGGTCAGCGTGTTGTGGTTCTGGCGACCGGTGATCCGCTCTGGTACTCGGTCGGCGCGCGGATCGCGCGGGCTGTTCCCGCCGGTGAGATCGTCTTTCACCCGCAGCTTTCGGCTTTCCAGCTTGCCGCGGCGCGGATGGGCTGGTCTTTGGCAGATGTAGAGACACTCACCGTGCACGGCCGCCCGGTGGAGCAGATGATCCCCTGGATCCAGCCCGGCGCGCGGCTTCTGATCCTGACGACCGGCGCGGAAACCCCTGCAAAGATTGCGGAATTCCTGGCGGAGCGCGGATATGGAGGCAGCCGGATGACCGTGCTCGCGGCCATGGGCGGGCCGGATGAGCGGCGTTTTGACGGGGTGGCGTCGGGTTGGAACGCCGAGGTTCCCGCCTTCAATACGATGGCCGTCGAGTGCATCGCCGGGCCCGAGGCGCAGGTATTCTCGCGCCTGCCCGGCCTTCCGGACGAGGCTTTCTCCCATGACGGCACCATGACCAAGCGCGAGGTTCGGGCGATGACCGTGGCGCGGCTCATGCCCATGCGCGGGGCGCATCTGTGGGACATCGGTTGCGGCTGCGGCTCGGTCGCGATTGAGTGGATGCGCGCGGCGCCCGAGGCGCTCGCCACCGGGATCGAGCCCCGCGCCGACCGCCGCGCGCTGGCGGCGCAGAACGCGCTGTCGCTGGGCGCGCCGAAGCTGACCCTGATCGAGGGCGAGGCGCCCGAAGCGCTGAAAGACCTGCCTGCACCCGATGCGGTTTTCATCGGCGGCGGCCTTTCGCCGCAGGTGTTCGAGGTCGCCTGGGCCGCGCTGAAACCACTGGGGCGGTTGGTGGCCAACGCGGTGACGCTGGAGAGCGAAGCCACGCTCGCCGCCCTGCACAAGCAGCACGGTGGCGAGTTGACCCGCATCGCCATCAGCCGGGCAGAGCCGGTCGGCCCATACAGGGGCCTGCGTCCGCTGATGCCCGTCACTCAGTGGAGCCTCGTGAAACGATGAGCGGCACGCTTTACGGCATCGGCCTTGGCCCGGGCGACCCGGAACTGATCACGCTGAAAGCCGCGCGGTTGATCGAATCCGCAAGCGTCATCGCCTATCCCGCGCTGGCGGGTGGGCAGAGCTTTGCCCGCTCCATCGCCGAGACGCTGATCCCCGCGAATGTGCTGGAGATCGTCATGGACATCCCGATGACCATGGCCCGAGAACCGGCGCAGGCCGCCTATGACAAAGGCGCGGCCGAGATCGCTGCGGAGCTTGAGGCCGGGCGCGACGTGGTCTGCCTGTGCGAGGGCGATCCGTTCTTCTATGGCTCGTTCATGTATCTTCACGCCCGGCTGTCGGACCGCTTCCCGGTCGAGGTCGTGCCCGGCGTCACCAGCCTGACCGCCTGCGCTGCGCGCGCCGGGATGCCGCTGGCGGCACGGAACGAGCGGGTGACGGTGCTGCCCGGACCGCTGCCCGAGGACGAGTTGAAGCAACGCATCGCGGGCGCCGAAAGCGTCGCGGTGATGAAGCTGGGGCGCCACCTGCCCAAGCTGCGCGCGGTGATCGAGGGCCTCGGCCTGACCGACCGCGCGGTCTACGTGGAGCGCGCCACGCTGGCCGAGGAGCGTATCTGCCCGCTGTCCGAGGCGCCGGACGAGGCGCCCTATTTCTCGATGATCTTGCTCACGAAAGGGGCTGACCCATGGCTCTGACACCCGTCGTTCTGGCCCTGTCGCGTTCTGGCGAGCCTGTCGCCCGCAAGGTGGCCGAGGCGCTTGGTGTGCCGCTCCATGGCCGAACGGGCCGGGTGGAGCGGGCCGATGCGTGGTTCGACAACGCGCTGGACCATGCGCGAGACCTGTTTGCGGCCGGAACCCCGGTGATCGGGGTTTGTGCGAGCGGCATCCTGATCCGGGGCGTGGCGCCGCTTTTGTCTGACAAGCGGGGTGAGCCGCCGGTGATCTCGGTCTCGGATGACGGGTCTGTCGTGGTGCCGCTTTTGGGCGGGCATCGCGGCGCCAACCGGCTGGCGCGGCAGATCGCCGAAGCGCTGGGCGGCACGGCGGCGGTCACCACCGCCGGGGATGTGGCGATGGGCGTGGCGCTAGACGAGCCGCCTGTGGGGTGGCGTCTGGCCAACCCCGAGGCGGCGAAGCCGGTGATGGCTACTCTTCTTGGTGGTGGCGGCGCGACGGTTGCGGGGGATGAGGCCGGTCGGGCAGAGTGGCTGGCCGCTCTGCCGCAAGGGGATGCCGTGCGGCTGACCTGCAGCCTTGGCCCGGTGACGCCGGGCGAGAATGAACTGGCGTTCCATCCGACCCGCGCGGTTCTGGGCGTGGGCTGCGCGCGGAACTGCCCGCCCACGGAACTGGAGACGTTGGTCCTCGGCGCACTGAACTGCGCCGGGATCGCGCCGGGGGCCTTGGCCGCGATCGGAACGATCGACCTCAAGGCGGATGAGCCCGCGATCCTTGCGCTGGCCGACCGGTTCGGCGTGCCGCTGCGCTTGTTCGAATCTGCGGAACTGGAAGTGGAAACGCCGCGGCTGGCCAACCCCTCGGAGGTTGTTTTTGCCGAAGTCGGCACCCACGGCGTCTCCGAAGCCGCGGCGCTGGCGCTGGCCGGGGCGGAGGCAGACCTGGTTCAACCGAAGCTGAAATCGGACATGGCAACCTGCGCCGTGGCGCTGGCCCCGGAGCCGATCACCGAGTTGAAGGGCCGTCCGCGTGGGCGGCTTTCCATCGTGGGGATCGGGCCGGGGCAGGCCACGTGGCGCACGCCCGAAGCCTCGCGCCTCATCGCCGAGGCCGAGGAACTGGTGGGTTATTCGCTTTATATCGACCTTCTGGGGCCGCTCGCCGCCGGGAAGGCGCGGTCGGATTTCCCGCTGGGCGGCGAGGAGGATCGCTGCCGCTATGCGCTGGAACGCGCGGGCGAGGGGAAGAACGTGGCGCTGGTCTGCTCGGGCGATGCGGGGATCTATGCAATGGGGGCGCTGGTCTTCGAACTGCTGGATCGCGGCGCGGAGGAGCATGGCGTGTCAGACGCCGCGCGGAGGGTCGAGGTGATCTCGGCCCCCGGGGTTTCGGCGCTGCAGGGGGCTGCGGCCCGGGCCGGTGCGCCGCTGGGGCATGATTTCTGCGCCATCTCGCTCAGCGACCTGCTGACCCCGCGCGAGGATATCCTGCGGCGGTTGAAGGCGGCGGCGGAGGGGGATTTCGTCATCGCCTTCTACAACCCGGTCTCACGCAAGCGCCGGACCCTGCTGGCCGAGGCGCGGGATATCCTGCTGCAACATCGCCCGGCTGACACGCCGGTTCTGCTGGCCTCGTCGCTGGGACGGCCCGAGGAAGAATTGCGCTACCGGCGGCTGGACGAACTCGACGTGGACGAGGTCGACATGCTGACCGTGGTGCTGGTGGGTTCCAGCCAATCGCGGTTGGCGCAGTTGGGAGAAGGGCCGCGCATGTTCACGCCGCGCGGCTATGCCCGCAAGATCGACGGCGATCTGGCCAAGGCAGGAGAGTGACAGGATGACGGTCTATTTCATCGGTGCCGGCCCAGGCGACCCGGAGCTTCTGACCCGCAAGGCCGAGCGTCTGATCGCGACCTGCCCGGTCTGCCTCTACGCCGGGTCGCTGGTTCCGGCCGAAGTGGTGGCCATCGCGCCCGAAGGGGCGAAGGTGCTGGATACCGCGCCGATGACGCTGGACGAGACCCATGCCGAGATTCGCGCGGCCCATGAACAGGGCCAGGACGTGGCACGAGTGCATTCGGGGGACCCCTCGCTTTACGGTGCGATCGCGGAACAGATCCGGCGGCTGAAGGCCGATGGCATCCCGTTCGAGATCATCCCCGGCGTGCCCGCCTATGCCGCCGCGGCCGCCGCGCTTGGGCAGGAACTGACGATCCCCGAGATCGCACAGTCCATCGTGCTGACGCGCATGTCGATGAAATCGACCTCGATGCCGCCGGGCGAGACACTGGAAAACTTCGCCCGCAGCGGCGCGACGCTGGCGATCCACCTGGGCATCCGGGCCCTGCGTGAGATCGAACGCCAGCTTGCCCCTCATTACGGCGCCGATTGCCCGGTGGCGGTGGTCTATCGCGTGGGCTGGCCGGACCAGGTGATCCTGCGTGGGACGCTGTCGGATATCCGCGAAAAGGTACGGGCCGAAAAGATCACCCGCACCGCGCTGATACTTGTGGGACCGGCCCTGGGTGAGTCGCAGGACTTTCGCGACAGTGCGCTCTACGATCCGGCCCATCCGCATGTATTGCGTCCAAAAACGGGATAATACTTCCGGGAAAGGAAAATTTCTGTGCGTTTGGGCGCCAAAATTGTCTAATTTCTTGACCTTACGGAAGGCTGCCCCATGCTATCAATGGGAAGTGGGGGGAGTTGAGTGATGACTGATTACCTACCAAAAGAAGTGCTTGAGGGGCTGGAGTTGGCCCGAAAGCGCGAGTTGATGAAGAAAAGCCGCCTGCGCGTTCACGTGGGCGACGAGGTGTTTCCCGTGCTCCGGTTCTGGGAAACCGGCTTTTCGCTCGATGCCGATGACGCGCCGCACCTGCGCGGGCTGGTCGACCTCTACGACGGGGCGCGGCACCTCTACCAATGCCTGATCGTTGCCTCGGAAGAGGAAAACGGCCTCATGGTTTTCGAGTTCAAGCGCAGCACGGCGGCCCATGACAGCGCGCCCGTGGATTTCGAGCGCGACGCCAATGCGCCGGTCGCACTGATCACGGATTACGCGTCACTGTAGATCGCCGAAGGCCTGCGCCATCCGCTGCACCGCTTCTTCGATGCGGGCGCGCGGTGTTCCCAGGTTGAACCGCAGGAACTGCTCACCGCCCTTGCCGAAGGTCGGGCCGTGGTTGACGGCGATCTTCGCGCCTTTCTCGACACGCGCGGTGAATTCGTCGCGCTCCATTCCCGTCCCTGAGAAATCCACCCAGGCCAGGTAGGTCGATTCCATCGGCATGGACCGCAGGCCGGGAATGACGTTGATCGCGTCGTCGAAGATCTTCCGGTTGCCGTCCAGATAGGCCACCAGCTCATCGACCCAGGCCGCGCCCTCGGGCGAATAGGCGGCCTCGACCATGAAGAGCCCGAAGGAGTTGGGCGAAATTCCCAGCGCGCCCATGCGGGCCGCGAAGCGCGCGCGCAGCGCGTCATCGGGAATGATCACGTTGCCCACATGGGACCCGGCGATGTTGAAGGTCTTGGAGGCCGCCGTCATCATCACCATCCGGTCGCTGATCGCGGGGGCTGCGGTGGCCATCGGGATATGGGTGTTCCCCGGGTAGACAAGGTCGTGATGGATCTCGTCCGAGACAAGGATCAGCTCGTGCCGCTCGGCAAAGGCGGCGACGCCCTTGAGTTCTTCCTCGGTCCAGACGCGTCCGCCGGGATTGTGCGGAGAACAGAGGATCACCATCCGCTCTTTCCCGGTCATCATCCCGTCATAGGTGTCGAAATCCATCGAATAGCGCCCGTCTTCCAGCGCGAGCGGGCATTCGATCACCTCGCGGCCCGCCGCACGGATCACCCGGGCGAAGGCATGGTAGACCGGCGTGAATAGGACGATCCCGTCCCCCGGCTCGGTATAGGCATCGACGCAAAGCGCCGTGCCGTTCACCAGCCCGTGGGTCGAAAAGATCCAGGACGGATCGACCCGCCAGCCATGACGGTTCTGCATCCACCAACAGATCGCGGCGCGATAGTCCGCATCGTCGCCGTAGTAGCCGTAGATGCCATGGGCAGCCATCCGCTCCACCGCCTGCTGCACGCAGGCGGGTGGGCGGAAATCCATGTCCGCCACCCACATCGCGATGCCTTCATCGGGCGAGACCCCATAGATCTTCTCCATGTTGTCCAATTTCGAGGAATGGGTGCCGCGCCGGTCGATGATTTCGTCAAAGCTCATGGGTGTCTCCTGTGGTGCGCCGGACAAGCTACCCGTGACGCGTCTGAGCGCAAGGGGCGTTGCGAAGACGGGGCGCATCGCCTAAATGCCCCTGCATGAGCTTGCGACCGATCCTGATCCATCCCGACCCCCGCCTGAAAAAGGTGGCCGACCCCGTCTCCGAGATCACCCCGGAGCTGGAGAAGCTGGCCGACGACATGCTGGAAACCATGTATGACGCGCCGGGTATCGGCCTTGCCGCACCCCAGATCGGCGTCATGACCCGGCTGATCGTGATGGATTGCGTCAAGGGCGAGGACGAGGCGCCGCGCCCGATGGCCCTGTTCAACCCCGAGGTCACCTGGAGCTCGGACGAGCGCAGCACCTACGAGGAAGGCTGCCTTTCGATCCCCGACCAATTCGCCGAGGTGGAGCGCCCGTCGGAGGTAAAGGTCGCGTGGCTCGATCGTCACGGCAAGCTGCAGGAAGAGCATTTCACCGGCCTCTGGGCCACGTGCGTCCAGCACGAGATCGACCACCTGAACGGCAAGCTTTTCATTGACTACCTTGGTCCGATGAAGCGGCAGATGATCACCCGCAAGATGGTCAAGCTGAAGCGTGACCTTGCGCGCGAGAAGGCCTGACCCGGGGTGGCGATCCTGCCGATCCTGACATGGCCCGATCCGCGGCTTTCGACCCCCTGCCACCCGATCGGTGATATCGACGAGGGGCTGCGCAAGCTGGCCCAGGATATGCTCGACACCATGTACGACGCGCCGGGACGTGGCCTGGCCGCGCCTCAGGTGGGCGTGCTGACCCGTCTGTTCGTGATGGACGTGGACTGGAAGGAAGGTCCCGCCGCGCCGGTGGTGATGGTCAATCCCGTGATCGACTGGGCTTCGGACGAGGAAATCACCCGCGAGGAAGGCTGCCTCTCGATCCCCGGCGTGCGGGCCGAGGTTTCGCGCCCAGAACGGGTGCGGATGCGCTGGACGACGCTCGAGGGCGAGGAGGTCACGCGCGAACTCGACGGGTTCGCTGCCACCTGCGCCCAGCATGAGCTTGACCACCTCGACGGGCGCGTGACCTTCGACCGCGTGGATGCCGCCCAACGCGCCGCGCTGGAAGCCGCCTACGCGGAGGCCCTTGCATGACCGCGCGCCGCTGCATCCCCTGGCCCGACAAGCGGCTGCGTACGGCCGCCGCGCCGGTGGAGGAAATCTCCGACGAGATCCGTGCGATCTGGGACGACATGATCGACACGATGGAGGCGATGCCCGGCGTCGGCCTTGCCGCCCCGCAGATCGGCGTGATGCTGCGGCTTGCAGTGGTGGATGCCTCCGAGGCGCGCGGCGAAGCGGTCCGCATGGCCAACCCCGAGATCCTGCATGCCTCGGTCAAGCTGCGCAGCCATGACGAGGCCAGCCCGAACCTGCCCGGCGTCTGGGCCACGATCGAACGCCCCCGCGCGGTGACGGTCAGGTTCCTGAACGCGGCGGGCGAGGTCGAGGAACGCGATTTCGTCAGCCTCTGGGCAACTTCGGTCCAGCACCAGATCGACCACCTGAACGGCAGGATGTATTTCGATCACCTTAAATCAGTGAAACGGCAGATGTTGCTGAAGAAGGCAGAAAAGCTGAGGGGCCGCAAATGAAGCTCGTGTTCATGGGAACGCCGGAGTTCTCGGTTCCAGTCCTCGATGCGCTGGTCGCGGCCGGGCACGAGATCCTCGCCGTCTATTGTCAGCCGCCCCGCCCTGCCGGACGCGGCAAGAAGGACCGCCCCTCGCCGGTGCAGTCCCGGGCCGAGGCGCTGGGCCTCCCGGTGCGCCACCCGAAAAGCCTGCGCAATGACGAGGCCCAGGCCGAGTTCGCCGCCATTGGGGCCGACGCTGCCGTGGTCGTGGCCTATGGCCTCATTCTGCCGAAACCGGTGCTGGACGCGCCCGTGCACGGATGCCTGAACATCCATGCCTCGCTGCTGCCGCGCTGGCGTGGAGCCGCGCCGATCCACCGGGCGATCCTGTCGGGCGATGCCGAGACAGGGGTCTGCATCATGCAGATGGAAGAGGGGCTGGATACTGGTCCTGTGCTGCTGCGCGAAGCAACTCCCATCGGCGCGCAGGAAACCACCGCCGAGCTGCACGACCGGCTATCGGAGATGGGCGCACGCCTCATTGTCGAGGCGCTGGCCAACCTGCCGGACCTGAAACCCGAACCGCAGCCCGAGGACGGCGTCACCTATGCCGCCAAGATCGACAAGGCCGAGGCCGAGATTGACTGGACAAGGTCGGCTCAAGAGGTGGACCGCCAGATCCGCGGCCTTTCACCCTTTCCCGGCGCCTGGAGCCTGATCCGGAACGAGCGGGTGAAATTCCTTGCCTCGCGCCTTGCCGAGGGTGAAGGTGACCCCGGAGAGGTCCTCGACGACCGGCTTACCGTTGCCTGTGGCACAGGCGCCGTACAGCCCCTCCGCCTGCAACGCGCCGGACGCGGCGCGCAGGATCCGGAGAGCTTTCTGCGCGGCTGGCCCATTGGGCGCGGCGAGCGGATCGGCAGTTGAGACCCGGGGAAAAGGGAGAACGCCCATGCACATCGTGGCCCTGATCATCGTCGGCGCGGCCGCCGGCTTCATCGCGACCCGGCTGATGAAGGCGGACACCGACTTGGTGAGCACTATCGCCATCGGCATCTTCGGCGCGCTCATCGGCGGCCTGGTGCTGCGCGTGCTGCTGACCGTGAGCGGCTGGATGGCCGGGTTCGTTGGCGCCGTGCTGGGCGCGATGCTGCTGATCTGGCTTTATCGGACCTACGGCCCCAAGACCTGAGCCTGCTCAGTCGCGCTGAGCCTCGCCCATCTTGCGTGCTTCCGACAGGGTAAACCCGGTGGCCAGCGCCTCGGGGTCCATCCGCAGTTCGATCACCGCCGCCTTGCCCGAGGCCTCGGCCCGCGCGAAAGCCTCGGCGAATTGGGCCTGATCCTCGACCACCTCGCCATGCCCGCCATAGGCGCGGGCAAGCGCGGCGAAGTCAGGGTTCGCCAGGTCAGTGCCAGACACCCGCCCCGGATAGGTCTTTTCCTGGTGCATCCGGATCGTACCATAGCGCCCGTTGTTGGCCACAATCACGATCGGTTTCGCCCCGTGCTGCATGGCGGTGGAGAACTCGTTCACGGTCATCTGGAAGCAGCCGTCCCCGGCAAGGCAGACGACCCGGCGGTCAGGATGCTCCAGCGAGGCCGCGATCGAGGCCGGAAAGCCGTAGCCCATGCTGCCCGAGGTGGGCGCAAGCTGGGTGCCGAACCGCTTGAAGCGGAAGTAGCGATGCAGCCAGGCGGCATAGTTGCCCGCGCCGTTGGTCAGGATCGCATCCTCGGGCAATTGCTCGGACAGCCAGCCCACGACGGCCTCCATCTTCACCGCGCCGGGGCTTTCCTTGGGGCTTTGCCAGGCCTCGTAATCGGCCTGCGCGGCGCCAGTCCAGTCCGCCCAGGGCCCCGCTGGCCCGTTATGCCCGGCCAGCGCCGCAGCCATGTCCGCGGCCCGCGCCGGGATCGCCAGATCGGCCCGGTAGACCGCGCCGATCTCGTCCGCATCGGGGTGCACGTGGATGATCGTCTTGCCGGGTGCCGCCGGGTCCAGCAACTCATACCCGCCCGTCATGATGTCGCCGATCCGCGCCCCCAGCACGACGAGGCAATCGGCCTCGCGCAACCGCTGCCCCAGCTTCGGGTTCATGCCCACGCCAAGGTCACCCGCGAACACAGGCGAGCGGTTGTCGAAATAGTCCTGTCGCCGGAAATCCACGGCGACCGGAACGCCCCGCGCCTCGGCAAAACGCTGCATGTCGCGCGCTGCCTCCTCGGACCAGCCCGATCCGCCCAGCACGAAAAGCGGCCGCAGCGCCTTGCCCTGAAGTTCCAGCAGCGCCTGCACCTGCGCCTCGCCCACGGCGGGCCGGGCCGGGGCGGTGGGCGCAAGGTCCGGAACATCGACCTCGGCGGCCAGCATGTCCTCCGGCAATGCCAGGACCACCGGGCCCGGGCGGCCCGACTGGGCGACGTGGAAGGCGCGCATGATGTATTCCGGCAGCCGTTCGGTCTGGTCGACCTCGGCCACCCATTTGGCAACGGTGCCGAACATGGCGCGGTAGTTCACTTCCTGGAAAGCTTCCCGGTCGCGATGGTTGCGCGCGATCTGCCCCACGAACACCACCAGCGGCGTGGAATCCTGCCGCGCCACGTGGATCCCGGCGGACGCATTCGTCACCCCCGGCCCCCGCGTCACGAACAGAACACCCGGCGCGCCGGTCAGCTTGCCATGGGCCTCGGCCATCATCGCCGCGCCGCCTTCCTGGCGGCAAACGATGTTTTCGACGCCGCTTTCGTGCAGCCCGTCCAAAACCGCCAGGAAACTTTCCCCCGGCACCGAGTAGACCCGGCGCACCCCGTGCGCGATCAGGTGATCCACAAGGATTTTTCCGCCGTGCCGCATGTTGTGATCCTCCGACCGATAGACAAATCGCGAATGAGACCCACGTTACAGCAGGTGCAAACAGGAAAGAAAAGGACCCATGGTTCAGGACAGGTTACTTGGTATCTCCGGCTCACTGCGTTTCGGGTCGACCAATCGGAAGCTATTACGTGAAGCGGCGCGCCTTTATGGAGACAGCGGTTTCACAGAAGCCAATCTCAGGCTACCGCTCTACGACGGCGACCTGGAGGACAGGGAGGGAATCCCGCCAGAGGTAGAGGCGCTCGCCCAGCAGATCGCAGCCGCCGACGCGGTGATCATCTCGACGCCGGAATACAACAAGGCGCTGTCCGGAGTGCTGAAGAATGCCTTCGACTGGGTGAGCCGCACATCCGGAAAACCTTGGCGAGACAAGCCCGTCGCGATCATGTCGGCCGCCGCGGGCCGCTCAGGCGGCGAACTCGCCCAATCGTCCCTCCGCCTGTGCCTCGTTCCGTTTCGCGCACGCGTGCTTGCTGGTCCCGAATTGATGCTGGCCCAATCGGCGCAACAATTCGATGCCAATGGCCGGTTGATCAACGAACGGGCGGAGAAATCCCTCGCCGAACTCATGCGTGCCCTTTCGGCCGAAGTCAGGCTTGCACGAACAGCCGCAGAATAAGGACCGTCGCCGCCAGCCCGGCCAGGCCAAGCGCCCAGGGCCGGATGCTGGCGCGCGCCACCCGGCGAGACAGCGGCACAGCAAGGATCAGCGCCAGCCCGACAATTGGCAGCATGGCGCCGGCAAAGACGAAGTGCTTCACCCCGATCAGCCCGGCCACGGCCAGCGCCGTGATTGAGACCACCATCCCGAAGGAGAAGAACACGTTCTGCATCGCGACCGAGCGCTGCCGCTCCTCGTGCTGATAAAGAAGCGCCATGGGCGGCGCGCCCACGGCGGTCAGCGTTCCCATGATCCCGGCAGTCAGCCCGGCGGAAAACAGGCTCACGGGCCGGATCCTGACCCGCACCCCCAAAAGCGACAGCGCGATCCCGAGGTAGACCACCCCCGCGACGAGCGCCGCGAAAAAGGCCGGGTCGGGCAGGTTCGCGGCGATGAAGGCCGCCACCACGGCACCCAGCGCGCGGCCCGCGAAGCCGCTGGGCAGCTCCTGCCGGTTCACCGCTGACAGGTCCACCGCGCTCGACGAAAACCCGACGACGGCGCCGATCAGCAGAAGGCTCGCGGGCAGAAATTCCGGCGCCACCATCGCGACCACCGGGGCCGAGAGCATCCCGAAGCCCTGCCCCGCCAGCCGCTGCAGAAGCGTGCCGCCAAACACCCCCGCCGCGCAGAACAGAAGGATGCCGGGCCCCAGCGCTAGGAATTCAGCCATTGTTGGAGATCTCGATCAGGTTGTCGTCCGGGTCGCGCAGGTAGATCGACACCAGCGGCCCGGTCGCGCCAGTCCGCTGCACTGGCCCTTCGAGGATTTCGACGTGTTGATCCTCAAGATGGGCGATCCAGGCCTCGAGCGGTGTTCCGGACAGGAAACAGAGGTCCGCAGACCCCGGAAACGGATAGCCCGCCTTCGGCTCGAACTCGCGCCCCGCCTCGTGAAGGTTGATCTTCTGCGCCCCGAATTTCAGCGCCTGCCGCACCGTGCCATCGGTTGCCGGGAAGCTCTCGGCCTCCATACCCAGAACCTCTTGGTAGAATGTCACCGTGCGGTCGATATCCGCGACGGTCAGGACCAGGTGGTCGAGGGACGTCAGTTTCGGGATCACTTTCAACTTGCCTCCGCGCCGCGCAGCAGTACCGTGCGCGACCATGCACGAAGCGATCGGTAAAACACAATCCGTCAACGACCCGATGGACCCGGCCCGCGCGCAGGCGTTGCACGCGACGCTCGGGCGGGCAGGCAAGGCGCCGGGCGCGGGCGATCCGCTGCCGCCGTTCTGGCACCAGGTCTATTTCTGGGACGCACGCTCGCCCGAGGAACTCGGCCGCGACGGGCATCCGAAACTGGGCGGGCTGATCCCCGACATGGGGCTTCCGCGCCGGATGTGGGCCGGTGGGCGGCTGGAGTTCCACGCCCCCCTGCGCGCGGGGCTGGAGGCCGAGAAACGCACCACGGTCAAGGCGGTGACCGAAAAGCAGGGCCGCACCGGGCCGCTGGCCTTCGTCACCTTGCGGCATGAGTTTTGGCAGGGTGGCACCCTCTGCGTGACCGAGCACCAGGATCTCGTCTACCGCGAGGATCCCGATCCGGCGGCCCCCACGCCCGAGCCACCGCGCGCCCGAACCGATGAGGACGCGGGCGAGGTTGCGGAATTCTCGACCACGCTGCTGTTCCGCTACTCAGCGCTCACCTTCAACGGACACCGGATTCACTATGATCTGGACTATTGCCGCGCGGTCGAAGGCTACCCCGGGCTGGTGGTCCACGGCCCCCTGTTGGCACAGCTTCTGATGCTGATGGCGGACGAGACCTTGGGTGGGCTCAAACGGTTTTCCTTCCGCGCCACGGCGCCGCTGTTCCACCACGAAAGCGCGACGCTCTGCCGAGCGGGCGGCAGCTACTGGGTGCGTGGACCGGACGGGCGGCAATGCATGGTGGCCGAGGCCGAATAGCTAGGCCGCGTCTTCGGCGGATGCTTGTCCTGAGAGGGGAAAGATCACCCGCAGCACGTAGTCCTCTTCGGACATCTCACGCTCGGTTCGGCCGTCAAGCTGGACCGCGAAGGCGTTGATCAGATCGCTGCCCAGACCGTCGCTTGTGCCCGAAGGAAGGGACATGATCGGCACTCCCAGAGAATTGCTGACCTCGAGGGTGATCTGCCCCTCGGCCTGCCGGAGGTGGACGCCAAGCCGCGCGGACTGATCCGGACCCGGGCGGCCGATATACTTGAGAGCATTCGTGACCGCCTCGGTGGCGGCCAGCGCCAGCGGCATGGCCTGCTCGGGCTGCAGGGTGACCTCGTCATAGGTCTGGTTCAGTTCGATCTGCCGTGCGGCCTCGCCCGAGGTGGCCAGCAATTGCGTGACCACTTGCTTCAGCAACTGGTCCTCGCGGACCTGCGACAGCGACGCGGCCTCGTAGAGAGAGCGGTGAACCGTGGCCAAT
This sequence comes from Paracoccaceae bacterium, assembly GCA_014762635.1. Lineage (GTDB taxonomy): Bacteria > Pseudomonadota > Alphaproteobacteria > Rhodobacterales > Rhodobacteraceae > JABURR01. The sequence continues at coordinate 204,362 of JABURR010000094.1, forward strand.
CCGATCACCCGGTCCTGCAACCTGCGCAGCACCAGCCGCGTCTCGGGCTCCGAGCATTTGCGCATCTGCATGTTCATGATCGAGGCAATGAGCTGCAGGTTGTTCTTCACCCGATGATGCACTTCCCTGAGCAGCACCGTCTTTTCATGCACCGCGTTCTGCAAATCCGCCTCGTCCCGGAGCAGGGTCTCGGTCATCGCGCTGAAGGTCTCGCTCAACTCGCGCAGCTCCGCGGGCAGCCGGTCGAAATACGGGTCATCGACAATCCGGCGGTTGCGTGAAAACGCCCGCATCCGGATCAGGACGCTGCGGATATGGCGCAGCACGAGACGATGCACGACGATGAAGGCCACCGAGATCGTCACCAACCACATGGCAAGCGGGTAGAACAGCGCAGGAAGCGATTGCAGCAGGGCCGAACTGCTGAGCCGCGAGGGCTGCCAGAAGGCCAGCACCAGCCCCTCGCCGTCCGGCGCGGGCGCCATGGCATAGACACGACGCTCTCCATCGCGGCCCCGAGCAACGAAACTGGCCGACAGCCTGACCGCCGCGAGATCCTCCCATCGCACCGGCAGTTTTTCGGCCTGCTCCTCTGAAAGGGCCGAACCGGTACCACTGTCCGGCTTCAGAACCAGCACGTCATAGGGACGTGCGTCCCCCGTGGTGAACTGTCGAACCGGTAGCAGGACTTCTTCGGCGAGCATCACGCGCAGAACGGCGGGGCCTTCCGCCAAGGATACCTCGACGACGGCTCCGGATACCGAGGACCCTGAACGGCAGATCACCTGCCCGGATTCCGTCACGACAGACAGAGCAGCCAGCGACGGCTGGCCCGATACCACGCCCGAGAGCCGCCGTTCGCAGTCGCCGGGGGACAGAAGGACCTTCGGATCCGCGGCCAGCGCATCCGCCACTCCCCAAGCGTGGCTCAGTCGTGCTGCACTGGCCGAAACCGTCTGGGTCAGATCGGCAGTGAGTGCCGCCTGGAACTGTTCCTCGGCCTCGCTGCCCAGGCGGTGGGTCTGCACTACGGCCAATACGCCCAGCGGCAGAAGCGCCAGGGACAGAAGCCCTGCCATGCGCGTTCCGAGGCGGTCAAACCAGGCCATGCCGATCCTCCCACCCGCTCAGGTCGCCGGAGGCTTGGATGACAGGACACCGACGGCTGCCCGGTCCTCGATGAGCATTTCCTCGCCCTCTTCCAGCCCCAACAGCTCGGCCAGGCGACGGCGCCCGCGGTTCGCGCGGCTCTTGATCGTGCCCAGGGCGCAGCCGCACATCTCGGCGGCTTCCTCGTAGGCAAAACCACCGGCACCGACGAGGATCAGGGCCTCCCGCTGCTCGTCCGGCAATTGCTGGAAGGCGGCCCGGAAATCGCGCATCGCCAGCCGTCCGTCATGGGCAGGCTTCTCGGCCAGACCGGCGGCATGGGCACCGTCCACGTCGGCCACCTCGCGGCGCCGCTTGCGGCGATCGGAATAGAAAGTGTTGCGCAGGATGGTGAAGAGCCAGGCCCTCAGGTTCGTGCCCGGTTCGAACTTGTCGAAGTTGATCCAGGCCTTCTCGATGGTGTCCTGCACGAGGTCGTCCGCCGCCGAGGATTCCTGCGTCAGGCTCATGGCAAAAGCGCGCAGCGGAGGCAGGTGTTGAATAACCTCCTCGCGCGGGTCACCCACGGTCATCGCCGGAGTCCCGCTCCTTCAGGCGTTCAAGCAGTTGTTGGAATCTTTCAGGAATTTCCTGCTCAAGAGTCTCCTGATAGACCTTGCGCAAATTCGCATCAATCTGCTTCATTACCTGTGATCTATCGTCGTCTTTGACCATGTCGCTCCACTGGCGTCGTCGAACACTCTCGACCTTATCTTGGGAACAAACGCGCGTCAGCATCGTTTGGTTCCAAGACAGGGAAAAAATTCGAAAGGCTAGCATGTCAGGTATCCAACGCTCCGACGACATCTCCACTCAGGTCGGGGAGCATCTTCCCTTTCTCAGGCGCTATGCACGTGCCCTGACCGGGTCGCAGGACAGCGGCGATCGCTATGCGCTGGCCACACTCGAGGCGATCCTCGAGGACCGGGACCTGTTCGACACCACGCTCGGTGCCAAGGCCGCGCTGTTCCGGGCGTTCCACGTCATCTGGACCAGCACCGGCGCGCCGGCGGAATCCTCCGCCCCGGAAAACGCCAGCCGGATCGAAGCCGCGGCGCGCGACCACCTTGCCACCCTGACCCCGAACACCCGAGAGGCGCTTCTGCTCAACAGCGTCGAAGGGTTCTCTTTTGCCGAGGTCGGACAAATCATGCAGATCGGCGCGGACGAGGCCGAGGACCTCGTGGAAATCGCTGTGCAGGAGATGGAGCGCAGCGTCCGCGGCAAGGTCATGATCATCGAGGACGAGGCGATCATCGCCATGGACATCCACGGCATCGTCGCCGAGATGGGCCATGACGTCGTCGGTATCGCGCGGACCAAGAAAGCCGCGGTCGAGATGGGTCTCAAATCCGAACCCGACCTGATCCTCTCGGACATCCAGCTTGCGGATAATTCCTCGGGAATAGAGGCGGTCAACGAACTTCTGGAACATTTCGGCGCGATCCCGGTGATCTTCATCACCGCCTTCCCCGAACGCCTCCTGACCGGCGAACGCCCGGAACCGGCCTTCCTGATCGCCAAGCCCTATACCGAGGACCAGATTCGCTCGGCCGTCAGCCAGGCGATGTTCTTCTCCAGCACCGAGACGCTGGCAAGCTAGGCCGCCGCGCGCCTCTTCAGCCCCCCGAATTCCCGCGATTTTCCAAATCGGAAAATTATCGGAATTCTATCGGGTTTTCATCGGACATTTTATGCCGGTGTACCGATGTTCGGCCCGCTGCAGGTTCACCGCGACGTCGCGGCGATCTCGAAACCCGCTCCCTTGGGCGGGGCGGTTTCTTCGGCGGTGACGGAGGTCACGCGGGCGAAGCGGGGGCCGTGGTGCAGGCGGGCGAGCATCTGGGCGACGTCCTCGGCGGGGCCCGAGATCAGGGCGGTGACGCTGCCGTCACGCTCGTTCCGGACCCAGCCCGCGAGGCCCAGCGCCTCGGCCTCGCGCATGGTCCAGGCGCGGAAGCTGACGCCCTGCACCCGGCCGGTGACGGAGACGCACAGGGTTTTGACCGGGGGGCTCATTCCTTTGCCTCCCCACCCACGGCGCGGAACAGGAAGGGGGCCATGAAAATCACCAGGCTGATCCGTGCGATATGGGTGATCGAGACGTAGGCGATCTCTTGTCCCATGGCGAGGGCGAGCAGGCTCATCTCGGTCAGCCCGCCGGGGGAATAGGCGAGGAAGGCCTGCGCAAGGTCTGTGCCCGTGGAAAAGTGCACCATGAGCGCGAAGATCACCGCCACGGCGATCATCCCCACCGCCGCCCCGGCGCCAAGCGCGAGGTCCTTGAGGATGTCGCGGGCGCGGGCGCCCTGGAAGCGGCAGCCGATGACCGTGCCCATGACAAGCTGCGCCGCGATCACCAGGATCGTCGGCGGCGGCACGGTGACAAGGCCCGTCAGATGCGCCACGCCCGAGAGGATCATCGGCCCCAGAAGCGGCGGCGCGGGCAGCCGCAACAGCCTTGCCAGCGGCAGGCCGACCAGCGCCGAGCCGATGAGCCAGAGGGCGTCCACCGGGCCGACCTCGGCCACGGCGGTGAAGCGGGGGCCGCCGCCCTGAGTGCTGACGCCCAGCACCAGCCCGAAGAACATCACCACGAAGAAGATCGTCATCAGCACCCGGCTGGCATGGGCAAGCGCGATCTTGCGCTGATCGCCCCCGGCTTCGGCCCCCATGAGCAGCATCTCGTTCAGCCCGCCGGGCATGGCCGAGTAGAAGGCCGTGACCGGATCATAGCGCCCGAGGCCGCGGTAGACGCCGTAGGAGACCGCCGCCGCGGCGATCAGGAAGGGCGGCAGGAACAGGAACGTCCCGGCCCAGGCTCCGGCCTTGGACAGGACTTCGGCCGAGATGCCGGAGCCCAGCATCACCCCGATCACCGGGATCACGATGGGCCGGAGCCGGTTCGGCCCGGCCACGGGAACGGACATGACCGAGGCGACGGTGTTGCCGATCATCGGGCCCAGCATCCACGGCAGCGGCATCCCCACCCACCACGCCAGCGTCCCGGCGGCGAGCGAGATCGCCAGCGCCAGGCTGATCCGCACCGGCAGCGGCGGGCGGCGGTCTGGGGCCTGTTCCGGAGGGCTCTGATCGGACATGGCCCATCCATAGCGCCCGGGCGGGCCAAGCGCGACCGGATTTCCCGGCCTGTTCCGCAAGGCGCGCCCCGCCCGGGGCCTTGACCCGGGCGACATGAGCCAGTCTAAGCGGGGGCATGGCGAAGAAGGCGAGTTCGGGCGCGGCGAAGAAAACCCCGTCGAAACCCCGGAAAACAAGGCGATCAAAGGCGGCGCAAGAGCCGCGCCCCTGGCGGCGGCTGGGGCGCTGGGCGCTTTACGCGGTGGCGGGCTGGTTCGGCCTCACGCTGCTGGCCGTCACCGTTTTCGCGATCTTCAACCCGCCGGTGACGCCCTACGTCCTGTCCGAACGCGCGCGTCTGGGAGAGGTGGACCGGCGCTGGGTCGATATCGAGGAGATCGCCCCGGTGATGGTGCGCTCCGTGGTGGCGGCGGAGGATGCGAATTTCTGCCTGCACTGGGGCTTCGACATGCGGGCGATCCGTTTCGCGCTGGAGGAAGGCGGTCAACGCGGCGCCTCGACGATCAGCCAGCAGGTGGTGAAGAACGTCTACCTCTGGCACGGGCGAAGCTGGGCGCGAAAGGCGCTGGAGGCGCTGACCACGCCGGTGCTGGAACTGGTCTGGACCAAGCGCCGGGTGCTGGAGGTCTATCTCAACGTGGCGGAATTCGGCGAGGGGGTCTTCGGGATCGAGGCCGCCGCCCGGCAGGCCTTCGGTGTCAGCGCCGCGAAGCTGAGCCCGCAGCAGGCCGCGCTGCTGGCGACGGTGCTTCCCAATCCCAAGGACCGTTCGGCCGTGCGCCCGACGGAACGGCAGCTTGCCCGGGCGAAGGTGATCGCCAGCGGGGCCGACACGATCCGGGTGGATGGCCGGGCCGCGTGCTTCGAGAGTTGAAACCCGGCGCGCTTCGCGGCATTGAGGGAGCGCTCCACCAACGCGACGGGATATCCATGAACCGGCTGTTTCACGTTCCTCTCTCGCCCTTCTGCCGCAAGGTTCGCCTTGTGCTGGCGGAAAAGAAGATCGAGGTCGAACTGGTCGAGGAGCGCTACTGGGAGCGCGACCCGGACTTCCTGCGGCGCAACCCTGCGGCCAAGGTGCCGGTGCTGCGGATGGATGGCCGTGCCATGTCCGAGAGCATGGCGATCTGCGAATACCTGGAAGAGCGCTATCCCGACCCGCCGCTGATGCCCCGCGATGCGGCCGGGCGCTATGAAGTGCGGCGGCTGGTGGGCTGGTTCGACGACAAGTTTCATAACGAGGTCACCGCGAACCTGCTCTACGAGCGGGTGAACAAGAAGATGATGGGCCAGGGCTATCCCGACAGCACCAACGTCAAGACCGGGGCGCGGGCGATCAAGTATCACCTGGATTACATGGGGTGGCTGCTGGACCAGCGGCGCTGGCTGGCGGGCGATGCGATGACCCTGGCCGATTTCGCCGCCGCGGCGCATTTCTCGTCGCTGGACTACATCTCGGACGTGGACTGGAACCGGACCCAGGCGGTGCGGGACTGGTATGCCAAGATCAAGTCTCGCCCGGCGTTTCGCAGCATCCTTGCCGATCACGTGCCGGGCTTCCCACCACCGCCGCATTATGCCGACCTCGATTTCTGATCCTGCCGTCGAGGGGGCTGTCTGCCCCCGCGCCTGCGGCGCCCCCCGAGGATATTTCCCAACAGAAGAAGGGCGGGGCGCGTGAGTGCCGAGCTGAAGGCCCGGCTTCTGGCCGAGGCGGAGGCGGCGGGGTTTGCCAAGTGCCGCGTGACCCGGCCCGATGCGATCCCCGAGGCCGCAGGGCGGCTGGCGCGGTTCGTGGGCGAGGGGCGGCACGGGCAGATGGGCTGGATGGCCGAGCGCATGGGCTGGCGCGGCGATCCGGCGACGCTCTGGCCCGAGGCGCGGTCGGTGGTGATGCTGGCCGATCTCTACACGCCCGAGGTGGATTCGCTGGGGATGCTGAAGGCGCGGGACCGGGCGGTGATCTCGGCCTATGCGCGCAACAAGGACTACCACGACGTGGTCAAGAAGCGGCTGAAGCGGCTGGGGCGCTGGCTGATCGAGGCGGCGGGCGGCGAGATCAAGGTCTTCGTGGATACCGCGCCGGTGATGGAAAAGCCGCTGGCGCAGGCGGCGGGGCTGGGCTGGCAGGGCAAGCATACCAACCTGCTGGCGCGGGACCTGGGCAACTGGTTTTTCCTCGGCGCGATCTTCACCACCCAGGACTTGCCGGTGGATTCGCCCGAGGAAGAGCATTGCGGATCCTGCCGGGCCTGCCTGGATATCTGCCCGACGAAGGCTTTTCCGGCGCCCTTCCAGCTGGATGCGCGGCGCTGCATTTCCTACCTGACGATCGAGCACAAGGGGCCGGTGGACCCGGACTTGCGGCCCGCCCTGGGCAACCGAATCTATGGCTGTGATGATTGCCTGGCCGTCTGCCCGTGGAACAAGTTCGCGGCTGCCGCGACCGAAGCGCGCTATGCCGAGCGGCCGGATCTGGTTGCGCCGCCGTTGGCGGAGCTGGCGCGGCTTGGCGATGCGGAATTCCGGGCGCGGTTCTCGGGCAGCCCGATCAAGCGGATCGGGCGTAACCGCTTCGTGCGCAACGTGCTTTACGCGATTGGCAACTCGGGCGATCCTTCCCTGAAGCCGGTCGCCGAGGCGCTGAGGTCCGATCCCGACCCGGTGGTCGCGGAGGCCGCGGTCTGGGCGGTGGCGCGTCTTTGATCCATGTCTTTTGGCGGAAAGGCGCCCCTGTGCTAGGATGGGTGCCCGCTACCGGACATGGGAGGATAAGATGTCCAAGCATATTCTCGATCACCCGGGAACCCGGACCGACCTGTCGCGCGCGGCGCATTACGCCCGGATCGCGCGCAAGACCGGCCCCAAGCCGCATCCGAAGGTGAAGGCCGCAATGCGGGCGGGGGACCATGGGGCCTCGGGTGGGCGCTTGCGGGCCTACCTGAGGGTAGAGCGCGGGCAGAGCGTCTGACGCTGGGGGCTTCGCCTTGCCGTGAATAGGGTGTAGGAGCGGATTGTCCGGATAGGAGAGTCCCCATGAACCCCTTGCGCGGCATCTTGATGAAAGTCCTGTCGGTCACGGTTTTCGTGGTCATGGCGTCCTGCATCAAGGCGACGACCGATCATGTGCCGCCGGGCGAGGCGGTGTTCTTCCGCTCGTTCTTCGCGATTCCGGTGATCTTTGCCTGGCTCTGGTTGCGCGGGGCGCTCGAGGAAGGGGTGAGGACCAAGAACCCGATGGGCCATTTCTGGCGCGGGTTCGTGGGAACCGCCGCCATGGGCATGGGATTTGCCGGGCTGGCCTACCTGCCTTTGCCCGAGGTCACCGCGATCGGCTATGCCGCGCCGCTTCTGGTGGTGATCTTCGCGGCGATGTTCCTCAACGAGCAGGTGCGCATCTTTCGTCTTTCCACCGTGGCGCTGGGGCTTGTGGGGGTTCTGATCGTGCTGTCGCCGCGGCTGAGCACGCTGGGCGGTGAGGCCGATATTGCCGAGGCGCTGGGCGCGATGCTGGTGCTGGGCAGCGCAGTCTGCGCGGCGCTGGCGCAGGTGTTCGTGCGCAAGCTGGTGCAGGTGGAGCGGACGGCGGCGATCGTCTTCTGGTTCTCGGTCACCGCGACCTGCCTGTCGTTCCTGACCCTACCCTATGGATGGGTCGTGCCCGAGCCGCATGAGGTGATGCTGTTGGTTGCTGCCGGGCTTCTGGGCGGGGTCGGGCAGATCCTGCTGACCTCGGCCTATCGCTTCGCCGATGCCTCGCTGATCGCGCCGTTCGAATATGCCTCGATGCTGCTGGCGCTTGGAGTGGGTTATTTCGTCTTCGACGAGGTGCCGACCCTGACGATGCTGGGCGGCGCGGCCATCGTGATCTTTGCCGGTGTGCTGATCATCTGGCGTGAACGTCAGCTTGGGCTTGAACGCTCGCGCCAGCGCAAGGCCATGACGCCGGGCGGCTGATCCGGTCAGCCCGCGGCTTCCAGCGCGGTGCGCAGCCGAAAGATCCTGTCGCGCAACTCGCCCGCGGCATCTGCGCTGAGCGTCGTGGCTTCGAGGATGCACTGGGGGATATGGGTCGCGTCGGCCTGCATCGCGCGGCCCTTGTCCGTCAGCGACACGATGACTTCACGCTCATCTTGCGGGTTGCGGTCGCGCTGGACAAGGCCGCTTGCTTCGAGCCGTTTCACGAGCGGGGTGAGCGTTCCCGAATCAAGATCGACCAAGCTGCCGAGCGTCTTCACGGTCTTTTCGTCCTCGTCCCAGAGCGCGGCCATGACCAGGTATTGCGGGTAGGTCAGGCCGAGCGGCTCCAGCAATGGGCGGTAGACGCGGTTCATGGCGTGGCTCGCCGAATAGAGCGCGAAACACAGCATATCTGCGGGGGGGAGAGTTCCGGACATCGGGAGTTACCTATTACTGCTTTTGTCCAGAATACATTGCGCGCAATGGAATGGCAAACAACTGACGCCACGTCGCTGAGGCATTGTGAGGTTGGACACAATTTAATTGTGTGCTATTTAATGATCCATCACTCACGGCCGGACGTACCCCGTCCATAGTACGAGTTTTGGCTCACCTGTTTGGGGCCAAGTCAGAGTCACCATGTGGGTGGCGTTGAAGTAACGAGTGCGCGCGCCCCGGCTTTTACCGGGGCGCGCTGTTTTCAGCTCCGAACCAGCTTTTCGTAGCCTTCGGCGATGTCGCGGGTCAGGGCGCCGACCTCGAAGTTGTAATCGCCGATCTGGCCGACGGGCGTGACTTCGGCGGCGGTGCCGGTAAGCCAGCACTGCTCAAACCCTTCCAGTTCCTCGGGCATGATGTGACGCTCGTTCACCTTGATCTGGCGATCCTTGAGCATACCGATCACGGCCTGGCGGGTGAGGCCGTTCAGGAAGCAGTCCGGCAGCGGGGTGTGAACCTCCCCATCCTTGACGAAGAAGATGTTGGCGCCTGTCGCCTCGGCCACGTAGCCGCGATAGTCGAACATCATCGCGTCCGAGCAGCCCTTGGCCTCGGCCTGGTGCTTGGCCATGGTGCAGATCATGTAGAGACCGGCGGCCTTGGCCTGGCTGGGCGCGGTTTCCGGGCTGGGGCGCTTCCATTTCGCGATGTCGAGCTTGGCGCCCTTCATCTTGGCGTCCCCGTAGTAGTTGCCCCATTCCCAGGCGGCGACGGCCATGCGGACCGGGTTGCGCTTGGAGGCGACGCCCATGTCCTCGCCCGCGCCGCGCCAGGCGACGGCGCGCACATAGGCGTTGTCCCAGCCGTTGGCCTTCAGGACGTCGGCCTTGGCGGCCTCGATCTGATCGACCGAGTAGGGGATCGGCATGTCCAGCATCTCGCCCGATTTCAGCAGGCGCGCCGAATGCTCGCGGGATTTGAAGATCTTTCCGTCATAGCAGCGCTCTCCCTCGAATACCGACGAGGCGTAATGCATCGCATGGGTCAGGATATGCACGTTGGCATCCCGCCAGGGCATGAGTTGCCCGTCCATCCAGATGAAGCCGTCGCGGTCGCTGTAAGAGCCGGCCATGAGATTTTCCCTTCGATTCTATGCCTTTGGCAATTTCGTTTTCATATGTTGCGCCAATTCGGTCCGCTTCGGACATAAAGTTGCGCAAAAGTCGAAAATCGCTACCAATTGATTCTTGGAATGTCAACAAGGCTGACATAAAATGACCCGGACTGAAGTAAAAACGTGATCGGATCGCAGGATATGGCCGACGACATGAGAGGTGGCGGTAGCGGAGGCGAGAGCCTGCTGTTTCTCACCGACGAGCAATTGCGCAAGGGCATCGAGGCGATGTTCTTTGCCTACCGCGGCTTCACCGCCGATCCCGACCGGATTCTTGCAGAGCACGGCTATGGCAGGGCGCATCACCGGGCGGTGCATTTCATCAACCGGTCACCGGGAACGACGGTGAACAACCTGCTGGGTATTCTGGGGGTGACCAAGCAATCCCTGAACCGGGTGCTTCGGACCTTGATCGAGGATGGGCTGGTGGAAAGCCGGATCGGCACCCGGGACAAACGCGAACGCCATCTCTACCTGACCGAGACCGGGCAGGCGCTTGAACAGGCGCTCTCGGATGCGCAGCGCGACCGGATGCGCGCCGCCTACAAGATGGCCGGGCCCGAGGCCGTGACCGGGTTCCGCCAGGTGCTCGAGGCGATGATGGATCCCGAATTGCGCCGCCACTTCGCGACGCTCAAGGAGAGTGGCTCGTGAGCGCCTCGCCCGACGCGCATATCCTGATCGTCGATGACGATGAGCGGATCCGGGGTCTTCTGCAGAAATTCCTGATCCGCAACGGTTTCATCGTGTCGGCCGCGCGGGACGCAGCCCATGCGCGGCGGCTGCTTGCCGGACTGGATTTCGACATGATCGTGATGGACGTGATGATGCCCGGCGAGGATGGCATCTCGTTGACCGCGAGCCTGCGCGAGGAGCTGACGACGCCGATCCTGCTGCTGACGGCGATGGGCGAGACCGAGGACCGGATCCGCGGGCTCGAGGCCGGGGCGGATGACTACCTGCCGAAACCGTTCGAACCCAAGGAACTGCTGCTCAGGATCAACGCGATCCTGCGGCGGGTCCCCCATGTTGCGCCCGATGTGGTGGGGCCGAAAGTGCTGACCCTTGGTCCCGTGCGCTATGACGTCGAACGCGGCGAGATGTGGCAGGGCGACCAACCGGTTCGGTTGACCGCCACCGAGGGGCAACTCATGCGCAAGCTTTCGGCCAACCCGGGCGAGCCGGTGTCGCGCCGAAGCCTGGTCGAGGAGCTTGGCCGCGACACGGGCCGCGACGGCGGCCCGGCGCAGGAGCGCGCCATCGACGTGCAGATCACCCGGCTCAGGCGCAAGATCGAGGCCGACCCGAAGCAGCCGCGCTACCTGCAGACCGTGCGGGGCGAGGGCTACATGCTGATGCCCGACTGACCGGGCTTTTTCGGAAGGAACGCCATGACCACAGGTTTCTTCACGCATCCCGACTGCCTCGAGCATGTCACGCCGGACGGTCACCCCGAACGGGTCGACCGGCTGCGCGCGATCCTGAAGGCTATGGAGGGTCCCGCCCTCGCCGCTCTGGACCGGCGCGAGGCGCCGCTGGCCGCGCGGGAAGACCTGCTGCTGTGTCACCCCGAGGCCCACGTGGCGCGGGTCGAGGCCGCCATCCCAGTAACCGGGATCGCCGCGCTTGATGCTGATACCTTTGTCTCGCCGGGGTCGATGACAGCGGCCCTGCGCGCGGCAGGTGGGAATATCGCCGCGGTGGACGCGGTGCTGGGCGAAGATATTGCGAACGCCTTCGTGGCTACCCGCCCGCCGGGCCACCATGCCGAACGGACCCGGCCCATGGGGTTCTGCCTGTTCGGCAATGTCGCCATCGCCGCGAAACACGCGCTTGACCGCCACGGGCTTGATCGCGTCGCGGTCATCGATTTCGACGTACATCATGGTAACGGAACGCAGGATCTTCTCTGGAACGAGCCGCGCACCCTTTTCGTCTCGTCGCATCAGTTTCCGCTCTACCCGGGCACCGGAACCCCGGAAGAGACCGGCGCCCATGACAACGTCCTGAACGTCACGCTTGACCCGATGTCGGGCGGGGCCGAGATGCGCGCGGCCTACGAGGATATCGTTTTCCCGCGGGTCGAGGCCTTCGCGCCGGAGCTGATCCTCGTGTCCGCCGGGTTCGACGCCCATGCGAACGACCCGCTGGCGCAACTCAACTGGACCGAGGATGACTTTGCCTGGATCACAGGCCGGATCTGCGACCTGGCCGATACCCACTGCGGCGGGCGCGTGGTCTCGACACTCGAGGGCGGATATGATCTGGATGCCTTGGCCGCGAGCGCCGCGGCCCATGTGAAGGTTCTGATGGAGCGAGGCGAATGAGCGAGAAGAAAACCAGCGAGATGAGCTTCGAAGAGGCGATGCGCGAGCTGGAATCGGTCGTGAGCCAGCTTGAGTCCGGCGACGTGGAACTGGAAGCCTCGATCAAGCTCTACGAGCGTGGCGCCGAGTTGAAGAAGCGCTGCGAGCAGAAGCTGAAAGAGGCCGAGGAAAAGGTCGCGGCGATCACGCTCGACGAGAGCGGCCAGCCCAAGGGAACGACACCCGTCGAAGGCCTCTGATGTTTGCGACACGGTTGGCAGCGCGGGCCGCCGAGATCGGCTCCTGCCTCGATGAGGCCATGGCCGGGCTGGGCGACTACCCGGTTCACGAAGGGATGCGCTATGCCACTGCGGGCGGCAAGCGATTGCGCGGCTTCCTCGTGATGGAGACCGCCGCGCTTTTCGGGATCGGGACCGCGCAGTCGCGCTGGCCCGCCGCGGCGATCGAGGCGCTCCATGCCTACAGCCTTGTCCATGACGACCTGCCCTGCATGGATGACGATGATCTGCGCCGGGGCCAGCCCACGGTCCATGTGAAATGGGATGAGGCCACCGCCGTACTGGTGGGCGACGCGCTGCAAAGCCTCGCCTTCGAGCTTGTCGCGCGCGAAGAAACCCATCCCGATCCTGCCGTGCGCTTGAGGCTGATGGCCGGGCTTGCCCGTGATGCCGGGGCGCAGGGCATGGTTCTTGGGCAGGCGCAGGACATCGCAGCGGAAACCGCGCCTGCGCCGCTGACGCTGGATCAGATCACCGAGCTTCAGGCCAACAAGACCGGCGCGCTGATCCGTTGGTCCGCCGAGGCCGGGGCAATTCTGGGCCAGGCCGATCCGGCCCCACTGCGGCACTACGCGCAGGCCCTTGGCCTTGCCTTCCAGATCGCCGACGACATCTTGGATGTGGAAGGAGATGCCGAGAAGGCGGGCAAGCGCCTGCAGAAGGATGCCGAGGCCGGCAAGGCGACCTTCGTTTCGCTGCTGGGGCTCGACGGGGCCAAGGCCCGCGCCCGGGCGCTGGTGGAGGAGGCCGAGGCGGCGCTTGACCCCTATGGCGACAAGGCCGATGGCTTGCGGGATGCGGCCCGCTTCGTTATCTCGCGTGAGATGTAATCGGGCCCCCGAGGAGGGCATGTGATGTCGGATAGACCAGCCACCCCAGTGCTTGACCGCGTAGAGACGCCGGCCGACATGAAACGGCTGAGCGATGCCGAGCTGCACCGGCTGGCCGATGAACTCAGGGCCGAGACGATTTCCGCGGTCTCCGAGACCGGCGGCCATCTGGGTGCCGGGCTTGGTGTGGTGGAACTGACCGTGGCGATCCACGCGGTGTTCGACACGCCGCGCGACCGGCTGATCTGGGACGTGAGCCACCAGTGCTATCCGCACAAGATCCTCACCGGGCGGCGCGACCGGATCCGCACCCTGCGCCAGAAGGACGGGCTGAGCGGGTTCACCAAGCGGTCGGAAAGCCCCTATGACCCCTTCGGGGCGGCGCATAGCTCCACCTCGATCTCGGCGGCGCTGGGCTTTGCGGTTGCGCGCGATCTGGGCGGGGCGCCGGAATACGGCATTGGCGATGCCATCGCGGTTATCGGCGACGGCTCCATGAGCGCGGGCATGGCCTACGAGGCGATGAACAACGCGGGCCACCTGGGCAAGCGGATGATCGTCATCCTCAATGACAACGAGATGTCCATCGCCCCGCCGGTGGGCGCGATGTCGTCGTATCTTTCCAGCCTCTATGCCGAGGCGCCGTTCCAGGAATTCAAGGCCGCCGCCAAGGGCGCGGTGAGCCTGCTGCCCGAGCCCTTCCGCGAGGGGGCAAAACGCGCGCGCGACATGGTCAAGCACATGACAGTCGGCGGCACCCTCTTCGAGGAACTGGGCTTCGACTACATCGGCCCGATCGACGGGCATGACCTCGACCAACTTCTGCCGGTGCTGCGCACGGTGAAGGCGCGGGCCACCGGGCCAGTGCTGATCCACGCGGTGACAAAGAAGGGCAAGGGCTATGCCCCCGCCGAGCAGGCCGCCGACAAGGGCCACGGGGTGGCCAAGTTCGACGTGGTGACCGGCAAGCAGAAGAAGGCGCCGTCGAACGCGCCCTCCTACACCAAAGTCTTCGCGGAGAGCCTGATCAAGGAGGCCCAGAAAGACGACAAGATCGTTGCCGTCACAGCGGCGATGCCTGATGGGACCGGGCTGAACCTGTTCGCCGAGCGTTTCCCCTCGCGCTGTTTCGACGTGGGGATCGCCGAGCAGCACGGCGTGACCTTTTCCGCCGGTCTGGCGGCGGGTGGGATAAAGCCCTTCTGCGCGATCTATTCGACCTTCCTGCAGCGCGGCTATGACCAGGTGGTGCATGACGTGGCGATCCAGCGCCTTCCGGTGCGTTTCGCCATCGACCGGGCCGGTCTGGTGGGCGCGGATGGCGCGACCCATGCGGGCAGCTATGATACAGCCTTCCTCGCCAACCTGCCGGATTTCGTGGTGATGGCCGCCGCCGACGAGGCGGAACTGGTGCACATGGTCGCCACCGCTGCAGCGTATGACCAGGGGCCGATCGCCTTCCGCTATCCCCGGGGGGAGGGCGTGGGCGTCGAGATGCCCGAGCAAGGCGTCCCGCTCGAGATCGGCAAAGGCCGGATCATTTCGGAAGGCGGTCGCGTTGCGATCCTGAGCTTCGGCACCCGACTGGCCGAGGTTCAGGCTGCGGAGGAAAGCCTGTCGGCCAAGGGCATCACGCCGACCATCGCCGATGCACGGTTCGCCAAGCCGCTGGATCGCGACCTGATCCTCGATCTGGTCGCCCGTCACGATGCGCTGATCACCATCGAGGAAGGTGCCGTCGGCGGGTTCGGCAGCCACGTTGCCCAGCTTCTGGCCGAGGAAGGCGTGTTCGACACCGGTCTGAAGTTCCGCTCGATGGTGTTGCCCGACACGTTCATCGACCAGGCAAGCCCCGGGGACATGTACGCGGTGGCACGTCTGAACGCCTCGGATATCGAGGCCAAGGTGCTTGACGTGCTCGGCGTCAGCCGGATCGAAAGCGCGCGGGCCTGAGCCTCAGTTCGAGGCCATGCGATTGCGCGCGGGTGCCTGTTTGGAAAGCTGAACCGCGAGGATGCCGGCCGTGATGATGCCGACCCCGAGGATGTCCAGCATTCCCAGCGCCTCTCCCAGGAAGGCTGCCGCGATGGCGACGCCCAGGAACGGGTTGAGGAAGTGGAAGGTCGAGGCTCGTACCGCGCCTATGCGGTTCACCAGCATGAACCAGACGACGGTCGCCGCAAGACCCGGAATCAGCGTGGTATAAACGAACGCGGCAAGCAGCTTCCAGCTTGGGGTGAACTCAAGCGTCTCGGTAAAGCCCGCCGCGACACCAAGCGCAGCGCTTCCCACCAGCATCTGAAGCCCGACGATCATCAGCACATTCCCGCCCGAGGAGGCACCACGCACCGAAAGGGTGGCGAAGGTCAACGCCAGAACGCCGAGACCGCAGAGCAGCAGGCCGAAAAGATCGACCCCGCCCGAGATCCGCGAGCCCATGATCAGTGCCACCCCGGCAAAACCTGCCAGCAGGCCCAGAACGCCCATCGGGCGCAGCCGCTCACCGAACAGAATCCAGCCCGAAAACGCGACCAACAGCGGCAGGGCCGAGGCGATGATCGCCGCAAGCCCGGCCTCGATCGTCTGCATGGCGACGAAGTTCAGGCCCAGGTAGAGCGCGTTCTGGCAGATGCCGAAGATGATCGTGGCCTTCCACTGGCGCGGGGTCAGCGTCCAGCTTTGGCCCAGGGCCTTGGCCACGGCGATCCCCAGCAGGCCCGAGATCAGGAAGCGCAGCGACAGGGCGGCCAGTGGCGGCGCGTCGGCCACGATGATCCGGGCCGAGGTGAAAGCCGAGGACCACATGACCGCAAAGGCCACGCCCATGATGACCGCACGAATATCCACGGCTTTCCCCCGTTCATGTGAAAAGGGCCGCCCTATCGGCGGCCCTGCTCGAATCTTCTGACGGCCGCTTAGCCGTTCACGCTGTCTTTCAGCGCCTTGGCGATGGTCATTTTCACGACCTTGTCCGCCGGCTTCTTGATCTGCTCGCCCGTGGCGGGGTTGCGGACCATGCGCTCGGGGCGCTCGCGGCAGTAGATCTTGCCCACGCCGGGCAGGGTCACCGCACCGCCGGCCGAGACCTCGCGGGTGATGATGCCGATCAGACCGTCCAGTGCCGCCGCTGCGGACTTCTTGTCAGAACCCGTTTCTTCAGCCAGGGCCGCGACGAGCTGCGTCTTGGTCATCGGTTTCGCCATTTACTGTCTCCTCGTTCCGCCCCTGCTCCGGGGCTTGTCGCATCTAAATATTGCTATGCGGGGATATTGCACAATCTTGGGCGCTACCAAAGCCCTTATTTTGCGCGGGTTCCCGCTCGTTGAATTCACATCACAGAAAAGCGGTCTCCTCAAAGCTGCGTAGTTTTCTTGAATGGATACGTTCCAGTGGCATATCGCGCAACTGTTCCATGGCACGAACCCCAATGAGCAAGTGCCGCGCCACCTGGGTCTTGTAAAAGTCCGAGGCCATGCCGGGCAGTTTGAGTTCTCCGTGCAGCGGTTTGTCCGAGACGCAGAGCAGTGTGCCATAGGGCACCCGGAAGCGGAAACCGTTGGCCGCGATGGTCGCGCTTTCCATGTCGAGCGCGATGGCGCGTGACTGGCTGAGGCGCTGCACCGGGCCCGACTGGTCGCGCAGTTCCCAGTTGCGGTTGTCGATGGTGGCCACGGTGCCGGTGC
>JABURR010000014.1 GCA_014762635.1 Paracoccaceae bacterium
CCACGGACCGGCCGCCGCCGCGGTTCTGATCTCGCAGCGCGTTCTCGGCATCAAGCAGTTCTAGGAGGGCAGGCAACCATGACAGCGAACACCGACAACCGCCTCGACCGCCGCGCCGCCGTCGCCCGCATCCTCGAGGACCGCGGCGAGACCCTGGTCGTCGGCGGCCTCGGCTCGTCCTCCTTCGACGTCACCGCCCCCGGCGATTCGCCGCTCAATTTCCCGATGTGGGGGGCCATGGGCTCGGCCGCCACCATCGGCCTCGGCCTCGCCATCGCCCAACCCGACCGCCGTGTGCTGGTCGTCACCGGTGACGGCGAGATGCTGATGGGCATCGGCAGCCTGCTGACCATCGCCATGCAGGCGCCGGAGAACCTGTCCATCATCGTCATCGACAACGAGCACTACGGCGCGACCGGCATGCAGGACACCCATACCCTGCAGGGCGCCGACCTCGCCGGCATCGCCGCCGCCTCGGGGATTGCGGTGACCGGCACCATCCACAGCGAGGAAGACCTGGAAGCCGCCCTTCCGGCGATGCGCACCGGTGCCGGCCCGTCCTTCCACGTAATCAAGGTCCAGGCCAACACCCCGCCCAAGGCCCTGCCGCCGCGCGACGGCTCCTATCTGAAGGACCGCTTCCGCATCGCATTGCTGGGGGAAAAGGCGGCGGTGATCTGACCGGCCGGTCTCGGAGGCCGGTCACATTAGGGATTCGGCCAGCATCCCCTCGGGAATGAAGTAGTCGAGGAACAGGTTGAAGATGGCATAGACGGCGAGGACGATGCCGAGGGCATTGACCACGGCAATTCCCGCCGTCCGCTTCGTCAGACCCGAAACGTGTACGAAGATGAAAATCGCATA
This sequence comes from Paracoccaceae bacterium, assembly GCA_014762635.1. Taxonomy (GTDB): domain Bacteria; phylum Pseudomonadota; class Alphaproteobacteria; order Rhodobacterales; family Rhodobacteraceae; genus JABURR01. The sequence continues at coordinate 865 of JABURR010000014.1, forward strand.
CACGAAGCTGGCCGCATAGAAGCCGATCCCGTAAATCAGGGCCGCATAGGCCACGGTCGCGACCAGGGTTATGACTTCCTTGGCATTGGTCGAGATCTCGCCGCCGTCCTGATCCCGGAGCGCCAGCGAGGTCACGGCCGCCCCCACCATGATCCCCATGCAGATCAGCGGAACGATCAGGCTTCGCAGGTTCATGCCGCCCATCTGGACGGTGAAGGCGGCCGCCGCGACGACATAGGTGATGGCCGCGGCGGCAAACGGCTTGCGCAGGATACGGGAATTCATGCCGCGCTCCCTTTCGCCAGCACCGTAGCGTATTCCTCCAGGGCTTTCTTGCTTGGGGCAAGGCCGATCCCGGGAGCCTCCCCGAGATGATAGATCCCGCCCTCGACCGGCTCGACCGGATCGGTCAGCGCCGGCCGGCCGTCGACGGCCCGGAAACAGAACTCCAGCGGTTCCTCGGCCCCGACCACCTTGCAGAGATGAGCGGATACGGCGGTCGCGATGGGGCCCGAGGGATTGTGCAGCGACAGCGCACATCCCCGCGCCCGGGCCAGCAACAGCAGGTCGCGCATCACGTCCAGTCCGCACAGATGCTTTTCGTCGGGCATGAACACGTCGGGCCGCGCCGGACCGTTGATGAGACTTTCCGCGGCACGGGGATGGATCACGTCCTCGCCGCCCGCCCACCGGGTGCCGGGAAACGCGCTGCGGAAATCGGCCACCGCCTGATCGGACAATTCAAAATCCAGCAGGTCCTCGAGCCAGTAGAGCCTTCCGGCCGTCTCCTGCCATTCCACGAACGCCCGGGCCAGCGCGAGATTGAACCGCCAATGGCAGTCGATGGCCACACGGGTCGAGTCGACCGCCGCGAAGACCGCCTCCAGCCGTTGCAGGGCCGGCGTCAGGACGCCCCTTTCCGAGCCGTCGGGGGCCACCCCGTCGAACGGCCGCACCTTGGCCGTGGCCCTTCGACCCATACTGCGCTCCCGGCCAAAAAA
>JABURR010000085.1 GCA_014762635.1 Paracoccaceae bacterium
CCATGCCGCAGGGCGATATCCTGGGCTTCGCGCCGCCGCTCTGCCTCAGCAAGGCCGAGGCAGATATCATCGTCGACAAGACCCGAAAGGCGGTGGCAAAGGTCCTGGGGTAGACACCGGCAACGGCCCCACCTGGGCACCTTGCCGAGATGAGCAACGATAACTCGTGATTTCGGCAAGGCCTGCAGCCAGAATACCGGCACTGGTTCTGTCAGACGGATTGGTCTTGAGAATGGGAGGTCGGGTTCGTAGCGTCTGAGGATGAGCAGACCCAACCCGTTCAATGGCTTTCGCAGCAGCCCCGAAATTATCCGCCTGGCCGTCATGATGTATGTCCGGTTCCCGCTTTCGCTTCGCAACGTCGAGGACCTGCTCCATGAGCGGGGCATCGATGTCTGCCATGAGACGATCCGGTACTGGTGGCAAAGGTTCGGTCCGATGTTCGCTGCTGAGATCCGCAAACGGCGTGTGGCGGGTATGAAGTCGAGCCGCTGGCAGTGACACCTCGACGAGATTTTCGTGAAGATCAACGGTGAGCCGAGTTACCTCTGGCGCGCTGTGGATCACGAAGAAAGCTACGTCACGAAGACCCGTGACAAGAAAGCTGCATTGAAATTCTTGCGAAAATCGATGAAGCGGCATGGTCAGCCTGAGGTCATCGTCACGGATCGACTTCGTTCCTACGGCGCCGCCTTGAAGGAAGTTGATGCGGCGGGCCGACAGGAAACTGGTCGCTGGCTCAACAATCGCGCGGAGAACTCACACCTGCCGTTCCGACGACGCGAGCGGGCCATGCTCCGATTTCGGCGCATGCGAAGTCTTCAAAAGTTCGCCGCCGTCCACGCCCCCTTCACCAACCACTTTAATCAGGAACGCAGCCTCTCAAGCAGACCTCTATTCAAGGCCGACCGCGCCGCCGCTCTCGCCGAGTGGCGCGAACTTGGCGCGGCATAAAGGACAGTCACACTTGTCTACCAGAGACGAATTCGCATTCGTCTGATGGTGTGGACGGCTCCACCCCAACGGCATCGCATTGTGCCAAGTTGGTGCTGTGTGAACGCCAACAAAGGAAGGAGCCGACCACATGGAGATTACAACACTCGGGATCGATCTGGCCAAGTCCGTCTTCCAGCTACATGGCGTTGATCGGAATGGCGCCGTTGTCTTGCAGAGGAAGGTGCGAAGAACTGCTCTGCTTGATGCCCTCGGCCAGCTGGAGCCGTGCCTGATCGGCATGGAGGCCTGCCCGACGTCGCACTTCTGGGCTCGGGAGATTGCAGCGCTCGGGCATGACGTGCGGCTGATCCCACCGGCCTACGTGAAGCCCTATGTCAAGCGGCAGAAGAACGACGCAGCTGACGCTGAGGCGATCTGCGAGGCCGTGACGCGGCCGAACATGCGCTTCGTGCCGGTGAAGAGCGAAGAGCAGCAGGCCGTCCTGGTTCTGCACCGGTCGCGCGACCTGCTGATGCGGCAACGCACCATGATCCTAAATGCGATCCGAGCGCATCTGGCGGAGTTCGGGATGATCGCCGCGCAGGGACCACGGAAGGTTGCCGACCTCGTCCAGCGCCTGAGCAACCCTGACGGCGCCAGCCCTCGCTCGATCCGCGATTCTGTCGTTGGCCGCGCAGCTCGAGACCTTGGCCGAAGAGATCGGCAAGATCGAACGCCAGCTGATGGCGTGGCACCGGCAGAACCAGTCGAGCCAGCGGCTCGAGACGATCCCGGGTGTTGGCATCATCACGGCAACTGCGATTGCGGCCAGCGTTCCCGATCCGTCCGTCTTCAAGTCAGGCCGTCAGTTCGCGGCCTGGCTGGGGCT
>JABURR010000047.1 GCA_014762635.1 Paracoccaceae bacterium
GCCAGCCGCCGAAGAACAGCAGCGTCGTCAGCGCGCACATCAGGAAGATGGCGATATATTCGCCGGCCATGAACAGCAGGAACGGCGTCGAGGAATATTCGACCTGGTAGCCAGCGACCAGTTCGGATTCGGCCTCCGGAAGATCGAAGGGCGGTCGGTTGGTCTCGGCCAGGGCCGAGATGAAGAACAGGAAGACCATCGGCAGGTGCGGCAGCCAGTACCACGAGAAGAAGCCCCAGTCGCCATCCTGCGCACGCACGATGTCACCGAAGTTCATCGAGCCAGTAGACAGGATCACCCCGATGATGATCAAACCGATCGACACCTCGTAAGAGATCATCTGCGCCGCCGAGCGCAGGCTTCCCAAAAACGGGTATTTCGAGTTCGAGGCCCAGCCCCCCATGATCACGCCGTAAACCTCGAGAGAGGAGACGGCGAAGACATAGAGGATCGCCACGTTCAGATCGGCCAGCACCCAGGTGTCGTTGAACGGGATCACCGCCCAGGCCACCATCGCCAGCACGAAGGAAAGCAGCGGCGCCAGCAGGAACACCGTCTTGTCGGCGCCGGCCGGGATCACGATCTCCTTGACCACGTATTTCAGCGCGTCGGCCACCGTCTGCAGAAGCCCGAAGACCCCCACGACGTTGGGGCCGCGCCGCATTTGCACCGCCGCCCAGATCTTCCGGTCGCCATAGACGAGGAAGAGCAGCGAAGTCATGACGAAGCCGATGACCAGCAGGCCTTGCGCCGCAATGGTCAGGGTCACGCCCAGGGGGGTTGTCAGGAATTCAGCCATTCGTCCTCACACCGTCGGTCGTCCCAGTTCCTCGGGCCTGACCGTGTTTCCCGGTCGTCGTTCGGCCCATGTTGCGTGGCAGCGTTGGCGCTACCGTGTAAACAGTATCTGCGGTCCGATTGCCACCCTAATCCGGCGGGAATATCCCCTATTTCCCGGAAAAAAGCGGCTTGCGAACCTCCGTCTCAGTCGGCCATCCCGATCACTCGGCCGCCAGCGCGCCATTGGCACGCGCCTGGGCATTTGCGGACAGCTCGGCCATCAGGGTCGAGGCCCGCGCGATCGGGTTGGTCAGGTAGAAATCCTTCACGGCACCGGCGAAGTCGCCCTTGGCCAGCTTGCCGCCCTTGACCGGCTGCCATGCGTTTTCGGCAACCTCGTCGATCCGGCCCAGATGCGGCACTTCGGCGATCAGCGCGCGGCGCAGGGCGGCCAGCGAGTCGTAGGGCAGCGTCGCGTCCAGCTCACCGGAAAGCGCCCGCAGGATCGCCCAGTTTTCCTTGGCTTCACCCGGCGCGAAACCCGCGCGAAGGGCAAGCTGCGGCCGACCTTCGGTATTAACGAAAAGGCCCTGCTCCTCGGTATAGGCCGCACCCGGCAGGATCACGTCGGCGCGATGCGCGCCGCGGTCGCCGTGGCTGCCCTGATAAATCACGAACGGCCCGGCGGCGATCTCGATCTCGTCGGCGCCGAGGTTGTAGACCACCTCCGCCCCATCGAGCGCACCGAGAATGCCGTCCTCGTTCACCGCGCCCACATCCATCGCGCCGACGCGCGAAGCGGCGGTGTGGAGGACCATGAACTTGGAGTTCGAGTTCTCGGCCAGTTGCATCGCCTCGGCCAGAACCGCGGCGCCATCCTCGCCGGTCAGGGCGCCCTGACCGATGATCACCACGGTGTTCTTGTCCTTGGCCTCGCCGATCTTCTTCTTCGCCAGATCGGCAAGCGCCGCCCGGTCGGTACCCACGTGGACGTAGTCGTAAGTCAGATCGACCGCCTCGCCCACCAGGCCCACGGTCGCGCCCTTGAGCCAGGCCTTGCGGATGCGGGCGTTCAGCACCGGCGCTTCGACCCGCGGGTTGGTGCCGATGAGCTGGATCATCTCGGCATTGTCGATATCCTCGACCGTCGCCGTGCCCACATAGCCCGAGCGATTGCCCGCGGGCAGCTTGGCGCCATCGGTGCGGCATTCGACCGATCCGCCCTGCCCCTCGATCAGTTGCTTGAGGGCAAAGACAGCCTCGACCGGGGCCAGATCGCCCACAAGCCCGGCAACCTTCTTGCCCTTCATCGCCTTGGCGGCGGCGGAAAGCGCCTCGCCCCAGCTTGCGGGGCGCAGCTTGCCGTTTTCACGGATGTAGGGCCGGTCCAGACGCTGGCGGCGCAGACCGTCCCAGACGAAACGGGTCTTGTCCGAGATCCATTCCTCGTTCACGCCGTCATGGTTGCGCGGCAGGATCCGCATCACTTCGCGGCCCTTGGTGTCCACGCGGATGTTGGACCCGAGCGCATCCATCACGTCGATGGTCTCGGTCTTGGTCAGTTCCCACGGACGCGCGGTAAACGCATAGGGCTTCGAGGTCAGCGCCCCAACGGGGCACAGGTCGATGATGTTGCCCTGCATGTTGCTGTCGAGCGTCTGGTTCAGGTAGCTCGTGATCTCGGCATCCTCGCCGCGCCCGGTCTGGCCCATCTGGGTGATCCCGGCGACCTCGGTCGTGAAGCGCACGCAGCGCGTGCAGGAAATGCAGCGAGTCATGTGGGTTTCGACAAGCGGGCCGAGGTTCAGGTCCTCGGTGGCGCGCTTGGGTTCGCGGTAGCGGCTGAAGTCCACGCCATAGGCCATCGCCTGGTCCTGCAGATCGCATTCGCCACCTTGGTCACAGATCGGGCAATCCAGCGGGTGGTTGATGAGCAGGAACTCCATCACCCCCTCGCGGGCCTTCTTGACCATGGGCGAGTTGGTCTTGACCACCGGCGGCTGACCTTCCGGCCCGGGGCGCAGGTCGCGCACCTGCATCGCGCAGGAGGCGGCGGGCTTCGGCGGACCGCCCACGACTTCCACAAGGCACATGCGGCAGTTGCCTGCGATCGACAGCCGCTCGTGATAGCAGAAACGAGGGATCTCGATCCCCGCCTGTTCACAGGCCTGGATCAAGGTCATCGCCGGATCGACCTCGATCTCTTTCCCGTCGATGATGATCTTGCGCAAGTCGGACATTCAGACCCCTCGTGATTGGGCGGCGCCGAAGCGCCGCGCGCAGTTCCCTAGTGTTCCTTCAGCATCGTGCCCATGTAGGTCTCGGCCGCGATTTCCTCGCGCCCGAGGCGGCAGTAGCTTTCGCTATCCCCGCGCACCACGCCATTTTCCTTCAGATATTCGTCCCGCAGCCCGTTCATGCGGCGCTGCTCGACCTTCGAGTCAACGTAGGCCACGATTTCCTCGCGCGTGTAGCCCTGGTCCAGCGCGTAGCGTTCCAGCTCCCACTTGCGGCGCAGGAAGGTCACGTAACGCGGTGAAATCGACGGGCAGTTCTTGCGGATCTCGTCGCCGACGGCGGCCCCGAGAAGGCGGCTGTTGATATAGTCGTTCTCGCGCAGCGGCGGCGGTGTCTCGGCACGTGCCGCAGCCGGAGCAATCAGGGACGTTGCCAGCAGCGAAGCAAGCACGGTCGTGTTGATGAAACGGGCAATCATTGGAAAAACTCCGATCTGATCATTGCAATCTGGATCGAAGCTGGGGCTTTACCCGCTTGATATTCAATAACGACAGGGGCTGACGCAGCGTCATGCGCCAATCCCCGCGCAGCGGCGCATCCAACGGATGCCCCCTGCCCGGACGAATGACGGATATGCGTGGAAGCCCCCATCATAATCACTCCGCCGCCACCGCGCTGACGCGCCCAGTGCGCTTGGCCTTGATGCGATCCTCGATCTCGTCACGGAAATGCCGGATCAGGCCCTGGATCGGCCAGGCCGCCGCGTCGCCAAGCGCACAGATGGTGTGGCCCTCGACCTGCTTGGTGACGTCGAGCAGCATGTCGATTTCCTCTACCTCGGCCTCGCCCTTCACCAGACGGTCCATGACCCGCATCATCCAGCCCGTACCCTCGCGGCAGGGGGTGCACTGGCCGCAGCTTTCGTGCTTGTAGAATTTAGACAGGCGCCAGATCGCCTTGATGATATCGGTGGACTGATCCATCACGATCACCGCCGCGGTGCCAAGGCCCGAGCGCTGCTCGCGCAGCCAGTCGAAATCCATGATCCCCTCGCGGATCACGTCCGCCGGAAGGCACGGCACCGACGACCCGCCCGGGATCACGGCCTTCAGATTGTCCCAACCGCCACGAATGCCGCCGCAATGCTTTTCGATCAACTCCTCGAAGGTGATCGACATGGCCTCTTCCACGACACAGGGGTTATTCACATGGCCCGAGATCGCGAAAAGCTTGGTGCCCGCGTTGTTGGGGCGACCAAAGCCGGAAAACCAGTCCGCGCCGCGGCGCAGGATGGTCGGCACCACCGCGATGGATTCAACGTTGTTCACCGTGGTCGGGCAGCCATAGAGGCCTGCGCCTGCCGGGAACGGCGGCTTCATGCGGGGCATGCCCTTCCGGCCTTCGAGGCTTTCCAGAAGCGCGGTTTCCTCGCCGCAGATATAGGCGCCCGCGCCGTGGTGGAGGTAAAGGTCGAAATCCCAACCCGACCCGGCGGCATTCTTGCCCAAAAGCCCGGCGTCATAGGCCTCATCGATGGCGGCCTGCAGCGCCTCGCGCTCGCGGATGTATTCGCCGCGGATGTAGATGTAGCAGGCATGCGCGTTCATCGCGAACGAAGCGATCAGGCAACCCTCGATCAGCGTGTGCGGATCGTGGCGCATGATCTCCCGGTCCTTGCAGGTGCCGGGTTCGGATTCGTCGGCATTGACCACCAGGTACGAGGGCCGGCCATCGCTTTCCTTCGGCATGAAGGACCACTTCAGCCCGGTCGGGAAGCCGGCGCCACCGCGCCCGCGCAATCCGCTGGCCTTCATCTCGTCGACGATCCAGTCGCGGCCCTTCTGGATGATCTTGGCGGTCCCGTCCCAATGGCCACGGGCCTTGGCGCCCGCAAGCGTGCGCTCGTGCATCCCGTAGAGATTGGTGAAGATCCGGTCCTGATCCTGCAGCATGTGGTGCTATCCCCGGTTATTCTGGCGCTTCCGCCAGATCTGGTAGGTGACGACCAGCGTCCAGAAGAACGCGGCCAGCGCGGCAAAGTCGAAGAGGAAGACGTAGCGCACCGGCAGGCCAAGCCTGCCGCCCAGCCATTGCGCCCCCATCCACAGGACCATGGTCGCCACCATGACAATCGCGACCATGCGCGCCTGCCTGGCAATCGCCATTTCCGTATCCTGGTCCTTCGACATTCCCACCTCTGTTTCAGCCCTAGCGCACGCTGGGGCCAGATATCGACTATTTTGCAGCGAATTCCTTCGCCTGCCTGATCCATTCGTCCCGCTCGATGCGCCCCTTGAAGCTGAGTTGCTCATCCAACCACTCCACGTTCGCGGGCGTCAGCGCCGCGATCTGGCGGAAGTGGAAGATGCCCAGTCCGTTGAGCTTCTGCTCCAGCCCCGGTCCGATCCCCCGGATCTTCTTGAGATCATCCGGCATGCCGTCCGGACCGCTCAGAAGCTCCGGCTCTGCTCCGTCGCCACCGGTCGCAGGTGTTTCAGCCTTTTTCTCTGCCGCAGGGGCCGGTTCCGGTGCAGGGGCGGGTTCCTCTTTTGCCGGTTCCGCCGCCGGTTCGGGCGTTGCGGCCTTTGCCGGTTCGGAGGGAGCCGTCTGGGTGACCTGGGCCGCCCCGGGCGCCTCAGCTTTTCCCTGCAGCGCGAAATAGACGATGATCGCAACCACGATCCCGACCAGAATGGCGATCAGAAGCGCGCCCCAGAACCCGAAGCCGCCGATGGCCATGAGCGCAATCAATGCGATCAGCGCCGCAACCCCGGCAATGATCGCGATCTGCTGAACGTTCACGTCTTTGTTTTCCATCTGGCGGACCTCCTGTTGTCCCTAAAACGCGCTCAATATTTCGCGCGCTTCGAAAATTCCGTGGTACCCCCTTCGGCCAGAACCTTGGCCTGCGCGACCCAATCGTCACGTTCGATGCGGCCGCGGAATTTCAGTTGGGTATCAACCCACGCGATCTGTTCGGACGTCAGCGCAGCCACCTGATCATAATGCCAGATACCAAGATCGTTGAGTTTCTTCTCAAGCCCCGGTCCCACGCCCTTGATCATCTTCAGATCATCGGCCTTGCCATCGCGCGGCGCGTCCAGCGTGGCGGGCTTTTCCTCGGCCGCGGCGGGCGCTTCGGCTGTCTTCGCGGCAGGCGCCTTCTTGGGGGGCGCCTTGGCCTCGGCCTTGGGTTTCGGAGCCGCAGCGGCCTTCTTCGCCGCGCCCGACTTGTTCAGCCACGGCGTCAGCAGCGGCACCTCGGTGCCGTCGATCCGCTTGACCGTGTCCCCGATCGAGGTCGCCAGGTGAACCGAGGCATTGCCGGTGGAGCGATCCTTGTCGAACTGCTGCAGGCTGGTCAGCCCGCCCGCGGGTTCCGAGGTGAAGCGCCCATTCTGCGGCCCCGGCACAGGCACCTTGCCAGCGGCGAGTTCGTCGATGATTTCACCCATCCGTGCGGCGGTCAGATCCTCGTAGTAGTCCTTGCCGATCTGGGCCATGGGCGCGTTGGCGCAGGCCCCGAGGCATTCAACCTCTTCCCAGCTGAACTTGCCGTCCGCCGACAGCTCATGCGGGTTCGCCGCGATCTTTTCCTTGCAAACGCCGATCAGGTCCTCGGCGCCGCAGATCATGCACGACGTGGTCCCGCAAACCTGGATATGCGCAACGGAGCCCACGGGTTGAAGCTGGAACATGAAATAGAAGGTCGCGACTTCCAGCGCCCGGATATAGGCCATGTCCAGCATCCCGGCGACATGCTCGATCGCCGGGCGGGTCAGCCAGCCTTCCTGCTCCTGTGCGCGCCACAGCAGCGGAATGATCGCGCTGGCCTGACGACCCTCAGGATACTTGGAAATCTGGGCCTCGGCCCATTTCTGGTTCGCCGGGGTGAAGGCGAAGCTCTCCGGCTGTTCTAGGTGGAGCCTTCTCAGCATCTCAGATGAACCCCCTCAGAATCGACATGACAAGCGCCACGATCGCGCCGATCGCTGCCCCTTGCATCAGCCGGTTGCGGCCCCGCGCGCCCAGAACCGCGAACAGCCCGGCGACGGCACCGATCAGAAGTGTCCAGATCGAAATGGTAATCGAACCCATCAGCGGTCAATCTCCCCGAAAACGATGTCCATGGTGCCGATGATCGCAGCGACGTCGGCAAGCTGGTGTCCCTTGGCGATGTAATCCATCGCCTGCAGGTGCAAAAAGCCCGGCGCGCGCAGCTTGGCGCGATAGGGCCGGTTCGAGCCGTCTGAGACCATGTAGACGCCGAATTCGCCCTTGGGCGCCTCGACGGCGGCATAGACCTCACCGGCGGGCACGTGGAAGCCCTCGGTATATAGCTTGAAGTGATGGATCAGCGCTTCCATCGAGGTCTTCATCTCACCCCGTTTGGGTGGGCTGATCTTGCCGCGGGCCATCACGTCGCCCTGCCCTTCGGGCGCGCGCAGCTTCTCGCAGGCCTGCTTGATGATCTTCAGCGACTCGCGCATCTCGGCCATGCGGACTAGGTAACGATCGTAGCAATCGCCGTTCTTGCCGACCGGGATCTGGAAGTCGAATTCGTCGTAGCACTCGTAGGGCTGGCTGCGGCGCAGATCCCAAGCAAGGCCCGAGCCACGCACCATCACGCCCGAGAAACCCCATTGCTGGATGTCTTCCTCGGTCACCACGCCGATCTCGGCATTGCGCTGCTTGAAGATGCGGTTCTCGGTCAGCAGTTCGTCGATGTCGTTCAGGACATTCGGGAAGGTATCCGCCCAGGCGTCAATGTCGTCGATCAGCGCGGGCGGCAGATCCTGGTGCACACCGCCGGGCCGGAAATAGGCCGCATGAAGCCGCGCGCCGCAGGCCCGTTCATAGAAGACCATCAGCTTTTCGCGCTCTTCGAACCCCCAGAGCGGCGGCGTCAGCGCGCCCACGTCCATGGCCTGCGTGGTCACGTTCAGCAGATGGTTCAGGATGCGCCCGATCTCGGAATAAAGCACCCGGATCAACGAGGCGCGGCGCGGAACCTCGGTGCCGGTCAGCTTCTCGATGGCCAGGCACCAAGCATGTTCCTGGTTCATCGGCGCCACGTAATCGAGACGGTCCAGATAGGGCAGGTTCTGCAGGTAGGTGCGGCTCTCCATCAGCTTTTCGGTACCGCGGTGCAACAGCCCGATATGAGGGTCACACCGCTCGACGATCTCGCCGTCCAGCTCCAGCACCAAGCGCAGCACGCCGTGGGCCGCCGGGTGCTGGGGCCCGAAGTTGATGTTGAAGTTCCGGATCTTCTGCTCGCCGGTGAGCGCGTCGTCGAACTTGCCGTCCATCATCTCACACCTTCTGGTATTCTGTCCGCCACGCGGGTGGCAGCGCGCCGATCTCGGCACGGACATAGTCGTATTGCGGGGCCAGCCAATCGCGCGCGGCGCGCCGTTGGGCGGGCGTCATCTGCAGCGGTGGGCTCACATGAATGCGCCGCGCAGTATCGGGCGCCACGAAATCGAGCCCGAGGAAGGCGCAGAGGCGGCGCATGCCGTCGCCCGAGACCATTTCCTCGTAAAACATGATGCAAAGCCGCTTGGGGTCCACCGCGCGGCGCAACTTCTCGATCGCGGCGCGATAGTCGCTGCGCTTGGCAATACCCTCTTCTCGGCCCGCGATGGTGCCGTCGAGCAGGTCCGCCGCCGTTTCGGCATCAGCCGCCCCATCCGGAGAATTGCGCCCGGCCAGCATCCGCACATGGCTCCAGAGCCGCTCTACCGGATCGCGCAACAGATAGACGAAGCGCACGTCGGGCAGCAGGCCTGCCATGGCCTTCAGCCGCTCGGTCGACAACAGCCCATAGGCTGGCGTCATATCCGCCACCAGCTGCTGCCCGGCGCCCTGCCCGCCCGTCAGGTAGGCAAGATAGGCGCTGCGGTCTTCCCGCCCCCGCGCGATGACACTGGCCCATTCGAGCCGATCCGCCACCTGACGCGCCAGGTTCAGCACGCGCGGTCCCTGCGCGGTGGGCATCTGGCCCTCGAACCGCTCGCGTTCCCGCGCAAGGCGCTTCAACTGCCCCTCGGCCCCGCCGAAATCCAGCGCGTCGAAATAATGCAGTTCCTTTATGGCGCGCAGGTGACACTGCGGATGATCGCTCAGAAAGCGGTGGAGCCAGCTGGTCCCCGCCTTCGTCGCGCCAACGCAGAAAAGCAGTGTCGTCACCTCAGCGCCCCCGCCTTCAGGACTTTCCGGCCGGGCCGGTCAGCTCGTCCCGGAATGCCATGACCCACAGAAGCACCAGCGCCACGATCGGGATGATCGTCGCGATGGAAACCCAGTTCGGAATCCCGAACCGCGGTAGCAACCGCCAGAACGGGATGATGACGAGCAGCGCATACAGCAGCCCAAGGCCGCCCATGCCCCCCACGCCGAAATCGTTGCCCATCATTTCGACGCCTCCGCCTTGTCATCGCCCGGAAGGATGTATTCCGCACCTTCCCACGGCGACATGAAGTCGAACTGTCGGTATTCCTGCACCAGCTTCACTGGTTCGTAGACGACGCGCTTCTGTTCTTCGTCATAGCGCACCTCGGTATAGCCCGTGGTCGGGAAATCCTTGCGCAGCGGATAGCCGCGGAACCCGTAATCCGTGAGAATGCGGCGCAGGTCCGGGTGGCCGGTGAAGAGGATGCCGAACATGTCGAACACCTCGCGCTCGAACCAGTTGGCCGAGGGGTGAACCGGGATGATCGAGGGGACCATCTCATCCTCGCGCACGGCAACCTTCACGCGGATGCGCTGGTTCTGGTACATCGACAGGAAGTGGTAGACCACGTCGAAGCGCGCGTCGCGCTCGGGGTGGTCGATGCCGGTGATATCGACGAGGGTCGAGAACTTGCAGGTCCGGTCATTCCTCAGGAAGTCGATGAAATCGACCAGCCCGTTCAGCGTCACGTTCACGGTCAGCTCGTCATGGGCGATGTCCCAGCCGATCACGCAGTCGCTGCGTTTCAGCTCGATATGGGTGCCCAGTTCTTGCAGTGCCTCGGTCATGGGTTACCTCACCAGGGTTCCGGTGCGACGGATCTTCCGCTGCAACTGCAGAATGCCGTAAAGCAGCGCCTCGGCGGTCGGCGGGCAGCCGGGAACATAGATGTCCACCGGCACGATCCGGTCGCAACCGCGCACCACCGAATAGCTGTAGTGATAATAGCCCCCGCCATTGGCGCAGGAGCCCATCGAGATCACGTAGCGCGGCTCGGGCATCTGGTCGTAGACCTTGCGCAGCGCCGGGGCCATCTTGTTGGTCAGCGTACCTGCCACGATCATCACGTCGGACTGGCGCGGAGAGGCGCGCGGCGCGATCCCGAAACGCTCGGCATCGTAGCGCGGCATCGAGGTGTGCATCATCTCGACGGCGCAGCAGGCGAGGCCAAAGGTCATCCAGTGAAGCGAGCCGGTGCGGGCCCAATTGATCAGGTCTTCCGCCGAGGTCAGCAGGAATCCCTTGTCCTGCAACTCGCGGTTCAGCGCCTGGGTCGCGACCTCGCGGTCGGCGCCAGCGTCATGGGTGGCGGTGCTCACTCCCATTCCAGCGCTCCCTTCTTCCATTCATAGGCGAATCCGATGGTCAGGACGGCCAGGAAGACCATCATCGACCAGAAGCCGACCAGGCCGATATCCCCGAAAGCCACGGCCCAGGGGAACAGGAAGGCGATCTCGAGGTCGAAGATGATGAACAGGATCGACACGAGGTAGAACCGCACATCGAACTTCATCCGCGCATCGTCGAAGGCGTTGAACCCGCATTCGTAGGCCGACACCTTTTCCGGGTCGGGGTTTCGCACCGCGATGATCGCGGCGGCGAGGATCAGAACAAGCCCAAGGCCCACTGCCAGGCCCAGGAAGATGAGGATCGGGAGGTAGTCCCTCAGAAGATCGTCCACACTGGCTCCTTTCACGCGCCCAAGGCGCGCCGTTTGGCTGCCCTTGGCTTACTCCCGCACCCCGGCATGGTCAACCGAGGGACCGGGATTTCCCCGTGATTCCATTAGTGGAAACGCCAAGGCATACATCTGTATGCAAAATGGGGCCTCACGTATCCCAGACTGGATAAAATGGCCTCTTGTAAATTCCCGAACCCTCGGGCGGAAGCGAGTCGCGGAACGCCTTCCGCTCCTCCAACCGCCCGTACCAGGCCGAGAGATTCGGCAGCGAGTCGGTCTCGGCGAAATGGCGGGCCATGTAGATCGCCTGCCCGACCGAGACATCCGCCGCGGAAAACCCCGAGGTGAGAAGATAATCGCGCCCGTCAGCCAGCGCGCCCTCGACGGCCTCGTAGCATTTCCCCAGCCGCTTGGTCTCGATCTTCATCACCGTAGGGCTGCGCATGTGATCCTCGTAGAGCACCACGTGCTGTTGCGTCAGTGCCGCCGCATGCTGGCTGATGGTCTCGCAGAAATGCACCCAGGTCAGCCACTCGGCCCGTTCGGGATGGCCCGGCCCGCGGCCCATGCCCGCATCGGGGTAAAGCTCGCACAGGTATTCGGTGATCGCACCGCTTTCCCACATGACGGTGTCGCCGATCTCGATCGCGGGAACCCGACCCGCCGGGTTCAGGCCAAGGAATTCTTCCGAGCGCAGGGTCTTGTCGAACGGATAGACCTTGAGCCGAAAGTCGACCCCGAGTTCGTTCAGCAGCCAGAGCGACCGCATGGACCGGGTCTGGTGGCAATGGTGCAGCGTGATCATCCGGCCCTCCCTTCGGTTGGCGCGGACCCTACAGCCCTTCCATCCAGTCTTCCAGCGCCAGCGCCTGCCGACCGGTCATCACCATCAGGCAAGAGGCCTCGGCCGGCCCGGCGCCGGACCCGTTGGTCCACCGGGCCCGCTCGTAGGCGCAAGAGGCATCGCGGAACGGAATCCAGGCGCGCTGCATCTCGCGCAGGGCCTCGGCGACCGAAGACACCTGGGTGCCATCGGCGGCAAGTTCCGCATCCATGGTCTTTTCCTGTGCCATCAACTCTCCGTAGGCCACGTTCAGGCGATCATCCCAGTACTCGAGTTCCAGGCGGATGCACGCGTTCATTCCCATCGTGGAATAGCCGCCCGGGCTGTCCTCCATGCACAGTTCGGCCGATTGCCCGACACAGCCGTTCCGATCCCCGGATTCGGCAAGGCACTCTTCGGTCGCGGCGGGCGAAAACGTCATGTCCTGCGCGGATGCAGCAGGCACGAAAGCCCCCCCGGCGAAACAGGCGGAAAGCAACAGGATCGGGGCAGAACGGCGGATCATTTGGACCTCATGAGGTTGGACCCTGACCACACGACGCCAAAGCCGCCCGCCGGTCAAGCCCCAGCCGGTCGCAACGCGCCGGCCGCGCCCCCCTGTGTTGCCCCAGCCCCCCTGACCGGCGCCTGCGCGTTTGGGCACGTGAGGCCGGATATTTCCAAACAGAAGAAGCCACGGCCTTGCACTGGCCCGAGCGAAGCGCCTATCTCGGGACTAGCAATCAATGAGAGGGTTACATGCTGAGTTCCGACAAGACACCGCTGTTCGACGCCGATGCCTCGGGGGGCAAGGAACTGGGGAAACTGCCGGACTGGGATCTCAGCGATCTTTACACGGGCGAGGACGCGCCGGAACTCAAGCGCGACATGGAGTGGCTCGAGGGCGCCTGCGCCGGGTTCGCAGCCGATTACGAAGGCAAGCTGGCGGGCCTCGATGCCGGGCAGATGCTGGAATGCGTGCTGCGCTACGAGAAAATCGACACGGTGGCCGGGCGCATCATGTCCTTCGCGGGTCTGCGTTATTACCAGAACACCACGGACGCGGGCCGCGCCAAGTTCATGTCCGACTGCCAGGACAGGATCACCACGTTCACCACGCCGCTGGTGTTCTTCACGCTCGAGCTCAACCGGATCGAGGATGACAAGCTCGACGCCCTGTTTGCCGCGGATGCGGACCTCGCGCGGTTCAAGCCGATCTTCGAGCGGATGCGCGCCATGCGGCCGCACCAGCTTTCGGACGAGTTGGAGAAATTCCTGCATGACCAGTCGGTCGTGGGCGCCTCGGCCTGGAACAAGCTTTTCGACGAGACAATCGCGGGCCTGAGCTTCACCGTGGATGGCGAGGAGCTTGGCATCGAGGGCACGCTGAACCTTCTGACCGAACAGGATCGCGCCAAGCGCGAGGCGGGCGCGCGGGAACTGGCACGGGTCTTTGGCGAGAACGTCAAGCTCTTCGCGCGCGTCCACAACACGCTCGCCAAGGAAAAGGAGGTCGAGGACCGCTGGCGCAAGATGCCCACCCCTCAGCATGGCCGCCACCTGGCGAACCACGTGGAGCCCGAGGTGGTGGAGGCCCTGCGCAATGCGGTGGTGGCCGCCTACCCGCGCCTGTCGCACCGCTACTACGAGCTGAAGCGCAAGTGGCTGGGCCTCGATACGCTGGAGGTCTGGGACCGCAACGCGCCGCTGCCGATGGAAGAAACCCGGCTGGTGGCCTGGCCCGAGGCACGCGAAACGGTGATGAACGCCTATTCGGAATTCGACCCGAAGATGGCCGAGATCGCCGAGCCCTTCTTCGACAAGGGCTGGATCGACGCGGGCGTGAAGCCCGGCAAGGCGCCGGGCGCTTTCGCCCACCCCACCGTGGCCGAGGTGCACCCTTACGTGATGCTGAACTACCTGGGCAAGCCGCGCGACGTCATGACACTGGCGCATGAGTTGGGCCACGGGGTTCACCAGGTTCTGGCCGCGGGCCAGGGGGAACTGCTGTCTTCGACCCCGCTGACGCTGGCCGAAACCGCCTCGGTCTTTGGCGAGATGCTCACGTTCCGCCGCCTGCTGGCCAATGCCAAGAACGATGCCGAGCGCAAGGTCCTGCTCGCGGGCAAGGTCGAGGACATGATCAACACGGTCGTGCGCCAGATCGCCTTCTACGACTTCGAATGCAAGCTGCACGCGGCCCGGCGCGAAGGGGAACTGACGCCCGAGGATATCAACGCGCTCTGGATGAGCGTGCAGGCCGAAAGCCTTGGCCCGGTGTTCAACTTCATGGAGGGCTACGAGACATTCTGGGCCTATATCCCGCATTTCGTCCACTCGCCCTTCTACGTCTACGCCTATGCCTTCGGCGACGGGCTGGTGAACGCGCTCTATGCGGTCTACGAGGAAGGCCGCCCCGGCTTCCAGGAGCAGTATTTCGAGATGCTGAAAGCGGGCGGTTCCAAGCACCACAAGGAGCTTCTGGCACCCTTCGGCCTGGATGCCACGGACCCGGCCTTCTGGGACAAGGGGCTGAGCATGATCTCGGGCCTCATCGACCAGCTGGAGGCGCTGGAAAGCTAGGCCCGGATCGCGAGGAACCGCAGGAAAACAAACGCCCGGTCACTTGTCGTGGCCGGGCGATTTCTTTTTTCACACCGTCAGGTCACGACCAAGGAAACGGCTTCTTCTCGGTGCTGCCGGTCTGGAACTTCGCCACGGCGGCGAGCCACGGCGCGAGTTTCTCGCCGAAATCCGAGATCGCCTTGTTCTTTTCCCGCGCGAACAGCATCCAGCCGAACTGGAGCACGGTCAGCACGAACAGCACCGTCTCGGCGATGGCGAAAAGCACGGCGAAGACAAGCATCGCAAGGCCCCGCATCAGGACATTGTTGCGCTGGTCGTCGGTGTAGGTTTCTTCAGGTGTCGTCATGGCCCCCTCCTTGGGGTTCAAAATGCAGCCACATCCTGAAAATGGGGTGCCAGGTTGCGCGCTTCAATATTTGCGAGGTCCTTGGGCAGATCGGCCTGCAGCGCGGCACGCAGGGTCTGCGGCAGCTTCTCGCGCAGGACGCCCAGCATCTTGGGCGGCGCGGCCATGATCAGACGGTCGTAATTGCCGCCATCCCAACGCTGCTGCGCGCGTGCGACCACGTGATCGGCAAAGGCCACGCGCATCTGCTCACGCTCATCGGAATGCGGCTCCATCCCGTGCTGCGCCATGCCCGGCGCGGCGCTGGAGCGGCCGCGCTGGTCGGCGAACCGGATCTCGCTGCCCGGAACGTCGTCCTTGTCCACGGTCTCGACCTCTTCCAGACCGGCACCGACGCCCGCGTTTTCCAAAAGACGCATGCGGCCTTCGCTGGCGACGAGAACAAGCGTGCGCACTGGTTTCATGATTGCCCCTCCGAGTTCAAATACCGGGGGACCCTGCCACGAAAGCCTTGCCGGGACCTTGACCTGCCTCAAGCGGCGGCGAAAACCATGTCGATCATCCGCTGGGTGCCGCGTGCATCCTCGAGCGTCCAGGGATAGGGCGCGCCATCGCGGATCGAGCGGCCGAATGCCTCCACCTGCCGAACGTATTGCTGCGCCTCGGTGAACCGCTCCACGGTGGCGCGTTGGCCCTCACCCACGAGTTCCAGCCGCGCCTCGCCATAGCTGCCGGCGTTGAACGGCGCGGTGAGCCGCAGGATCCCGTTCTCACCATGGAACACCATCTCCTGCCGCAGATGCAGGCGCATGCTGGTCATGGCCGAGAGCGTGAAGGAGGGGAACTGGGCGATCACCTGGGCATAGACGTCGACCTCGTTCTCCCAGCGGATATTGGCGCACAGGATGCGCTCGGGCTCCTCGCCGGTCACGAACCGGGTCGCGCCATAGGGATAGACGCCGATGTCCCGGATGCCACCGCCGCCGGTCTCGGGCCGGTTGCGGATGTTCGAGGCATCAGCATTGAAATAACTGAAAGCCCCGTCCACGTGGATCAGCTTCCCGATCGCGCCCTCGCGGTAAAGCTCCCGCGCGCGCTGCCATTGCGGGTGATGCACGATCATATAGGCCTCGGCGGCCAGCAGCCCCGCCTTGTCGCGGGCCGCGATCAACTCGTCGATCTCCTCGGCGTTCAGCGCGATGGGCTTTTCCGTCAGAACATGCTTGCCGGCCAGAAGCGCCTTCTTCGTCCACTCCACGTGCAGGTGGTTCGGAAGCGGAACGTAGACCGCGTCGATCGCCGGATCGTCCAGCAGCGCATCGTAGCTGTCGTAAAGCTCCAACCCCGGCGCGAAGGCCTGGAACGGCGCCGCCTTCTCGGCTGACGATGCCGCCAGCCCGGCCAGCACCGCACCCTCGGCGGCGTGGATCGCCCGGCCCATGTGCTGCTGGGCAAATTTCGCCGCGCCAAGGATTCCCCAGCGGATCGGTTGCGTCATGATCTTGCCTCCCTGATTTGCCCGGCAGCATAGCCGAATAATCCTTCCAGGCCAGCGATCTGCACTTGCGGGGCGTACGTGTCGCATGGCCTTATCCGTCCCATGAATCACGACGATCTCCGAGATTGGGCCAAGCGCGCCGCCGATTGGGTCCACGGCTATTACGCAAGCCTGCGCGACCACCCGGTCCGCGCCCAGGTGCAACCGGGCGAGGTGGCCGCGCAACTGCCCGACACCGCCCCCGAAGCCGCCGAACCGATGGAGGCGATCTTCGCGGATTTCGAGGCCATCGTCCCCGGCGCCATGACCCATTGGCAGCACCCGCGCTTCTTCGCCTATTTCCCGGCCAATGCCGCGCCCGCCTCGATCCTGGCCGAGCAACTCACCGCCGCCATGGCCGCGCAGGGGATGCTCTGGCAGACCTCCCCCGCCGCGACCGAGATCGAACAGGTTATGATCCGCTGGCTGCGCGACGCGCTGGGGCTGGCCCCGCATTTCACCGGCACGATCCACGACAGCGCCACCACCGCCACGCTCTGCGCGGTGCTGACCATGCGCGAACGCGCCCTTGGGTGGGAGGGCCTAGACAAGGGCCTGAGCACCAGCCCCCGGCTTCGGCTCTATGCCTCGAACCAGGGCCATTCCTCGATCGACAAGGCGGCGCGGCTGGCGGGCATCGGTCAGGCGAACCTGGTGAAGGTGCCCACCGACAAGACGCTCTCGATGGACCCCTGGGCGCTGGACGAGGCGATCCGCGCCGACATCGCCAACGGCTATACCCCCGCGGGCGTGATCCTGTCCGTGGGCGGCACCGGCGTCGGCGCCTCGGACCGGATCGGCCCCTGCCTTGCGGTTGCCCGTGCGCATGGCCTCTATACCCATGTGGACGCCGCCTGGGCGGGCTCCGCGATGATCTGCCCCGAGTTCCGCCCACTCTGGCAGGGCGTCGATGGCGCCGACAGCATCGTCTTCAACCCGCACAAATGGCTCGGCGCACAGTTCGACTGCGCGGTACAGTTCCTCGCCGACCCCACGCCGCAGGTGCGGACCCTCGGCCTGCGCCCGGATTACCTTGAGACCCTCGGCACCTCCGAGATCACCAATTTCAACGAATGGACCGTGCCGCTGGGCCGCCGCTTCCGGGCGCTGAAACTCTGGTTCGTGCTGCGCGCCTACGGGCTCGAGGGGTTGCGGAGCCGCATCCGCAACCACGTCGCCTGGGCCGAGGAACTGTGCGAGGCCATCGCCGCCCTACCGGGGTTTGAGATCGTCACGCCCCCGGCCCTGTCGCTCTTCACCTTCCGCTACGGCGACGACGCCGCGACCGAGGCGCTGCTGACCCGCATCAATGACGACGGCCGCATCTACCTGACCCAGACCCGCCACGACGGCCAGTTCGTCATCCGCGTCCAGGTCGGCCAGTTCGACTGCACCCGCGAGGACGTCATGAGCGTGCTGGATGTGGTGAGGGAGTTGGCCTCACCGCCCCCGTAGGCCGGGCTTCAGCCCGGCACCTCGGTGCCAGACCAGAAGTCCGATGAAAGTCCGATAGTATTCCGGTGGTTTTCCGATTTGGAAATCGCGCCGCCGGGGCGGTCAGCCCGCGGCCTTTTCCTCGAGCGTCAGCCACTCTTCCTCGGCGGCCTCAAGCGCCGTTTGGCGTTGGGACAGGGCCTCGGTGGCCTTCTGCGCCTTCACCGGTTCGCGGGTGAAAAGATCGGCGTCCGACAGCAGCTCCGAGAGCTTGGCGATCTCGGCTTCCAGCCGTTCGATCAGGGCCGGAAGTTCTTCAAGCCGATGCTTTTCGGTGAAGGACAAGCCTTTGGAAGGCTTTTGTTTCTCCCCCTTCTCGCGGGGCTTCCCGGGGGCCGGTTTGTTCGTCGCGTCGGTTTTTTCAGAGGCCGTGGGCCCCTCGGCCCGCTGCGCCTGATAATCGCTCCAGCCACCGGCATAGGCGGTGACCTTCCCGTCGCCCTCCATCGCCAGCGTCACCGTCGCCACCCGGTCGAGGAAATCGCGGTCGTGGCTCACCAGCAGCACGGTGCCGTCGAAGTCGGACAGCAGTTCCTGCAACAGGTCCAAAGTCTCGATATCCAGGTCGTTCGTCGGCTCGTCCAGCACCAGCAAATTCGCCGGTTGCGCCATGATCTTGGCGAGCAGCAGCCGCGCCTTCTCGCCCCCTGAAAGCGAGCGCACGGGGGCGCGGGCCTGGGCCTCGGAGAACAGGAAATCCTTAAGATAACCAACCACATGGCGCGGTGCGCCGCGCACCATCACCTGATCCGCCCGGCCCGAAACGCGCAGGTCCTTGTCGCCGGTCAGGCTTTCCCAGAGGCTCATCTCCGGGTCCAGCGCCGCGCGGTTCTGGTCGAAGACCGCAAGCTCCAGGTTGGTGCCCTGTTCGACCGTGCCGGTGTCGGGCGCCAGTTCGCCGGTCAGCATCTTCAGCAGAGTCGTCTTGCCCACGCCGTTCGGACCCACCAGCGCGACGCGATCCCCCCGCGCCACACGCAGCGAGAAATCCTTCACGATGGCCTTTCCGGCGAAATTCTTCGAGATGCCCTTGGCTTCGATCACCCGCTTGCCGGATTTCGGCGCCGCCTCCAGCGCCATTTCGGCGGCGCCCTGGCGGCGGATCATCGCGGCCCGTTCAGAGCGCAGGTCCGCCAGCGCCCGCACCCGCCCCTGGTTGCGCTTGCGCCGGGCCGAGATGCCTTCGACCGCCCAACGCGCCTCGGCCTTGATCTTGCGGTCGAGCTTGTGCCGGGCGAGGTCTTCTTCCTCCCAGAGCTTGTCGCGCCAGTCCTCGAAGGCGTCGAAGCCCTGCTCCATCCGTCGCACCACGCCCCGGTCGATCCAGAGCGTTGCCCGCGCCAGCGCCCTGAGCACCGCGCGGTCGTGCGAGATCAGCACAAAGGCCGCCTGTGTGGTCTTGAGCTCGTTCTCGAGCCAGGCGATGGCGCGGATGTCGAGGTGGTTCGTCGGTTCGTCCAGCAGCATCAGCTCGGGTGCCTCGGCCAAGAGCTTGGCCAGCGCCGCGCGCCGCCTTTCCCCGCCAGAGGCGGTTGAGACAGGCCGCGCCGGGTCGAAATCCAGACCTTCAGCCGCCATTTCGACGCGATAGGCCTCGGACGGTTCCAGCGCCGAGAGGGCAAAATCCCCCAGCGTGGCAAAGCCCGTCATCACCGGGTCCTGCTCCATGTAGCCGACTGAGACGCCCGTGGGCACCACGCGCTCGCCGCCATCGGGCTCCACCAGACCGGCCATCACCTTCATCAGCGTGGACTTGCCTGAGCCGTTGCGCCCCACCAGCGCCAGCCGGTCGCCGGGCTGGATCACCAAGTCGAGCCCGGAAAACACCGGGTCCCCGCCGAAGGTGAGGTGAATGTCGGAAAGCTGGAGAAGGGGTGCGCGTGCCATGAGCGCGAGCTATAGGCCGCTCGCGCCCTCGTCAACGGGGGCCGCACCCTCGGCCGCCAATTCCCTGAGCAACCGTGCCCGGGAAGGCGGCACCCGGGCGACCTCGAGCCCGGTGAAAACGTGGAGCGTGCCAAGCCCCCGGTCGATCACCGCGTGATCGCTGACCCATCCGCCCATCGCCAGGTAGCTGCGCAGAAGCGGCGGCAGCCCCGCCAGCGCGTGCCGGGGATCGACGGGGCCGCCGCCGGGCAGCGGAACGCTCTGTGCGGCCTTCACCGAGGGCCGCCAGTCGTCCGGACCCAGGTGGCGCTGGGCCAGCAGCGCCAGCGACTCGGCATGGGCCTCCGGATCGGTCCCGGGAAACGAGGAGCACCCGAACAGAAGCCGCGTGCCGGTCTGATCCACGATCCGCGTCAGCGCCGCCCAGGCCAGCCGCAGGATCTCGGGGTCGCGCGCCTCGGGGTGCAGGCAGAACCGCCCGACCTCGGCCACCGGGCCGGGGAAACGCGCCAAACGTGAAAGCCCGTAGACCTGCGCGGAATAGCTGCGCCCGATCTGGCCTGCATCGGGCAAAAGCAGCACCCGGCAGCAGCCCAGAAGCCGCCCGGCCGCATCCTCGACCAGCAGATGCCGGCAGATCGCGTCAAAGTGATCGGCGTCCAGCCCCTCGCCCCCGAAGAAACAGAAATGCCGCAAATGCTGGGCCTTTTCGACCTCTGCCGGGGTCTCGGCGAGGCGCGCAATGTAACGGCCCTTGCGCAGCATCCGCATCCGGCCCCTTCTCTTGCCTTGGCTGATCGGTAACAGCGGCCTAGGTATGGGCCGAACCGGGCGGATCGCGCAAGATCCTTGCCCCGCAAGGAAAGGGAAACCGCATGGACAAGGTGGTGAAATCCGACGCCGAGTGGCGCGCGCAGCTTTCGGACCTGGCCTACAAGGTCACCCGCAAGCACGGGACCGAACGCGCCTTCACCCATGACGACTTCCCCAAGGACCCCGGCGTCTATCACTGCGTCTGCTGCGGCGCGCCCCTGTTCGACCAGGGCGACAAGTACGACTCCGGTTCGGGCTGGCCCAGCTTCACCCGCCCCGCGAACCCCGAGATGATCGGCGAGAAGACCGACCGCAGTTTCTTCATGCGCCGCACCGAGGTCCACTGCGCCCGCTGCGAGGCGCACCTGGGCCACGTCTTCCCCGACGGCCCCGAACCCACCGGCCTGCGCTACTGCATCAACGGAGTGGCGCTGACGTTCGAGGGGGAAGAGGAGTAAAGGCGGGTTTTCTGCCCACTCCCCCGAGCGCGGTGCGCCGAGCGGCCATCAAAGCCCCTGCTCTCCACCAAGGAACTGGCCCGCATCGAGACGGCCGAAGTTGCCGAAAATCTGGCGCAGCAGGGAAATATCGTCGGTATTGCTGTCCGTGACCCGGCGCGAAAGCGCCACGACCCGGCCGTCCTCCAGCCCGTAGCGGGTAATGTTGGTCACCACGCCCCCGCGCGAGAAGGTGATCGCAACGACCTCGCGGCTGATCTCTTCCGGCGCCTGCCAGGCGTAGTGGCGGAAGCGGCTTTTCACGTAGTAATAGCCACCCTCGTCCAGCACCCCCGAGGATCCCGGGGCGCCGATCTTCTCGGCCACGGTGGCGCGGGTGTCGCGGCCCACGGCGACCTGGGCCAGCACGTCATCGGGGGGAACGTAGCCGTGGTTGCGGAACTGCGCCACGCACCCCGCGAGAAGAGTCAGCAGGGCGACTGCCCAAATGGCCTTGGCTGCGCTGGTCCGCATGGTCACTCCCCAACCCTCTTGCACTGGCGCCGCGCGCCACCTATCCCGCTTATCGAAGGATCCGACGCTGTTCAAGAATGGAGCCCACATGACCCGGCCCCCCTATTGCCACCCGATCCGCCTTTCCGACCTGTCCGACCGTCAGGCGACCGAGATCGAACTGGTGCCCGAACGGGCCGAGCTTGACGCCATTGCCCAGGACCTGGAGCTTCTGGGCCTGCGCAAGGTGCGGCTGAAGGTACGGCTTTCGCCCGTGGGCAAGCGCGATTGGAAGCTGACCGGAAAGCTGGGCGCGACCGTGTTGCAGCCCTGCGTCGCCACGCTGGCCCCGGTCACCACCCGGATCGACGAGCCGGTGGAGAGGCTTTACCTGACCAAGATGCCCCAGCCCGAGGCGGGTTCGGAGATCGAGATGGACGACGACTCGGTCGAGCCGCTGGGCGAGACGATCGACCTTGGCGCGGTGCTGACCGAGGCGCTGGCGCTGGCGCTTCCGCTCTACCCTCGGGCCGAGGAACCCGGGGCTGGGGATATCTCGGTCACGGAACCCGGCAAGACCCCGCTGACCGACGAGGATGTCAAACCTTTCGCGGGCCTTGCATCCCTGCGCGACAAGCTGCAAAAGGGCGAGTGAAACCGGGCTAGAAAACACTTGCGCCGCGCCGGAATCGCAGTATGTTCCCGGCCTCGTTTACACGATGGGTTGGACATGCGGCGCCAAAGCGCGTAAGAGCCCGTCAGACTGATGAAAAACAGGGGCCCTGCCCCAAGAATCCCGAGGTTGTGACATGGCTGTCCCTCAGAATAAAGTTACCCGTTCGCGCCGCAACATGCGTCGTTCGCATGATGCGCTTGTGGCGGGCAACCCTGCCGAGTGCCCGAACTGCGGCGAACTGAAGCGCCCGCATCACGTGTGTGGTGCCTGCGGTCACTACGCTGACCGTGAAGTGGTCGCTCAGGCCGACGAGATCGATATCGACGAAGACGCGGCGTAAGCCCGTCGTCCGGCTCCGCGGCCATGACGGCAACAGCCCCTCATAACGCCAAAGAAGCCGGTTTGACGGTGATTTCCGTCGATGCCATGGGAGGCGACCGCGGTCCTGCCGCGGTCGTTGCTGGTATGGCATTGTCCGCGGCGCAAAACCCCGAGATAGGGTTCATCGTCCACGGACCGAAATCCGAACTTGATGCGCTGATCGAAAAGCGCCGGGAACTCGCCGGTCGCTGCGAGGTCCGTCATGCCGACGGCGTCGTGGCGATGACCGACAAGCCCAGCCACGTGATGCGCAATGGCAAGAACACCTCCATGTGGTCGGCCATCGAAGCGGTGCGCGAGGGCGCGGCGGATGTCTGCGTCTCCTGCGGGAACACCGGCGCGCTGATGGCGGTGTCCATGGTGCGCCTGCGCAAGATCGAGGGCGTGAACCGCCCCGCGATCGCCTGCCTCTGGCCCAGCCGCAACCCGCACGGGTTCAACGTCATGCTGGACGTGGGTGCCGATATCCGCGCCGATGAGGGCGACCTTCTGCAATATGCACTGATGGGCGCCTCTTACGCGCGCAACGGCCTGGGGCTGGAGCGTCCGCGCATCGGCCTGCTGAACGTGGGCACCGAGGAACACAAGGGCCGCGCGGAACTGAAGGCCGCCAACGACCTGATCACCGAGGCCGCGAAGGGCGCCAATTTCGACTACATCGGATTCGTCGAAGGCGGCGACATCCCCTCGGCCCGCGTCGACGTGATCGTGACCGACGGGTTCACCGGGAACATCGCGCTGAAGACCGGCGAAGGCACCGCGAGCCTGATCCGTGATTTCCTGCGCGAGGCGTTCCGCGCCACCCCCCTCAGCAAGATCGCGGCGCTGCTGGCGATTACCTCGCTGCGGCGCCTGAGCAAGCGGATCGATCCGCGCCGGGTCAACGGCGGGGTGTTCCTCGGCCTCAACGGCACGGTCGTCAAAAGCCACGGCAGTGCCGATGCCACCGGCGTTTCGGCGGCGATCAAGCTTGCCTTCACCCTCGCCCAGTCGGGCTTCACCCAACGTCTGGCCGCCCGGGTTGCATCCACCATGGTCGCGGTCCAAGATAATCTCGAGAGCAGCGGAAGCGGTAATACAGAATGACAATACGCGCCGTCGTCAAAGGTGTCGGGCACTACCTGCCCGAGCGAGTTGTTCCCAACTCGGAATTCGAGAAGATGATCGACACCAGTGACGAGTGGATCCGCTCCCGCAGCGGGATCGAACGTCGTCATTTCGCCGCCGAAGGGCAGACCACCTCGGATCTTGCGGTCCGCGCCGCCAAGGCCGCGCTGGAGGATGCGGGGCTTGAGGCGAACGATATCGACGCGATCATCGTCGCGACCTCCACCGCCGACCTGACCTTCCCCTCGGCCGCGACCATGGTCCAGAACGGGCTTGGCATGACCAACGGCTTCGCCTTCGACGTGCAGGCGGTCTGCGCGGGCTTCGTCTTTGCGCTGTCCAATGCCAACGCGCTGATCGTCTCAGGCCAGGCCAAGCGGGCGCTGGTGATCGGGGCCGAGACCTTCTCGCGCATCCTGGACTGGGAAGATCGCGGAACCTGTGTGCTGTTCGGCGATGGTGCCGGGGCGCTGATTCTCGAGGCCGCCGAAGGCGAGGGCACGAACGAAGATCGCGGCATCCTTGCGGTCGATCTGAACTCCGACGGCCGCTACCGCGACATCCTTTACGTGGATGGCGGGGTCTCGACCCAGAATACCGGCTTCCTGCGGATGCAGGGCAAGGAGGTGTTCCGCCACGCCGTCGAGAAGCTGGCCGCCACCGCCCATACCGCCCTTGGAAAGGTCGGTCTCAGCGGCGAAGACGTGGACTGGATCGTGCCGCACCAGGCGAACCTGCGCATCATCAAGGCGACCGCTCAGAAGATGGGCGTGCCGATGGATCGCGTCGTGGTGACGGTGCAGGATCATGGCAATACCTCTGCCGCATCGATTCCCCTCGCGCTGTCTGTTGGCAAGGAACGCGGGCAGATCAAGCCCGGCGACCTGGTCGTGACCGAGGCAATCGGGGGTGGTCTGGCCTGGGGATCGGTGGTTTTGCGGTGGTAATCGGCCTTTAGCGCCGCTTTCCAAGCCCTTGATATTGACTCGGAAATTCAAGCGGATCATCCTTTGCCCCGAAAACAGGGGGAAACGATGAGCGAAAATACTCTGACACGGATGGATCTCAGCGAGGCCGTATTCCGCGAGGTCGGCCTTTCACGAAACGAATCCGCGCAGCTGGTCGAAAGTGTCCTCGACAGTATCTCGGAGGCGCTGGTGCGCGGCGAGACGGTCAAGATCTCATCCTTCGGCACGTTCAGCGTCCGCGACAAGGCGGCCCGCGTCGGCCGAAACCCCAAGACCGGAGAAGAGGTTCCGATCTCTCCGCGTCGTGTCCTCAGCTTCCGGCCTTCGCACCTGATGAAGGACCGCGTCGCGGCGGGCAACAAGAGCTAACTTCTCAGGACCATGGAAAAATCCCCAGAGGCGTTCCGCACCATCTCGGAGGTGGCAGAGTGGCTGGGAACGCCCACCCACGTGCTGCGTTTCTGGGAGAGCCGGTTCACACAGGTCAAACCCGTGAAGCGGGCGGGCGGCAGGCGCTATTACCGTCCATCCGACATGGAGCTTCTGGGGGGTATCAAGAAGCTGGTCCATGAAGAGGGTATGACGATCCGCAGTGTACAACAGATGCTGCGCGAAGAAGGCGTGCGCCATGTGGCGGCCTTTTCCCAGCCTCTGGAATTCGAGGCTTCCGAGCATCAGGACCACGCGCCAGAAGCACCTATGGTCACCGACGTGGAGGCGCCCGAACGCGACAGTGGCACGGTGGTTCAGTTCGATCCGTCAGCCGCCCCGCTGGGTGATGCTGCGGCGCAGGTGGAATTCACCTTCGATTCGCCCTCGCCCGCCCCGGAACCTAAGGCCGTTCCGGACCGGCTCGCGCTGCTGCGCGAATTGTACGACAGGTTGATCGCGCTGCGCGACCGGATGGACGCGGCAGACGCGAAGTCCCAGGAAGGTTGAGCGGAATTTCATGCGCTTTCCCGCTTGCCCCACCCCCGAAATCCGGTGTAGGAGACACCCCGGCGGGCTATGGCGCAGCCTGGTAGCGCGTCCGTCTGGGGGACGGAAGGTCGCAGGTTCGAGTCCTGCTAGCCCGACCATTTCATGAAACGCCCGACGCCCCGGCGGCTCGGGCGTTTTGTATGAGGGAGACCCATGACCGAAAAGACCGGCGTCCTTCCCAGCCAAATGATTTCCAAGATGATCGCGGACGGCACGATCGGGGCCGAGCCGAAGGTCATTCCCGAACAGATTCAGCCTGCCTCGCTTGACCTGCGCCTGGGCTACACCGCCTATCGCGTGCGCGCCTCGTTCCTGGCCGGGGCTGGTCGCACCGTGGCCGAACGGCTGGAGGAGTTCGAGATGCACCGGGTCGACCTGACCCAGGGCGCCGTGCTGGAAAAGGGCTGCGTCTACGTGGTGCCGCTGATGGAGAGCCTGAGCCTGCCCGAGGGGATCCAGGCCGTGGCCAACGCCAAATCCTCCACCGGGCGGCTCGACCTGCTGACCCGCACGATCACCGATGGCGGGGTGGAGTTCGACCGGATCGCGCCGGGCTATTCGGGGCCGCTTTACGCCGAGATCTGCCCACGCTCGTTCTCGGTGCTCGTGCGGCCCGGAATGCGGCTCAACCAGATCCGGTTCCGCCAGGGCCAGGCGGTCCTTTCGGACGCGGCCCTGCGGGAGCTTCACAAGGAGGTCGGCCTCGTCTCGGGCGAGGCTGTGATCGGGGATGGCCTGGGCTTCTCGGTCGATCTGCGGCCCGAAACGGGCAACCTTGTCGGTTACCGCGCCAAGCCGCACACGGGCGTCATCGACCTCGACAATATCGGCCATTACGACCCGGCCGATTACTGGGAGGAAATCCGCACCACCGAGGGGCGGATCATCCTCGACCCCGGCGCGTTTTACATCCTTGTCAGCCAGGAGGCCGTGACGATCCCCCCCGACCACGCCGCCGAGATGGCACCCTATCTTGCCATGGTGGGCGAGTTCCGCGTCCATTACGCGGGCTTCTTCGACCCGGGCTTCGGCTATGCCGAGGCCGGCGGCGCGGGCTCGCGCGGGGTGCTGGAAGTGCGCTGCCACGAAGCCCCCTTCGTGCTGGAGCACGGGCAGGTCGTCGGACGGCTGGTCTACGAGACCATGGCCGAGCGCCCGGATCAGCTTTATGGCACCGGGATCGCCTCGAACTACCAGGGCCAGGGGCTGAAACTCTCCAAGCATTTCCGCGCGCCCTGATCCAATCCGGCAATAGCGCAGGCCGCGACTCGTGCTAGCATCGCCACGGATGCTTGCGGGAGGGGCCAATGGCGGACGACATCATGACGACAGCGCGCGCGGGCATGGATGCCAACCTGCGCGGGTTCTGGGGGCCATATGGCCGGGCGCCGGGCAGTTCCTGCCTTTCGTCCCGGCACGACCTGATGATCTTCACCGGGATCCCGCATCCGCTGTTCAACGGCGCCTATATCGCGGACGGGCACGCCCGCGATATCCAGAGTTTCCACGACCGCCTGCAAGCCGAACAGGCTGAAACCCCGGTTCCCGCCATGTGGTGGGTGAACGAGGCGGCCGTGACGGACACTCTGGCGGCCCAGCGCTTGGCTTGGGCGACGGAGGCCGCGTCCCAGCCATGGCCGCCGATCTTGGGCAGATGCCGGAAGACCCCCTGCCGAAAGGCCTTGAGATCACCCAGGTCCAGAGTGAGCAGGATCGCGTCCTGTGGGGCGAACTCGCCGCCCGCTGCATCGGCGCCCCTGAGGCCGTTGCCTCGGCGCTGGGACAGGTCGAGGCCGGGATCGAGGATTGCGAGCTGGACGGCTGCCGACGCTACCTTGCGTTTCATGACGGAACCCCGGTCGGCACGGCCTCGCTGGTGCTCACGCCGCATGTGGCCGGGCTCTATGCGGTCGGCACCCAGCCCGACCAGCGCGGCAAGGGTATCGGGCGGGCGCTGACGCTCCACGCCCTGAACCACGCCCGCCACGCGGACTGTCGCGTCGGTGTCCTGCAAGCTTCGAGCATGGGGAAACCACTTTACGAGAAGCTCGGGTTCCGAACCCTTTTCGACTACGTGATCTACGTCCAGACCCCGTGAGAAACCGTCACCTCAGCGCCCGATCCGGCGGGCAAGGCGCGATGCCTGCCCCGCGCGTTTGACGCTCTCGCGGGTGCGAGCAGCGGCTTCGTGGTCTTCCTCGGTCATCTCTTCACGCCGCTTGCCGCGCCGCGTGGCATAGTCGATCCCCGCGTTCACCCCGCGGCGCACAAGCTGCCGAGTGATCTGGCGGATGATCATGTTGATCAATTGGTTGGCGTTCATGGCTCGTCTCCTGCCCCCGGATCAATCCTCGTCGAACATTTCGCTCTGGCTGTCCTCGCCCTCGCCGTCCTCGTCGTCCTGAAGCCCCGTTCCCGGCGGCGGTCGGTTCTCCAGCAGGCCGGCGGCGCGCAATTCCTTGAGTCCCGGAAGATCGCGTGCCGATTCCAACCCGAAATGATCAAGAAACCCTTGCGTCACCACGAAGGTGACAGGCCGACCCGGCGTCATCTTGCGGCGCCCGAAGCGGATCCATTCCAGCTCAAGCAGCAGGTCGATGGTGCCGCGGCTGACGCTGACGCCGCGGATTTCCTCGATCTCGGCGCGAGTCACCGGCTGGTGATAGGCCACGATCGCCAAAGTCTCGATCGCCGCGCGCGAAAGCTTGCGCACCTCGACCGTTTCCTTCTGCATCAGGAACCCCAGGTCCGGCGCCGTGCGCATGGCCCAGGCGTCACCCACCTTGACCAGGTGCACGCCGCGCCCCTCGTAGCGCTTGCGCAGGTGGACAAGCGCCTCAGCCGCGTCGGCGCCATGGGGCATCCGCGCGTTCAGCTCGGCCACGCTCACGGGCTCGGCCGAGGCGAAAAGGATCGCCTCCACCATCCGCTCCTGCTCGCCCATGGGCGGGGCTTCGAACAAGCTCTGTTCGGGATCTTCAGCCATCTGTCGGTTTCCTGCGTATCGTGATCGGCGAGAAGGTCTCACCCTGCCGGATTTCGATCTTGCCTTCCTTGGCCAATTCCAGCGAAGCCGCGAAGGTCGCCGCGGTAGCGGAGCGGCGACGCTGCGGGTCGGCCTCCCAGCCCTCGGGCAGGAAGGTCACAAGGTCCGCCCAGTCGCCCGCATAGCCGATCAGCCCGCGCATCCGGTCAAGTGCCTGCTCCATGGTCAGCACATGGTCGCGGTCCATGACATAGGGGCGGAAATCGTCGCGGGTGCGGATCCGGGCATAGCCCTGCATAAGGTCGAGCAGCGTGGCCGTGTACTTGACCTTGCGCACCCGGGTGACGTCTTCGGGCACGCCCCGGGCGAAGAAGTCGCGGCCCTTCTGATCACGCCCCATGAGCCGGGCCGCCACGTCGCGCATCGCCTCCAGCCGTTCAAGCTGGAAGGCCAGGTGCGCGGCCAGTTCCTCGCCCGAGGGGCCTTCGTCCTCGGGGTCGGGCGGCAGCAGCAGGCGCGATTTCAGGAAGGCGAGCCAGGCGGCCATCACCAGGTAATCAGCGGCCAGTTCGATCCGAAGCTGCTTGGCCTTCTCGACAAAGACCAGGTACTGCTCGGCAAGCTGCAACACGCTGATCCGGCGCAGATCCACCTTCTGCGTGCGCGACAGCGTCAACAGCAGGTCGAGCGGACCCTCGAACCCGTCCACGTCGACGATCAGCGCCTCGGCCGCCAGCCGGGCCTCGACGCTTGTCACGTTGCTTGTATCGACCTGTTCTTCAGACATTACCCGTCTCGCCCAGAAGCCCCGAAAGTTCGGCTTCCAGCGCGTCAATGTCAATGGGGTCCGGGGTTCGGCGCGCGGCGATCGCGGCATCCGCACGGGCCTGCGCGGCGGCAGTCATGGCGCCAGCGGCGGCGACCACCGCCTCCATCTCGGGCATCTCGCCGTTGCAATGCAGGATCACGTCACAGCCCGCGGCGATGGACTGGGCGGACAGATCGCCCACCCCCCCCTTCAGCGCCTTCATCGAGATGTCGTCGGTCATGAGCAGGCCCGACACGCCCATCTCTTGGCGGATAAGCGAGATCATCCGGGGCGAAAGCGTCGCCGGAGCCTCGTCGAAGGCCGGGTAGACGATATGCGCGGTCATGGCCAGCGGCAGGTCCCCGAGGGCCTTGAACGGGGTGAAGTCATGGGACCAAAGTTCATCGGCGCTTTCTGAAACCGTGGGCAGGTCCAGGTGGCTGTCAACGGTAGCGCGGCCATGGCCCGGAACGTGTTTCAGCACCGGCAGGACGCCGCCCGCCAGAAGCCCGTCGGACACGGCGCGCGCGAGCGTTGCCACGGTCTCAGGTTCCTCGCCATAACAGCGGTTCTTCAGGAAGGGATGCGTGGCGGGTTCGGCAATATCAGCCATTGGCGCGCAGTTCACGTCGATGCCCAGGTCGCGCAGTTCCGCCGCGATCAGACGATACCGCAGCCAGAGCGACCGTTCCGCCCCCGCGCCCGCCCGCGCCACCTGGTCCAACGGCGGCAGCCATTGTCGCCAGTGCGGCGGGGTCAGGCGCTGCACCCGGCCGCCTTCCTGGTCGATCAGGATAGGCGCGTCGCGGCCCACGGCCTCACGCAATTCAGCGCAAAGCGCCCGCAGTTGATCCGGCGCCTCGATGTTACGCGCGAACAGGATAAAGCCCCAGGGCTGCGCCTCGGCAAAGAACGCGCGTTCGCGCGGCGTCAGCCGCAGTCCTTCGCAGCCAAGGATGTAGGCACCCTGCCCGCTCAACGGGTCAGGACCGGGATGCAGGCGGCCTTCTCGGCCATCAGGGTGGAACAGAACCGGCGCGCATCGTCCAGGTCGTCAAAGCCCATGGCGCGCAGCCGGAAGAAGGTCTTGCCGCCCGAGGCCGTCTCCTCGATCACCCGGTTCTTGCCAGCAAAGACATTGTCGAACCGCGTGACGATCCGGTC
The DNA here is from genome assembly GCA_014762635.1 of Paracoccaceae bacterium. GTDB lineage: Bacteria > Pseudomonadota > Alphaproteobacteria > Rhodobacterales > Rhodobacteraceae > JABURR01. Next base: position 30,442 of record JABURR010000047.1, read on the forward strand.
CCATTCCTGACGTGCGATCGCCGGGGTCTCGAAGGCGCCGAGTTGCACAAGCCGGGTCCCGGCGGGCACGTCTGCGGGGGCCACGTCCAGCCCCCAACCAGCGCCGGACACGGCAAAATCGCCCTGAGGCCGCGGCTCCGGGCGCAGGGACCGGCTGACGCCGGCGACCTCGACCGGGATGATCCCATCGGCTGCAGGTTCGGGTTCGGCCATCGCCTCTGTCAGGGCCGAGGCCACGGCATTGTCCATGACGGGTGCAGGCTCTTCCACGGGTGCAGGAACCGGCGCGGGTCGTGGGTCGGCTACGGCTTCGACACGGGGTGCCGCAGGGGGCACGGCCACCTCTTCGACCGGCACCACCGGCACATCCTCTTCGGTCAGGCGCACGGGTTGCGGGGCCAGAACCAGCCTCTCGGCCGGAGGTTCCGCCTCACCCTTGGCAGGGATGCGGTTCACCGCAAGCCCTTGGTAATTCGACGCGACACCGCCCGGATCTTCGGGAGCAACGCGCATCGGCCCTTCCAGCGCGCGCACCACCGGAACACCGGTAACGTCGCGCAGCACCAGCTTGTAGCCCCAGACCGCCAATCCGATGATCAATGCCAGAGAGGTCAACGCCCCGAACCAATTCGCAGCGTTCTCAAAACCGCCGGAACCCTGGGAAGACTCCCCAAAGCCGTCGACCGTATCAAAGTCGAAATCCGCCATTCTGCCCCATCCGCCGCCACCCAAACGGGCTTGCGACCTTGCCTTGACTGCTCAACACGTCCCGGCAGGCTGGCTTGTTTTCAGCGCATTTCTTCTGCCGGAGTGACCCCTAGGATACCAAGACCAGCGGAAATAACAACGGCAACGGCACGTGGCAGGGCAATTTTCGCCGCAGATGCCGCCGGATTGCCATCCTGAAGGAAGCGCAACTCGGGTTTTTCGTTGCCCTTGTTCCACAGAGCGTGGAATTCGGACGCCAGTTCATAGAGGTAGAAGGCCACCCGGTGCGGCTCGTGCCCGCGCGCGGCGATCTCGACCAGGCGCGGCCATTCGGCCAGCTTCTTGGCCACGGCGATCTCGGCCTCGTCGGTCAGATCGGCGGCGTCGGTCAGGGTCACACCCATCTCCTCTGCCTTGCGCAGCACCGAGCGGACCCGGGCGTGGGCATATTGCACGTAGAAGACCGGGTTGTCCTTGGATTGCTCCAGAACCTTGTCGAAGTCGAAATCCAGCGGCGCATCGTTCTTGCGCGTGAGCATGACGAAACGGGTCACGTCCGGGCCCACCTGCTCGACCACGTCGCGCAGCGTCACGAAGTTCCCTGCCCGCTTGGACATCTTGAACGGCTCACCGTTCTTGTAGAGCTTCACCAGCTGCGTGAGCTTGATGTCCAGCGGCACCTTGCCATCGCTGAGCGCGGCCACCGCCGCCTTCATCCGCTTCACGTAGCCGCCATGATCAGCGCCGAAGACGTCGATCAACTGATCGTAGCCGCGGCTCACCTTGTCGTAGTGATAGGCGATATCCGGGGCGAAATAGGTCCAGCTGCCGTCGGATTTCTTCACCGGGCGGTCCACGTCGTCGCCATGGGCGGTAGAGCGGAACAGCGTCTGTTCGCGCGGCTCCCAATCCTCGGGCACCTTGCCCTTGGGCGGCTCCAGCACGCCCTGGTAGATCAGGCCCTTGTCATCCAGCGCCTTCAGCGCCTTCTCGATCAGACCCGTGCCATAGAGCGACTTTTCCGAGAAGAACTTGTCCATGGTGACGCCAAGCGCCGCCAGATCCTCGCGGATCATCTCGAGCATCCGCTCGGTGGCGAAATCGCGCACGTCGTCCAGCCAGTCGGCCTCGGGCTTGTCCAGCAGGCTTTCGCCGTATTTTTCCTTCAGCGCCTCACCGACGGGCACGAGGTAGTCGCCGGGGTAAAGCCCCTCGGCGATCTCGGGCGCATGGCCGCAAGCCTCGCGGTAGCGTTCATAGGCCGAGCGCGCCAGCACATCGACCTGCGCGCCGCCGTCGTTGATGTAATATTCCCGCGTGACGTCATAGCCGGCAAAATCCAACAAGCTCGCCAGCGCATCCCCGAAGACCGCGCCCCGGGTATGGCCCACGTGCAGCGGGCCCGTCGGGTTGGCCGAGACATATTCGACGTTGACGCTTTGGCTCTGCCCCATGAGGGAGCGGCCGAAATCCGTCCCGGCGGAGAGCACCTTGGTTACCACATCCGCCCAGACGGCTGCACCCAGGCGCAGGTTGATAAAGCCCGGCCCGGCGACTTCGGCCACCTCGATACGCCCGTCCTCGCAGAGTTTCGCGACCAGCACCTCGGCGATGTCGCGCGGCTTTTTCCCGGCGGGCTTGGCCAGCACCATCGCGGCATTGGTCGCCATGTCGCCATGGGCGGCATCGCGCGGCGGCTCCACCGCCACGTTGGCGAAATCGAGACCCTCGGGCAGCACGCCCTCGGATACCATCTGGTCAAGGCTCTGGACGACCAGAGCCCGGATATCTGCAAAGAGGTTCATGTCGTGATCCTTACGGCTTGGGCCGGGTTTACCACGCGGGGACCGAAGGTCAACGGGGCCCGTCAGCCCGCCTCGAAAGCCCCCACGGGCGGCGGTGGTTCGATCCCGCCGATAAGCCGCTGATGCTCCTGCAAGGCAAAGCGGTCGGTCATGCCCGAGATGTAATCGCAGACGATCCGCGCAAGCGCCGTTTCATCCTGCGCCTCAGCCACGTCCTTGCGCCATTGCTTGGGCAGAAGTTCGGTGCGCTCCATGAACAGCGGGAACAACTCGTCCACCACCTGCGTCACGTGCTTGCGCATCTCGACGACCGCGGGCGCGCGGTACATGCGGCGGAACAGGAACTCGCGGATGACGTTCAGATCGCGCCAGAGCGGTTCGGTGAACCGCACCACGGGCCGCCCGGCAAGGCGCACATCCATGGCGCTTTCCGGGCCGATCTCGCCCAGGATGCGGCGACACTCGTCGATCACGTCCTCGACCAGAATGCCGAAGAAACGACGCAAGGCCTCATGCCGACGGCGGTAGTAGTTGAGGTCGGGATACTTTCTGTCCACCTCGGCAAAGCACCGGTCGAGGATCGGAAGCTCCGCCAGTTCGTCGGTCGAGAACAGTTCCGCCCTGAGCCCGTCATGCAGGTCGTGATGATTATAGGCCACGTCATCGGCGATGGCGGCGACCTGCGCCTCGGCACTGGCATAGGTGTGCAGTTCCAGGTCATGGCGCGCGTTATACTCGGCCAGCGAATAGGGCAGATCGCCAGTCACCGGGCCGTTGTGCTTGGCGATGCCTTCGAGCGTCTCCCATGTCAGGTTCAGCCCGTCGAATTCGGCGTAATGCCGCTCCAGCGAGGTCACGATGCGGATCGCCTGCGCGTTGTGGTCGAACCCGCCATGGGGCGCCATCAAGCGCTCCAACGCATCCTCGCCGGTGTGGCCGAAAGGCGGATGGCCCAGGTCATGGGCCAGCGCCACGGCTTCGGTCAACTCGCTGTTCAGGCCCAACGTCCCGGCAATGGTGCGCGCCACCTGCGCCACCTCGATCGAATGGGTCAGCCGGGTGCGGTAATAATCGCCCTCATGCTCGATGAAGACCTGGGTCTTGTGCTTGAGGCGCCGGAAGGCCGAGGCATGGATGATCCGGTCCCGATCCCGCTGAAAGCAGGAGCGGAAGGTGCTTTCCTCCTCCGGGAAAAGCCGCCCACGGCTGACGCCGGGATGCGACGCATAGGGTTGAAGCATGACTGCCTGTCCTTGTCGGCCTGTTTCCTCACCCTTATATTGCAGGGACGAGCAATGCAAAGCGACGGGACGTCATGGACCTGAACCTGCCACCGAAAGTCACCCCGCGCGCCTTCGCGCGGCTGGCCGAGATCAACGAAGCCACCGGCGAAACCAAGGCGCTGCGCGTCGCCGTGGATGGCGGCGGCTGCTCGGGCTTTCAATATGACATCCGCCTTGACGACCCGGCCGAGGACGATCTGGTGATGGAACAGGACGGGCAAAAGGTCATCGTGGACAGCATCTCGCTGCCGTTCCTGGCAAATGCCACCATCGACTTCACCGAGGAGCTGATCGGCGCGCGCTTTGTCATCGAGAACCCCAACGCCACCTCGAGCTGCGGCTGCGGCACGTCCTTCTCCATGTGACACCCGCGCGCTGCGGCCGGGACGAGGCGAAAATTTTTCCGGAAAAATTTTGACCCCTGGCCGCAGCGCGCGCTCAGCCCCGGCCGCGGTAGGGTTGCACGCCCTGGTCCGGTGCCCAGGTGCCCTGTGGCAGGTCACCATCCTGCCAGAACACGTCGATCGGGATGCCCCCGCGCGGATACCAGTAGCCGCCGATCCTGAACCAGCGCGGCGCCAGAAGCTCCACCAACCGTTTGCCGATGGCCACCGTGCAATCCTCGTGGAAGGCGCCGTGGTTGCGGAACGAGGTCAGGAACAGCTTCAGCGACTTCGACTCCACCAGCCACTGGTCCGGCACGTAGTCGATCACCAGATGCGCGAAATCGGGCTGCCCCGTCACCGGGCAGAGCGAGGTGAACTCGGGCGCGGTGAACCGCGCCACGTAATTCGTGTCGGGATGCGGGTTCGGCACCCGGTCCAGCACCGCCTCTTCCGGGCTTTGCGGGATCGGGCTGTCCTGGCCCAGCATCGTCACGTGATCTTCCACTCCGCTCATGCGGGCACCTCCAGTCCAAGACGCTCTTCCCGGCGGCGGAACCACTGGATGAGCGGGATCGCGAGCAGCACCATCCAGCCCTTGCCGACGATCTGACCCCAGATATAGCTGAGATCCCCGAAGGCAAGTTGCAGGAAGATCGCCGAGTCCACCACGAGCCCGACCACCGACGAGGCCACAACAGCCGTCACCAGCCCACGCTTCTGAAGCGGGGTGTAGACGGCAAGGTCGGCGAACTCCGACAGCAGGAACGCGGCGACCGAGGCCACCACCAGCGCGGGCGGCGCGACGAAGCCCGACAGCGCCCCGCCCACGAGGATCGCGGCGATGGCCCAGTAAAGCCCAAGGCGGCGCTGCACGAGGTCACGTAGCACCAGTGCCGCGCCGATCATCAGAACCCCGCTGGGCGCCATCAGGCCGGGACCGACGGGGATCAGGCAGGGACTTTCGGGCGGGCAGACGGTGCCCAGGTTTCCGATCATCCAGTTCGCGAGCGGGATGGTTGCGGCAAAGGCCGCCAAGTAGAAAAAGCCCTCGCGCCTTTGGCGCGCGGCAAGAGAGGTATTCATGTCATGTCTCCTTCAGGCTGACAGGCGAAACAGGCCTGGGCCGGCGCCTGCCATAGCCGAGGATGCGCCTCCGCTCAATGCCTGATATCGACGCCTATTCGGCAGCCTGGGCGGCGTTCTCCGCCTCGATCTCGGCGGCACGCTTCTCAACCAGTTCCACGATGTGATCGACCATCTGCTCGTTCGACATCTTGTGGGACTGTTTGCCCGCCAGGTAGACCATGCCGTGCCCTGCCCCGCCGCCGGTGAAGCCCACATCGGTCATCAGCGCCTCGCCCGGGCCGTTCACCACGCAGCCGATGATGCTGAGGCTCATGGGCGTCTTCACATGTTCCAGACGTTTCTCGAGGATCTCGACCGTCTTGATCACGTCGAACCCCTGCCGCGCGCAGGAGGGGCAGGAGATGACGTTGACGCCGCGATGGCGCAGGCCAAGGCCCTTCAGGATCTCGTATCCCACCTTCACCTCTTCCACCGGGTCGGCAGAAAGCGAGACCCGTAGCGTGTCCCCGATCCCCATCCAGAGCAGGTTGCCCAGCCCGATCGCGGATTTGACCGTGCCGGTCGTGAGCCCCCCGGCCTCGGTGATGCCCAGGTGGATCGGCGCGTCGGTCGCCTCGGCAATGCCCTGGTAGGCGGCGGCGGCGAGGAACACGTCGCTGGCCTTCACGCTGATCTTGAACTCGTGGAAGTCGTTGTCCTGCAGGATGCGGATATGATCTAGCCCGCTTTCCACCATCGCCTCGGGGCACGGCTCGCCGTATTTCTCGAGAAGGTCCTTTTCGAGCGACCCCGCATTGACGCCAATGCGGATCGAGCAACCGTGGTCGCGGGCGGCACGGATCACCTCTTTCACACGGCTGTCGTCGCCGATGTTGCCCGGGTTGATCCGCAGGCAGGCGGCCCCGGCCTCGGCGGCCTCGATGGCGCGTTTGTAGTGGAAATGGATGTCGGCCACAATCGGCACCGGGCTTTCGGCGACGATCTCTTTCAGCGCCTTGGTCGAGGCCTCGTCCGGGGTCGAAACACGGACGATATCCGCCCCGGCCTCGGCGCAGCGCAGCACCTGGTCGACCGTGGCCTTCACGTCCGAGGTGATTGTGTTGGTCATCGTCTGCACCGAGATTGGCGCATCGCCCCCTACCGGAACGTTGCCCACCATGATCTGACGGGATTTCCGACGCTCGATGCTGCGCCAGGGACGGACGTGATTTATGGACATGGCTCTCGCCCTCTGTCAGCCGGTTTCAGCGCAGAGATAGGGGGAAGTGCTGCCGGAGACAACCGGCAGCCGGTCAGTCTGCCTTGGCCTCGGCCACCGCGACGAAGCGGGCAAGGGCGTCGTCCTTGCTCAGATCGGCGGTCTGGTAGGTTCCCGTCAGCCCCTCGGGCGTCAGCTCAAGGTTCTTGACGACAGAGGGGCCGACACCTGCCGGTCCGTAGGTCTCACCGGCCACTTCGAAGTAGACGGACCCGGCGTTGCCGATCCGCCCAACCGCTGTGCCAGCATCAAGCGGCACCTCGTAACGCTCCCCCGCGTCGAGGATCTTTTCGAAGATAACTGTACCGGACTGGTCTTGCACCTGAACCCAGCTCGCGCGCACGGCCAGAAGCTCAACCGTCGGCGCCGCGGCCTCAACCACCTGGATCGAGTCAGTGGCCAGATCCAGCTCAGGCGCAACGCGCGAGGCCAGCATTCCCTCTTCCGACGAAGGTGCAAGAGCACCCACGGAATTCGGGTCAATCGTGGAGATCGGACCGTCCCGGGCAACCATGACAGGAACGTCAAGCGCCTTGGGGCGGTACAGGCGGTCCGGCTCCGGGGCGGTCACATCAAGCTCGGCAACGGTCACGTCCTGGCCTACACCAGACATGGGCTCAAGCGTCGCGACCACGCCCGGCGCTTGGTCGACCGGGGTAAATTGCACCTTCTGGATTTCGTGGAAAACCGTCCAGCCACCATACCCCATAGCCATGACGAGCGCGAAAACCACGGCGACCGAGCCATATGCGCTCGGGTCCACATTGGACAGGAAGCTACCCTGCCCCGGTGAAAACGGCGTCGCCGAGCCGGAAATCGGATCGCTAGGGGCAATCGCGTCACGCCGTGTTGCCGGTTTTGCCCCGGCCGCAGCCGAGGACATTCCATGCGCGACGACGAAGCCGCATTCATCCGAAAATTTCTTGAAGGCCCAATCGGGGTCCATTTCAAGATAGCGCGCATAGGAACGCACGTAACCCGCGACGAACCCCGGCGTATCGAAGGCCGACGGATCCGCATTTTCGATCGCTGCGATATAGGCCGCCTTGATCTTCAGTTCGCGCTGAACATCCAGAAGAGATTTTCCGAGAGTTGCGCGCTCGCCGCGCATCAGGTCGCCAAGGCGGACATCATAATCGTCAAAGCCCATAGGCTTTGCATCGTCATCCGCCGGTGGCTTGGTACGCCGCCCGATCATCTTGCCTGCCCCGTTGTGTTCGTCTCGTCCCCTGGGCCATGGGTTCGATTGATTCGAGCAATCGAACCACAGCCTGTGGATAAAAGCTAACACGCGCTGCGTTGCCGCGCACGGAAAGTTTATTTTACGCGGACAATTCGGCGCGATTCAGCGCACAGTGCGACCAGAGGGCATCCAGCGCCTTGACCAAGGCGTCCATTTCACCCGGGCCATGCACCGGCGACGGGGTGAAGCGCAGCCGCTCGGTCCCGCGCGGAACGGTCGGGAAGTTGATGGGCTGAACGTAGATCCCGTATTGATCCAGCAGCATGTCCGACATCATCTTGGTGTGGACCGGATCGCCCACGATCAGCGGAACGATGTGGCTGCCATGGTCGATGATCGGCAGGCCCATGCCCTTCAGGCGGGTCTTGAGGATCTTGGCCTGGGTCTGGTGCTGGTCGCGCAGTTCCTGGTCGGTCTTCAGGTGACGGACCGAGGCTGCCGCGCCCGCCGCCACTGCCGGCGGCAGCGAGGTGGTGAAGATGAAGCCCGGCGCGTAGGAGCGGATCGCGTCACACATCTTCGCAGATGCAGCAATATAGCCGCCCATCACGCCATAGGCCTTGGCCAGCGTTCCGTTGATGATGTCCAGACGGTGCATCAGGTTGTCACGCTCGGCCACGCCCGCGCCGCGGGGGCCGTACATGCCAACGGCGTGCACTTCGTCGATATAGGTCAGGGCGCCGAACTCGTCGGCCAGGTCGCAGATCGCCTCGATCGGGCCGAAATCGCCATCCATCGAGTAGACCGATTCAAACGCGATCAACTTCGGAGCGGCCGGGTCGTCGGCCTCGATCAGTTCGCGCAGGTGTTCAACGTCGTTGTGACGGAAGATGCGCTTGGCACCGCCGTTGCGGCGAACGCCCTCGATCATCGAGGCGTGGTTCAGCGCATCCGAATAGATGATGAGGCCCGGGAACAGCTTCGGCAGGGTCGAGAGCGTCGCGTCATTGGCGATATAGGCCGAGGTAAACAGCAGCGCCGCCTCTTTCTGATGAAGATCGGCAAGCTCCGCCTCGAGGCGCTTGTGATAGACCGTGGTGCCGGAGATGTTGCGCGTCCCGCCCGAACCTGAACCAGTGGCGTCAAGCGCCTCGTGCATGGCATCAAGGACAACGGCTTTCTGCCCCATGCCAAGGTAGTCGTTGCCGCACCACACGGTTACCGGCGTTTGCGAGCCATCCGGACGATTCCACACCGCGTGGGGGAAATTCCCACGCTTGCGCTCGATATCGATGAAGGTGCGATACCGCCCTTCATCATGAAGGCGTTGCAACGCTGCATCCAGTTGGGCGGTGTAGTCCACTTTGTACTCTCCAGGTCACTCGTAGTGGCTCTGTTGATGAATCAGAACCAATCCGTCTTCATACATAGTGCAAAAGTGTCCAATTTTTGACCCCCTTTTGACAGAGGGTAAATTGTCACATTCTCGCGATGCGATATGTTGAACTGTCCACCCTTCGCACTGGACAGTGCCATGCCCGGTGATACCCTTCCAGTCAATTGTTAACTGGAGGAATTCATGTCACTCGATGCCGTTCTCTCGAAAATCGACGAAGATCTGGAGCAGGCCACCGACCGCCTTTTCGAGCTTTTGCGAATTCCTTCGATCTCCACCGACCCCGCCTTCAAGGGCGATTGCGACCGGGCAGCGGATTGGCTGGTGAAGGATTTGGAATCCCTCGGGTTTTCGGCCGCCAAACGGGCCACCCCGGGGCATCCGATGGTGGTGGGCCACAGCGGCCAGAACGGGCCGCACGTGCTTTTCTACGGGCATTACGACGTGCAGCCGGTGGACCCGCTGAACCTCTGGCATCGCGACCCGTTCGATCCGGCGGTCGAGGAAACGCCCGCTGGCAAGGTGATCCGCGGGCGCGGATCCTCGGACGACAAGGGCCAGTTGATGACTTTCGTCGAGGCCTGCCGAGCCTGGAAAGCGGTGCACGGCACCCTGCCCGGCCGCATCTCGATCTTCTTCGAGGGGGAAGAAGAATCCGGCTCGCCATCCCTGATTCCCTTCCTGAAAGACAATGCCGAGGAGTTGAAAGCCGATATCGCGCTCATCTGCGACACTGGGCTTTTCGACCGGGATACGCCCGCGATCACCACCATGCTGCGCGGGTTGCTGGGCGAGGAAATCGTCATCACCGGCCCCGACAAGGACCTGCATTCGGGCATGTACGGCGGCGCGGCGATCAACCCGGTGCGCGTGCTGGCCAGGATCATCGCGGGCCTGCACGACGACACCGGCCGCATCACCGTGCCGGGCTTCTACGACGGGGTGGCCGAAACCCCGGACGAGATCCGCGCCCAGTGGGAGGCGCTCGGCTTCGATGCAGACGGCTTCCTTGCCGACGTGGGCCTGTCGAAACCTGCGGGCGAAGAAGGGCGCTCGGTGCTCGAGATGATCTGGGCCCGCCCCACCTGCGAGGTGAACGGCATCGCGGGCGGCTACGCGGGCGACGGGTTCAAGACCGTGCTGCCAAGCGAGGCCCGCGCCAAGATCAGCTTCCGCCTTGTCGGCACCCAGGACCCGCTGAATATCCGCGAAAACTTCCGCGCCTACGTGCGGTCCATGCTGCCGCCCGATTGCACTGTCGAGTTCCATGACCACGGCGCCGGTCCGGCCTCGGTCATGGCCACGGATGATCCGGCATTCGAGACCGCGCGCCAGGCGCTATCCGACGAATGGCCGCGCGAGGCCGCCTTCATCGGTTCCGGCGGCTCGATCCCGGTGGCGGGCTATTTCAAGGAAATCCTCGGCATGGATTCGATGCTGATCGGCTTCGGGCTCGACAACGACCTGATCCATTCTCCGAACGAGAAATACGACCTGCGCAGCTTCCACAAGGGGATCAGAAGCTGGGCGCGCATCCTGCACGCCTTGAATTCGTGATCTGGAAGAAGTGGCGCGGTTGACGGGGCTCGAACCCGCGACCCCCGGCGTGACAGGCCGGTACTCTAACCAACTGAGCTACAACCGCGCATGGTCGTATGTATCTTGCAGCGGTGGCGCGGTTGACGGGGCTCGAACCCGCGACCCCCGGCGTGACAGGCCGGTACTCTAACCAACTGAGCTACAACCGCGCATGGTCGTATGTATCTTGCAGCGGTGGCGCGGTTGACGGGGCTCGAACCCGCGACCCCCGGCGTGACAGGCCGGTACTCTAACCAACTGAGCTACAACCGCCCACTGCAAATCCGAAGCATCGCCCCGGACGTGGGCTGCGTTCTATGACCGCCCGCTCGCCCCGTCAAGCCGAATGGCACGCGGTTTTGCGGAAATATCTGCCCGGGGTGATCGCGGCGCCGGTTCCGCGAAAAACCGCGGACAAGAAACTCCGGATTCGATGGAGGAAATGGTGGGTGATGAGAGACTCGAACTCCCGACATCTTCGGTGTAAACGAAGCGCTCTACCAACTGAGCTAATCACCCGTCGCGCGGGGTTTAGCGTCCCTTTGCCGGGAAAGGCAAGAGGGCACGCACAGTCAGGCTGGCTTTTCCACCATGTAGGCTGCCGCGGCGGCGCGGATGTCGTCGGGGATCGGCTCGGCGCGGCGGGTTTTCAGGTTCAGGCAAACGCTGCGGAACTCGGATTCGAAGGCCAGCGTGCCATCCTCCACCCGGATCAGCCTGTGGTGAAACAGTGCCGATTTCGTCCCAAGCGAGAGGATCCCCGTCTCCATCTCCATCACGTCGCCCGCCAGCAGTTCAGCCCGGAAATCGCTCTCCGCATGGACCACGGCGAAAGACAGCGCCCGCTCCCCCGCAACCGCCGAGCGCCCCAGCCCCAGAGCCGTCTGGATCGCGAACATCGCATCCGAACAGGCCGCGAAATAGCGCGAGACGTTCATATGGCCCAGGTGATCGCAATCAGTCGCATTCACCGCGGCTCGGTAGGTGGGGAGATAGGGCATCAAAGTCCTCCGTTCAGGCCCGGCCACCCTGTCCCGCCAGGCCGAAAAACAAAAGACTTGGGGGTGGGAAAAACCAAGAGCTCGACGAATCCAGAAGATCTGGCTTGCCGCATGACGCCCAAGGAGGCGTGGCATTTCGCGGCTAATCGTCGACTACTTCCACACTCAAAGATTCGCCCATGAAAGTCAGAGCGACAGCCCAGAACGCTCCGAAAAAGACTACCGACGCGATGATTATTGCCGCCCATTTCAGGGCTTGACGCGCCAAAGTATCCGTCGGCTTCATAGGGAAAAATAGGAAGAGCAGGTCGACGAACAGGCCGATAACAACAATTAAAACTATCAACGATGCACATATCAAAGACGGTAGATAGATGGGTGTCCACGGCCCCATATCCTGCGAAAGGCTTGGAATCGTTCGAATGAGAAGCCCACCTATGGCCGAAAGACCAGACGCCTTCAAAACGAGTTCGGCTGCTCGCTCTGCCTTCGATCTTTCCGTCATATTTAGACTTCCCGCAAAATTCAAAAAGCACACACAGATGAACCTAGAGCGTTTCGCCCCTAAAACATTATTTGGAAAGCTACTAAGATGCGCCATCCAAACCCAAAATGGTTATAGAAAGCTTGGTGGGTGATAAGAGATTCGAACTCCTGACATCTTCGATGTGAACGAAGCGCTCTACCACTGAGCTAATCACCCAACGCCGCGCTCTTTAGCGGGTGCGGCGGGTGTGATCAAGGGGGCAAAACCGCGAAATTGCGCCCGGGAAACGAGAAAGGGCGGACCTGTTGGCCCGCCCCTCTCTGTCTTGTTGTCCGGCGCTCAGTGCGCGGTGGCGTTGGAGCCGTTGTCGCCCGCCAGCGCTGCCTTGGCGGCGGCGGCTTCCTCGGCCTCGGGGTCCCATTCGATGGCCTCGGGTTCCCGCACCAGCGCGTGTTTCAGAACCTCGCGCACATGGCCCACCGGGATGATCTCGAGCCCCTCCTTCACGTTGTCGGGGATCTCGGGCAGGTCCTTGGCGTTTTCTTCCGGGATCAGCACCGTCTTGACGCCGCCCCGCAGAGCCGCGAGCAGCTTCTCTTTCAGCCCGCCGATCGCCAGCACGTTGCCGCGCAGGGTCACCTCGCCGGTCATGGCGATGTCCTTGCGGACCGGGATCTGGGTCAGCACCGAGACGATCGAGGTGACCATGCCCACGCCGGCCGAGGGGCCGTCCTTGGGCGTGGCGCCCTCGGGTACGTGGACGTGGATGTCGAGCTTGTCGAACACCGTCGGCTTCACCCCGATCTGCGGCGCGATGGAGCGCACGAAGCTTGAGGCCGCGTCGATGGATTCCTTCATCACGTCGCCCAGCTTGCCGGTGGTCTTCATCCGGCCCTTGCCCGGCAGGCGCAGCGCCTCGATCGACAGCAGGTCGCCGCCGACGCTGGTCCAGGCAAGGCCCGTGACCACCCCGAGCTGGTCCTCGGCCTCGGCCAGGCCGTAGCGGAAGCGCTTGACGCCCAGGAACTCCTCGAGGTTTTCCGGCGTCACCTCGACGCTTTCGACCTCTTTCTTCACCAGCTTCGTGACCGCCTTGCGCGCCAGCTTGGCCAGTTCGCGTTCCAGGTTCCGCACGCCCGCCTCGCGGGTGTAGGTGCGGATCATCTCCTGCAGCGCCGCGTCGGTGACGGTGAACTCGCCCTTCCTCAGGCCGTGGTTCTTCATCACCTTGGGCAGCAGGTGCTGCTTGGCGATCTCGCGCTTCTCGTCCTCGGTGTAGCCCGCCAGCGGAATGATCTCCATCCGGTCCAGAAGCGGCCCGGGCATGTTGTAGGAGTTCGCCGTGGTCAGGAACATCACGTTCGAGAGGTCGTATTCCACCTCGAGGTAATGGTCCACGAAGGTCGAGTTCTGTTCCGGGTCCAGAACCTCGAGCATCGCGCTGGCCGGGTCACCGCGGAAGTCCTGGCCCATCTTGTCGATCTCGTCGAGCAGAATGAGCGGGTTCGTGGTCTTGGCCTTCTTCAGCGCCTGGATGATCTTGCCCGGCATGGAGCCGATATAGGTCCGGCGGTGGCCGCGGATCTCGGATTCATCCCGCACGCCGCCGAGGCTGATGCGGATGAACTCGCGCCCCGTGGCCTTGGCGACCGACCGGCCCAGCGAGGTCTTACCCACGCCCGGAGGGCCGACGAGGCACATGATCGGGCCTTTCAGCTTCTTCGAGCGTTGCTGCACGGCCAGATATTCGACGATCCGCTCCTTGACCTTCTCGAGGCCATAGTGATCGTCGTCGAGCACCTTCTGCGCCTTGTGCAGGTCCTTCTTGACGCGAGACTTCACGCCCCACGGGATCGACAGCATCCAGTCGAGATAGTTCCGCACCACCGTGGCCTCGGCCGACATGGGCGACATGGACTGCAGCTTCTTGAGCTCGGCCTCGGCCTTTTCCTTGGCTTCCTTGGAAAGCTTGGTGGCCTCGATCTTGTCTTCGAGCTCGTTGATCTCGTTCTGGCCCTCTTCCCCGTCGCCGAGTTCCTTCTGAATGGCCTTCATCTGCTCATTCAGGTAGTATTCGCGCTGGGTCCGCTCCATCTGGCTTTTGACGCGGGTCTTGATCTTCTTCTCGACCTGCAGGACCGACATTTCGCCCTGCATCTGACCATAGATCTTCTCCAGCCGCTCGGCGATGGAGAGCGTTTCGAGCAATTCCTGCTTCTCGTGAACCTCGATACCCAGGTGACCAGCCACGAGGTCGGCCAGCTTCGCGGGCTCGGTCGTGTCCGACACGGTGGCAAGCGCCTCTTCGGGGATGTTCTTCTTGATCTTGGCGTAGCGCTCGAATTCTTCCGATACCGAACGCACGAGGGCCGCCACGGCGTCCTCGTCGCCGGTTTCCTCGGCCAGGAACTCGGCGCGCGCCTCGAAGAAATTCTCGTTCTCCAGGAATTCGGTGATCCGTACACGGCCACGCCCTTCGACCAGCACCTTCACGGTGCCGTCGGGCAGTTTAAGCAATTGCAGCACGTTGGCCAGCACACCGGTCTTGTAGATGCCGTCGTCCGTCGGCTCGTCCACGCCCGGATCGATCTGGCTCGACAGCAGGATCTGCTTGTCATCCGCCATCACCTCTTCCAGCGCGCGCACCGACTTCTCGCGTCCCACAAAGAGCGGCACGATCATGTGGGGAAATACCACGATGTCGCGCAGCGGCAGGACGGGATAGGAGGTGCTCAATTGTTCTTCCATGCTCATTCCTCTGTATCGCAAAAGAGCCCCGGCCCCGATATTCGGCAGCGCCCGGCCCTCTCCGGTCTGGACTATCTAGTTGGGGGCAGTCGCGACGGTTTTCAATCGCTCCCCGCGTCGCGATCAGTCTGCACCCGACCGGCAGCGGCCACAAGGGAAGAACGGCGTGTCCAGACGCACGAATCTCACCCTGACCAAACGTCAATTGTGCAATGATTCAAATGATTCAACTTTCACTTGTACAACCGTCGTCGAGGCAGTTCGCGATGAAAATGTGGCGGACAACCTGCTGTTTTCGGGACAAATAATGCTAATTTGTCATTTTGTCCTTTGAATTTGATCAATTTTGAATATTAGTGGCATTCAGGTGCAATTTTCGGTTTACTGAAACACGAACGTGCAAGCCGAATTTGAAAATGCGAACAGGACCTTAGCGAACCACCATGCGTTGGATCGATATCAAAAGACGCCTCTACAGGGATCGGCGCCGCCTCGTCTTCGTGACCGGGATGGCGGCCATTGCGTTCTTCGTCGTGTTCCGCGGGATCGACCTGATCGTGCTCGGCCTGCCGCTGCCTATATTTGCGGCGCTGGTGGGCTCTGTCTTCGTATTCTCGTTGGAGCTCTTCGTCCTTCGCGTCATTCCGCACATCCGCTTTTCGGCTGAAATCCTGGCGGTCACCGGAACAACCGCCTTCTTCATGATCGCCCTCTGTCCACCAGCACGCCAACTCGCCCTGAATGAGCCCTCGCTGATGGCGATTCTGATCGCCCTGGCCACCTTCCTGCTCTATCAGCTTGTCTACGGGCGCTGGTCTGACCTGGTGCTGTCCAAGGTGACGCAGACCGACCGGGCCACATCCGTCACCAGCCTCGACCTCGAGACCGTCTGGACCTCGTTCATCCCGATCCCGGGCAAGCCCGAATTTCACTATGACCGCACGGTGAAGGAAATCGTCGCTGACCCGTCGGACCCCGACGTGATCTACATGCACCACCACTTCCCCAGCGGTTGGCGCATGACCCGCCGCGTGTTCATCGACTATACCGAGCCGCTGAAATTCTACAAATGCCTCGTCAGCATCGAGGGGGCCCGCGACGGGCGTGAAGTTCCGCAGGTCATCACCCTGATCTTCGAGGAATATGACGGCAAGGTCTGCGTTCACATGCGGATCACCCGCTCGCATATGCCGCGCCGCAAGATCCTCATGCGCTGGATGGATGATTACGCGGGCCGTGTCCTCGATGACATCCTCTCACGGATCGAGATCCAGGCCGAAAAACACGAAGCTCAGGCCGGCAGGGGCTGAGCATCCGACCGGGTCGCCGCCGCAACCCTCGCCGCCAGCAATCGACCTTCTTCCGCCTTCAGGCTCGGCAGAGCGTCGGGCCGTCCGATCATCGCATCCCCCCCATGGGCGGCAATCACCGCCTGCAGGGCGCGCCGCATCTCCGGGTTAAGCCGCGACATCGCATAGGCGCCCGGCTGGTAACTCTCCGAGGCAAGGCCGTTGGACACGAGCAACTCGTGATCTTCCAGCAGCAGGTGATGATAGACCACCTCCCCCGTGGGCGCCCCCGAGCGCGCAAGCGCCCCGAGCAGGTGCTTGGCCGCAACCAGGACCCGCGGCGCCCCGAACAGCATCTCCGGGACGGCTCCTTCGATCACCACCCGATGCTGAGCCGAGACCGAAAGATCGCGTTCGGGCAGTCGCGGCGCCAGGGCTCCGGCCGGGATCGTCACCGGCCATTGCTCGGGATGGTCGCGCAGACGCTCCCGCGATAGCCGCGTAAGACCCGTCCAGATCAGCGGTTTCGCCGCGCCCGAGGCCGTCAGCACCATATCCCCCGCCGCAAGATCCTCGACCGGGCGCTCTCCATCTGGCGTGGCGATCATCGTACCCGAACAGAAACAGATCAGGACCGGGTCGACCGGCATATCGTTGAAATTGTCAATTGAATGGGCGCCGTTCGGAAAGGCCTCCATGATCGTGAAGGTGCCTGTCCCATCGGTCAGGAAGAAGAAGCGCTGCGTTTCTCCCACCGCCGGGTAGTCGACGACCGAGATGACAATGATCTCCTTCCCCCGTATGTCCGCCCCCGCGACATTGCTCAGCTTGTTTGTAAGCGGCAAGGTTCCAACAAACTGGACCGAAAAGTCATAGCTTGTCCCGCCGATGATCACCGAGGTGTTCGTGTCGATCCCGCCGCCATTGTAGTCCAGCTTCACATCGCCGGTCGCGCCGCTGTCGAAGGTCAATTGCGTGGTCGGCGTGGTATTGGTGCCCTCAACGTTCAGCGCGGGGTTGTTCGCCCCGCTATTGTCGCCTCGCGCCCAGAAACTGATCGTGGTCATCGCATACCCTTTCGCCGTCGCGGCGATCCTGCCTTGGGAAAAAGGTTATCCGATGGCGCAGTTCCGGGCAATTCCCACGACAGGGCGTTTCGGAAATCGCCCGATAACCCGGGGCAGGTCTCTCGGCTGCCAAGAGTGGTATCCCCGCAACATCGGCTTCTCCATTCAGGCCAAACGAGGCCGCCGCCTTGCATGACGCCGATCACGCGTGATCCTGCGTCTGAGGGGGTGACGTCTTTTGATCAGACCCAGAAGGAGAAAACCCGATGATCTTCAACAGACTACCAGCGATGGCGCTTGTCCTAGCCACCCTGCTGGCCAGCCCCGCATCCGCCCAGTTCTTCGGCTGGGGCGGCGGCTATGTCGGCGGCAGCGTCGGCTCGACCAGCTTCGAAGAGGCATCCGGCAGTCCGGTCGGCGAAGGCGCGTCCATTGCCCTTCACGGCGGCTTCAACGTCGCGGTCATCCCGAACGTGGTCTTCGGCGGTGAGCTGTCGCTATCGCCCACGGTGCTGGAGGATTCGACGACGCCGTCCGAGACCTTCGGCTACATGACTACGCTGAGAGCGCGGGCCGGTTTCACGATGGACAACATCCTGATCTACGGCGCCTTGGGCTATGCTGCTGCGGTCTACGACAACGGTCTGGGTACGGACGCCGGAAACGGAACGATGTACGCCTACGGGGCGGAGTACAAGTTCACCCCGCTGACCAGTGTGCGACTCGAGGTATCCCATACCAAGATCGACGACTTCGTAGCCCTGCCGACTACCTCCTTCGAAACAGACACGATTTCGCTGGGCGCCTCGCTCCACTTCTAGGCCCACGGGCTCGCCTACCGACTCTGCAAAGGCAGAAACGCGAAAAGAGTGCCGCCGAAACCCGGCGGCACTTTCCTTTCGGGTCGCCCGGTCGCGCTATGCGGACAGGCGAACGATCTCGGGCAACCTGACATGGTGGCAAGTCCGGAAATCCGTGAGGCGAAACCTCGACTTGGGGCCCTCCGGTCATCTTTCCCTGACTGTGTCGGGACCAACAGCCCCACTAGCCTTCATGCATACGAGGGAGGATGGCAGATGGTCAGGCATTTCCGATTTGTTCTGGCGGTGGCCCTCGGCGGCCTCGCCCCGATGGCGACCCTGGCGCAGTCCCGCGCGGGGGGTGACAACTACGTCTACGTTGGCATCAGCCATGCCGCCCACGAGTTCGACTATTCCGAAACCCCCTATTTCTCGGACGTGACGACCACCGGCAGCGGTGCGGGCGAGGCGTTCGGCCTCTACGGCGGCGCGCTGGGGTTCTTTCCGATGCCGGAAACCGGGAACCAGGTCCGGCTGGCGATGGGGGTGGAGCTTCAATACACCCCCAACGCCCTGTCCTTCGACAGCGGCTCCAATGCGTATTTCGGACCGGAAGTCGCCCTGCTGTTTCGATTGGGGGTCGAGTGGCGCAACATCCTGCTCTACGCCAGCCTTGGGGAGGGGATGGCCGACGCCCGCGGCGCCTCGGAATCCTACCTCGTCAGCGGCGGGTTCCGGGCCGTGGGACTGGAATACAACCTTCCCGGCGGGCTCAGCGCCCGTGTCGAGGCCGCCTCGCACAGCTACAGCAACAGCCAGAACATGTTCCTCTGCATCTTTTGCACACCACCGCCCGACCTTAGGGTCTCGGGCGAGCGGGTCACGGCGGGGCTGTCCTACCGGTTCTGAGGGGTCAGATCGGCTCGATATCCCCATCCGCCCTTTGCGCATGGAACTCCGCCTCGAAGGCGTCGAACCGGCCTTCCGCGATCGCGTCGCGCAGGCCCTGCATCAACTCTTGGTAATAATGCAGGTTGTGCCAGGTCAGCAGCATGGAGGAGATGATCTCTCCGGCGCGGAAGACGTGGTGCAGGTAGGCGCGCGAATAGTTCCGGCAGGCGGGGCAAGCGCAGTGCTCGTCCAGCGGGCGCGGGTCGTCCATGTGGCGGGCGTTCTTGATGTTGACCACGCCGCGCCGGGTAAAGGCCTGCCCCGTTCGGCCGGAACGCGACGGCAGCACGCAATCCATCATGTCGATGCCGCGTTTGACGGCGCCGACGATATCGTCGGGTTTGCCCACCCCCATCAGGTAGCGCGGCTTGTCCTCGGGCAGGAATCCCGGCGCATAGTCGAGGCAGCCGAACATCGCCTCCTGCCCCTCGCCTACGGCAAGGCCGCCCACGGCGTAGCCCTCAAAGCCGATCTGCTTCAGCGCCTCGGCGCTTTCCTCGCGCAGGTCACGCTCCAGCCCGCCCTGCATGATCCCGAAGAGCGCGTGTCCGGGCCGGTCACCAAACGCATCGCGCGAGCGTTGCGCCCAGCGCATCGACAGCCGCATGGACTCGGCGATCCGGTCGCGGTCGGCGGGCAGCGCGGGGCATTCATCGAAGGCCATCACGATGTCCGAGCCCAACAGCCGCTGGATCTCCATCGAGCGTTCGGGCGTCAGCGTGTGGCGCGAGCCGTCGATATGGCTGCGGAAGGTCACGCCCTCTTCGGTCAGCTTGCGCAGCTCGGCGAGGCTCATCACCTGGAACCCGCCCGAGTCCGTCAGGATCGGCCGCTCCCAGTTCATGAAGCGGTGCAACCCGCCCAGCCGCTCGATCCGCTCGGCGGTGGGGCGCAGCATCAGGTGATAGGTATTGCCCAGCAAGATGTCGGCGCCCGTCGCGCGGACACTTTCGGGCATCATCGCCTTCACCGTCGCCGCCGTGCCCACGGGCATGAAGGCAGGCGTGCGGATCTCACCGCGCGGGGTAGAGATCACACCGGTCCGCGCCGCGCCATCGGTGCCGAGAATCTTGTAGGAAAACGTGCTCATCGCGCGGTGATTAGCCCCATGCCGCGCGCAAGGGCAAGCCCCGACGCCAGGTTCAGGCCGGGCCGGTGGCCGAAAAGAGGTTCATCACCGCCGGGATACGCACCTCGCCGCCGGTCTCGTAGCCGCGAAAGACATCGGCGATATCCGCCTCGATCGCCGCGATCTGGGCGGCATCGGCCTGGTAGACCGAGATCAACCGCACCGCCGGGCCAAGCCGCGTTGCCAACCGGGCCACATCTTCAGGGCTTCCCTCCGGCGTCAGGTGAAGCGCCACCGGGTCACAGCGAACCTCCCAACCCGCGCGGGTCAGCATATCGCAAACCCGGACCTCATCCCCGAAGGCCAGCGCGCCCGGGGCATCGGGGTTGGTGGGCTCATCCCCCAGATGCGACACCGCGACCTGGCGGGGAAGCGAGAACCAAGGGTTGTCCTCCCCCCGCCGCCAGCAGATCAGCGCCATGGTCCCACCGGGCGCAACCGCGGCGCGGATATTGGCGCAGGCCGCCACCGGGTCTTCGAAGAACATCGACCCGAGACGCGAGATCACCCGGTCGAAGCAGGCCGAACCCAGATCATCAACCTGCGCATCCGCGCAAAGATACGAGATCGGCGCGGCTTCCCCGCCCGCCTGCACGGAACGCGCATGTGCCAGCAGCGGCTCGGAGATATCGACGCCGGTTACCCGCCCCCCTGCCCCGGCCATGCGCGCCGCCTCGCGGGTCGTCGCACCGGTGCCGCATCCCAGGTCGAGCACCCGGCTTCCCGCACTGATCCCCGACCGCGCCATCAGCGTCTCGGTCACCTCGCGCTGCATCACTTCCAGCTGTTGGTCGTAGCGGACCCATTTCGCCCCGCTGGCCGAGTTCCAATAGGCGCGCTGGTCGGCATTGACGTCAGCCATGATCCGTCTCCGTTGCAGAAATTGCACAGGCGGCGGATGCTGCGCGCGCGGCCTGTGGCATGTGACCCTTGCCTCTCATATATCGCGGCCAGACAACTGGCGAATCTTTCCATGACCGATACTGAACAAATGCCCTTCCGGCTTGGCTGGGAGGAATGGGTGGCGCTTCCGGGGCTGAAGGCGAAGGTGGATACCGGCGCGCGGACCTCGGCGCTGCACGCCTCCGAGATCGAGCCCTTTGGCCCGGCAAGCCGCCCCCGCGTCCGCTTCCTGGTGCATCCGGTGCCTGGGCGCACGGACGTGGCGATCCCCTGCTCGACCACCGAACCGTCCGCCGCCGTAACCACCTTGCCGATCCGGCGTTGGTGAACTTGGCTGGCGCGGATTGGCGGTGCGTCGTTTCTATTGGTATTGCGGGCCGGAGTCCGTGTAGATCGCGCAGCGGTCTACCTTGCGGTGAACGAAGTAATCCTCGACCGGGATGCCGATCTTCTCGATGTATTCGCAGACGATGTTTCGGTTGAAACGATCCCTGACCAGCCTGTTCTCGTAATATTCGAGGTTTTCCCAAGGCAACGGTTCACCGGATTGGCGAAACTTGTACCGGACCGGCTTGCCCTCGGCCTGATTGTCGTAGTCTAGCCAAGCCTCGATAGCTCGTCCGGGGTTCCAGATCGAGTGCAGGCTCGGATCGAAGACAGACATGGAATTGTAAAATGCCTTTTGAGGATCGCCATCTGGAAATGCGATATCGCTGCGAAACTCCATCGTTCGCAGACCAGCATCACGATGTATCTCAAGCGATCCAAAGACGCAGTGTATGTTTGCCTCAGGCCCCTCGATCACGGTCAGGCCGCTGGTGCCGACGGGTTTTGACACACGCACTGCACCGAAGGGAAACCCCTTCGTCCATTCCGGGTTCGCTTTGAAATATCGCTGATGCACATAGGCGATCGCCGGGGTGCGAAAGAGATCGATGCCCTCTCTTTTGATGAAAGGCTGGATCAGATAGGGAAAATAATCATCGACAGGCCTGGCGTTCCATCCGTCGAAGTAGCCGTCGTAGAATTTGATCACGTCTTCATATTCTGCCTCGACAATCAGGATTTCCAGTCGCGGCAAATGCGGCAGGCATGTG
Organism: Paracoccaceae bacterium; assembly: GCA_014762635.1. Classification (GTDB taxonomy): domain Bacteria; phylum Pseudomonadota; class Alphaproteobacteria; order Rhodobacterales; family Rhodobacteraceae; genus JABURR01. The sequence continues at coordinate 52,597 of JABURR010000047.1, forward strand.
TTTGCAGGTTTCATGTCAACTCACCTCCGAGCCCGGCCGATCTGCCAGCCCAAATATGCCGCACCTTCGCCCGCGGCCTCGGCCCCCCGCAGCATGACCATGCCCTTCATGAAATTGAAAGATGCCATGCCTAGCCTGAAGAATTCTTCCAGCATATGATGAGTGCGGCCAAGGAAGTGATATTGCAGGTCGGGCTGACAGGTGCTGATCTGGCGTTCTTCTCTATTGACCTGACGCTGGTTGACGCGGATCGACAGCAGATCGATCGCCGCCATGATCCGTCTCCGTTGCAGAAATTGCACAGGCGGCGGATGCTGCGCGCGCGGCCTGTGGCATGTGACCCTTGCCTCTCATATATCGCGGCCAGACAACTGGCGAATCTTTCCATGACCGATACTGAACAAATGCCCTTCCGGCTTGGCTGGGAGGAATGGGTGGCGCTTCCGGGGCTCGGGCTTCCGGCGCTGAAGGCGAAGGTGGATACCGGCGCGCGGACCTCGGCGCTGCACGCCTCCGAGATCGAGCCCTTTGGCCCGGCAAGCCGCCCCCGCGTCCGCTTCCTGGTGCATCCGGTGCCTGGGCGCACGGACGTGGCGATCCCCTGCTCGGCCGAGGTGACGGACCGGCGCGAGGTGACCAGCTCCAACGGTGAATCCGAGTGGCGCTATGTCATCACGTCCGAAATCGAGATCGGCGGCCGTCGCTGGCCCATCGAGCTGACGCTGACCGACCGGGGCAGCATGGCCTACCGGATGTTGCTGGGCCGCCAGGCCCTGGGCGAGGATATCGTCGTGGCCCCCGGCGACAGTTTCTGTCAGCCGCAGCTTGGCTACGACGTCTACCACTCCTCGGACCTGCGCAGCGCCCAACCAGACCGCGCCCTGCGCATCGCGGTCCTCTCGCGCGAGGCGCATAGCTATTCGACCCGGCGCCTGGTCAGCGAAGGCGAAAAGCGTGGCCACGTGGTCGAGGTGATCGACACCACCCGCTGCTACATGGCGATCGACGCAATCGCGCCGGGCGTCCATTACGATGGCAAGCGCCTGCCCCGCTATGACGCGGTGATCCCGCGCATCGGCGCATCGGTCACCACCTATGGCACCGCCGTGATCCGCCAGTTCGAGACTATCGGCACCTATTGCGTGAACGGCTCGGATGGGATCATCGCCAGCCGCGACAAGCTGCAGGCGCATCAGATCCTCGCCCGCCACGGGATCGGGATGCCCACCACCGCCTTTGCCTATTCACCCAAGGATACCGACAACCTGATCGGTCTTGTGGGGGGCGCGCCGCTGATCCTGAAACTGCTGGAATCGACGCAAGGAAAAGGCGTCGTGCTGGCCGAGACCAAGAAGGCCGCGCAATCGGTGATCTCGGCCTTCCGGGGGCTGAAGGCCAGTTTCCTGGTGCAGCATTTCGTCAAGGAAGCCGCCGGAGAAGACATCCGCTGCCTTGTCATCGGCGGCAAGGTCGTGGGCGCCATGCGCCGGGTCGCGGCCCCGGGGGAGTTCCGCTCGAACCTGCACCAGGGCGGCACGGCGGAACCCGTGCGCATCACCAAGGAAGAACGCGACACCGCGATCCGCGCCGCGCGGGCGTTTCGGCTGAACCTTGCGGGCGTGGACCTGCTGCGATCCGAGGACGGGCCGAAGGTGCTGGAGGTGAACTCCTCACCGGGTTTTGAGGGGATCGAGACCTCCTCGCGCAAGAACATCGCCGGGCTGCTCTATGGCGAGATCGAGAAGAAGGTCCGCCCCGCCCCGGTGCGGAAACCGAGGAAGGGGAAGTGAGCGGCCCCAAGTATGAAAAGGGAGGCAAGCAGAAGAAATTCTTTCCGCTTGAGTTCGAGAGCCTGCGAGGTGTGGCTGGCCCCAATGAGGCCAGCCATCGCGAGTTAGATCGAATGATCAGTAATGAACCGATATGTCTTCTTTCGAATGGGCTCACCCTTGAACTGGAGAAGCTTGCTGCCCTGAGCCGCCTTTCGCATGGATTCTTGGAGGCTCAGTTTAGCCTGTTCCGTCACAAAAGCCTTTACTTCTTTGACAACGTTTTCACGCGTGTCACTGCGTCCGCAGTTGGGACAAGAAAAAACGTTGTCGTCTTTTCCATCCGAAGGGCCCTCAATCGGTACGCGACAAGTGCCACAAAGAATGTTTTGGATATCGCCACTCATTAGCGGAAACCTCCCAAAACGTTCTGGGCATTGGCAACAGGATTCAAACCGTGTCGAAGATCAGTTTCAATGCGCAAGCGCTCGGCTTCGCCAGCCACGACAAGCACAGCGATATGGGTCATACCGCGACGAGCGGCCCGACCGTAGCCATCGTGAGAGTGAATACCAACATTCAATCTTTGTTCGAAGGACTGGGTTTCACCAACGTAGAGCGCTTCCCAACTCCCAGGAGTAATCTGTCGACAGAAGATATAGACACCTGAGACCGCGTTGAACTGCGTCCCGTTGGGGTACGCTTCGAAGGTGTACGATTTACCGCTCGCACCGCGCCAAGAAATATTGAAAGCCATTTTGGGCTCCTTTTGGAGCCGCAGGATGGCTTGACGATTTCGCTGAATCAGTGGATAATATCAGCACGAATTCGTACAAATCTGCCTTCCTACGGCAGGTCAATTTTGAGGCGACGGGTCTAGCCACCCGTCGCCTTTTCTATTGTACCTGATTCGTTCGCTACAGCATAGAGTTTGTGGCGAAAATATGGCGTTATACAAAATATGTTAGATCGCACGAGGTTCGAATCCCCGCTCCGCTAGCCGACCGGCCCCGCCATGATGCTCTGTCTAATCATACATGACGGCTTTCCTGTCCCGGTGCGGCAGACTGATTCCCGACGAACACCTAAACCCCAAACCGTCAAATTTGCTCCGTAAGACCATAAAGCAAAGGCGCGGGGTCTCCCCCGCGCCTTTCCGTTTCCGCGGGTCCCGCTCAGAACGGGTAGTGCTGGTGCGGGTCCTCGATGGTGATCCAGCGCAGTTCGGTGAACTCATCCACGCCGGCCGAGCCGCCGAAGCGACCGTAACCGGAGTTCTTCACCCCGCCGAAGGGCATCTGCGCCTCGTCATGCACCGTGGGGCCGTTGATGTGGCAAATGCCGCTCTCGATCCGCTTGGCCAGCTTCAGCGCCTTCTGCACGTCGCCGCTGTAGATCGAAGCCGACAGCCCGTATTCGGTGTCATTGGCCAGTTCCACCGCGTGATCGGCGTCCTTCGCGCGGACGATGCAGACCACCGGGCCAAAGCTTTCCTCGCGGAAGAGCCGCATGTCCTGCGTGACCTTGTCGACAATGGTCGCGGGCATGATCGTGCCCGCCTCGGGCCCGCCGGTGACCAGCACGCCCCCCTTGGAAAGCGCGTCGTCAATCAGCCCGTCCACCTTGTCGATGGTCGCCCGATCGATGACCGAGCCCAGAACGACCGGCTCGCGCGGGTCGCCATGGGGTAGATCGGCGGCCTTCTTGGCGAATTTCTCGACGAAGGCATCGGCGACCTTCTCATCCACGATGATGCGCTCGGTCGACATGCAGATCTGGCCCTGGTTCATGAAGGCGCCGAAGGCCGCGCCGTTCACCGCCGCGTCCAGATCGGCGTCGTCCAGCACCAGCATCGGGGCCTTGCCGCCCAGTTCCAGCAGCACCGGTTTCAGATGCTTCGCCGCCGTCTCGGCGATGATCCGGCCCACGCGGGTGGAGCCGGTGAAGTTGATGCGCTTGACCTTCGGATGCTCGATCAGGCGCGTCACCACCTCGGGCGCGTCCTCGGCGGCATGGGTCACGATGTTGATTACGCCCTTGGGCAGCCCAGCTTCCTCGAAGCATTCGGCGATCATCAGGTGCAGGTGCGGGCACATCTCGCTGGCTTTCAGCACTACGGTGTTGCCGCAGGCGATGGGCATGGCGACCGCGCGCATCCCCAGGATAACCGGCGCGTTCCAGGGCGCCATGCCCACCAGAACGCCCACCGGCTGACGCACCGCCATTGCGAAGTTGCCGGGCTTGTCGGAAGGCACGATCTCGCCCTTGATCTGGGTGGTCATCGCCGCCGCCTCGCGCAGGACCTTGGCGGCGAACATCACGTTGAAGCCGATCCAGGGACCGGTGGCGCCGGTTTCGGCCACGCCGACCTCGATGAACCTGGGCGTCTTTTCTTCCAGGATATCGGCCGCCTTCATCAGGATCTCGCGCCGCTTGCCGGGGCCTTCCTCGGACCAGTCCGGGAACGCCTTCGCCGCCGCCTCGACCGCGCGGTCCACGTCCACGGCCTTCGCCGCGGGCGCCTTGGTCGCGACCTCGCCGGTCACCGGATCCCTGCGCTCGAAAACCGTCTTGTCCTTGGCGGCACTCTGCTTGCCGCCGATCAACAGCTCGATCTCAGCCATCTGCAGTTTCCTCCTCATTCGACAGTTTCACCCTTTGATCTGCTCTTCGCACGGGCGGGGACAATTGACAATGTTCACCAAACCCCGTGTCAAAGCCACGAAAATGCGTTATGTTCCATGTTTGGCGCGGGAAGAGGACGCCGAGGAGGACGGTCATGAAAGACACCACACAGCCGGTGCCCGAAGAGGCCGGAACGCTCACCGCCGGCGGCGCGATCTTCAGCCGCCTCAAGGCGCTTGGCGTCGACTACGTCTTCACCAACTCCGGCACCGATTTTCCCCCGATCATCGAGGGCCTGGCCGAGGCCGACGCCAAGGGCATCGACCTGCCCCGCGCGCTGGTCATCCCGCATGAACACGCCGCGATGGGCATGGCGCATGGCTATTACCTGATGACGGGCCGCGCCCAGTCGGTGATGCTGCACACCAACGTGGGCCTGGCCAACGGCGCCATCGGCGCGATCAACGCGGCCTGTGAGCATATCCCGATGCTGCTCATGTCGGGCCGCACACCCGTGACCGAAAAGGATCGCCTTGGCGCGCGCACCGTTCCCATCGCCTGGGGACAGGAAATGCGCGACCAGACAGCGCTGGTGCGCGAAAGCTGCAAGTGGGACTATGAACTGCGCTTCCCCGAACAGATCGGCGAGGTGCTGGACCGCGCCGCCGCCATCGCCAATTCCACGCCCAAGGGGCCGGTCTACCTGTCGCTCCCGCGCGAGGTGCTGTGCGAGGAGATCGACGAAAGCGTCATCGCCGGGCCGCCGTCCATGACGCCCGTCACCGGCGCGCCCAACCCCGCCGACATCGCCCGCGCGGCGGACCTGCTGGCGGGGGCGGAAAAACCGCTCATCATCTCGCAGCGCGGGGTGGGTGACGCCGACAGCTTCGCCGCCTTCGCCGACTGGGTGCAGGACTGGGGCATCGGCGTCTGCAGCTGGTGGGCCACGCATCTGTCGATCTCGACCGAGCACCCCTGCCACATCGGCCCGAACCCCAAGCGCCACCTGGAAGAGGCCGACGTGGTTCTGGTGATCGACAGCCTCGCGCCCTGGTGGCCGGATGAGCACCCGGTCCCGGCGGACACCAAGGTCATCCACATCGGCCCCGATCCACTGTTTTCCCGATTCCCGGTGCGCAATTTCCGCGCCGATATCGCCATCGCGGGCGAAAGTCGCCTGACGATCCCCGCGCTGATCGCCGCGATGGAGGGTCTGCCCCGCAACGACGAGAGCATCCGCACCCGCCGCCGCGCGCTGGAAGAGGCCTCGACCGGAACCCGCAAGGGGATGCGCTGGTACGCCGCCTCGCGCAACGGGATCGGCATCACGAAAGAGTGGTTCTCGACCCGTCTCGGCAAGGCGCTTGAACCCCACACCTCCAGCGTCTTTTCCGAGCTTGGAACGATGCTGGGGATGCTCTCCCGGACCGAGCACAAATCTTGGTTCCAGGAGCCCCATTCCGGCGGGCTGGGCTGGTCCTTCCCCACGGCACTCGGCGCGCAACTGGCCGAACCCGATCGCGTCTGCGTGGCCACCATGGGCGACGGCTCCTACATGTTCGCCAACCCCACCGTCTGCCACCAGATCGCCGAGGCGCTGGAGCTTCCGGTGCTGGTCATCGTGCTCAACAACGAGGAATGGGGCGCGGTGCGCAAATCCGTGACCGACCTCTACCCCCGCGGCCATGCCGCGCGCGCCAACCGGATGCCGCTCACGGCGCTCGCCCCCTCGCCCGACTTCACGCTGACCGCCCAGGCCAGCCGCGCCTGGACGAAAAAGATCACCCGCGCCGACGAGGTCGACGAGGCCCTGGCCGAGGCGTTGAACGTCGTCACCCAAGAGCGCCGCCAGGTCCTGCTGGAAGTGAAAACGCTACCGGGGTTCTGAGAGGGCGAAGGGCGTTGAGGGGCGTGAGCCTCAGAAAAAAGTGACCTGCACCTCTTCGTACCGTTGCTTCAGGTCGGCAATTTCACCGTCTGTAAGGGCAATTCCATCAAGCCAGAGGCGCTTGAGCGATGGCAATTTCGCAATCCGTGGGAGGACGCCCTTGGCGGTCAGCACCTCCTGTTCATCGCAGCCTCCGACGGACAGGTATTCCAGATTCGTCAGTGCCGCCAGCATGTCGAGGTCGCTTTCCCGGATATCCAGCGCCCAGATATCCAGTTCTTTCAGTTGGGTCATCTGGCAGATGTGCCGCAGACCTGCCGGCCCGACGCGGGTCGCGCCGATGTCGAGGCGGACTATGTTTTGCGATGTCGCCAAGTCCTTGGCCATGTCGTCGTCGAGGGTCGAGCCTTCCAGATCCAGGTCCGTCAAGCTTTCGATTGCAAGAATTCTATTCAGAGCCCCGCTTGAAAGCTTCGCGTATTCGGCGCTCAGCGCGACAAGGTTCGGCAGGTCCGCGATATGCAGCAAGTCGGTACGCGCGGGCCAACCGCATGCGAAACGGTGCAGGTTGGCGGGGCGCGGCATCCCATTCAGCGAGCCGTGGTCATGCAGGCTGGAAACGTAGATGTCCTGCAGCCCCGGCGTTGCCAAAAGTTCGCGCAGCGCGGCCCGGGTCGTCTTGCTCCACAGCACGATCTTTCGAACGGACTGCCAACCCGATATTTCGCGAGCCAGTTTCACGTTGAAAACACGTCCCGAGGAAATGTGCAGTTCATCCAAGGGGGTGTGAGGGTTCAGCGCACGGAGCTGTCTTGTGGAGGACAGCGCGTCAATCGAGAGCCGGGAGTGTTCTGGTGTCTGCGCGTCGCCCATGACCAAATTATAGTGGCGTCGCGATGCCGCGTAAATGGTTGGAAAACAGTGTGTCCGGTGCGAGTTCTTGCCCGTGAGAGACACACCTCCAATCGCAGGCGGCAGGGCCGCTGCGGTGATCTGGCGGCTACAGCCCCTGCGCCGCCTTGAGCCGGGCCAGCGCCACCAGCGCGGCGTCGCGGCGGGCGGTGAGGGTCTCGCGGTCCTGGCTGTCGAGTTCGCGCTCCACCCCTTCGACCAGCGCCGCCTTGACCTCGTCGGTCAGCGCCGGGTGGCCCAGCGCCTTCCAGCGTTCCTCTTGCGTGGGGCCCAGGTGATCGAGATACCCGCGATAGCCCCCGGCCCCGCCGCCCATGTGATAGGTCAGGTGCGGCCCCATCAGCGCCCAGCGCATCCCCGGCCCGTAAGCGATTGCTTTGTCGACGCTTTCCACATCGGCAATCCCCTCGGCCACCAGGTAGACCGCCTCGCGGTAGAGCGCCGAGGTCAGCCGGTTCGCAAGGTGGCCCGGGACCTCTTTCTTCACCCGGATCGGCACCCGGCGCATCTGTTCGTAAAACCGTTCCGCCGCCTGCAGCGCGGCCTCGGTGGTGGCCTTGCCGGCCACCAGCTCGACCATCGGCACCAGGTGCGGCGGGTTCATCGGGTGCGCCACCAGGATGCGCCCGGGATGGCGCGCATCGCGCTGGATGTCGCTGGCCTTGAGCGAGGAGGTGCTGGAGGCGATCACAACCTCAGGGGCAATGACCTCTTCCAGCTGGCCCACGATCCGGCGCTTCATGTCGATCTTCTCGGGGCCGTTTTCCTGGATGAATTCGACATCCTTCAGCGCGGCCAGATCGGCCGAAACCGTGGCCGCGCGCGGCGTGTCTTCCTGCGTCAGGCCAAGGTCGCGCAGATGCGGCCAGGCCGCGGCCACGAACCCTTCCAGCCGCGCGGGCGTCCCGGGGTCCGGGTCCACCACCGTGACCTCCATCCCTCGCGCAAGAAACAGGCTCGCCCAGCTCATCCCGATGAGCCCGCCGCCCACGATCCCGACCTTCCGAAACTCCGCCATCCCGCGACCCCGCATCTTGTCCAGCCCCGGTGATCGACTTTTTCGCAAGGGGGCGCAAGGGCGCGGGAAAGGCGCTTCCACCCCGCCCGGCCCGAAGCTAGTCTGATCGGGCAGAAGGGACCGCGCAGAAGCATGGCACAACGGGCCGGACAGCCGGAAAAGTTCAACGTGATGGTGGTGGGCCAGCGCGGGCGCGTGGGGTTCGAGGCGTTGCTGTTCGCGGCCTCGTTCCGGCGGTTCAATCCCGACTTCCCTGGCCGGCTGATCGTGGCCGAGCCACAGCCCGGGCCCCTTTGGCCCAGTGACCCGCGAATGCCGGAATTCCTGCGCGATGCGCTGGCGGATTTCGGCGCCGAGGTGGTCCCCTTCGAAAGCCGCCTCTTCGGCCACGCCTATCCCCACGGCAACAAGATCGAAGGCCTCGCCGCCCTGCCCGAGGGTGAGTCGTTCCTGTTCTTAGACAGCGATACCTTGGTGACCGGGGACCTTGGAAAGATCCCGTTCGATTTCAACCGCCCCTCGGCCTCCATGCGGCGGTCGAACACCTGGCCGGTGATCGAGCTTTACGGGCCGGGATATACCAAGACCTGGAAAGCGCTTTACGACCGGTTCGGGCTGGAGTTCGAAACCAGTCTCGACCTGTCGAAGCCGGATGAATACTGGGAGCGGTATCTCTACTTCAACGCGGGCTGGTTCTTCGGCCCCTGCCCGCGCAAGTTCGGCCAGCGCTTTGCGGAATATGCCGCCAGCATCCGCGACGACCCGCCGCCGGAGCTGGTGTGCCAGCCGCTTTATCCCTGGCTCGACCAGATCGCCCTGCCGCTGGTGATCCATGCCTTGGGCGGCGGTCGCCCCGACGCGCGGCTGCGCGTGCTGGACGGGGGCGCGGCCTGCCACTACCGGGCGATCCCGCTGCTTTACGCCTGGGGGAGCGACGCGCAGGTGGACCTGCTGGAAGAGATCACCGCGCCCAACAAGCTGAAGAAAGTGCTGAAGGAGCACGAGCCCTTCAAGCGGATGATCTACCAGGGACGGGGCCGCAAGGCGCGGGCGCTTTTCGACCGCAACGCCCTGCCCCGCCGCGAACAGGCGATCCGCAACACCTTGAAACGAAACGGCTTCTGGATGCGCTAGGCGTTGGCCTTGACGCCGGAGGCCTGGAACACGGTTGAGACCTCGGCCCGGATGATCCGGGCGATGAGCGCGCAATCCTCGAGGCTGAAGGTCAGCGGCAGGCGCATGTCCACCAGCCCATCCAGAATCCGGTCGGTCCTGGGCAGCGGTTCGGGCGCGGCATAGCGCCAATGGGCATAACGCGAGGTGAACCCGGCGGGCGCCTCGGCCCCGAACCATTTCAGATCCACGCCCCGCGCACTGCACCGGCGGACAACCTCGTCCACCGCCTGCCCGGCCCAGTCCAGCAGCAGGAACTGGATCGAGGAGCCGACGAACTCTTCCGCCCCTGGGCGTTCGATCACCGTGAGGCCCGGCGTTTCGCGCAGGCCGCCTTCGATCACCCGGTAACGTTCGGTCCAGGCGTCGCATTGGGCCTGAAGCTTGCGAAGCTGCGGGCGCAGGATCGCCGCGCGCAGGTTGTCCATCCGGCCCGAGATGTTGGGCGTGTCGTATTTCACCCGCTCGAACGCCTCGGCAGGCGGGGCGGCGCGGTGGCGATCGTAATGCATGTAGGATCCCGACAGCAGGATCGCCCGGGCCATCAGCTCGTCGTCGTCGCACACGAGGAACCCGCCCTCGCCCGCGTTCATGTGCTTGTAGGTCTGGTTCGAATAGCAGCCGAACACCCCGTGCCGCCCGGACGCCACCCCGCGCCAGCGCGCGCCCATGGTGTGGGCGCAATCTTCGACCACGCGGATGCCCGCGAGATTACAGATCGTCATCAGCCGGTCCATGTCGCAGATATGGCCGCGCATGTGGCTCAGCAGCAGGACCCGCGCGCCGCTGGTGGCGATCTTGCGCTGCAGGTCGTCAAGGTCGATGGTCAGCGCCTCGGTCATCTCGACGAAGACCGGCACCGCGCCGACACTGACAATGGCGCCCGGCACCGGGGCCAGCGTGAAAGCGTTCGACAGGACCTTGTCGCCGGGCCTGACGCCCAGCGCCCGCAGCGCGGTGGACATGGCGTAGCCGCCCGAGGCCACCGCAAGGCAATAGCGCGCCTCCATCGCGGCGGCGAATTCCTCTTCCAGCAGCGCGGTCTCACCCGCCTCGCCGGGGGCAAGGTTGTAGCGGTGCAGCCGCCCGTGGCGCATAACCTCGAGCGCGGCGGCGATCCCCTCGTCGGGGATCGGCTCCTGCTGAGTGAAACTGCCCTTGAAGACCTCGGTCATGTTGGCTCTCCCAACCGAAATGTGCAGCGGCGGCGGCCCGGCGTCAATCGCCCAGAAGCCCGGCGGCAAGGTCCGGCAAGTCGTCATAGTGATCCAGAAGCGCCTCGGGCGTCATCCGCGAGACGCCCGGCCCGTCCGGCCCGAAGGTGACCAGGACCGAGGGCACGCCTGCGTTGCGCGCGGTTTCGCGGTCGGTCTCGGTATCGCCGATCAGGAAGGACCGCTCGACCGCGCCGCCCGCCAGTTCCACCGACTTGCGATAGGGCAGCGGGTCAGGCTTGCGCACCGGGTAGGTATCGGCCCCCACCATCGAGGCGAACATGCTACGCACCCCGAGACGGGTCAGCAGGGTTTCGGCCAGCCCCTCGGGCTTGTTGGTGCAGACGCCCACACAAAACCCCTTGCTGCGCAGGGCCTCCACCGCCCGTTCGACGCCGGGATAAAGCCGGGTGTGGCGGTCGATATCGGCCTCATACGCCTGCAGAAGAACCGGGTATCCGCGGTCCACGTCCGCCTCGGACCAGTCCGCGCCCAGCCGCGAAAAGCCCAGCCGCAGCATCGCGCGCCCGCCACGAAAAGCGGTGCGTTGATCGGCGGCAGGGTCCAGCAGATCGCCATGGCCCAGCGACCGGAACGCCGCGTTCGCCGCCGCGATCAGGTCGCCCGAAGTATCGGCGAGGGTTCCGTCGAGATCGAAGATGACCGTCCGCATTTCATTTCCCCGGCAATTTCCCGCCACATGCTGTAACCTGGCGTAAAGACATTTGATGCGCCCCGCCCTTGCGGGCACACGGCCCTTGGGTAAAACGGCAGCCACAGAAGATAAAGAGCAGACCATGCCAACAAGCCTGATCATTCTTGCCGCCGGACAGGGCACCCGGATGAATTCCGATTTGCCGAAGGTGCTCCACGAGGTCGCGGGCGCGCCCCTCTTTGCCCATGCGATGGGATCGGGTGCCGCGCTGGAGCCCGAGCGCACGGTGCTGGTCGTCGGCCACGGGGCCGAGGCGGTGCGCAAGGCCGCCGAAGAGATCGACCCCGAGATCGCCATCGCCGTGCAGGAGGAACAACTCGGCACGGCGCACGCGGTGCTGCAGGCCCGCGCGGCGCTGGACGGGGTTTCCGGCGATGCGGTCGTGCTTTACGGCGACACGCCCTTCATCCGGCCCGAAACGCTGGAGCGCATGGCCGAGGCCCGCAGGAACCACGCCGTCGTCGTGCTGGGCTTCGAGGCCGCCGATCCGGCCCGCTATGGCCGCTTGGTGATGGAGGGCGAAGACCTGCTCCGCATCGTGGAATTCAAGGACGCCAGCGAGGCAGAGCGCGCGATCCGGTTCTGCAACAGCGGCGTGGTGATGGCCGACGCGGCAACGCTTTTTGACCTTGCCGGGGCAGTCGGCAACGACAATGCCTCGGGCGAATATTACCTCACCGATATCGTCGAAATCGCCCGCGCGCGGGGGCTGTCTGCCACCGCCGTCTCCTGCGACGAGGCCGAGACGATGGGCGTCAATTCGCGGTCGGACCTCGCCGCTGCCGAGGCCGCCTTCCAAGCCCGCGCCCGGGCCGAGGCGCTGGACAACGGCGTCACCCTGATCGCGCCGGAAACGGTGTTCTTCTCAGCCGACACCTACCTGGGTCGCGACGCGCTGATCGAACCCAACGTCATCTTCGGCCCCGGCGTCACGGTGGAAACCGGCGCGCGCATCCGTGGCTTCAGCCACCTAGAGGGCTGCCACGTGGGCGCGGGCGCGACCGTCGGCCCCTTTGCCCGCCTGCGCCCCGGCGCGGAACTGGCCAATGACGCCCATATCGGCAATTTCGTCGAGATTAAGAATGCCGAGATCGGCGAAGGCGCGAAGGTGAACCACCTCACCTACATCGGCGACGCCAGCGTGGGCGAGGCCACGAATATCGGCGCGGGCACCGTCACCTGCAATTACGACGGGGTGATGAAGCACCGGACCGAGATCGGCGCGCGCAGCTTCATCGGCTCGGACACGATGCTGGTCGCCCCGGTGCGCGTGGGCGATGACGCGATGACAGCCACCGGCTCGGTCATCACCAAGGATATCCCCGACGGCGCCCTGGGCGTGGCCCGCGTGCGACAGGACAACAAGCCCGGTTTCAAGATCAAGTTCTTCGAAAAGCTCAAGGCGGCCAAGGCCGCGAAAAAGGACACGTGATATGTGCGGCATCGTTGGTGTTCTCGGAAATCACGAGGTGGCCCCGATCATCGTCGAGGCGCTGAAACGGCTGGAATATCGCGGCTATGACAGCGCGGGGATCGCCACTATCGACGGCACCGGCCACCTCGACCGCCGCCGCGCGGTGGGCAAGCTGGTGAACCTGTCGGACCTTCTGGTGCACGATCCGCTGACCGGCAAGGCCGGGATCGGCCATACCCGTTGGGCCACCCACGGGGCGGCGACGATCGACAACGCCCACCCGCATCGCACCGGCAAGGTGGCGGTCGTGCATAACGGCATCATCGAGAATTTCCGCGAGCTGCGGGATGAGCTGAAAGCCAAGGGCTATGAGTTCACCAGCCAGACCGACACCGAGACCGTGACCGCCCTGGCGCAATCCTACCTCGACCAGGGCCTCGCCCCCCGCGACGCCGCCGAGCAGACCATCGCGCGGCTGGACGGGGCCTTCGCGCTATGCTTCCTGTTCGAAGGGGCCGAGGATCTGCTGATCGCCGCGCGCAAAGGCTCTCCGCTCGCCGTGGGGCAAGGCGATGGTGAGGTCTACGTGGGATCCGACGCGATCGCGCTGGGGCCGCTCACCGACCGGATTATCTATCTCGAGGAAGGTGACCACGCGATCCTGACCCGCAGCAGCATCGAGATTTTCGACGCCGAAGGCCGCCCCGCCAACCGCCCCGTGCGCACCGTCAGCATCGACGCGACCCGGGTCGAGAAAGGCGGGCACAAGCACTTCATGGCCAAGGAAATCGCCGAGCAGCCCTCGGTCATCGGCGAGGCCGTGAGCCACTACCTCTCCGCCGATGGCGATCAGATCGCCCTGCCTGAAGGCGCCGCCCTCGATTTCAGCCAGATCGACCGCGTCACCATGGTGGCCTGCGGCACCGCCTATTACGCCTGCCTCACGGCGAAATACTGGTTCGAACAGGTGGCCGGCCTGCCCGTGGACGTGGACGTGGCCTCGGAGTTCCGCTACCGCGAACCGCCGATCCCCGCGCGCACGCTGGCCGTCTTTGTCAGCCAGTCGGGCGAGACCGCCGACACGCTCGCCGCGCTGCGCTTCTGCGAGGGCAAGGCGGCCAAGATCGCCTCGGTCGTCAACGTGGCCGAAAGCTCCATCGCGCGGGAAAGCGACGTGGCGCTGCCGATCCTTGCCGGGCCGGAAATCGGCGTGGCCTCCACCAAGGCGTTCACCTGCCAGTTGACGGTTCTGCTGCTGCTGGCGCTCAAGGCCGCCGCCGAGCGTGGCCGGATCAAGCCCGCGCAGCTTGCCGATCACCTCTCCACCCTGCGCGCGCTGCCGGGCATCGTGAACATGGCGCTGGATCGCAGCGGAGAATTGAAGAAGATCGCCCGCCGCCTGGCCGAGGCGCAGGACATCCTTTTCCTGGGCCGCGGGCAGATGTATCCGCTGGCTCTGGAAGGGGCGCTTAAACTCAAGGAAATCAGCTACATACACGCCGAAGGCTATGCCAGCGGCGAGCTGAAACACGGGCCCATCGCGCTGATCGACAAGAAGGTGCCGGTGGTGGTCATGGCCCCGCGCGACGCGCTGTTCGACAAGACGGTCTCGAACATGCAGGAGGTCATGGCCCGCCACGGCAAGGTGCTGCTGCTGACCGATGCCAAGGGCGCGACGGAGGCCAGCGATGGCGTCTGGCAGACCGTGGTCATGCCCGAGGCGCCGACGCTTCTGCAACCCATCGTCTACGCGATCCCGGCGCAGCTTCTGGCCTATCACACCGCCATCGCCAAGGGCACCGACGTGGACCAGCCGCGAAACCTGGCGAAATCCGTCACGGTGGAATGAGCCATGGCCAAGCAGTTCGATCACATCCACGACACGCACCGCGCCTTCATCGAGGCCCAGCACATCTTCTTCGTGGGATCGGCGGCAACGGCGGGCCGCGTCAACGTCTCGCCCAAGGGGATGGACGGGCTGCGCGTGAAGGGGCCGAACCGGATCCTGTGGATGAACCTCACCGGCAGCGGCAACGAGACCGCCGCCCACCTGCGCGACGTGAACCGGATGACGCTCATGTGGTGCTCGTTCGAGAAGCGTCCGCTGATCCTGCGCTGCTACGGCACCGCCCGCACCGTGCAGGAGGGCGACGCCGACTGGCAGGCGCTCTGCGCCGAGTTTCCCCCGCACCGCAGCGCCCGGCAGGTCTTCGACATGACGGTGGACCTGGTGCAGACCTCCTGCGGCTACGCGGTGCCGTTCATGGATTACGCGGGGGAACGCGACACCATGCAGAAATGGGTCGACAGCAAAAGCGACGCCACCCTGCGCGACTACTGGGCCGAGAAGAACACCCGCACCATCGACGGGTTCGAAACCGGCATCCCGCTGGCTGAAAACTGATGGACGCCGCGCCCTACCTTGCCCGGCTGACCGCGCTGGCCGACCCCGAAAAGGCCGCGGGCATGGCCGCCTATATGAAGGTGCCGCGGACATATCTGGGCGTCACGGCACCCCAGGTCGACGCCCTGGCGAAGGAATGGCGCAAGGACCTGTCGCTGGAGGACCGGCTGGCGCTGGCCGGTACGCTCTGGCAAACCGATATCCACGACGCCCGGCTTGCGGCGGCCAAGCTGCTGACCCAGGCCCGGATCCGCCCCGATGACAGCGCCGCTTGGGAACTGATCACCTCGTGGGTGCCGGATTTCGACGGCTGGGCGCTGGCCGATCACGTCTCGATCGCCGGGCAGAAACGGCTGGTGTGGGACCCGTCCCGGATCGACACGGTCGAGGGCTGGACCCGCTCGGACCACATGTGGACCCGCCGCGCGGCGCTGGTGATGACCCTGCCCTGGACCAAGCAGAACCACCCCAAGCCCGCCGACATCGCGATCCGCGAGCGGGTGCTGGGCTGGGCCGCCAGTTACGTGACCGACCCCGAGTGGTTCATCCAGAAGGCCGTGGCCTGGTGGCTGCGGGAGCTTTCGAAACACGACCCCGAGCGCGTCCGCCGTTTCCTCTCGGACCATGGCGCGGCGATGAAACCCTTCGCCCGGCGCGAGGCGGCGAAATACCTGCCCGATCCAGAGGCCTGAGCGCACGCCCCGCTAACCGCGCATTCAGCCTCGCGCGGGCATTGTCCTGCCCGTGCGCACACCGGCGGACGGGCCAGACCCGGACGCCACCCCCCGAGGTCACGTTCCCCAAGACCACCCCGAAAGGGTGCAGGGAATGTCCGC